>NZ_JBJXFV010000142.1:0-6488 GCF_046154365.1 Prosthecobacter sp.
GTAGCACGCGCTTGTAGGGCTCGGTTTTGGCAAAGACGATGAGGCCGGAGGTGTCGCGGTCGAGGCGGTGGACGATCCAGACGCGGTTGCGGGCGTCGGTGGCGCGGACGTGGTCGGTGAGGGCGGCGTAGGCGGTGCGGCCGTTGCCGGAGTCGAGGGCGACGGTGAGCCAGCCGGAGCCTTTGTGGAGGACGATGATGGCATCATCTTCGTGGACGATTTCCAGGCCCGCAGGTAGCGGCGCGGCGGCCTTCCGAGGCGCATGTTCGACTTTGATGGTGATTTTGTCGCCGGGCTTGAGCTTGTGGTCGTGGCGGGTCACGGAGTGGTCGTTGACGCGGACGCTGCCGAATTTGAGCCACTGCTTGAGGCGGGTGCGCTTCATGTCGGGCCAGTTCTCGAAGAGAAAGGGCAGCAGTTCGGCGGCTTCGGAGACGGTGCGCTGGGGGGGCATGGGTCTTCATGCCACGGGAAGAAGTTGCTGGCTAAGGAAAAGCGGCATGGCACGTTCTCCTCCGACCCCAACGCGCGCCCATGTCCCTGCCTCGCCATACCCTCCTCATTTCATTTCTTGCCGCCTTCACCGCCGGTGCGGCAGACTTCAAGAAAGACATCCAGCCGATCCTGGAAAAGAACTGCTACGAGTGCCACAGCGAGAAGAACAAAAAGCGGAAGGGGGGCTTCGTGTTTGACGTGCTGGAAACCTTCAAGCTCGACATTGCCGACAATGACGTGGCGCAAATCCGGCCAGGGAAGCCGGCGGAGAGCCATTTCCTCGATATCATGATCAATAATGGCAAGAATCACATGCCGCCGGATGAGCAGCTTTCGGCCGGTGACATCAAAAAGATCACGGAATGGATCGCGGAAGGCGCGAGTTTTGACAAAGATGCGCCGAAACTGGCCCCCGTGGCGGCGAAAAAGGTGCTGCCGCCGATCATGAGCTGGACGAATCTGGATGGCAAAACGATCAAGGCCGGGTTCGTGCGGCTGGAAGGCGAGAACGTCGTCCTGCGCATGCCGGCAAATGCAGCGGAGGTGCCGTACCCGCTGGCGAAGCTGTCCGAGGCCAGCCAGAAGCTGGCGCGGGATTGCGCGGTGCCTTGAGGTGGTTGATAGGGGTTAGTTGATGGTTGATAGCCAGAAACTGACGCCTCGGCGTCAGTCAGGCCATCAACCATCAACTTCGAACCATCAACTTTTCAGCGCGGCGCTGACGGCTGCTTCGAGCGGGCGGGAGCCGTCGCCGCCGAGGCGTTCGTCGAGGGCTTCGAGGCGCTGGATGAGATCGGCGACGTGTTTGCGCGGATACATGCCGCCGGCTTCGGCGCAAAAGTGCGTGCGGCAGCCGAAGGGGCGGTGCGCGTAGATGGTGCAGCGGCCATCGCGGCCCAGGAGCGGGCAGGCACCGTCGGGATGGGGTTTGAGGGCTTTGCGACCACTGGCACGGACGCCCTGGGCCGCATAGAGCGCCTCACCCTTCGTGAGCAGCGGGGTGTGGCCAGCGAGGCGAAAATGGCAGCAGCCGGTGCGCATTTCGCACTGGCGGGGCAGGGGGCGGCGCTCCAGCTCGGCATAGATGGCCTCGATTTCGGGGCGGTGGTCGGGCTTTGGGTTTTTCATGCGGCGTGCAATGAGCATGGCCGTGCTGGCAGTTGTGGCACGCGATTTTTGCAAAGCGGCATTTGAGATTTGAGATTTCGCATTCCGCCCCCATCGTACGCACCCTGCATGCGCTCCCACCGGTTTTTCCGAGGCATCCGGGTTCAACCCTCACCTTTTTGAGACAACCAAAGCACGCATGAGTCTGCCAGAAATCGCCGGACATGAATTGCAGGACCTGGTCGGCAGCGGGAGTTGCGGGGCCGTGTACCGGGCGGTGTCCACGCATGGCAAGGCCTGCGCGGTCAAGGTGTTCAGCTCGATGGCGATCAACCGCAAGGCGCTGAACACCGCGTTCCATGCGTTGCAGCAGATGCCGCACCATCGCGGCGTGCTGCCGGTGGAAAGCTACAGTTTTGACAAGACGCCCTACTACTGCGTGATGCCGCTGGTCGGCGTGATGACGAAGGACAGCCATGGCCGCCGCCTGTGGCAGACGCCGTCGCTCGAATCCGCCTGCAACGGCCTGCCGCCGGAACAGGCGTGGCGGCACATTTATGAAGTGGCCGATGCGCTGGCGTGGCTGCACAAACACGGCATCCCGCATGGCAATCTGCGTCCGGCCAATGTGCTGCTGGAAGACGATGCGGAGTCCTCGATCCGCCTCAGTGACATCGCGCAGGGCTGGGTCGGCGGCATTCATCATCTCGATCTCACGGATCACTTTGTGCATCTCTGCCCCGAGCAGGCGGAGAATCCGGATGGCGTGTTTGCCGGCTATGGGCCGAAGTGGGATGTGTATAGTTTTGGCGTGCTGGCGTATCGTTTGCTCACGGGCGTGCTGCCCCGTGGTGCGGACATGTGGGCAGGTGAGGTCGAGCGTGCGCGACAGCAGGCGGCGGCAGGGCTCGCGGTGCAGATTGACAGCAATGCGCTGCTCACTGCGGTCAAATCACAGCCGAAGATCGTCTGGCCGCAGCCGGCGCAGTCGAAGTGGGAGGAGCGCCGTCACAACATCATCGAACGCGCCCTCGATCTGAACCCCGCCGCGCGCTGGGCGGACATGCGCGAAATCGTGCGCGAATTCGAGGTGCTCGAAAGTGACTACCTGCTGGAGGAATCACGCGAGCAGACGGTCCGTGAACGCCAGAAGCAGGCGAAGAAAGTTCTCTCGCTGCAAACGGCGGCCATCTCGCTGCTGACCATCTTTGTCTTCTGCTTCATCTATGCCTTTGTCACCCTGCGCCGAGCGCAAAAGGCCGAGACGACCATCGACCACATCAGCGCGAACCACAAGATTGAGACAGATGCGCTCGATGGCCGCATTACCTCGCTGACGAGCGAGCGTGACATCGCGCGCAGCGCCAAGGCCGTGGCGGATCAGAATTTGCAGAACTCGCAGAATGCCGTGGACCAGTTCCTCACGCAGCTCCTGCAAACGCCGACCGGCAACGAAATGGAGGCGGGCTTCCAGAAGGAGCAGCTCCACGATGCACTGGCCTACTGCATGCGCGGCCTGCCGGTGTTGGAGCAGACGCCCTCGCTCGGCGTCGAACGGTTGCGTGCGTATGGCAATATTGGCCAGCTTCACCTCAAGCTGCGCAACAGCGTGCAGGCGGTGGTGTTTCTCTTGAAGGCACGCGAGCAGGCGACGGAACTCATCGCCAAAGGCACCGGTGAAGGCGCTCAAATTGCGCTCTACCAGCAGTGGCTGGGCCGCTACAGCCTGCTGCTCTCCGACATTCGCGGACGTGAGGGCCGCCATGTGGACTCGCTCGCGCTGCTGAAGGACGCCACGTTGAATCTCGACAAAGGCCTGGCCGCTGATCCGAAAAACCGTCTCGCCCGCAACGAATGCGCCCGTGCCTGGCTCGAATACGGCCTGCGCACACTGCGCAACGGTGACGTGACCGACTCCGAGCAGGCGATGGCACGCGTGCCGGCGATCCTTGACCCGAAACTCATCGGCCACGATCTCCTCAACGAAGAAAAATTCATCCTCGCCCGGGCGAAGTTTGCCAAAGGTATCAGCCAGCGTGACGCCGGCAAGGTCGAGGACGCGCTCAACACGCTGATCGATTCCGTCAAGGACATGGGCGAACTCGTGCTCGGCAGTAGTCCGCGCAATCAGGATCAGGCCCTGCTGCTCGCCGAGGCCTACACCGAACTTGCGGAACTCATCGGTCGGCATTTCAGCGGTGCCGATGCCAAGGAAGCGCACAATCAGGCGCTGCCGATCCTGCTCGAATTGAACCGGCTGCTGCCTGAATGGACCGAGGTGAAATACCTCCTCGCCCGCAACTACGGCGCTCTGGCAGGACTGGCACGTGATGCCGGCAGTCCGGCCGAAGCCAGCAAGAAAAAGCAGGACGCCATCGAGATGGTGAATGAAATCCTCGCCGATGACAAAACCAACGCGCGCTATGGTTTCCTGCTGGCCAAGCTGCGTGGTGAATACGCCGAGCTGATGGCGGACAACGGCAAAACCGCCGCCGCCATTCCGATTGCGAAGCAGGCCGTGGAAGCTCTCGAAGCTCTCATCGCCGCGCAGCCGGCCATGGACAAACTCACGCCGGAGCGCCGCATGTGGTCCAGCCAACTCGCACAGCTTTATGGCGCATTGGGCCACACCACTGAAGCTGCTGGCAAAAAAACTGAGGCCAAAGCCGCCTTTGCCAAAGCCGTCGCCATCTGGGAAAAACTCGCCGCCGCCATCGCCAACGATGAGGCCATCCAGGCTGGTTTGAACTGGAGCAAGGGCCGTCTCGCGAAGATCAAATGACCCTGGCGGAGCAACAGCAGGCGCTCATCGACGACCTGAACATCATCCACGACCCGCACGAGCGCCTGAACGCCGTCGTGTCACGCGGTGCGGCGATGAAACTGGCTGAGGAACACAAGATCGAGGCCAACCTCGTCCCCGGCTGCGTCTCCCGCGTCTGGCTGCATGGCGAACTCGTCGATGGCCGCTCCCGTTTCGCCTGTGATGCCGAATCGCCCATGGTCAAAGGCCTCGCCGCGTTGTTGTGCGAGCTTTATACCGATGCCGATCCCGCTGAAGTCGCCGCCATCGAGCCGAAAGTCTGGGAAGGCTGCGGCTTCACCAAAATGCTCTCCCCCACACGTTTGAACGGCCTCGCGAACATGCGGAAGCGGATTCGGGAGATGGCGCAGCGGTTCGCTTGATGCTTCCCAGAATGATTGGAACAGGAGATAACGGAGGAAACAAAGGTCTGACTCTGCATCAATCCGGTCTCCGTTAACTTCGTTATCTCCTGTGAAAATCAGGACGCTCCACTTCCCGATGCTTCGTCTCCAAAACTTCCACGGCCCCGAACTCGAACCGCATCTCGATGCACTCGGAGCGCTGCGCATCGCCGTGTTTCATGAGTATCCGTATCTCTATGACGGCTGCCTCGACTACGAGCGCGAATACCTGCGCACCTACCTCAAATCGCAGGACAGCCTCGTCGTGCTGGCCTTCGATGACGACCGCGTCGTCGGTGCCACCACCTGTCTGCCGATGCTCGATGAAGGCCCGGAGTTTCAGGCGGCCTTTGTGAATGCAGGTTACGATCTCGCCACCATCTGCTACTTCGGCGAATCCATCCTCCTGCCGCAGTATCGCGGCCAAGGCATCGGGAAGGAGTTCTTCGCTCGTCGTGAAGCTCACGTTCGCACTCTGGGCCTGAAACTCAGCACCTTCTGCGCCGTGGACCGCCCCGCCGACCATCCGCTGCGTCCCGCAGGCTATCGTCCGCTCGATGACTTCTGGCGCAGCCAGGGCTACACGAGGCATCCCGAGTTGCAGGCGACGTTTGTGTGGAAGGAGATCGGTGAGGAGATCGAATCCCCGAAGACGCTGACGTTTTGGACCAAGGAGCACGCCGTCTAGGGAACCGCTGATTAAAGCCACACCGCAGCTCTGGAGCGCAGCGGAAGCAGCCGAAGGCAATTTGGAACGCCGCAGAGGATTGATCCAGAAGGTTTTCTCTGCGGCGTTCCTGCCACTGCGGTGTTAAATCAGTGTTTCACTAGCCTGAGACACGAGCAGGGCGCACACGGCGCTTCCGAGCCACGGGAGACTTCGCCGCCCCGCCTGTGGCCGCCAGCGTTTTACTCGGACGTGTGTTACCCAGTGTCTCGCGCCGCTTGGTCTGTCCTCGCGCCCAGGCGATGAGCTTCGTGCGGTCATAGCCAAACTCTGCCGCGATGGCGGCGCGGATGTCACTGACTTCCTGGACGATGGTGTCATTCATGGCTGGAGTTGGATGAGGGTTTCGGGCACCCAAATAGCTGAAAATCGTCGTCTCACTGCCGACCGTCTCCATCCGTGGAGATGATCGCCGGTCAGCACAGCTCATAAAGCGGGCAGGTTGCCAGTCAAAGCCACCTCATGCATCGAATGCTACGGCGCGTCGTCACCTGATGTGAAAAGGGAATGCCGCAGATTCAGAAAAGCCGCAGATGCATCCAATCGGTGGCTTCCTGAATCTGCGGCAAATCAGTCAAGCAGTTGCCTGCCGCCGTTTCCCGCAGCGACCGCAACAACCCAGTCACCCGCACCCTCCCACTCAGCGGCGAAGAGTTCGTCAAAAGACACCTACACCATGTCCAACCCGCCAAACTGCGTGCCGTGCGCTACTACGGTTACCACCACCCCACCGCCAGCCGAGCGGCGGCGGTAGCCGCGAGACAGACTGCGAAGAACGAGCAGCACTGGAAACCCAGAACGAAGGAGCCTCTTGCAAAACCTCTTCCAAGCGCAGTCTGCATGTTTTTGCCTGCCCATCTTTTTGCCTTCAATGCCTCCCGATCCCAAGCTTGGCGGCGGCTTGCGCCAGAATGGAAGGCAAAAACATGGGCAGGCAGAAATATCCTGCATC
>NZ_JBJXFV010000096.1:0-3144 GCF_046154365.1 Prosthecobacter sp.
CTGCCACCGCCCAGGGTCGTGCATTCCATCTATAACGCGAAATCCTGATCTGAGGAACCGTGTGCCTTAATTGGGCTAGCACGGGTCTGTGGGGGAGCCGCCCGGCAACGGGCGGCTCTACCCGGAAGCCTCTGGGACGTTCGGATTCGACTGCCAGTCGAATCTACGAATTAGCGCTTCATCTGATCCCGTCGCCCGTCCGCATAGGCGGTGAAGACGGCTTTGATCTCATCGCGCACGCTGCGGAAGACGTTGAGGATTTCTTCCTCGGTGCCGGTGGCATGGGCGGGATCATCAAACGGCCAGTGGTGGCGGTTGAGCTGGCCGGGGAACAGCGGGCAGGCTTGGTCGGCGTTGCCGCAGACGGTGATGACGGTTTCCACCTCACGAACAAGGAAGTCGTTCATGTGCTTGCTGGTGTGCGCGCTGATGTCGATGCCGATTTCCTGCATCGCCGCGATGCCGAGCGGATGGACGTAACCAGCGGGCTTCGAGCCAGCGCTGGCGACTTCGAGGATGTCACCGGCAACAGAACGCAGAATGCCTTCAGCGAGGTGGGAACGGCAGGAATTGCCGGTGCAGAGAATGAGGACGAGGGGTTTGTTCATGAGTTGGTCGGTTCGATTACTTTCGCGAGCGGCACTGCGGCCAAAGCGCCAAGCACTGTGGCAGTGAGATAGATCCAAAGATGTTCGAGATGCCCAGAGACGAGCGCCGGAGCCAGGGAGCGGGCTGGATTCATCGAGGCACCGCAGATCGGCCCGGCAAACATCGCCTCCAGCGCGATGACGCCGCCAATGGCGATACCCGCCGTGATCCCCTTCTCCTTGGCACCGGTGGAGATGCGCAGAATGGTCAGCATGAGGATCGCTGAGAGGATGAACTCCAGCACGAAGCTCTGCATCGCCGCTCCAGCAGGCAATGTGGCGCCGAGTTTCTCGATGGTCGGGAACAGCAGCCGCAACACGCCGCTCGCGAAGCATGCGCCGCTGATTTGAGCGATGACAAAGCCGGGAACATCCTTCCACGCGAAACGTCGTGCTGCCGCGAAAGCGAGTGTGACGGCCGGATTGAGATGCGCGCCGCTCACGTCGCCAAACGTGTAGATCATCGCCATGACGACGAGCCCAAAGGTCAGCGCAATGCCCGCGTGGCCGATCACGCCGCCACTGACTTCGTTGATCACGATGGCTCCCGTGCCCGCGAAGACGAGCGTGAAAGTGCCCAAAAGTTCGGAGAGCAGCTTGTTCATGTCAGCAGCACTTGGATCCCGGCGTGCAGCAGGTCGTCGGCACTGCCTTAGGAGCAGGCGCACACTCGCCGGGCAGACAGATGCCACGCGCAAGGCAGTCGGTGTGCTTCAAGCCGAGACGGAAGGTGAGCGCACCGTCGATGACCTCGGCGCTTTCGACCGGAAACTGAGCGACGACATAGTCTTCGTATTCGATTTCGACCGGGAGATCGTGATGCGGCAGCACATCGCCGGCTTGGTCGAAGATGGCGGCGAGTTTGCCGGCCACGAGGCGATGATCCGTGTCGTCATGCACCCAGGTTTGCAGCAAACACGTCTCCAGCGTGCGCCGCGTGCCGCCGCAGTCGATGAAGCGCTTCGTGACGTGGCCCACTTCAGTGATGTGGAAGTGCGCGGCGATGAATCCGCCGTCCGGCAGCACAAAAGAGATCGGTTTGTCCGCATGAGTGCGGAGTTGAGTGAGAAATTCAGTGAGGTTCATGAGGTTTTAACAACAGCGTTTGGTTTTGGTGCCGCCCGTGGCGAGTTTGTCCACGCAGCGGAGAAACTCGCCGAGGCAGTCGCAGGCGAGCGAGTAATAGATGTTCAGTCCGCGTTTCTCGCAGTTCAGCACGCCCGCCTCGCGCATGAGCGTGAGGTGCTTTGACACCGTGGACATGTCCGCGCCGACGAGATCCTTCAAATCGCACACACACAGCTCGCCCGCCATCAGCGCCTCGGCGATGAGCAGCCGCGACGGATGCGCGAGCGCCTTGATCACGGCGGCGCGTTTCTTGGAAGTGGTTTTGGCGGCGGCAGGCATCTATTTGGTCATTTAGCCAAATAGATTCGACTGGCAAGCGGTATCTTGCCGTTCACCCATGACTCATGAACTCCAGCCTCCTCTTTTTCGTGACCTTCGTCTGTTTCGTGGGCCAACTCAGCGCCCAGGAACCGCGCAGCATCAGCGGCATCTATCCTTCTCTCGCGATGTTCAACAACGAAGGCGAGTGCGGCACCGGAGCCGTCGTGCCGTGGGCAGGCCGCTTGTGGGTCATCACGTATGGGCCGCATCTGCCCTTCGGATCGAGCGACAAGCTCTATGAGATCACGCCGCAGATGACGCAAATCGTGCGTCTGGAGAGCGTGGGTGGCACACCGGCGAACCGGATGATTCACCAAGAGTCGCAGCAGCTTTTCATCGGGCCGTATGTCATCGACACGGAGCGAAACGTACGAGTGATCCCGCCGAGCGTCATGCCGGGCCGACTCACGGGCAATGCACGCCATCTCACCGATCCAGCCGGCAAGATCTACTATGCCACGATGGAAGAAGGGCTCTACGAGGTGGATGTGAAATCGCTCGCTGTGAAAAACTTCATCCGCGACGGCAACGGCGTCAAAAAGGGCTTCAAAGTCGAGACACCGCTCGCCGATTTGAACTCCCAACTGCCCGGCTACCACGGCAAAGGCCTGTATTCATCCCAAGGTCGCGTCATCTATGCGAACAACGGCGACCGCGACAAGCGTGTGCTCACCGATCCCACCACGCCAAGCGGTGCGCTCGGCGAATGGAAGGGCAATGGTGACTGGCAGCTCGTGCGGCGCAATCAATTCACCGAAGTCACCGGCCCCGGCGGCATCAGCGGCAGCGACGTAAACGCGCCCGTCTGGAGCATCGGCTGGGATGCGAAGTCGCTCATCCTCATGCTGCTCGATGGCGGCAAGTGGCAGTCGTTTCGCCTGCCCAAAGTCAGCCACAGCTACGACGGTGCCCACGGTTGGAACACCGAATGGCCGCGCATCCGCGACATCGGCGAGGAAAACCTGCTCAGACGAGAGCGCAAAAATGATTTCGGATTTGGACCCTGCCGGGCATTGTTGGGCGGCAATTAATACTGGAGGGCAGGGCG
>NZ_JBJXFV010000179.1:0-17130 GCF_046154365.1 Prosthecobacter sp.
GTGGCTATCTTTCAGCGGCTTGATGTTCAACTCCATTCTCACTCTAAGGCATAGAATAGCCATAGGGTACACTGGTATTTTTGAGAATCTATAGCCCTCTAATCTACATCATTCCGGCGACGCACCCAGTAACTGAGCCGCGTGACGTGGTTCGTGGTAGTTCCGACACGCAAAGCATAGGCTGCTTCATCGGAATGCAGTTTCAGCAGTTCATCCAAATCTTGGCCTGCTTGTTTGGACTCGGTGCTTATTGACCGGAGCAATGCAAGCATGCCCAAACTCGATTCGCCATCATCGCCGCATGTGGCTACTTTTCCGCGTCATGAAAATCAAATTCACTGCAACCCTCATTTCCACCGCGCTGGCGCTTGCCGGCATCGCGCTCGTCGCCACCAACTCCACGCCTCCCATGGCCGCCGTGCGGGCCGCGCCATTCATCTTTGGCCCGCTCCTTGTCACTGCCTTGCTTGGACTTTTTCTCCACTCACGAAGCAGCCAGCGCACGCTCACGGCTTCGGCCGTTCTTTTCGCCGCTGCCTTCATCTTGTGGTTCCTCAATCTGTTTTATTGGAATCTCGACCCCCAAAACGGCACCGCTCTTCTCTTCACGGGAATCTATTCCCTGCCTGCGATGATCCCCTTCTGGATCATCGCTTTCGTGCAGCGCAAGAAGTAGATTTTTTGAAGGCTTCCGCGGTCACTTCATCGGATGCAGCTTCAGCAGCTCATCCGTCGTAAACAGCATCATGCGGCCTTTGTTGGCGTCGCGGATGGCTTTAACTTCGGCGGGAGTCACGGGGTCGGATTTGTTGCCGAAGTGGTTGCGGACGAAGGTGAGGACATTGGCGATTTCTTCGTCCTTCAGCATGCCGCCGAAGGGGGTCATGGGGACTTGGCCGTTGTATTCTTTGTCGCCGACTTTGATGGGGCCCATGAGGCCGTACATGGCGATCTTGATGAGGCGATCCTTGTCACTGGTGACCCAGGGGCTGTTCACGATGCTGGGGAAGGCGGGATCAATGCCAGCACCGTTCGGCTGATGGCAGGTGACGCAGTGGCCTTCGCGGAAATAGACTTCTTGTCCTGCGGTGAACTGGCCTTTGGCGACATCGCTCAGGTAAGCGGGTGGCTTTGCGACCGTGTACTCGGGCTTCACTACCTCGACGACACCGGCGAGGCGGTCGGCGGCGGTTTTGGCGGCATTTTTGTTCCAATCGTCGAGCGGGAGCTTCGAAGCGATGGCGACGATGTTTTTCGCGGCAGGGATGTTTGGCAGCCAGGAGGCGGCGACGATGGCTTCGAGGCGGACGCGGCCATTTTCATCGCTGGCGGCTTTTTCGAGCAGGGCGACGTGATCGGCGACGCGATAGGTGTTGTAGCGCAGGACGCGGACGGCGGCGGCGCGGGCGTGAAAGTCGCTGGAGGCGAGAAGTTCGCGTAGCAGGCCTTCATCGGCCTGATTGAGGCCCCAGGTCGTCCAGAGGGCTTCGAGCTTGGCGTGCGTGTCTTTTTGCTCGGCGGCCCAGGCTTTGACGGCAGGCAGCACTTCGCTGGCAGGACGACCGCGCAACTCACGGCGGGTGCGGTAGCGCTCACGCATCTCGGGAGCTTTCAGATTTTCCAACAGCGCGGCGATCGGTGCTCCGGCGACGGGTGCGGCCTTCACGAGTGGACGGCTCGGATAGGTGATGCGGTAGATGCGGCCGTGGACGTGATCGCGCAGCGGATCGCGGGCGTTGTGCTGCATGTGGCCGATGAGCACGTTGTGCCAGTCGATGACGTAGAGGCTGCCATCGGGTGCGAATTCGAGATCGACCGGGCGGAAGTTGCCGTCGGTGCTCTTCAGCAAGTCGTGGCGATGCGCGGTCTTCCAACCGGTGCCTGCATCTTCGATTTTCACCTGCTTCACGCCGAGGAAACCGATGGCGTTGCCGTAGATGAGGTCGCCCTGCACTTCGTCCGGGAAGTGGCGGCTGCTGACGATTTCGAGGCCACTGGTCGGACGCACTTTGTGGTCTGGCGGGACGAGATCGGCGGTGGAGGGCGTCTTGCTGCCAAAGGTGGGCTTCACTTCGACGGGCAGCGCCCAGTTCATGGTGGTGCCGGAGGTGTGGAGGAGGAAATCCTGGCCCCACTGGTCAAAGACGAAGCCCCAGGGATTCGGGATGCCCATCTGGATGGTGCGCTCGAGCTGGCCACGCTGCGGGCTGTAGCGGAAGAAGCCGCCATCGACGCAGCGCACGGGGCCGTAGGGTGTCTCGACATTGGAGTGGAGGAAGACGCCCTCGCACATCATGAAGGCGCCGCTGGGATCGGCGGTGAAGGCGCTGATGGCGTGGTGCGTGTCATGCGTGTCAAAGCCACCGAGGATGATCTCCATGCTGTCGGCCTTGTCGTCGCCGTTCGTGTCGCGGATGAGCACGACATTCGGCTCCTGCGTCACATACACGCCCTCCGGCGCGAACTCGAAGCCGATGGGCAGGTGCAGCTTGTCGGCGAAGACGGTTTCCTTGTCGGCTTTGCCGTCGCCATTGGTGTCCTCATAGATGAGGAGCAGGTCATTCGGCAGCGCATCACCGGGGCGGTAATGCGGATACGTCGGCATGGTGGCGACCCAAAGACGGCCTTTGTTGTCGAAGCTCATCTGCATGGGGTTCGCGAGGTTCGGGAACTCCTTCTCGGAGGCAAACAGCTCGACCTTGTAACCTTCCGGCACGGTGAGGCTCTTCACGGCTTCTTCGCCATACAGATACTTCGTGCTGCCGTTCTTCACGCTCGGCACGTAGTTCGTGGGCACTTCGGCGAGCTTGTGCGTCTTGGAATCATCCACAGCGAGGCTGGTGGTCTTGCCGCTGACGACTTGGCTGACCAGTTCATCACGCAGCGCGGCCATCTCGCGGGTCTTTTTGACTTCGTCGGGGTAATTCTGCGGCCCATACGGATTGTAGCGCTGGCCGTGCGTGTGGACGCCGTTGAGGATGTTGTAGTCGCAGTTCCAGAACCAGTCCTTCTGCTTCACGGCTTCGTGCACGAGCTTCGGATCGGCCTTCGACTCGTAGCTGGCATGACCGTACAGGCCGGTGGCGAGCAGTTTGGCGACTTCGGCATAACCTGCGTCCGTCGGTACAAATCCGCCGGTGGTGAAGGCCTCGCTGCCCTTGGCATAAATGGCCTTCGTCGGCGAAAAGAGGTCGATGTAGGTGAGAGAGTGCTTCTTCGCGACCTTCTCGATGGCGGCGGCGTAGAGCAGCAGATTGGAGTTTTCCACGTCGCCCTTCGGCAGATCGCGCTTCGTACTTTGATCTTCATACGCGACGGGGCTGACGAGCACGACACGCGGCGCGGTCTTGCCGTTGTAGGCCTTACTGAGCGTGTGGACGACCCAAGCGTCGAGTTCGGCCTCAAAGTTGCCCACCTTGCTCGGGCCATCGAAGGACTCGTTGTAGCCGAAGAAGCCGACAACCGTGTCCGCCTTTAGATGCGTGAGCCATTGATCAGGCGTGGGGTAGAAGCCCTTGCCGTTGTGGGTCGTCTTGTCGGGGTGAAACTTCTCCGCACCGGGGAAGGCCCACTGCGACACGCGGGCGGGATGCGGACGGAAGCCCGGTGTATCGCCCACATGGCCCATGTTGCGGAAAAAGAGCGCCTGATTCGGATAACGAAGCTGCAGCTCGGTCTCGATGCGGCTGTACCAGGTGTCACGCTCAGCCAAGCCATTGCCGACGAGCACGATGCGCTCGCCTTTCGTCGGTGGAGCCACGTTTTGCGCACGGGCGGAGGTCGCGGCAGGCGGCTCGGCACTCGGAGCATGCGGCGCATTGTCCGGCTGCGTGGCCTTGGCGGCTTTTTTGTCGCCCGGCAAGCCCAGCGAGGGGCTCTTGCCCGTGGCGAAGTCACCGGGCTTCAGATTGCGCTCTTTATAATAGTCGCTCTTCAGCGCGGCATACATCGTGGGGCTGAATGGATCGACAAAAGCCACATCGGCCTTCGCTGGCACCTCCAGGCCGAGCAGGTGATGCGTGGCATTCACGATGAGGCGGCGCAGGTCTTCGTCCGCGAAATCGACCGAGGCACCCATCGTGGTGCAGAAGGACTTGCCCGTCGCCTTGCCATCCGGCGCGGTGTATTCAAAGAGCCAGGCCAGCGCCTGCATGGGGTCGTTCTTTGGCCCGCGAATCGGCACCGAACGGTCATGCAGCGCCTCCGTCACCGCGCCACGCAGAAGAACGGTCGCCTTGCTCATATCCAGATTTTTGACCGCATAGACATCGGAGGTGCCAAAGATCTCATCCACGCCACGCAGCACCGGGTGCTTCAAATTGGCGGTCTCGAACACACTGCGCGTGCCTTCCTTCTTGTGCGCTCCGTGATGCGCCACCCACTTTTCGCCGAGAATTTTGAGGCCGAACTCGCTCCACTTGAAGTCGCCCGTCTTCGCCCCGCCGCTGAAGGCATGCGTGGCCGTGCGAAAGCCGATGACTGGCTTCCCGGCGTTCAAGAACTTCGCGAAATGCGCCAGATGATCGTCCGGAAGCTGACGGAAACGCGTGCCGATGATCATGAGGTCCGCATCGCCGAGGAGTTCGGTGCCACGGATGTTCTTCTGGTTGTTCGGGTCGATGTAGCCCGCCTTTTCATCCGTGGAGAACAGCACAATGCAATTGAAGCCATGCTTCTTGGCCAAAATCTTCGCCAGCATCGGCATCGACTCCTCCGTGCGATATTCCTCATCGCCTGCGACGAGCACGATTTTCTTGCCACCCCCAGCTCCGCCCGGATTCGCGGCGATTTCGAGGTATTCCTGCGCGGACGCGACCGAGCCGAGGAGTGCGAGTGAGAATAGGAGTTGCTTCATGGTTGGGAAAAAATCGGGGGAGCCGATATACCGCACCAAAAGGCGGAACCGGACAAGAAAAATGCCTGCTGGAGCATTTTTTGGCTACGCCACCAGCTTCCGAAGCCGATCCGTGACCTCGTCGCGGCTCAAAACACCCGCCGCGACAGCGAGCGTGAGGCTTTCCCAAGCATCGGCGTCCAGTTCCTCGTTTTTGAGGAGACCATTTTCGCTCAAGAACACCAGACAGGTGGCGAGAGCGACACGCTTGTTGCCATCCACGAAGGAGTGGTTGCTGCAAAGGTAGAAGAGATATGCGGCCGCGATCTCGATGGGATCAGAGATCATCGGCACGCCCATCATGGTCGCCTGCGGAGCCGCGACGGCGGATTCGAGCAGTTCCCGCGAACGTAGCCCAGGACTGCCTCCATGTGCGGCAAGCACCTCAGCATGGATCGCGAGCACTGCATCAATGGTCGGATGCAGCAAAGGAGCACTCATGACAGTCGGCGGAAGAGTTCACTGTTCTTCTTGATGAGCCGCTTGGCCGTTTCAGCCGCCTTCGAGGCTTCAATAACCGTCGGAGCCATCGGCGCGATGGTGATCGTCCCACCGGCATGAACCTCGACATTCACCTCGTCACCGACCTTCAGCCGGGCGAGCTGGAGCAGCGCTGAGTCAAAGATGATGCCTTGGGAATTGCCAATTTTGGAGATGGTCTTGAGCATGGGTTAAACTATGTATTACATGCTGATTTGTCAAAGCGGCAATCGCTGTACTTCAGCTCACGCCACGATCTCCTTTAGCACGCCTGAGCTGTCCCCATGCCGCTCCACATTGACGCCAATGCCATGCAGCAACGTCAGCCAGGCATTGCACAGCGGCGTGTCCTTCGGCGTGACGATGTTGTGGCCGAGCTTAATGCCTGCACCGCCGCCGGTGAGGAGCGTGGGGCAGTTGTCGAGGCTGTGCTCGGTGCGCAGGTTGCTGCCATAGGCGAGAGCAACGTGATCGAACAAGCGGGTGCCGTCGGCTTCCTTGGTGGTTTTGAGTTTGTCGATGAGTCCGGCAAGGAGGTCGCTTTGGGTGAGATCGCGCTGTTTGGAGGCCTCCAGCTTTTCGCCGAGGGTGCTGTGATAGTGGCTCATGTCATGCGGCGCGACTTTGATGCCGATGCTGGTGAGCAGCGTGCTGACAGGCTGGCGGTAGGTGAGCACGCGCGTGCTGTCAGTCTGAATGGCCGCGAGGATGATGTCATACATGATCTTGATTTCCTCGCGTCCGGCGAGGCTGGACGAAGGCTCGGCCAGCGGCGCTTTCGGCTGCGGCACGCCGATCCATTGCTCGTCCTTGGCGAGTCGCGTCTCGATGTCGCGGATGCCCTGGAAGTATTCGTCGAGCTTGGCGGTGTCGGTTTTGCCAAGACCACGCTGCATCGCTTTCGCGTTCTCCAGCACGGTATCGAGCACGCTGCGCTTCTGCGCGAGCATGGCCTTCTGTTGCTCGATGGGCGTGGTGTCCTTGGAGAAAAGACGATGATAAGCGGCCAACGGGCCTTTTTCTCCGGCAACAGGTTTTCCCGAGACGCTCCATGCCATGGAGAGTCCGGGGCCATGCCCGGAGGACTCGGCGTTTTCGCTGCCATTGAGCTGAATGGAAGCAAAGCGCGTGTGGAGGCCGAGCTGCGCGGCAGCGACCTGATCGGCGGAGATGCTGTTGTGCGAGTTCTGCCCCGGCTCGGCATAACGATTCGCGCCCGTGAGCCAGTAAGTGCTGCCCGCATGCCCCTCGTTGGAGTGTTTGTTCCAAAGCCCCTGCACGATTGAAAAGTCCGCCTTGTGCCGAGCCAGCGGCTTGAGGCCCTCCGGCAAAGTGTAATCAACACCGGGCTGTTTGATGTCAGGAAACCAAGTCTCCGTCGTGATGCCCCAGCCGAAGCCCAGGAAGACCAGACGCTTCGGTGGTGTGACCGGAGTCGCCGCCGAGGCAAAGCGACGGAAGCCAAGAGATTCAAGCGCCGGCAGTGCGATGAGCGACGTGCTGGACTGGAGGAAGTGACGACGGGTTTTCATGGGGATATAACAGAAGAGTTTTTGCCGCAGATTCAGGGAAGCCGCAGATTGGTTTTGGGATGGGATACAAACGTGAGGTCGGCGGCCGATTTGCCGAAATGAAAGCAGATGCCCCAAGGAAGATCGAGCCAGCGCAGGCAGGTTTGCAGACGAGCGCGGTTCATGGCCGTCACCTCTTCTCCGAGGGCGCTGACAGAAATGGCAGCCTGATCCTGGATGACGATGCAGTCCAGCGATGCCAGGCCCAGGCTCGCGACGCTGGCGGCAGGATTGATGGCAAAAGGAACAAACTCAGCGCGCAAAGCAGCGCTAATCAACCCACGCCAGGTCGTTGGCCGATAGCCGAGGCCAATATCCGCCAGACAGCGTGTGGCAATCTGGATCAAATCTCTCGCGAGTGCTTGATTGGATACGAACGAGGGAATCGCGATCTCGGGAAACTTCGCCGTCTTGGAAGTATAAATGACCCTCTTGGGGAGAAAGCTGGCTTTCCCAAAGTCCATCAACATCCCAGTGCGAATTCGCCAAAACTTGCTGTAGGAGAGCAGTTGCGTGAAATGCTCGGCGTCAAACCCGCCTCGCAACACCTTGAGTTCAGGAATAAGTTTCCCAGGGAATACCAAGTCCGGCTCAAACGTATCCGCCACATGCCCGCGATACACGAGGTCCTTGCGAGGCTTCGACAGGTGTTCAATGCCAGACTTGTTCAGCCGAGCGACCAAATCCTGATGATAAAACTCCTCCAACAAACCAGGCCCAAGCGAACGATGCGCCTCCATCGCCAAACCAATGATCTGATGACTGAAAGGATCTTTTTGCATTCGATGGCTTATCCAGGATGAGTTTTTTGCCACAGATTCAGGGAAGCCACAGATTGAATTTGGGATTTGAACTCATCTCAATAAAAATCTGCGGCTTTCCTGAATCTGCGGCAAATCCTTCTTCACTTTGTGTGAAACTCCTGGCTCGCGACCAGCGCGTGAATGAACTCGCGCACTGCGAGGTCTTTCTTGCCTGCTTGTTGAATCATGTCGGCGACGAGTGGCTCATCACGAAAGCCGAGCGGTCTTCCCAGCGCATACTCGATGAGCGCCTCGCTGAAGCCTTTGGCGAAGTCATTGGACTTGGTCGCGATGATGTCGCGCATGCCGAAGTAATCTTCAAACTTGGGGCCTTTGTGAAACTGGGCGGCGGCTTCGATGGTCCAGGTCTTCATCGTTTTGGGGTCGGGCTTGCCGCTGGCATTGATGGCCATGTAGCTGTCCTCGGTGCGCCACTGACCTGCGGCATCGAAGTTCTCCATGCCGAAGCCGATGGGATCGATCTTGCGATGGCAACTGGCGCACTGCGGGTCCTCTTGATGCGCGAGCAAGCGCTCCTGCGTGGTGAGCACCTTGCCGGCGAGTCGCGTGATGGCGGGCACGTTGGCAGGCGCGGGCGGTGGTGGATCGTGCAGGAGCTTGCGCAGCACCCAGGCGCCGCGTTCGACGGGGCTGGTGTGCTCGCCGTTGCCACCCATGAAATGAATGGCCGCCATGCCGAGCAATCCACCGCGCGGCGAGTCTTTTGACAGCGACACCTTTTCATAACCCTGCCCCTTCACCCCTTCGATGCCGTAATAGCTGGCGAGCACGCGATTGATCACGACGTAGTCAGACTTCAAGAGGTCGCGCAGGCTCGCGTTATGGCGCAGGACGTGCTCGATGGTCTTAAAGACCTCGCCTTTGGCCGCGACCTTCGTGGCGGTATCAAAACGCGGATACAACGCCAGATTGGCCTCAAAAAAATCGAATCGGTCCATGCCGAGCCATTGATGCACGAAAGCTTTGGTAAAGCCCTCCGCACGCGGATCATTGAGCAGCCGCTCCGTCTGCGTCGCGAGCACTTCGGGCTTCTTCAATTCGCCACGCTTGGCGAGATCGCGCAGCGCTGCGTCGGGTGGCGCGCTCCAGAGGAAATACGCGAGACGTGTCGCGAGTTCTTCGCTCGTCAGCGGACGGCGCTTTTCATCCGCCGATGGCTCGGCGAGGTAGATGAACATCGGCGACGCCAAAACGACCGACAGCGTCTCCTTCAGCGCCACGCCGGGCTTGTCGCCCGCTTTTCGTCGGACCTCGTAGAGATGGAGCAGCCGGTCGATGTAGTTCGCAGGCGGTGCCGTGCCGCGGAAGGCCTCCAAGGCAAAGCGTTCCAGCGCGACACGTAGATCAGGCGTCGCAGGGGCAGGTGATTTGTCATCCAGCGAGATGCCGAGCGCGGCGATGCCTGGAGTCTTGGGCTTTGCAGCATCCGGCTTGCGCTCCATCTCCATCCAATCCACCCACAGCGAGAACTCCGGCCCAATGCCGTTGCGCTTCAGCGCTTCGCCACGCTTGCGACCACCTTCCTCATTCGTGTCCCAGCTTCCTTTTTCGCGAATGAAAAGCGTGCGGTTCTCACGCACGCCGTTGCCACGCGTCATGGTCAGCGGAAACTCGATCACCTGCGGCGCGTCCAGCGTGCCGGTGACTTCGCAGGTGTTCGTGACGCGTGCGGCGCGCGCATTGATGCCAAAGTCGAGGAAACGCCGCTCAGGAGGCGCGCCCTTGACCGCCGCCACGCGCACGCGCACGACGTAGTCGCCCACCGGCCAGTCAAACGGCACGAGAAACTCGATGTAGTTCAGATTGATCACCGACGGGTGCATGGTCTGCGTGCCGAGGTAAGCACCCGTGTCGAGCGCGGGTTGCTTGAGATAAGACTGATGATAAGGCAGCCATGAGGCGTTCAGCTCGGCATTGGCCAGGTCGGCATCGTTCTCGCCTTTCTTGTCGAAGCCAAAGGTGCGCGGATTGGGCGCGCCCGGGATCTTCGCCCACTCACGCCGGAGATTGGAATCGCCCGCTTTGGTCTCCAGTTTAAGCTTGGCGACGATGTCCTTGTTTTCAGGCCGCGCCACCGCCTCTTCCATCGCCTTCACCCACTTCTGCGCTCGTTCCCTCGCGTCGATTTGATACGCCACATACTTGGCGACCATCGGCGTCCATGCCTCTGCCTCGTAACGCTTCGACTTTTCGACCGCAGCCGCCGCCTGTCTTTCAAAAGCCTCGGTCAATGCCTCACGTCCCAACGACTGGTATTGCTCAAACTGGTTGCCCGACATGAAAAGATTCGCCCCCACCGTGTCAAAGCCGCCCGAACTCGTGTCCGGGGGCAATTCACTCACATCGATCTCCACGCCGAGCAATTCGCGCAGCGTGTTTCGATACTCACGCCGGTTCAGCCGCCGCATCGTGATCACACCATTTTGATCTCCCAGGGTGCGTCGCGCCGCGACCATCACATTCGCCAGATCATCGAGGAAATCGGCCTTCACCGCGCCCTCAGGCTGTTTCTCATCCTCCGGCGGCATCTCGCCCGAGTTCAATGAGTTGAGCACCTTCTGCCACTTCTCCGCCGTCTCGACCTTTGTGATCGTGAACGGCAGATCATCGACACGAAACTTGCCCTTTTGCTTCTCCGGCCCGTGGCATGAAATGCAGTGCTCCTTGAACAAAGCGCGATGCTTTTCCTGCATGGCGACTCGCGGCTCGCTTTCGGCCGCGTGAGCGGTCAGTTGTGCGATGAGCAGGACCGTGAAAATGGGGATGAGACGCATGAGATGAGGGCTAAAAACGACCACCGTCCACCATGAACTGCTGCGCGGTGCAGGCAGCGCCATCATCGGCAGCAAGAAAGAGGACCATTTGGGCAAACTCATCCGGCATGATGCGGCGCTTGATGGCTTGGTCACGCATGGTGCCTTCCTCGCCTTCGGGCGACCACCATTTCGCGAGTTGTCGCTCCGTGGGCACCCATCCTGGCAGCACGGTATTCACGCGCACACCATGCGGGCCGAAGGTGCGAGCCATGGTGCGCGTGATGCCTTCCACAGCCGACTTGGCGATGGCGTAGCCGGGGAAGAAGTCCTCCTGCATCATGTAGCTGCTGGAGCCGATGTTGATGACCGAGCCATGCGCTGCGGTGATCATCTGCGGTGCCAGCGCCTGGATGGCGAAGAAGTAATGCCGCAGGTTGGTGTTGATGCGGTTATCAAAATACTCCGGCGTCATGTCCTGCCAGCCGTGGCGGTCATCGTTGGCGGCGTTGTTGACCAAAACGGTGACGCTGCCGAGATCGCGCACCGCCGCCGCACAGGCCGCCTTCAGTGCTTCAATGTCGAGCAGATCGACCTCATAAAACAACGGCGCATGAGCCACGCCCGCATCGATGCAGCGCTGAATGGTGGCTTTGGCATAGGCGACGTTTTTGTCCACAAAGGCCACACGGCTGCCCTGGCGGGCGAATTGCTCCACCAGGGCACTGCCGATGCCGTCAGCGCCTCCCGTGATGAAAACCGTGCGATCAGCGAGAGAGGGATAACGGGCGTATTGGGCGGGCATGAGCGCTTACTTCTCGATATCAGCGACGAGTTTCTTGAGGAGGTCGGTTTTGGCGGCGCTGGCCTTTTCGATCTCGGCTGGCGGTGCGTCTTTTTTCGGTGATGGCAGCGAGCGGTAGGTGTCGCCTTCTGCGGCGAGCTTGGTGGCCCAGGCGGGATCAGACTTGGCTTTGGCGAGCGCTTTGGCCTCCAGCGCTGCGGCGTCGATCTTGAGCACCGCACCGGCTGTCGCGGCGATGGATTTGAGCCCTTGCTGGGCGGAAATAGCGGGATTCACCTCAGCGGGGCCGTCGATGAGCTTGAGCGCCCAGCGGATGCCGGCGGTGATGTGTTTTTGATACGTCTCGTCGGTCCAGCTTGAGGCGTTGTGGCCGAGGTTCGTGTAAAAGAGGCGACCGGTGCCGACATCGCGCACCCAGGAGACCGGGACGTGATAAGGAGCCTGCGGCTGCGATTTCGCCATGTCGATGCTGATGAGCACGCGGACGGATTCAGGGTTGAAGTGCGTGTATTGATAAATCTCATCCTTCCACTGAAACTCCGGCTGAAACATGGCCACGGCAGGATGCGCAGGCTCATGATTGGCAAAGGTGTAAGTGCCGCCGCCGCCCCAGGGATGCCCGGCGAAGGTGCCATTGATCATCTCATAATAGGGCTGCATTTTTCCCAGCGTATCGGTGGCGGCGTGCATGCCGATGAAGGCCTTGCCGGACTTCACCCAGTTCACTAGCGCATCGCCATCCGGCAGTGGCAGGTCGCCGGTGGTGTTGCAGAAGATGACACCGTCGTAGCTAGCCAAACCGGCTGCGCTGAGCTTCGTAGCGAAGAGTTCCTTCACTTTTGCATTCCATGCGCCTTGCTCGCCTTTGGCTTTTTCTTCGGCGGCTTTGTATTTCACCTCTTCATCGGACCACTGCGCTTCGGTCATGAGGCGAGTGCGCACCGGCTTCGGCCCCGCGTTCGGCTTTGGGCCGGGTTCGCTGAGAAACTCAAAGGCCAACTCACCGCCGCTCTTCGCGGCGATTTCTGGCAGGACCTTCTCAGCCGCTTCAATGGCCGGACCATGTCGGAATCCGGCGGTGATGGTGACAACGAGCAGTTTTTTCGGCGCAGCGGTCGCGATGTTGGTCAAAGCGAGCAGGCTGAATGCGGCGGTAGTGAGGATGGCGTGTAGTTTCATGGGGAGAATAAAAAAGGGGTGAGATAAACGTCGTCTGAAGCGAAAATATCAGTTCAAAAGCAAATGAAACACCCGCAGCGCCGTGCCAGTGCCTTTGGCGTCGTGATCTGCGACGATGCGCACTTTCGCGGTGTGCTTGCCTGACTTGAGTTGGTCATCGAGGATCAAGGCCCAGGGCAGATGCAAGCCTGTGCTCCAGTGCGTGAAGGTCTCAAGTTGGCGATACTCACCACCATCGATGCTGAACTCGATGCGACCTGCATCAGGACCGGCGGCGATGAAGAGACCGCAGCCCGTGCCTTCAAAGCTGAACTCAAACTCCGCGCCCGGCTCCGTGCCGACAAGCGCGGGCACATCGACGAAGCCTGCACGAGTCGCTTTCTTTTCCGTGGGCTTCCACGCTTGCTCGAGTGTGAAGCCCTTGATGATCTTCGCTTCAGCGATGTTGCCGAAGCGGCCCTTCGCATAGCTTTGGGCATCGACGAAAGCTGGCAATGCGTGAGGCTTCGCAGCATCAGCCAGCGGCATGGCAAAGGCGGTGTCCAACATGCGCGCGATGCTGTTGGCGTAGAGTAGATGCCCGAAGGGCGACGGATGCAGGCCTTTGAAGTCCTTGTCCCAGGTGAACTCGCCCGCGTCGATGCGATCCGTGACTTCGAGCGCGAGATTTAGCGACACATTGCCATACGCCACGGCCACTTTCTCATGCTGCGCGATGGACGCAGGCACCTTGCCCTTGTGGTAGTCATCCATGTGCGGCGGCATGACGAAGTGCATGTGGATGATGTCCGTGAGCGGATTCGCTTCGCGAGCATGCCGCACCACGCCCTCCATGCCACGCAGCATCTGCTCGGGATGATCGGGGATGTTCGAGCTGTCATTCACCGCTGCCTCGACAAAGAGCAGATCGACCGGCCCTTTCGACAACACATCGCGCTCCAGGCGAAACGCGTGCGGCACCGAGCCCATCGAGCCGATCCCTGCCGCAATGAACTCGAACTTCGTCTGCGGAAACTTCGCCTGAAAATACTTCATCGCATGATCCCGCCACCCACCGCCTGCCGTGATCGATCCACCGAGGAAGGCGATGCGTCCGGTCTTCTCCTGCTCGAACTTTCGATGCGCATTCGCCAATCCACCGCGCAGCTCGAAGTAGTCGTGCCCCTTCGGCAGCTTGGATGAATCGTAGCGCGTTCCAGAGAGCTGCTGATCGAGCCATGGCGTGATTTTCTCCGCCCATTTCTGCCCATGCTCACGCAAACCGGGGCCGCTGAAGTGAACGCCAAGTCCTTTGCGCTCGCGCAGCGGCCCCTTCAGCGCATCGCTGTCCGGCCCGGGCTGCGCGAGGCCGTCTTTCCAAAGCGAAGCCTGCGCGGCGCGGATGTCATCGCTGCCTTCATCGCCCGGCACATGATAGCTGGCCTGCGCCACGAACCACGGAGCCTCAAAGCCGGTGTCGCGTCGCGAATCGCGGATGATTTTCTCCAAATACTCGCGGTAGAGCTTCCCGGCCAGCGTGCGCGTCGTGTCCTTCTGATTCGCATCGCTCTCACCCTGATGCCACAGCACCGCGCGGAAGCCATTGTGGCCCAGCGGCCTCATGCGGGCGATGAAGGCATCATAAGCCGCGCCATTGCTCGCCCACTTGCCATCCGGCAGCTTGGTCACGCGGCTTTCAATCGTCGGCGGATTCGGAAACGTCGTGCCTTTTGGCAACCACTCGCGCACACTCGTCGCGCCAATGCCGCAGGCGACGAAGCCGACCGGCACATCGAAGCGCTTCACCAGTGCATCGCCCAGTGCCGGCATAAAACTGCCCATGCGACCACTCGCGCCCGGCTGCGGATCATTCGCGATCTGCCACTTCGTGCCGTCAAAGGCAGCCACACGTCGCGTCTGCGTCGTTTGCTTCTCCTCGCCATGATTTGCTGAGTTCGACTGTCCCGCCACTACAAACACCTCGCCGATGCCCACATGCTCCACCGCCGCCGTCGCGACCGCCTTGCCATCCAGCATCGCCCGCACCTCCACCCGATACCAACCACCCGCCGGAGCCGTCACGCGTGCCGAAAACTGCTCCTTCTCGATCTGCGCGCTCAAAGCCTGCCACCTGCCCTTCGCGCCGATCTTGGCTTCAAACTTGGTTTTACCCGCATCGAGCCCGCTTTGCGTTCCACGGATCGAAATCGTGCCTTCCGTGCTCGAATGCCGCTGATTCACCTGATGATCGAGCGGCGACGTGAGAGTGATCTCAGCTCCGAGGAGACTGGAGGCAAAAGCGAAGAAGAGAAATCTGGCAAACATGAGCGGGAAAACAGAACGCCTTCCAGAACACAGACTTTCGACCACTAAGAGTGCACTCGCTGGATGACGCCCACGAAAATGTTCCCGTGATGTGCCGGTTGGCAAATGAGCTAGGGGCGAAGCTGTTTTTCATCGCCTTCGAAACATTTTTCGGCAAATGAGGGCATGGCTGGCGACGACTAGGTTGTAAGTCACCCATGTCCCCGCCATCCGAACACGAGCGTCATGCCCAGTTTCTCCGCCACTACGCGGAGAGCGAGGTGGCGTTGCACACCTTTGTGAGGTCGCTGGTGCCCACGCGGCAGATGGCTTCGGAGGTGATGCAGGATGTGATTCTCGTGCTGTGGGAGAAGTTTGAAGTAGCGGCGGATTTTCAGGGCTGGGCCTTCGGCGTGGCCAAGAATGTCGCCTTGCGTCACCTGCGTCGGCAGTCGCGGGACCGACATGTGTTTGATGATGAACTGGTGAACCAGCTCGCCGATGATGCGGTAGCCCTGGTGTCGGTGCATGACGGGCATCGCGAGGCCTTGGAGCGCTGCCTGGACAAGCTGCCCACCGCGCAGCGTGAATTGGTCCTCACCGCCTACACGAAGGGCACCCGCATGGATGAGCTGGCCACGCGCCGTGGGCAGACGCCGATGGCACTCTACAAACTGCTCCACCGCATCCGGCAGGCCCTGCTGGAGTGTGTGGAGCGCTCACTCGCCAAGGAAGAACACGCATGAATCCCGACTCACACGATCTCCTCCAGCGCCACATGGCCGGACTCCTCACGGACGATGAAGCTGCCGTCCTGCAAACCCGGCTGAAGGCCGACACGGACCTGCGCAGGCTCTACCTGCACTACATGAATCTGGACGTGGCACTGGAAGCCCAGGCTGGCTCACGAGACCGAGTGATCGATCTCCTGCGATCTGCTCCGCTGATGGAAAGCAAACCCGCCTCGCGCTGGCACTTCTGGCGTCCGCTTACCGCTGCGGCGGCGGGCTTGGTGTTTGGCTTGTTCAGCGCTTCAATGGTGTGGGCCTATGCGTTGCCGATGGCGGGCCGGGCGGTGGAACGGACGGTTTCCGTGCTCACGGAAGGCTTCGAGAGGGCGGACCTGACTGCGTCGCGCGGTTTTCCCCGTCAGGCGAATGAATGGTCCGGCGATGTGTCGGCTCCGGTGACGGCGGAATCCGGCGTGGCACCCATCGAGGGCGACCGCATGGCGCGGCTGGAGAAGGCAGCTTCCAGTGCGCGCCGCTTTTCCTACGCCTGGCGGATTCTTGATTTGGCGGAACATTCCACGCTGGACGAAGCGGAGACGCGAAAGGTGGAGGTGACTGTGGCCTTCAACACGCCGGGCGAGGCACGTCCGCTGCACTATCAAATCCGGCTGGCGGCCTTCAGCCAGGAGCCGGGCGAGGTGCGCCGGATTTGGAATCACGAGCCCGTGCTCTTCGACACCGTGCTGCAGCATGTGGGGCGCAATGTCATCACCAGCGCGGACCAGCCCGGCTGGCAGACCGTGCAGGCGAGCCTGGAACTGCCGCCGGGCACGCGCAGCGTGGTCATCTCGCTGGCCGCGGGTGCGGCGGATGACGAGCAGCCGCCGGGCAGCCATTACCTGGATAACGTGCGCGTGCGATTCGTCCTGGAGCAGGCCTCTGCCGAATAGTTCCAATCAAATCAGCTTCTTTTGCACCATGACTCCATCACTCCGCCACTCCATTCCACTTGCCCTGCTCATCCTCAGCGCCTTCACCCCACTATTCGTGAGCGCTGCCGCGCCTGCGAAGCCCAACGTCGTTTACATCATGGCCGATGACCTGGGCTGGGGCGACTTGAGCGTTCACGGCGGCGGTGTGCCGACGCCAAACATTGACCGGCTCTTTTCGCAGGGCGTGGAACTCACGCAGTTCATGGGCTGGTACGTGTGCTCGCCGACGCGTGCGATGCTGCTGACGGGGCGGCATCCGATTCGTGTCGGCACCGCGCCCGAGGTGGGCGGCGAACTCGCGATGGAGGAAACGACCATCGCGGAGGGCTTCAAGGCCAACGGCTATCGCACCGGCGTCTTTGGCAAATGGCACAACGGCGAAGAACCGGACACGCCGGAGTTTCAGGCGGCGTTCAAGGACGCGTTCAAGACCATGCCGAACAAGACGCACAAGGGCGGTCACGGTGCGAACGCGCACGGCTTCGATGAAGCGTGGATTTACTACGGAGGCGGTGCGGATTATTTCAATCGCCGCACGGTGAACGGACGCGGCCCGGTCTCGTGGTGGCACAACACCGAGTTCCGTGGCAACGACGAAGGCTACACCGACGACCTCGT
>NZ_JBJXFV010000186.1:0-9192 GCF_046154365.1 Prosthecobacter sp.
GCTCGATGACCGTCTCGTCGCGGTGGAGGACAAAGGGTTTCATGTCGTTGGGGAACATCATCCCGTAAAACGCGTCGAAGCCATGCTGGCGCGGGGAGAATGGGGCCAGGTGCCCGAGGTGCCACTTCCCAACGCAGGCGGTGGCGTAGCCGCGTTCCTTGAGGATCTCAGCCAGGGTGACCTCGTCGGGGTTCAGCCCCTCCATGTGCGCTTCGCTGAGCACGACGCCGCCATTGCGTCCGAAGCTGGACATGCCCACCCGCACCGGGTAACAGCCAGTCATGAGTGCTGCGCGCGACGGGGTGCAAACGGGGGCGGGAGAATAGAAATCGGTGAACCGGGCGCCCTCGGCGGCAAGCCGGTCGAGGTTCGGTGTCCGGATCTTCTCGAAGCCCGGGCGGTTGTCCGGCATCCAGTAGCACCCGACGTCGTCGTAGCCGAGGTCATCGGTGAGGATGACGAGAATGTTCGGTTTGGATGGCACAGGACTGGCCGCGTGCAGTGTGGCCAGCGGCGCGAGCAGCAGGGTGAGGAGGTAGAAGAAACGGCGGCATTTCATGGTCAAAGTAAAACGCCATTCGATTCTGGAATACATGGCCTAGGTCTGCCAAAAGTTGTTATCATTCTGCCATGCCACCCGAGTCACTCCAAAGTGCCTTTTTCGCCAGCATGACCGATCCGAAGGCATTCAGGCTCATGTTTGATCAGCAGCCCACCCAAGCCACCGACCTCCACCCGCCCGCCAAGAAGATCGTCGCCCTCCTCCCCGATCACGAAACCCTCACGCTCAGCCTGATCGTGAAGCTCACCCAAGGCAAACCCAGCACCGTGAAGCTGCGCCTGAAGGAACTCGTCGAGAAAGGCTACCTCGTGCCGAAGGAACAGGGGCGCGGGGCGCATTATGTGCGACCGTCGTCGTAGGCACTCTGGAGGATCAGATGTAGAGATTGGGCGGCTGGTCATGGCTGCGGTTCCACCTTCTATCAGGATGCGTCTCCCTCCGACGGCAGTTGCTTGAGCATCAGGTCAAAGTCCGATTCAAAGAGGCGATCTTGCACGATGCGGTATTTCTCAAACTCGCTCAGAGCATGGGCCTCAGCGATCTCTGCACTGACCTTGCCTGCGTCTTGCAAAATCTCACGATCGGTCGCGGCGATGAAGCGGTTGAGGCGGGTTTCCCAGTCATGCATGGTCATCGGAATCTCACGCAGCGCCATGCTCTCGGCCACATCCAGGTAGGCGGAGACGAGGCGCTGTAGTTGGGCCATTTCGTTCTCCGTCAGGTAGTTCTTCGCCACCACGACATCGAACTTCTGGATTTTCCCGCTGGGAGCATCCTTCCACGTCGTCAGACCCATGCGGTCCTTGGTGGCATCGGCGCGGGAGACGATGACTTCCGCCGCTGTCTTCCCGTGGATGGCCCAGTGGAGCTTGTTTTGCACCGTCGCAAAGAACCGCTTCGTGGCCGCCGCCGTGACATCGTAATCAATCGAGGTCGCGTAGATGTCGGTGATCTTCTGGTAGAACTTCCGCTCGCTCAGGCGGATCTCGCGGATGCGCTGGAGCTGCTCCTCAAAGTATTGCTTGTTCAGGATGGAACCGTCATTTTTCAGCCGCTCGTCATCCATCGCGTAGCCCTTGATCGTGAACGACTCAATGATGCCAGTGGCCCACTTGCGGAACTGCACTGCCTTCTCCGAGTTCACCTTGTAACCCACGGCGATGATCGCAGCCAGGCTATAGTGCTGGGTGGCGTAGGTTTTGCCATCGGCGGCAGTTATTCGAAAATTTCGAATAACTGACACCTCCTCCAGTTCGCTATCCGCGAAGACCTTTTTCAGGTGGTAGTTGATGGTGTGCGTCTCCACATCATAGAGCACCCCCATCATCTTCTGGCTGAGCCAGACGTTCTCATCCGCGTAAACAGCCTCCACGCCTCCATTCCCGCTGCCCGCCACAAAGGTGAGGTATTCCGCCGCTGATGAGCGCACGAGAGAGACTTCGGTCTTCTTTTTGGTGCGGCTGCCTTTGATCGGTTTGTCTTTGCTCATCAAGCTTGTCCCCCTGCGCAATGAATAATTGTGTGTGTTACAAAACACGCGGCCATAAGCTGCCAGAACACTTCCCGCTCAAACTGCACATCAAGGCGCGCGAGGTTATCCAGTCTCTGGCAGATGACGACTTGGGATTGGTGTGGCTGGCTCATGATGATGCTAAGCGGACTGTCAGGGTGAATTTAAAATCCATACTTATCCTTCTGAAGATAGAACGCCTTCTCGCCACCTTCCATGACGGCGGTGATGGGGGATTTCTCGCGGGAGAGGATCTCGGATTTTGTGACGATGCTGTCTTGGCCGACGAGGCGGAGAGTGAGCTGCTGGTTGTCTTCAGCGGCGACCGTGCCGGAGAGGGTGCGGCCATCGCGGGTGGTGACGATGACGAGCTGATAGCTCTCCTGCATGACCTCGCTGGGGTTGATGATCTGGGCGAGGATGTAGTCGAGGTTGGCGCGATTGGAGCCGGTGAGATCGGGGCCGACAATGCCGCCTGCGCCGTAGAGTGTGTGGCAGGCGATGCAGGTGCGCTCGTAGATGGCGCGACCATGACCGGCGTTGGCTTTGGCAAGCACGGCATCGGTGAGCATGGCTTTATACTTCGCCATCTCGGCCTGCTTATCACTGGCGAGCTGGGTGATGGGACCCCAGAACTCGACAAACGATGGCCCGAGCACGCGGTAGAGTTGGCGGGCGTCAAAGGCGGTGACATCGGTCTTCGGAATGGTGTTCTTCTTCAACTCACCGACCAAGGCTTGTGCCGTGCCCCGGCGAGCGGAGAGCGTGATGAAGGTTGGTAGTGGGTGAGTGTGTGTTTCATGGGTTTAATTTCAATCTTTCATCGCTCGATTCGATGGTCAGTTCTATTGGCTGACAACGCGGATGCTGCCCCAGTAGCCGAACTCGTTCCGCCAGTCGGTCGGGCTGTTTTGGATGGAGAGGTCGAGGTGTTGGCCGGCGAAGGGGGTGAGGTCCACTTCGAGGTTGAGCCATTCCTCTTTGACGGTCTGGTAGTCCACGAGGCGCTCGGCGAGGACTTTTTCGCCGGCGAGGACGCGGAGTTTCCAGTCGCCGTGGGGGTGGTAGCTGGCGCGGATTTTGAGCGTGGTTTTGCCGGTCTTGGGGACATCGAGATGGCGGTAGAGGGTGCATGGCACCTTTTGATTCAAGGGATGCGTCTGCATGGCAGTTTCGTTGCGGAAACTCTCGAGCTTGAGGACTCCGCCCTCGCCGACGTCGCGGATGGTGAATCCGGGGGCGAACTGCTGGACAATTCTCTGCGCGGCTTCGGGTGCATCGCCGGGAGGATAGGGCTGGCCTTTGGTGACCTGTTTGGCTTTGGGTGCGTCTTGGGATAGGTCGCCGCTGACGAGGCGGCGGGCGGTGAACTCGGCGAGTTTGGGCAGTTTGCCGTTCGTGGCGAGTTCGAGAGATTTTTCAGGCGCAACCGGGACCATGGGCTCGAGCGCGAACCACAGCATTCGGGGGATGTTGTTGTCGTCGATGTCCTCGGCGTGTTGGAGGAGGTTGGCGAGGATGGGCCAGCGCTGGTCGTGGGTGAGGCGTTGCAAGGCGGAGGCGAGATAGAGCCGGACGACGGCGGAGGGGTCTGACTTGGCGAGTTCAGCGAAGCGAGTCTGAGCGGTCTGCGAGGGCTTGCGGTCTTCGCAGAGGAACTGAATGCTGAAGGCGCGAACGTATTCGTCCTTGTGACCGAGGAGGGTGAGGAGTCGCTCTTCCGACAAGGCACCGATGACGTGGAGCGCCCAGAGGGCACGCAGACGAAGCCTGCTGGTGTCTGCGTGAGTCAACAGGGCTTCGAGATCGGCGACGACGGGCTCGCGATCCAGTTTTCCCGAGGTGGCTCGCATCTGGAGCTGAAGCCGGGCTTGGCGCACATACCAGTCGTTGGGGTTGATTTGCAAAGCGACGAGGTCTTGGTCCGAGATCTCACCGATGTCCTCATGTGGCTGTGGTTTGGCGGCCTTCGGCATGATGCGGTAGATGCGGCCGCTGTCGGGGAAGTTGATGGCGTTGCCGCAGATGTCGGTGTCGTGCCAGTCGAGGATGTAAACGCCGCCTTCAGGGCCGATTTCGACGCTGAAGCCGACCCAGGCGAGGTCGTTGGTGGTGAGGAAGTCTTCGCCGTGACTACCGATGAAGCTGGAGCCCTTGGGTTTCATCACATCGGTCAGCACTTGATGCTGGTGGATGTTGCACATGAAATGCTGGTCGCGATATTTGGCCGGAAAGGCATCGGCGAGATAAAAGCGAGCACCGCCGTGAGCTGAGCGATGGGTGTGGTCGCGGATCGTTTTGATGTCGTCGTAGATGTAGGGATTGAGGTGGGGCTTGCTCTGCTTGTGATAGACGCCGCCCTGCACGATATGGAAGAGATGCGGAATGACGCAGCAGCTCGCGAATCCTTGACCGACATCATTGAAGTCGAAGCCCCAGGGATTCGACAAACCTTGCGCGAAGACCTCGAAATGCTTCTTCGTGGGATGATAGCGCCAGATGCCTCCGTCGATGAACTGCCGCTCCGAGGCGGGTGCGCCGGGCTTTCCGACCATCGATTGGGTGAAGACACCATGGCATCCATAAAGCCAGCCATCAGGGCCCCAGAGGAAGCTGTTGAGTGTTTCATGACGGTCTTCGATGCCCCAGCCATCCAGCAGGACTTCCGGCGGGCCATCGGGTTTGTCATCGCCATTGGCATCCGGGATGAAGACGAGGTTCGGAGGTGCGCCGACGAAGATCCCGCCAAAACCGACGGCAATGCCTGAACTGAAGGTGAGTTTGTCGGTGAAGGTTTTCTTCGTGTCGAAGACGCCATTGCCATCGGTGTCCTCAAAAATCTGCACGCGGGTGACTTCCTTGTCGGTGTGCGAGCGGCGGTTCACGTAGTTGTAGTTCTCCACGACCCAGATGCGTCCACGTTGATCAAACGTGAAGGCGATGGGCTCACCGATGTCGGGCTCGGCGGCGAAGATGCTGACGGCAAACTCCGCCGGCATCTGCATCTTGGCGACGGCCTCAGCGGGCTTCAAAAAGGGGGCATTGCTGGTCTTCAACTCCTGCGCGTGGCCGAGAGTGGCACTGGCGAGGAAAAGGGCGGTGGTGGTGGTGCGAAAGAAGGCGGCGTTCATTTGGAGGGTTCGACCTGCTTGGTGGTTTGGAGATATTTCAGGAGGTCCAGGCCTTGGTCGGCGGGGATGGCGGTGAGCATGCCTTCGGGCATCATGGAGAGAGGCGAGACTTCACGTTTGGCGATGTCGCTCTTCAGCACGGTGGACTTTTGGCCGATCATGTTGAGGACGACGCGTTGATCATCCTCTTCCGCGAGTGTTCCGGTGAAGAGGCGACCGTCACGAGCCGTGATGGTGACCAATTTGTAGGCGTCCGGCACATCCGCGCTGGGGTCGATCATATTGAGGAGGATGTAGTCCAAGTCCGCACGATTTGATCCCGTGAGATCGGGCCCAATGTGCCCGCCCTCGCCGTAAAGGACGTGGCAGGATGCACACACCGCCTGGAAGATCACTCGTCCGCGGGTAGCATTGGCAGTGGCCATTCGTGCCGGGGTCACAAAGTTTTTGTATTTGGCGATGAGTTCCGCTTTGTCCTTCGAGAGGGCAGCCATATCGCCAAACACGGCGGTGAACGAGTCACCGAGGAGGCTGGCGAGTGTCCTGGCGATGTAGGCAGGCACTTCGCTCTTCGGAACGGTGCCATTCTGGATCGCTGGCAGGAGTTGGGTCGCATAGCTCTTTCGGGAGCAGAGCGTTTCCAGCACGGTGCGTTTGGACGTGACGTCGAACTCGGGATAAGCCTTCAAAAGCAGCTCGGAGACGCTGGGATCGTCGAGCGATCCATAGGCGCGGATCGCATCCACCCGCAGGTTGGCATCCTTCAAGAGCGTGGTGAGCGTCTGTTTGAGTTGCGGATGCTTCATCGTGACCAGCGACTGCAAATGCTCGCGTCGTTCCTCGGTCGGCGTCGAAGGATCCGTCAATATGGCGAGAGCGTGGGCCTTGGCGGATTCATCGCCAAAGATGAGGCTAAGCTGCTGACTCATCTGGCGCACCTCTGCATCGCCACTGGCTGCGAGAGTGGTCGCGGTGGCCTTCCAGCCGTTAGGCGCCTTCACATTGCGACGACCGGCGAGACCTTCGAGCGTGCCACGAAGCATGGCCGCCTGGGCGGCAGGTTCCTTGCTCACGGCAAGCGCTCGGGAGAGCAGATCGAGCGAAAGCTGCGAGTCGATGCGGCGGAAGTTTTGCTCGCGAAGCTTTTGGAAATCCACGACTGCGGCTCCGCTGGCTGCGTTGGCGGCGGCGGGTTTGTCTGCCTTGGGTTTCGCTGCGGGGGCTTTTTCGCCCTTGGCGTCGAGGTTGGCCTTGATCTCCTGCTCGTCCGGCTTGGTCGATGGCACACCACCTTTGGGCACTGCGACGTGCGCGGTCCACAGGATCGCATTCAGCATGATTTTGCGGAACGAGTCGTCCTGCCAACTGACATGGTTGTGAGCGCCGGTGAAACCGAACCCGCGCCCTTGGCCATCAGGCCGCTCATAAGCCCACGCAACAGGCTGACTTTCGCCCGCGGCCACGGCACGGCGCACCTCGGGGTTTCCGCTGCGTTCGCCGTCAGGTCGCTTGAGAGTTTCTATGCCTGGGAGGTCCGTGAGGATGGGCGTGACACCCTTCATGCCTTCGACAAAGCGCATGTGGTAATACCATTCGTCGTTCAGGCTGAAAGACTCGGCGCCATTCCAGATCTCATGCTGCACCGGTTTAAACTTCGGGCTCCAATGCGGATTGACCGACCAATTCAGGTCGCAAAAGCCGCCCATCCACTCGAGGAACTTTTTCGCCGGCATTCCCACCTCAGCCTCGGTGGCCCAGTGAATCATGACCACGCCCGTGCCCTTCTTCATGAGAGCATCGAACTCCTCCAGGTGAGGATTCAGCACATGCCCGCGATGCCCCGTGCAAAAAACGACGATCGTGGCGGCATCGTTGAGCACCGCTGGGTCTTCGGGATAGCCATCTTTCGGCAGAACCACGGCGTTGACATGGAGTCCCGCCGCATTCAGCCGCTTGGCGAGAATCATGTTCCCCGCGCGATGCTCATGCGCCATCGGTCCGTGACTGGGCTTGCCCGAGATGAAGATGATTTTCTTGGGAGCATCGGCGGCCGCGAGGTTAAACGCGGCACCCACCACGCTAAGCGCGCAGAAGCCTGCAAATCGGAGAAGAGTGTTCATGGAGGTGGAAAAGAAGACGACGAACAATATCCCGGTCGTTCAGACATGTTTTAGGCAAAATCGGCCATTCGGGTGCCTGAGGCTTGGCGTTGGATGAATGAGGCAGAGGAATGGAATGCCATGATTCCATCGCCCTCATTCTTCTGACTGTTTGATTATACTCCGTGATTGCTAGGAATTTGCTTTCCCGACCGCCGCACCGGAAACGGTCAGAACCGGGGCGACCGTGCGACCATGATAACCGCGATCAAAACCCACGATTCCAATCTTCGACCTGCCACCAACTTTAATGCCATGAGCGCGGCTGACACCACCTCCCGATACTCCCCCGCCACCAACTCCGGGTGCAGAGTTGTGGTGATCAACGATCACCAAACTACTTGGCTGGCCCAAAAAATCCTTCGAGCCTGGAGGACCATGGATTGGGCGTTTGAATCGCCAGCTCTTGGCTCAAGGACTTGAAGAACGTCACGAGACGATCCGCTTTGGCTTTGAGGATCGGGTCGGTTTTTAGTTTTTCGAGAAAGGGTTGATCACCTCGCCCTTCGTCAGCGACGCGTGCGGTCATCAGGCGGGCATAAAGCGTGGCGCGGTCGTCTGTGGCGATGTTCATGCCGTAGGGTTCGGCGAAGCCTTGCCACTTGGTGTTGTCTTTGTAGAAGCGGAGTTGGCTGGGGCTGTTGAGAGCACCGGGACTGCCGATTTTGTAGCGGAAGCCCTCTTGGTTGAGGCTGTCCCAGTTGGTGCCGTAGATGGGGCCGCCTTCTTTGGAGAACTCCCGGTCCATCAAGTGCAGCACCTCGTGGTGAATGGTGCGGCGGAGGAAGTCCATGGACTTGACCACTGCGGGATCAAAGGTGCGCAAGCCGTAGGCGAAAGACGCCTGGGGTAGCCAGCTCATGCCTTGTCCGGCGACGCCTGCGCCTCGGAAGTTGAAAGTGTCGAGCATGTAGAGATTTTTCACGTTGAGTCGCATGGTGATCGGCTCGGGATAGATCTCCAACTGCTCACGGCACATGCGCATGAACGCTTTGAACTCGTTAATCTTCTTGTCGGTAAAGTAGGAGTATTCGAGCCGCACTTTCACCGGCATGGGTGGCGCTTCGGAGCCGGGTTCCCAGAGCACTTTGAAGCCCCACTGCTCTTCCAGCTTGCGAATGTCGGTTTGGATCTCGCTATCGGCTTTGATCTTGTCAACGCTGTGCGTGTCGGTCAGATCGTTGAGGCAGACGACGCGCTGATGCTCGGGACTGGTGGCAAGCGCGGACCAGAAAGCTTCATCGAACTGCCGATCGAGCGACGTCATCCAAGCCTTCACGAGGTCGATGCGCTGCTTCAGTTTGGTATCGGTTTTGGCGAGCGTAAGCAGTTGATTAAACTCCCAAGCATCCCACAGCACCTGGTAAAGTCCCTCTCGTGCGTTGCTTGTCTTCGTGAGTCGTTTGGCGCTCTCAGTTTCGAGCTTTGAGTCATCGGACTCCATTGTTTTCCATTTGGCGAGGTCGAGCGGCGAATCGGGGGACTTTATGTCCGCAAGCAGGTCGTTGAACAGCGTGCGGTGGATGTAACCACGCCCAAGGACTTCGACCGAAGGCGTCATGGTCGTCGGCACGGTCACGAGGATCGAATCACTGGCTCTATCGGCGATGAAGGTCGGCGAGTAGGTCACCGCCGAGCCTTTGGCGGTCTTGGAGATGTAAGCGTTGGCCAAGACGAGATTTTTAGGGCCGTGTTTTCGAATAAAACCAGCCGGATAGCGCTTCAACTCCGCTTCCATCCACGTGAGAATTTGTAGCGCATGGTCGAGATGCTCCGGCTTGAGCGGGCTCACAACATGATTCTTGGCAAACACCGAATCATCGACCTGCG
>NZ_JBJXFV010000100.1:0-2878 GCF_046154365.1 Prosthecobacter sp.
CTTTTGAGACGCTGTAGGGCATCAAATTGGGCTCACCACTGTAAGCGTTGACGCTGCCGATGTTGATAATACTGCCGTGCGACTCGCGGAGATGCGGCAACGCAGCACGGATGAGGAGGTAAGGCACCACGCAGTTGATTTCGAGCATACGGCGGAACCATTTGGCGTCCGTGTCGTGAATGTTGCCGAGGCCGACTTGCGCCGCGTTGTTCACCACGGCGTCGATTTTGCCAAACGCGGCCACAGCCTTCTCGACGAGCAGTTGCGGCGCATCCTCCTCAGCGAGGTCTTTGATCACGAGCACGACCTTGTCCGCGCCGAGTTCGGCGATGGTTTGATCGCCTAGGTCTTGCTCAAGCCCGTGGATGAGCACCCGCGCGCCTTCCGCGACGCAACGCTTCGCGATGGCCTTGCCGATGCCGGTGACACTTCCAGTGATGATGATGACTTTGTTTTCGAGGCGCATGATCCAAGCATAACGAGGCCAGCCGATGTTTCACCACGACAAAGTCTGTGCGAAATGCGTCCCGTGACTCAGGGCTTCACCACGCCTTTGATGCTAAAGTCGTCGTATTCCACGTCCACAGCGTTCGTGGTGAGGCTGATGAGCGATTTGGTGTCATGCGCGATGCCTGAGGACTTGAAGGAGCCGATGGCTTTGCCGTCGATGGTGACGCTGATCTCATCGCCTTTCGTCTGCACGACGAGGGTGTGCCAGTCTTGGAGGCTGAGCTTGACCGGGAACTTCGTCGTCTTCGATGCGAGCATCTTCTTTTCGTCGTCGGTGAGCTGGTTGGCCTTTTTGCGGTCGTAAAGGCCGTTGGCGAGGTCGAAGCCGCCGGTCTTGGCGTCGGCGAGGTTCACGCTCGTCGGGCTGATGGTGGCCTGGCAGATGTGCCCGGCGTGGGAACCTTTGTGGTTCTTGTCGTCAAACCAGACGTTGAAGCTCTTGGCCTTGTCGCTGACGAAGCGGAACTTCACGCTGACTTCGAGATCGCGCTCGCCGTCGATGCGGATGTTATCGACGGCGGAATGATCAGAAGTCGGCGCGGTGATTCCGACGAGCACGCCATCCTTCACGACGCTGGAGCTTTTATAGTGCCCCCAGGCCTTGCCGAAGCCTTCGGCGGCGAAATCGTCGGAGAAAATGACACGCGGGTAGTCGGCAGAAAAAGCAGCAGTGGCGAGAAGGAGGATCGGCAGAATGAGTTTCATGGGGCGTGAATAACGCCCCACAAGATACGAACCTTCACCAAAGTCACACCGGCCGCAGCACGCTCTTCACGACCTCGCCCTTGTGCATCTTTTCAAAGGCTTCGTGCCATTCGGTCACTGGCCAGACGCCGCCGATAATGGGTTTCACGTCGAACTGGCCGCTGCTGAGCAAGGCGATGACACGCTCCCAGATCGGCCAGTTGTGGCTGAAGCTGCCTTGCAGCGTGATGTTCTTCTGCACGAGCTGATCGAGGTTAAAGCCGAGCGGTTGCGGCCCCCAGCCGACTTTGCTGATCCAGCCAGCGGGACGGACGATGTCGAGCGCGATCTTGAGCGTGACGCTGGCACCTGCGGCGTCGATGACGCCGTCGCAGCCGAGTCCGTCGCGCTCCATGGCCCAGGGCTTGGCATCGCCGATGATGACCTCGCAGCCGTAGTGCTTGCGGGCCAGTTCCAAACGATGCGCATCCTGCTGCAAGCCGACGATGGCGACTTGAGCACCGCATTGCTTCGCCATCGCTGCGCAAAGAATACCGATGGTGCCTGGCCCAAGAACAACAACGCGGTCGCCGGGCTCGATGCGAGCATTTTTGACGACGGCATTGTAAGCGACACAACATGGCTCGGTGAGGCAGGCCTGCTCAAAGGGCAGATGATCCGGCACATGATGCAAAATGCGACTGGGCACGCGCACATACTTCGTCATCGCGCCGTTCACGCCGTAGCCGAAGCCCTTGCGCGTGCTGTCGAGGTTGTAGAGGCCGCGACGGGTCATGGGATTGTCTTTTGAGATGATCGCTGCGGTTTCGGAGACGACACGGTCGCCTTCCTTCCAGCCTTCCACGTCTTTGCCGACTTCGATGATGTGGCCGCCGAACTCATGACCGAGCACGACCGGGTAATTCACCGGCCAGGAGTGATCCGCTGTCCACTGATGCAAATCAGAGCCGCAGACGCCGACATTGGCGACTTCGAGGAGCACGTCCTCGGCTCCGATGGTGGGCTTTTCGATCTCACGGATTTCGACGGAGCCTTTTTCGGGCGCAAAGTTAACGACAGCGGCGGATTTCATGGTGGCTGGTTCTATCGCAGCCACAGCGGATCATTGCCACGACAAAGAGTGTACGAAATGCGGCGATCCTACCACGGCGTGAACCGCAGTCCGAACAGCGCCAGCACGCTCACGCCGAGCACGCTGAGCGCCGGGATGAAGAAGGGATCGTAGAAGTCGATGACGTGCGGGCGCTTCTCCAGCACGACGACTTTTTTCATCTCGTCGATGCTCTTGAAGACGCTCACCAACGCCTCGGGTGTGACGGCGTTGAAGACTTCGCCGCCGGTGGCGCGGGTGATGTTGATGAGGGGCTCGGAGATCTTGTCGCCCGTGAGCATGATCGTGAAGACGGTGATCTTTTCTGACCGCAGGTGCTCGATGACCGCGGCATCGAGCGGCGGATTGATGTCGCTGCTTTCGCCATCGGTCATGAGGATGAGCATGCGGTCGCCGGTGGGGCGCTGTGCGAGCAGATCGGCGGCACCGTGCAGGGCCTTGCCGATGTAGGTCTGGCCCCAGAGTTCATCGGGCAGGCCGTGGCGGCCCATGGAGGGCGGATCGAGCTTGGGGTTGTTCGGTTCGATGAAGCGCTTCGAGAGCGGGATGGAC
>NZ_JBJXFV010000200.1:0-32046 GCF_046154365.1 Prosthecobacter sp.
CCTGGCATCTTTTTTTCGAAGGTGTTTTTGCACCAGTCCTTGATGTTGACGAGGGTGTAGTTCAGCGGCGTGCCGTCGTCGCGGGTGAAAGAGTTGATCTGGCGGAGGAGCTTGGACGCGGTGAAGACATCGGGCGTGACGATTTCATCCAGTAGGCGGGCGAACTCAGAGTCGGTGAGTGTGACGCGGTTCAGCGCCTGAAACTTCTCGCGGAAGTTGCGCTCAAGCGAGGCGCGGTCGGTGATGTCCGGGCGGTATTCGTATTTGAGTCCCTGGAGGGTGCCGATGAAGCCGTATTCGATGGTGTCTTCCCGGACGACTGAACGCGGGGCGTCAGACGGCAGGTCATAAGTGATGTTTGAGGGAGGCATCGGGTATCAGGAGTTTCGCCAATGAGAGCGGGAAATGGGCGTGTGGACAAGGCAAACCAACGCCCAAGGCGCAGAACATTGAACGATCAACATGGAACCGTGAACATTGAATGTGCGTTCTTGTTTCCCGGTTCCTGGGGGAAAGGTGGCAGGTGTTTCATCTTGCGGAAAACGGGGGCTGCAACTGTCTGACAAACGGAACCGCGCAGAACGCAAGCAGCCGGGTTGAGCCTTGAAAGCATGACCGTGTGGCCTGAAATCAGCCGCACCGGCAGGCACGCGTGGTGAGGAACGAAAAAGAAGATGCCTGGCATTGTGCGCTCGTTTTTCGGCCCTTTAGACTGCCTCGAAACGTGGACAATGATTGACACCAGCGGTGCGAAGCGGGTAAAACTGACCGCATGCTTCGTCTTGCTGCCGTCCTTTGCGTTTCCTTCGTCGCCTGCCTCCTGAGGTGGAATCCGTGCGGTTATAACGCTTGCGCCACAGACTCAAGCTTACCGTGCTGATGCCCTGCGCCCTGCAAAACGCCACGGCGGTCATGGCACTGCGTTGAAATTGGGAGATGAACTTTTTTCGCTCGGCTTCGGTATATCGCTTCATAAGCCCGAAGCTCTCGCCTCCGTGCCGCCCAACGGCTAGACGGGGTTGCTGAGGTGCTTACTTTGGATTCGGTAAAGGTTGCCCTGCATTCTTTGCTTGGAATCCCACGCGCCATCCGTGTAGGCTCCTCGCATGACTCCTTCCAATCTTTCCCGTCGCCAGTTCGGAACCCTCGCCAGCGGCGGTGCGGCCCGTGAGTTGTCTGTTGGCAAAACGGGGATCGTCGGCTAGCATCGGAATGTTATGACGAAGACCGACATCAAAACCAAGCCCAAGCAGTCGGCGGTGAACAAGCCCCGCAAGGTGATGATTGGCGATGTGATGGTAACCCTGCGGCCGCATCCAGGGAAAGGCACCCTGTCCCGCTCGCTGATCCGCGAGATCGTGGAGTCCGCCCGTCGCGACATGCTGAGCAGCCAATGATCCGGCCGCATGCCCCGCAGCAAGCCAGACCAGGTGTTCATCAACTGTCCGTTTGATGCGGACTATGCACCCCTGCTGCGCGCGGTGCAGTTCACGGTGCTGGCGTGCGGCTTCACGCCGCGCTCTGCGCTGGAGGAGAACAATGCCGGCGTCATCCGTCTCGCTAAAATCATGCGGCTGATCAAGGAATGCCGCTACGGCATTCATGACATCTCGCGGACAGAGCTGGACCCAAAATCAGGCCTGCCACGGTTCAACATGCCCTTCGAACTTGGGCTGTTTCTCGGCATCGCCGATAAGCCGGCAGCGGTGGCGCGGCGGAAATCAGCACTGGTGCTCGACCGGGAGCGCTATCGTTATCAGGTGTTTCTGTCGGACATCGCCGGCCAGGACATTCACAGTCATCATGGGACCACGGACGGGGCCATTCAGGCCGTGCGAAAATGGGTGAACGACCAGGACAAGAAACGCATGCATCCCGGCACCCTGGCCATCCAGAAGCGTTTTCGCGGATTTTTGGAATGGGTTCCCAACCAATTGAAAGCACGCGGCCATTCGGAGGAAGACTTGTCGTTCGTGGACTGGTCCAACCTGATGGAGTGGTGGGTGTGGAGTGAGCTTTGATGCCCGCCGCATTCTTTGCTGTCGTGGACAATGATTGACACCAGCGGTGCGAAGCGGGTAAAACTGGCCGCATGCCTCGTCTTGTTTCCGTTCTTTGCATTTCCTTCGTCGCATGCCTCCCATGTCTGGCACAGGCCCAGGAGCGCAGGCTGCCCGAACTCGCCGCCAATCTCGATGCGCTGCTGAACTTCGCGGAGCTATGGAAATGGGGTCCGGAGAGTTTTGAGAAAAACTATGTGCTGAAGCTCGAAGACCAGGAGAAGCAGCAGAAGGCACCTCAGTTTGAATGGGTGAGCGCCAGCTGATGACCACGCCCATGAAACCCGATCCCGAGGAGCCCGAGCGCTACGACGACATCACCATCTTCACCACGGCGGATGGTCAGACCCGCGTGGCGGTGCGCTTTCAAAACGAGAATGTGTGGCTGACGCAGAAGCTGATGGCCGAGCTGTATGAGTGCTCAACGGACAACATCGGCCTGCACTTGAAGAACATTTTTACCGAGCGGGAGCTGGAAGAAAAGGCAGTTACCGAGGAATCCTCGGCCACTGCCGCCGATGGGAAAAACTACCGGATGAAGTTCTACAGCCTGGAGGCCATCATCGCCGTCGGTTATCGAGTGAGCAGCCCGCGCGCCACGCAGTTCCGCACCTGGGCCACGGACCGGCTGAAGGATTACATTTTGAAGGGCTTCGCCATCGACAAGGAGCGCTTCAAGCGTGGGACGAAGTTTGACCAGCGCTACTTCGAGGAATTGCTGGAGGAGGTGCGTGAGATTCGTGCTAGCGAGCGGATGATGTATCAGAAGATCACGGACATCTACGCGACCGCCGCCGACTACTCGCCGAACACGGCCGCCGCCGAACGTTTCTTCGCCACGGTGCAGAACAAGCTGCACTTCGCCATCACGAGGCACACGGCTGCTGAGATCATTGCAGAGCGTGCTGACGCGAAACACCCGACGATGGGGCTGACAAGCTGGAAGAAAGGCACGGGCGGGAAGATTCTAAAAACGGACATCGGCACGGCGAAGAATTACCTGAAGGCGGATGAGCTGAAGACGCTGAACCACATCGTGGACATGTATCTGGACCACGCGGAGTTCCAGGCCAGCCGGGGGCGCCTGATGAAGATGGCGGACTGGGAAAGCCGGCTGGAGGCCTTCCTGCAATTCAATGAACAAGAAATCCTGCAGGACAAAGGCCGGGTGTCTCACGCCGTGGCACTGGCCCTGGCAGAAAGAGCGTACGCCACCTTCCGCATGGAGCAGGACCGACGCTATGAGTCGGACTTCGACCGGGTGGTGAAAAGCCTGCCGAAGCCCAAAGCCAAACCCTCTGGCAAAAAGAAACCGCCAACCGCCTGACCCCATCCATGTGCGAAGCGCCGCTACTGGCGAAAAGGTGGGGATGGGGCAGCAGCACCAAAGGGCAGCCGCGTTTTGAGCATATCCCGAAACCATGACAAAACTGTGGGCAATGATTGACACCCGCGGTGCGGAGCGGGTAAAACTGGCCGCATGCTTCGTCTTGCTTCCATCCTTTGCGTCTCCTTCGTCGCATGCCTCCCATGTCTGGCACAAGCCCAGGAGCGCAGGCTGCCCGAACTCTCCGCCAATCTCGACGCGTTACTGAACTTCGCGGAGCTGTGGCAATGGGGGCCGGAGAGCTTTGAGAAAAACTATGTGCTGAAGCTCGAAGACCAGGAAAAGCAGCAGAAGGCACCGCAGTTTGAATGGGTGAGCGCCAGCAAAGATCGCGCACGTTTTTCCAGGCACATGTTCAGCAACGCGGAGACCAACCTGACGATGTTTGGCGGTTCCATCAAGGTGGAGGAGGCGATTCTGGAGTTCGTGAATGGCAAGGCGGCACGCGCCACGATCTCGTTCTACAATCGCGGTGATTCCGGCGACATCGAAGTGAAGGAATTCGACCGCATCTTCAAAGTAATCGGCCAGAACCTCGGCCAGGTGACGAAGGCGGCCCCAAAAAAGCAGCTCATGTCCGCCAACGCCGCGCTGCCGGTCACGGGTTGGATGTGGAGCGCGCCCACCGGCATCGCCCTGCTCGAATACAACGAGTACAACACGCCGGGCAAGGTGACGAAGCCTGAGTTCCTGCGTCTGAAGCTCGCCGCACCCAATCAGGCGGATTGGAGCATGGGCAAGCTGGCGGTGGGCGTGCAGCGCATGGAATTGCTCCAGCGTGTCAAAAAGACGGCTGAAGGGGATGTCTATATCTCCGGCGTGCCGATGGTGGATCAAGGCCAGAAAGGTTACTGCGTCGCCGCGAGCTGCCAGCGCCTGTTTGAGTACATGCGCATCCCTTGTGACCAGCATGAGATGGCGAAGCTCGTCAGCGTCGATGCGGAGAGTGGCGCAAGCATCATGGTCATGCAGAAGAGCCTCGCCAAGATCGACAGCGCGTTCAAAGTCACCTTCAAACCACTGGTAAATCCCGAGTTGTATTACAGTGCGGGGCGCAAGCGCCGCGTGTCCGAGAAAGAGTTCCTCTCCCTCATCAAAGAGAACGTCGAAAAAGGCGTGCCACTACTGTGGGGTCTCTCGCTGGGCGAGAAGCCCGAAGAGCCGCCGCTTCCAGGCGGTGGCCAGGTCAGCGGCGGTCACATGCGCATGGTCATCGGCTACAATCTGGCGAAAAACCAAGTGCTCTTCACCGACTCCTGGGGCGCAGGCCATGAACTCAAGCGCATGGCCTTGCTCGATGCCTACGATGTCACCATGGGCCTCTACTCGATGGCACCACGCGGTTTTTGAGGCGGAGGGCAAAGCGCGAAGGAAGAAGGAAACACTGATTTACACCGCAGAGCTTGGAACGCCGCAGAGACTTTGATGCAGAAGGCCATTCTCTTCGGCGTTCCGCTCTCTGCGGTGTGGCTTTAATCTGGGTCTCTCGAAAGGTGTAGAGACGCATTTCAGCCTGCGCAGACCGCAGACCGTCTCTTGGCCCTTTACCCTATGCTCTTGGCGTCATGCCGCACGGCCCTCTTCGACATCCATCATGTCAAAGAAGGTTACGAGATCCTCGCGGTGGCCGAGTCCGGCTTCTTCGCGTTGCTTCAAGAGCCCGGCGGAGGCCGCATCGCGCCAGCCGCGCTTGTGCATGAAGCCGTTCCAGATTTCGATCTGCTCCGTGGTGGGCCGGTGGCCATTCAGGCAGCACCATTCGAGGATCTCCTCGTCCGTGCCGCCTTCCAGCGTGCGTTTTGACAGCGCAGAGAAGTCCACGCCGAGAAATTTGCACACGCGTTCATCGAACGTGCGGCTGCCGGAGAGATAGCCGAGATGATAGCCGTCGGGCAGTTTGCCCTCTTTGGCGTTGAGCCGGATTTTATCGAGGATACGGCCAAACACAGCGATGCCGCCGACCAGATCACGAGGAGAACGAAGGGGAAATGCCATGCTTCCCTTTAGCGAGGAGTCGTGATGGAGTCAAACTGGCGGAGGAATGACGAAATCCGATCCATTCTCCGTAGCAAGACTGCGCAGGATGAAATGAGGAATGCCGAATGATGTTCCAAACGAGCTTCGGGCTTGGTCATTCGTTCATCCTTCGCCATCCTTGCTACGGAGCACGTGAACTCAAAGCGGCTTGGTGGTGGAACAGGGAGTATGCCTCGCGTCATCAAGATTTGGGAGTTCCGGGCCTTTGGAGTGATGGAGTGCTGGAGTGATGGAGTTCTGCATTCCAGCACTCCATGACTCCAGTACTCCGCAGTAAAGATTCACCAATCATGGTGACGTTGGGTATAACTACCAAACGGCAAGCGGGCCGGCAAAAAATGGGAACCCTGTTTTCATCTTTTGACGTCCATCTTTTTACCAATCAAGACCGCGCCGGAACTCGCCAAGTTAATCGGAGGGGCAAAGAGGCAGAGGAGCGGAGATTGTCAGAACAAACTCTGCCCACTGCTCCTCCGCCCCTCTGCGGCAAACCCGAACTACCCCTGACTCGCCAACACCACCCGCTTCCAGATCGGCACGCAGGTTTTGATCTCCTTCAAATACCAGCGGCAGAGATCGAAGGACTCTGCGCTGTGCTTCGTGCGCACTTTGATGAGGATGCTCGGATGCTCGGCGGCGACGAAGCCGAGGCGATGCTGAATGAAGACGCGGTGCGGCCCGTGCTCGCGTTCGCCACGTTCGACGAGTTCGTTGAGCATCTTTTCCGCCATGGGCAGATAGGCGCTGTAGTCGATGCCGGAAATCGGCCTGCCGTCCTCCTCACCACGCACCACGCCGAGGAACTGCGCCTCCGCGCCCTCGCCGGACTTGAAGACCGTCGTGGCGGGCTGGATGGGTTCTTCGTTCAGGATGAACACGGGCGGCATAGGCGTGGGAGGCAGACAAACTACCACAGAGGGCATGGAGAATCACAGAGGCATGGTTTTCCGAACTCTCTGCTCCTCTGTGAACTCTGTGGTGAAAAAAGCCAACGCCAACTTCGCCCCTTATGGCCGATGGTGCATAAAACTTGTCTGCCAGCACCGCTTTCTGATAGCGTTTCGGTTATCCAACCATGAAACGTCTGCTCCTTCTCGCTCTCGCTGCGGCCACGACGGCCCACGCCGCCACGCAAATCACCTGGAAGCGCCAGCAGCTCCACGGCGACTTCTATTCCGAAGGCGCGGCCATCGGCGACATCAATGGCGACGGCAAGCCCGACGTCGTCGCGGGACCGTTTTGGTGGGAAGGACCGGCCTTCGAAAAAAAGCACGCCTACTACGAGCCGAAGATCTTCAGCATCAATGGCTACTCGGACAACTTCTTCGCCTACGTCCACGACTTCGACGCCGATAAACGCAACGACATCCTCATCCTCGGCTTCCCCGGCAAGGAAGCGCGGCTGTATCTGAACCCCGGCACGCACGACGACAAACCGTGGCCCATGCACATCGTCGCTGATGTCGTCGATAACGAATCCCCCGTCTTCACCGACATCACCGGCGACGGCAAACCGGAGATCGTGTGCAGCACCCGGGGCTGGCTGGGCTGGTTCGAGCCCGACTGGGAAAATCCAACCCAGAAATGGCACTTCACGGGCTGTCAACCAGGGTCTCTGGCCATGGGCAAGTTCACCCATGGTCTCGGAGTTGGGGATGTGAATGGTGACGGCAGGCTGGATCTCCTGGAAGCGCGCCGCTGGTGGGAACAGCCTGAGGATCTCAGCTGGCATGAGGTGCCCTTCACTGGCGGCTACATATCGGTAAACTTTCACCCTCACACCTTTGCCGTCGGTGTCGGCGGCGGGGCGCAGATGTTCGCGTATGACTTTGACGGCAATGGTACGAACGACATCTTCACTAGCCTCTCCGCACATCGCTACGGCGTGGCGGTGTTTCTGCAAAACAAGCTTGAAGAACGCGCCGGTGCTCCTGCCCGCGTCGAAAACAATAAGGAGGGAGCAGGCAAAGAGCCCTATGCTCCCTTCGAAACTCCTCTCAGCGGGCCCAACTGGACCCGCGTCATGCTCGCCAGCGAGCAGCCGCAGGACAACGACTACGGCATCGTCTTCTCCCAGCCTCACGCTGCCTTCCTCGCTGACATCAATGGCGACGGCGTTAAAGACATCGTCACCGGTAAGCGCTACTGGGCGCACAACGGCCACGATCCCGACGAACGCGGCGCACGCGTCGTCTATTGGTATGAAACGAAGCGCGATGGCAAGGGCGGCGTCGATTTCATACCGCATCTCGTTGATGCCGAAAGCGGCGTCGGTGTCGATGTGCAGGTCGGCGATGTGAATGGCGACAAGCTGCCCGACATCGTTGTCGGCAACAAGGCTGGTGTGTTTGTACTGCTGCAGGAACGCAAAGACTCGACGGCTGACACGACACCGAAGAAAATGTACGGCCCCGCCTTGAAGCCGCAGAAGGATTACGCCAAAGGGCAGTCGCCAGCCGATGCGTTGAAGTCCATGCAGCTCCCCGGCGGTTTCAAAGCCGAGCTGATCGCCGCCGAACCGGATCTTGTGCAGCCCATCGCCTTCACCTTCGACGAGCGCGGTCGCATCTGGGTCGTGGAGGGAAACAGCTACCCGAAGCCACGCGAAGTCGGCGCAGGCCAGGACCGCATCAAGATTCTCGAAGACAAGGATGGCGACGGCAACTTCGAGACGAAGAAAATCTTCTGCGAAGGCCTGAACCTCGTCAGCGGCATCGAGCTGGGCTTCGGCGGCGTGTGGGTGGGTGCCGCGCCGTATTTGATGTTCATTCCTGACAAAGATCGGAATGATCAGCCCGATCCGTCTGATCCGACCGATCAGCGTCCGAAAGTCCCCGGCCTCAACTTCACCGCTTACGCCCTCCTAGATGGCTGGGGCAGCCAAGACACCCACGAAACACTCAACAGCTTCATCTGGGGGCCGGACGGCTGGCTGTATGGCTGCCACGGCGTCTTTACACACTCGAAGGTCGGCAAACCGGGCACGCCGGATGAGAAACGCATTCCCATCAATGCGGGCATCTGGCGTTACCATCCCGTGCGGCATGAATTTGAAATCTTCGCCGAGGGCACCAGCAATCCCTGGGGGCTCGATTACGACCAGCATGGTGAGTTCTTCGTCACCGCCTGCGTCATCCCGCATCTCTACCACATCGTCCCAGGCGGACGTTATCAGCGGCAGGCCGGGCAGCACTTCAATCCTTACACGTATGAAGACATCAAGACCATCGCCGATCACGCGCACTACGCCGGCAGTGCGCGGCCTGATGTGACTTTCGATGCCAAAACCGGTGCCGGCGTCATGAACAACGACACCAACGCCCTCGGCGGCGGCCACGCGCACTGCGGCCTCGCCATCTATCAGAGCAGCCTCTTCCCGCCGACGTATCGCAACCGACTCCTCTTCGGCAATCTCCACGGCCATCGTCTCGTCACCAACTACACCGATGTGAAGGGCAGCACCTACATCGGCAAGCATGGCAGCGATTTCATGCGATCGAACGACATGCACTTCATCCCCGTCACGCAGAAAGTCGGCCCCGATGGCGCCTTGTATGTCAGCGACTGGAGCGACCAGCAAATCTGCCACCGCGGCAGCAACGCCGTCGAAAACTGGGACCGCAGCAACGGGCGCATCTACCGCATCAGCTACGGGAGTAGCCTTGCTCGCCAGAGCAAGGACGAGCGTCCCCAGGCCTCGCCACGCGCCCATCCTGACTCTGGCGAGTCAGGCTACATCCCCAACGCGCCCTTCGACCTCGCCAAGGAAAGCGATGAAGCGCTCGCAAAACTCGCCGTGCAGACGGAGAACGAGTGGGAATCACGCATGGCGAGGCGGGTGCTGATGGAGCGAAGTAAAACTGGGGAACTGAAAGGATATGATGCTGAACAACCTCTCAACGATCTCACCGGAAAGGCATCAACTGAATCTCAGAGGCTGCGTGCATTATGGACGCTAGGCTGTTTCTCATTCAATCAGTATGGCGTAGCCGCAACAAACATGCTGAAGTCCACAAGTGATCGTGAACGAGTTGCGGCCATCAGAGTTCTTCGCGCCGAGGGAATCGGGCCAGATTATCTCTATGATTCATTCGAGAAGATTGCTGCTACGGATCCGTCTCCATTGGTCCGCAGGGAATTGGCTTCCGAACTGCGCAGAACAGTCCCCTCTCGAATCGGGCCCCTCGCCACCGCCCTCCTCAAGCACGGCGAGGACAAGGACGATCCGATGATCCCGTTGCTCATCTGGTATGGCATCGAGCCCGTCGTGGCGGCGGACCCGGCGGTGGGAATGCAGCTCGCGAAGGCGTCGAAGCTCGAAAAAGTCACCGGCTTCATCTACCGCCGCCTGTCCTCCGATGATGCGGGGCGTGCTGTCATGCTCGCCGAACTCGCGAAGGAACCCGATGCCGCGAAGCGCGAGCCCGTGCTCGCCATGGTCGTCGCCGCTGCACGCAATGGCGGGAAACTGACGATGCCGCCGAACTGGTCGGAGATCGCGAAGAAGTTGGGGGCGCCGCTCGGAGTCCCGCCTTCAGGCGGAAAGGGGAACGCGGGGTCTGCCGTGTCCAATGTGCCGAAGGACGCCTCTCCGGCTAAAGCCGGGACTCCGAGCGGGACTCTGACCGGGACTCCGAACCTCATCCTCGAACTCAGCGCGCTGTTCGGCGATGCGGAGGCGCTGCAAGCCTTCCGCAGCCAGCTCAACTCGGCCAAGCTCGACACGCCAGTACGCGAGAAAGCACTGGCGGTTCTCCTCCAAGCTCAAGACAGCGCCACCGCGAAGCTCCTGCAACAAATCGTCGCCACCCAAGACGCTCCCTCGTCGCTCCGCCGCAAAGCCATCCAAGCCCTGGCCTCACTCAAGGACGCCGAAACGCCTCTGATCCTCAGTGCTTCGTTGCCTTCGTTATCTCCTGTCGAAATCCCCGACGCCATCAACACCCTCGCCTCCACCAAAGAAGGCGCCAATGCGCTGCTCAAAGCCGTCGAGGCCAAAACAGTGTCTGCCACGGCGCTGTCGCCGTTTTTGGTCCGCCAGCTTACCGCCTTCGACGACAAGGAGATCAACGCCCTCATCAAATCCGCCTGGGGCGATGTGAATGCACCGAAGGCGGACCTCGGTGAGCGGAAGAAAAAATACACCGCACTCCTGACGTCGGCGGCTTTGGCCAAGGGCGATCTCGCGAAGGGCAAGATGATCTTCCTCGGCACCTGCGGCGCGTGCCACAAGCTCTTGGGTGAAGGCCAGAACGTCGGTCCCGACATCACCGGCAGCAATCGCGCAGACTTGAACTACCTGCTCGAAAACGTGCTCGATCCCAACGCGGTGATCGGGAAAGCCTACCAGCTCAATCTTTTCACCATGAAGGACGGCCGCGTGATGGGCGGTGTTATCAAAGACGAAAGCCCCGCCATCGTGAAGATCGCCATGATGGGCGGCATTGAGTTCACGCTGCCGCAGCCCGACATCGCCAAACGTGAGGTGTCGAAGCTCAGCACGATGCCTGAAGGCTTGTTCGACGCGCTGCAACCCGAGATGGTGATTGATCTGGTGAAGTATCTGCAAAGTGGTGGCTCCGGCAATGCCGTCAAAGCCGGCGCAAAAAATGTCGAAGGTGCCCTCGAAGGCGAAACGCTCAAGATCATTGCCAAAACTGGCGGCGGCACCCGCATTCAAGGCATGGGCGGCTTCGGCAACAAGTGGAGCGGCGGCTCACAGCTTTGGTGGACTGGTGCCAAGCCCGATCAAAAGCTCACGCTCGCCATCCCGGTCAAAGAAGCAGGCAAATACCATCTCCTCGGCGTCCTCACCATGGCCCGTGACTACGGCGTCATCAGCATCACCCTCGACGGCAAACCGGTGGCGTCCTCCTTCGACGGTTACCACGCGGACAAGGTCATCCTCACCGACGAACTCGACTGGGGCACGCATGAACTCACGGCAGGTGATCACCAATTCACCTTCACACTCGCTCCGCCGAATCCGTCCGCAGCTCCGGGGAACATGGTGGGGCTGGATTATGTGCGGCTGGAGAAGAAGTGAGTCATGAAACTACCAGGCTCGCAGGATGCGATCGTCGAGATCGAAAAGCTGAGCGATTACTCGCTCAGCCCGGATCATCCTGTCGGCAAGCACAAGGCCAGGGTGTTTGAGGCATCGCTCGGGCTGCGGCAGGACCATGCGGAGGAAATCCAGCGGCGTTTGCTGGAGGCCGCGCGAACCTATGAATGCATCGCCACCAAGCTCACACCGCATGGGCAACATTACGAAATGGACTTCATGTTCACAAGAGCAGGCAAGTCAGCGCTGGTGAGAGCCGTGTGGATCATCAGGCACGGCGAAAAATCACCTCGTTTGGTCACCTTCCATGTGTTATAAACTCTGACGCTGTCCTTATGGAAACACGCCCCATCCATCAACTCGATACCGTGGCACTGCTGCATGCCGTGCCCGAGGCCCATCTCGCCGCCGGGCAGGTCGGCGCAGTGGTGGAGGTTTATTCCCCCAATGAGTTTGAGGTCGAGTTTGTGGATCTTCGGGGCAAAACACTGGGACTCCGCACCTGTCGCCGGAACGAGCTGCTGTTGTTGAAGCACGAGGCACTCGCGGCGGCATAAAGCCGGGGTCAGCTCCTCGCCAACGCCTCGTCAAACCTCGTTATCAAGTCCGCCGTGTCTTCCAGACCAGCGGACACGCGGATGAGCCAGCGGCTGACGCCGCAGCTTTCGGTCCAGTCGAGTTCATCGTAATGCGCGAGCAGCGTGTAGGGGCAGGCGAGCGTGAAGTTCGTGCCGAGGCTGGGGCCTTTGCACACGCGGAGAGCGTCGAAGACTTTGGGGCTGTTCTGCGACGGATTTTTGAGCGTGAAGGACAACAGGCAGCCGTAGCCGCCGTTCTCGCGACGGATGAACTCGTAGCCGCGTCCGCCTTCCGTTGCCGCATGCCAGACGCGATCCACCTTGGGCTGCGAGCGCAGATGCTCGGCGAGCGCCTTGGCGTTGCGGCTCATCGCGGTGGCGCGTTGAGTGAAGTCGCGGCTGTTGAGCTCGAGCGCCACGGCATCGCCACGCCAGAGTTCGTGGTCGGCATGTTCTGTGAGGAAGGCGGAGAAAGCCGCGTGGTGCGGTGATTTTCGGTTCAAGACGACGCTGCCAGCCAGAACATCCCCCGCGCCGGAGAAACTCTTCGTCAGGCTCGTCGTGACGACATCGGCGACGCGGTGTGCATCGACATGCGCGACGGTGGAGATGGTGTCATCGACGACGATCGGCACGCCGGGCTGCGCTGCGGCACGAATGGCGAGCAGGCGCTCGAAATCGACGCAGCGGAGCAGCGGATTGCTCGGCGCTTCGCAGAAGATACCGGCGAGAGGTTCGCGTTGCAGCAGCGTGCGCAGATCGTCATACTCGCTTTCCTTGATCAGCGGCAGGAAGTGAGCGCCGCTGCCGAAAAGCTGCTGGAGCTTGAGCACATCGACATACGGGAAGTCGAGCTGGGCGGTTTTGCGGCCGGGAAACAGATGCGTGAGCATGCGATGCACCGCAAAATTGGCCGCCATGCCGGAAGGGAAGAGAAACACATCCTCCGGCTGCTGCCCGGCGAGCTGGGCAATGCGCTGTTTGATCGTGAGGTTGGCCGCTTTGCCTTCGGCTTCGGTCACACCGCTCGATTTCGATCCCAAAGCCTCGCAGGCCTGCCGTGTGCTCACGCATTCACCGCAGAAGCGCCAGAACTTGCGGGCCTTCACATAGCTGTCGGCCGGAAACACCGCGACGCCGAGCTGATGCGTGGTCCATTCGACGACGCGGCCCGTTTGGATGAATTGCACGCAGCGCTCCGCATGCACGACTCGCGGAAACACGAGGCAGCGTTCGCCCGCGACGGCGAATTCCTTTTCGGCGGCTTCAAACAGCCGCGTGATGGCCGGTGGGCAGCAGAAGCGCGGATAGCCGGATTTGAACTTCGAGACGATTTCCTGATCGCCTTCCTCATAGCCGATCACGTGTTTCCACAGCGGCAGACACACAGACACGCCGAGTTCGTGATCAGGGATCGCTTTGCCGAGGTCTTCGGCGTTGCAGAGAGGGTGTTTGAAGAGGTCGGTCATTTCAGAGCGGTCTTTTCTTCACGCAAAGAGGCCGGGAATCAAAGGAATAGAGGCTGAAACTCGCGTTGAGCGTCATGGTTGGGTGCGGTAACAATCCACATGCCAGCCGCCTATACCATGGCGCAAGCTCAGAAAAAGCTGTCGTCGCTTGTACGGGACTCCCAGCAGCGACCGGTGCCCATCACCAAGAACAAGCAGATGGTCGGCTTTTTCCTGTCGTGTGACAGGGTGGAGTGCATCCTGGAGACGATGGAAGTCATGCAGGACAAGAAAGCGATGAAGGCGGTGCGCAACTACGAGGCGGGCAAGACGAAATTCCAGCCACTCTCCGCGCTCGATGACCATCAGGGTTGAATTGTCCGATTAAGTGCTGGCTTTTGTCTCGCAACTGCCGCCGCTGCCCAATAAGCGTCTGCGTGATGCTTTGCACAAGCCCGCCACAGGAAAGGCAGACATCAAATGGCTCAAAGGCAGGCTTGAAGGTTATCACCGCCTACGTTCGGGTTCCTACCGCGTGGTGTTCCGTCAACGCATGGATCGCGGCCAGCAGGTGGCGGAATGCATCTATGCAGCGCCAAGAGCACTGGTTAAACAACAGCATTGATTCCTGCCCACATGAAACGCCGCCGCTTCCTCCAGGCGCTGCCGCTGACGTTGACCGCGGCTCCGGTTCTCGCACTACCACGCGAACCCGGCATCACCACGGGTTCATTCACGCCACATCTCTCAATAACGGCCCAACCAGGCAAACTGCGCCTGCTCGACCTGCCGCGCATCATGCGTGACGAGCTGGACCTGCGCGTGCTCGATTTGATGACGGCCACGCTCGTTTCACTGGAGCCGAAATACCTCGCGGAACTGCGCCATGCGGCCGCTGCCGCCGGGTGTGTGCTCACAAACCTCAAGATGAACCAAAAGGGCCTCGACCTGGCGAACGCGGGTGCAGCCGCGCGGCGTCGGTGTGCTCATTGATCTGGCGCAGCTTTTTCGTGAAATGGGCCAGTTGCGCGACATGCTCCGTCGCTGGATGAAGGCAAGCACCCCATGAATTTTCTGCAGCAACTTCAACACGGCATCGCCATCCCGGCGCATCCGCTCGCGCTCAATGCGCGGCGCAAACTCGACGAACGGCGGCAGCGGGCGCTGTCACGCTATTACATCGCTTCAGGCGTCGGCGGTCTCGCTGTCGGTGTCCATACGACTCAGTTCGCGATTCGTGATACCAAGGTTGGTTTGTTTCGGCCTGTGCTCGAACTGGCGCAGGAGGAGATGGATCGTGCTGCCAAACCGCTCGTCCGCATCGGCGGTATTTGCGGTGTGACACACCAAGCCGTCGCTGAAGCCGGGCTGCTGCACGAACTCGGCTATCACGCCGGATTATTGAGCCTGGGAGCGCTGCGTGATGCTTCGGAAGACGAATTGATCGCGCATTGCCGGGCGGTGGCCGATGTGATTCCCGTCATTGGCTTTTATCTCCAACCCAGCGTTGGCGGTCGTGTGTTGCGGCAGTCATTCTGGCGTCGCTTTGCGGAAATCGACCACGTCGTCGCCATCAAGATCGCGCCCTTCAACCGCTATCAGACGATCGATGTGATTCGTGCCGTGATTGAGGCCGGACGCGATGACATCGCCCTCTACACCGGCAACGACGACAGCATCGTGGCCGATTTCCTCACGCCGTTCCGCTTTGCGGGCCAAGAACGCCGCATCATCGGCGGCTTGCTCGGTCACTGGTCGGTGTGGACGCAGCGTGCCGTCGAACTGCTGGAAAAATGCCGCAACGCCGATGCCACGCCTGATTTGCTGCGTCTCGGCATCGAAGTGACCGACAGCAACGCCGCCTTCTTCGATGCGGCGAACGGCTTTCGCGGCTGCATCGCCGGTCTGCATGAAGTTCTGCGTCGCCAAGGCCTACTGGAGGGCCTCTGGTGCCTCGATGAGCATGAAACGCTCAGTCCAGGCCAGCTTGAGGAGATTGATCGAGTTTATCATGCTTATCCACATCTCAACGATGACGCGTTCGTTGCCGCTCATCGCGAAGACTGGCTGAAATCCTGAAACCATGTGAGGGCCACGTTCCACTTCACTGAATGAAGATGAACTGCTGCGTGTTGATCAGTGCGAAGATGAGATCGTCGATCTGCCCGATGCCGCTGTCCCGAGCCTTCTGCCACGTCGCCTGCTCAACCGCCGTGGGTTTACGGGAAAGCAGCGTCAGGTACGTGGCCTGCATTTGTTGATCGGCACCGTTCATCTTGCTGAGCGTGAGATTCAGCGCAGAAAAAGGCCCGAGAATCTCTGGCAGCAGCTCGCTGTTCATCAGGGTCAGCGCCTGTGGCACAGAGGCATCGTGGTTGGCGTTCTCGATGGTCTCGCGATCCGACTGACCGAAATCGCGCAGGTAATGGCCGCGTGGAGCGGGTGAACTGATCTCCGCAGCTCTCAACCAGCGGCTGATGCCAGCTGCGCGTGATTTCAGAAACGCGGCCAGCCTCTCGCCAGTGAGTCCGAAGCGCGCGGCCTCGTCTCGCAGTTGCTTTTGCTGACCGTCCGTGAGCGCGTGTTTGTCTTTGCCGGAGATGTAGCCGCTCGTGGCCATCTGCATGTCCATGGCATTCATCGCGGGCGGGGCAGGGGCTGCCGCAGTTTTCTTCAAGCCCGCCTGCTGGCCCTCCAGACGTTGGATGCCCTTGGTGAAAATCAGATCATGCACGATCTGCCTCGTCGCACTCTGGCTGGCCTTGAGTATGTCGTATGCCTTGGTCAGCTCTTTGGCGCTGGCGATGTCGCCAGCGCTACGAGCGGCGATGATTTTCGTCTCAACCTCCTTCATCTTGATGGCGATCTCGGCAAACTTTTTGGCGGACACCCGAGCGCCTTCAAGAATCTCGTCCGGCGTAAGTGTGTCCAATGCCTCCGAAAGCTTCTTCACGCCGGCGAGGCGTTTCGCCTGTGTATCCTGTGTCGGCTCGTTGGGCATGTCAGGCGTCGGGTTGATGAGCGTGACAAAGGAATCCCACATCTGCTCCGCCGTCATGCGCCGGAGCAGTGGGCCGGTGAAGTGCCACGGCTCACCCGGCACAGCTTCCTGCCTGGAGACGGTGCGCTGGTAGGCGCTGGTATTGTAGAGGACTCGCAGGTAGCCCTTCATGTCGAAGTTCAGCTCCTTCATGAGACCTTTGAGATAAGTCATCAGCGCGGGATTGGCGCCCACAGTGTTGTCCATGATTTCGTCCACCGGCTCGATGAGGCCCACGCCGAAGACTTTTTTCCACAGCCGGTTGGCGATGACTTTGGTGAAGCGTGCATTGTCCTTGCTGGTCATCCAGCCCGCGTAGGAATCCATTCGTTTGACTCCGGCACCGCTCGGCGCGGCTTTGCCAAACAGCACCGCTGGCGCGACGACCGTCTTGGGTTTGGCATCGTCGTATTGATAGTCATGCGGGAGATGGAGTGCCCACTCATCCTGGGTCACGCTGGTCAGGATGAACGGAACACGAATGTGTCTGATGGCATCGTTGAAGCCGTTCACCTCCTCGTTGCTGAGAAGGTTTGCCTTGGTTTTTTCCTTCAACATTCGGTTCGCCTCGATCATGTTTTTTCCGAAGTCGTCCTCGCGCGCGGAGAGGCCGGTGTAGTGAGCGCCCAACTGGTAGAACTGCATCTGCGTCCATTTGTCGAACGGGTGATTGTGGCACTGCGCGCACTCGATGCGGGTGCCCAGGAAGATGCGCACGGTGGCGGCCATGTTGTCCAGCGGCATGTTCCGGTCGCGGAAGTAATAGCCGACGCCGGGGCTGTTCCAGACCTTGCCCTTCGATGCCACCATCTCGCGCACAAGCTGGTCATAGGGCTTGTTTTCTCGCAGGCTGTCCTTGATCCAATTGAAATAAGCGCCGCCGACCAGCCCGCCTTGAAGCTGGCCTTGCAGCCGCAGAATGTCCGCCCAGTAATTGAAGAAATGCTGTGCGTAGCCCTCGCTGGTCAGCAGCGTGTCGATCAGCCGCGACCGTTTGTCCTTCGATGTGTCGGCCAGGAACTCCTCCGTCTCGCGATACGTCGGGATGCGGCCCGCGATGTCGAGATGCAAACGCCGTACGAGCACGTCGTCGCCCGCCGGTGGATTGGCTGTGAGCTTCTCCTTCTGCCAGTGGGCCGCGAGCAATTCATCGATCTTTTGCGGTGCCGCAACGCTTGTGGTTGCCGGTTCAGCTTGCGCCGTCATCGCCGCAGAGAGCACAGCCACGAAAAGAAGCTGGTGGTAGAGTGATGGTTTCATCGCACGGCACTAAACGCATGCCGAATGCCGTGTTTATCCGCCCTGGAACTGCCGCTTTGAGGAAGACGCGCCTGGTTGAGCTCTCTTGAAACGCCTGCGGAATAGCGTGGAGCAGCCGGAGGCGTTCAGCGGGATTTATTTCCACCGAAGGAAAGCGCCCGCCAGATGAGACGATGAACGACTGCGTTAGCGGAAGAAGCGCCGCATGGAATCAACGGCTCGGTCGAGGGTCTTCTCCATCTGGCTCTTTTGAGGCGGTGGCGGTGTTTTTTTCTTCACCGGTGTTGTGGTGGATTTCTTCACGGTGCCGTTGCTGCTTTTCGTTTTTGTCGTCGGTGTGGCTTTGGGCTTCGTCTCGGTCACGACGGTTTGTTTCGGCTCTGCCTTGGGTTCTGGTTTCGCCTCGCTCACGAGGGCGACGGCCTTGCGGACTTCTTCTTTGGACGCGGCGGGCTTTTCGGCAGGCGGTGGCGTGGGTTTCTCAGCCGGAACCGTTTTTTCGACCGGCTTGGTTGTTGCGGCGATGACGGCGGGCGTTGGCTCCACCGCCACCGGCAGCAGGCCGGGCGCGGGGCCGTAACCGTAGAAACGCGTGGGGCTCTCCGCTTTCGGCAGATGAAAGTCGAAGACGCTCACGCCGCTGCGGCGCAGGCCGGCGAAGCTGCGCCCATCGCTCGCGCCGAAGACCACGCGTTTGCCGTTCTGCTTGAGTTTGCCCAGATAGATCATGACGTGTGTCACGGGCAGCTTGCGCTTCGTCTCGGTGGTGTTGGTCCAGAACAGCAGGTCGCCTGGCTTCAGGTTGGCGAATTCTTCGCTGTCGAAGCCGGTGGCGGTCGGCGTGAGATGGAGCTGCGTTTTCTTTTCCACCCACTGGCACATTTCGTCCGACTGGCGCGGCACGCCCTTCAGGCCTTGGAACTGCAGCACATGATACACGGTGCCGGAGCAGTCCATGCCGCCCTTGTTTGGCTCGTGGGAACCGTAGAGATAGCCGAGTTCCAGATGCGTGAGCGCCAGGGCGCTCTGCACGAGGCTCTGCACCTGCTTGGGATATTTATCAAAACCGCTGATGTCCTCGATGCTGACAGAGGAGACGGCGGCGGGCGGTGGTGTTTTGGCCTGCTCATCCTGCGCGGGCTCGGATTTTTTCGTCGCTTCCGCATGCGCGATGGAAATCATGCAGAACAGAATCATGGAAATCCGAGGTGAGGCGTTCATAGGGTCAAAGAAGCAGCCGTTTGACGCCGTTGCAGCCGATTTGATCAAAGGAATACATCATCCGGGCGATGATGTGGACGCCGTGAGCGCGACCGCAAGGCTCTGGGTAGCAGGTTCATACGCCGACCAGTTTGAGGCCCCAGGCGATGACCAGCGGCGTCGAGACACAGCTTACTAAGGTGGTCGCGATGACAACCTGCACCGCTGTCGGCGCATGACCGCCGTAGAGACGTGCAATCATGATGTTGAACACGGCGGAAGGCATCGCGGCCTGCACGACGATCACACGTTTCAATTCTGTGGTGATGGGCAGGAAGTACGCAGTGGCGAGAAAGGCGATGGGGATGATGCCCAGCCGCAGCACCGGGCTGAAAACGGCCACGTTCCAGCGGATCGACGCCTGGCCCCAGAGATCCGCAATCGAAGCGCCGATGAGCAGCACGGCCAGCGGCACCGCGCAGGCACCGAGCATCGCGAAAGTGTTGTGCGCGACGAGCGGCACGTAAATGTGGAGGCCGGTGAAGTTCAGCAGCAACGAAACGATGATCGTGAGCACCGGCGCATTGAGCGCGAGCCGCCACGGTGCCTTGTCCAAGCCCGTCAGCAGGCCGACACCGGCTGTCCAGCAGGCCAGTTCGACGCCGAGTGTGAAGGTGAAAAGCACACCGAGCGTGCCTTTGTCAGGAAACAATGCGGTGACGAGCGGGATGGCCACGAAACCGTAGTTTTGTAGCCCGCAGGCCACACTGAAGGTGCGGCGGCCCTCGCCTTTCTTCAAACCGATCAGCGGGGCCACGAAATAGGTGAGCGCGATGCCGATCACGACCAGCGTGTAGCCCAAACCCGCCGCAATCAGCACCGGTGCGAGTTTCATCACCGCCGGATTGCCCACCACGCGCTCAATGATCAGCGCTGGTGTCAGTAGCATCACGGACAGCTTCATTAAACTGGTGTCCGCTTCAGGTTTCAGCAGCCCGGTGCGACGCGCCAGCGCTCCCGCAGCCATCGTGAGATACACGGGCACGGCCACGGAGAGAATGCTGAGGTAGTCGAGCATGGAAGCTCTCTCGCTAGGCCCTGAAAGCCCGCCGCGCAAGTGGCGCTGCTCAGCCGCGCTTCCACACGACCCATAGCTCCGGAGGTGTGGCAGAGCGGTTGATCGGGCGCAGATGCTGCACCTCAAAACGGCGCGAATCGAGCGTGGCCGCCCATTCGGCAATGCTGCGCCCTTCCTCGGCCCCGCCTTCATGTCCTGGATACACCGCGATGGTGAGCAGTCCGCCCGGCTTCAACAGCTCCAGTGCCTCCCGCACTGCGATCATCGTTGTTTCGGTGCGCGTGATGAGCGCTTTGTCCGTGCCGGGCAGGTAGCCGAGGTTGAACATGATCGCGCTGATCTTCCCATGCAGTTCCGCTGGCAGATGCGCGCGCATCGTTTCGTGGCCGGAGTGAATCAGCGTCGTCATTTCCGCCGGGACACGCTTCGCCGTTTCCACCAGGGCGGTCGCTTGCACATCGAAGGCAAACACATGCCCTCCCGGACTCACGCACTGCGTCAAAAACAACGTGTCATGCCCGTTCCCCATCGTCGCATCGATCACGGTGTCACCCGGTCGCAGTCGGTCCTTCAACATCAACTGCGCCCACAGCACGGAGGAAGGCAGGCCGCCATTGGGGCTGGTGAGATGGGGCTTGGAATCGCTGCTCATATCGAATTGTGCTGCAAATCCATCTCCGCGTCGATGGTGGTGCCATCAAGCAAATGTTCGATGAGGTGTCGTGCGAGCCAGGGAGAACGGAGAGAGCCTTTGGAGCCGAGGCCGTTGAGGAAGGCGACGCGGGGATGGGTGGGATGGGTGCCCATGAGGGCCTGGCGGTTCTTGATGATGGGACGCACGGCGGTTTGCGTGGCGGTGATTTGGGCGGGGGCTTTGAGGACGCTGTGCAGGGTGGCTTCGAGCTTCTGCACTTGGTCGGCGGATGGCGTGTTTGGATCATCAAACGTCCACTCGTAGGTGGAGCCGGCACGCAGGGTGCTGTCTTGGCGTGGCAGGAGCCAGCAGCCGCGATTCACGATGCGCTTTTCGCCTTGGAGATCGGCTTTAACGGTGAGGATGGTGCCGAGGGCAGATTGAAACGGCACCCAGTGGAAGAGTGGATGTTTTTCAGCGCTCCAACCCTGCGCCCAGATGACGTGGGAGAAGCGCTGGCCGTTCCATTCAACGGCATCGGCATCGTCATGCACGTCGGCGGGTTGTACGTCGGCGGTGATGCTTGAATCGAGCGATTTGAAGAAGCAGCGGCTGAATTCGAGGTAGGCGTTCGTGTCGAGCCAGGCGGCGTGGCGCTGCTGGAAGCCGTTTTCGGGCTGGTGAATCACCTCGGCATTCAATTCAGGCGTCTGGCGATGCAGAAACGGCTGCATGTCAGGATCGCGGCGGCGCTTGTGCCATTTGGCGATCTCCGCCTCGTTTTTGAGCAAGCGGACGTAGCCGCGTGGGAAGAAGAAGCGTTGTTTCAGCCGCTTGCCACAGGCGCGGTAGAAGCGCAGCGCCTCGCGATAAAACACATCGTAGCGCCAGCTCACGGTGAGGCGCATGCCGGTGATGGGCGTGATTAATCCGGCGGCCACTTTCGAACTGGTGTGCGGTTCATCACGATCGACGATCAAGAGCGGCACGGCACGTTCCCACAAACGCCACGCCAACGCCGTGCCGGCAAGGCCCTGGCCGATGATGAGGATGCGGGGTGACATGACGCCCATGCTGCATGGGTTTGGCACATCTTGCCAATGCCGCCTTGCTGTGGCAATGATTGAACCATGGTCGCCACGCAACTCAAAGTGCATCTCTCACCGCAGGATTATTACCGCCGTGAGCGTGCGGCGGCATGCAAGAGCGAATTCTTCGCCGGCGAGGTGTTTGCGATGGCCGGTGGCAGCGTGAATCACAGCCTGATCAAGGCGAATGTCGTTGGCACACTGCGTGATGCCTTGCGGCGCAAAGGCGGTGGCTGCCGCACGTTTGACAGCGATCTGCGGGTAAAGATCCCGCAGACGAGCCTGCGGACCTATCCTGATGTCAGTGTGATCTGCGGGCCGGTGGAGCTGGATGCCGAGGATGATGCGGGCGAGACGGTGACGAATCCCACCGTCATCGTGGAGGTGCTGTCGGACAGCACGGAGCGCTATGATCGCGGCACGAAGTTTGACCACTATCAGAGCATCGCCTCGCTGCAGCAGTATGTGCTGGTGACGCAGGATCAGGCGAAGGTGGAGACGTTTCTGCGGCAGGCGGACGGCACCTGGCAGTATGCTTTGTGCGCGGGTCTGGAGGCGGTGGCCACGCTGACGGCGCTGGAAGTGACGCTGCCCTTGTCCGAAGTGTTTGCAGGGGTGGAGTTTCCGGCGGCACCGCCGCTGCGGTTGCTGCCGAAGACTTGAAGTCAGGACTGCTTGTCCATCAGCGCCTGCATCAGCTCTTTGAGCTTCTCATGGGTCTTGGCGACCTGAATCTGTGTCGGCGGGACTTTGTTCACGTCTTTCCAGAGGGTGCTGATTTCATCCATGGCAACACCGATGCGTTTGACCATGGTGCCCTGGCGTTTTGGGGCGCTGATGCGGCTGAAGTCGTCGCGCATGTCCTGCAGTATCGCAGGTGAACCGATACACAGCGGTCGGATGTCCACATCGGGTGCGTCGGCCACGAGGGTGGAAACGATTTCCAACACGCGCAGCCACAGGCCGAGGTCGATCATGAGGGCAAGGTCTTCGTCCTTTTGCTCGCGTAGCATGCGCACGAGTTCCTGATGACCATCGACGATTTCATGACGCAAATCTTTCCACTCGCTGTCTTCGGCCATTTTGCCCTGGGCCATGAGGCGGGGCATGAGTTTTTCACCAAGGCCGAGCATGCGGCAGTAAGTGAGCACGTCCTGGTTGTTGTTGCGGAACTGCTGCGAATCGGTGGCCTGCCAGACGAGAAAGCTGTCAGCGAGCAGGCTGCCGAGGATCAAAGCTGCTCGACCACGATCCGTCGGTGGCGTGGGTGGCGGCGGACGAAACATCAGACGCCAGCGTGCCTTCATGCGCTGGCCGACCATGTCGAGAAAGTCTGCCGGAGTCTGATCGGAAGCGATGGCGGCTGGTGCGGGTGAAATGAGAGCACCAGAAACAGGTGGCTCGGCCAGCGCCTGCCCGAGGCACAGTCCGAGCGCTGCGATACAGATCGTGAGGCTCAGACGGGACGGGATGGCGGTCATGGTGGGCGGCTGGAGTTCCAGACGGGCGAACTTACTCCACCGTGACGCTTTTCGCCAGATTTCTTGGTTTATCCACGTCGCAGCCACGCGCCACCGCTGTGTAGTAGGACAGGAGCTGGAGCGGGATGACGTTTAGAATTGGCGTGAGGTAGGAGGGGCAGTCGGGGACGTAGATCACATCCTTGGTAAGGCGCTCCAGCTCCGTGCGGCCCTCGGTGGTCACGGCGATGACGGGGCCTTTGCGGGCGAGGACTTCCTCGATGTTGCTGACGTTTTTGTCGAACACGGCATCGCCAGGAGCGATGAAAACCGACGGCATGTCTGGTTTCACCAGAGCGATGACGCCGTGTTTCAACTCCGCACTCGGATGCCCGCTGGCGTAGATGTAGCTGATTTCCTTCATCTTCAGTGCGCCTTCGAGCGCGACCGGATAGTTCATCTGGCGGCCCATGAACAGCATCCCCTCAGCGTGCGCATGCTTTTCGGCGATGGCCTTGATCTTGTCCGTCTGCTTGAGGATCTGGACGATCTTATCTGGCAAGGCTTCGAGTTCGTCGATCATCTCCAAACCATCGACGCTTGAAAGGTGATGGATGCGGCCAAGAAGCAAACTGAGCAGCGTGAGGATCGCGACTTGAGAGGTGAACGTCTTCGTCGCCGCCACACCGATTTCCGGTCCGGCGTGGATGTAAACACCACCGTCGCTCTCACGAGCGATGGTGCTGCCGACGGTGTTGACGATGCCGAGGCAGCGAATGCCCTTGCGCTGGCCTTCACGCATCGCGGCGAGGGTGTCGATGGTTTCGCCGCTCTGGCTCATGACGAACTGCAGCGTGTTCTTGTTCGTGGGCACGTTGCGGTAGCGGAACTCGCTGGCGATTTCGACTTCCGTCGGCACTCGGGCGAGCGATTCGATGAGATACTCGCCCACCATCGCGGCATGATAGGCCGTGCCGCAGCCAGCGAGGATGATGCGGTCGATCTGCACCAGTTCCTTCGGCGTCATGTTCAGACCGCCGAGCACGGCGGTGCATTCATCGCGGGAAAGACGGCCGCGCATCGCGTTGCGCAGGGAATTCGGCTGCTCGAAGATTTCTTTGAGCATGAAGTGCGGGAATTCGCCCTTTTCGGCATCGTCCGCGCTGAACTCAACACGACTGACTTTGACCTCTGCGGGGACGCCTTGATGCGACTGCACGTCGTAACGATCTTTCGTGATGGTGACGATGTCGTAGTCGTTGAGGTACACGACATCACGCGTGTGGGCGACAACGGCGGACACATCGCTGGCGAGGAAATGTTCATGGTCGCCAAGACCGATGATGAGCGGACTGCCAAGACGTGCGCCGACGATCACGCCGGGCAGGTCGCCATGCATCACGGCGATGCCGTAGGTGCCCTTCACGCGAGCGAGCGCTGATTTCACCGCATTCACGAGGCGCAGCGTGCAGTCCTTCTCCTTCGATTCATCAAAGTAGGTGCCAACGAGATGCGAGAGCACCTCGGTGTCGGTTTGCGACAGGAAGGTGTGGCCCTTCGCGATGAGCTGATCACGCAACGTCTGGTAGTTCTCGATCACACCGTTATGGACGAGCACCAGCTTGCCAGATTGATCGGGATGCGGATGCGCATTCACATCCGTGGCCGGGCCGTGCGTGGCCCAGCGGGTGTGGGAGATGCCCATCGTGCCCTGCGGGTTAGCCTCGGTCACGGCGATGCGCAGATTATCGATACGACCGGCACGCTTCACGATGCGGAGGTCTTCGCCGCCGCCGTTAAGCGCCATGCCCGCCGAGTCATAGCCGCGATATTCCAGACGACGCAGCCCGTCCAAAAGGATCGGGCTAGCCTGACGATTGCCGATGTATCCAACGATTCCGCACATGAGAAAAATAAAGGGGGTAAAAAGGGGCCTGTCGAATGACAGGCCGGTACGATACCGGCACGCACAACCCGCGCCAGCAGTTCGTGCCTTTGGCCCGCTTTTGCGGGGTGATCAGGCCATGATGCCCGGCACCAGCTCCCCATGCACGTCCGTGAGGCGGAAATCGCGGCCTTGGTAGCGGAAGGTGAGGCGTTCGTGATCGAGGCCGAGCAGATGCAGCACGGTGGCGTTCAGATCGTGCGTGTGGACGGGGTTTTCGGTGACGTTGAAGCCGAAGTCGTCGGTTTTGCCGAAAACCGTGCCGGGTTTGATGCCGCCACCGGCCAGCCACATCGTGTAGGCATCCTTGTGGTGATCGCGGCCAGCTGAAGTCTTGGTGCCGTCAGCGTTGATGCCCTGGCGCAGCGGTGTGCGGCCAAATTCGCCGCCCCAGATGACGAGTGTTTCGTCCAGCAGGCCGCGCTGTTTCAAATCGCGCACGAGGGCGGCCATGGGCTGGTCCACGTCCTTTGCTTTCACCGTCAGGCGTTGTTTGAGGCCGCCGTGGTGATCCCAGTCGGAATCAAAGAGCTGCACCATGCGCACGCCGCGTTCGATGAGACGACGGGCGAGCAGACAGTTGTTCGCGAACGAGGCTTTGCCCGGCTGTGCGCCGTACATGTCGAGCGTTGTCTTGTTTTCCTGCGTGATGTCCATCAGCTCCGGCACGCTGGTCTGCATGCGATAGGCCATTTCATACTGGCTGATGCGGGTGGCGATCTCCGGATCGCCCACGATGCCGAGCTGGCGTTCGTTGAGCGCCTTCACCGCATCGAGCACACGGCGGCGGTCCTTGGTGCTGTGTCCCGGCGGATTGCCGAGAAACAACACCGGCTCGCCGCTGCCACGGAATGGAATGCCTTGATACACACTCGGCAGAAATCCCGTGCTCCACAGCGTCGATCCGGCTCCGCCAGGAGGACCGGACAGCAGCACGACGTAGGTCGGCAGATCGCGATTTTCGGCTCCGAGGCCATACGTCACCCAAGCGCCGAGGCTCGGGCGTCCACCTTGGCCGAAGCCGGTATGCAGGAACATTTGCGCCGGGGCATGATTGATCTCGTTGGTGTGCAGAGATTTCACCACGCAGATGTCATCCGCCACGGTGCCGAGGTGTGGCAAAAGCTCGCTCAATTCGAGACCGCTCTGCCCGTGGCGCTGAAATTTGAATTCGGTGCCCGCCAGTTTCAAATCACCGCCGATGAAGGCAAAGCGTTTGCCCTTGGTCAGCTCTTCCGGGCATTTCTCGCCGTCCATCTTTTGCAGCAGCGGCTTGTAATCGTACAGATCGAGCTGTGACGGCGCACCAATCATGTGCAGGTAAATGATGTGCTTCGCCTTCGGCGCAAAATGCGGTCGCCGTGCCAGTTCCGCGGCAGGCAGGTCCCGTGCGAGCAGCGATCCCAACGCCGCTGAGCCAAGTCCAAGCCCCGACTGCCGGAAAAACTGGCGGCGGGAGACATCGAGGAAGTCAGGCGTGGTCATGCGCGCTTAGAACGTTGGTAAAACCGACGAGATTGCGTGACTTCATCCGCTGGCCGCACGATAAATGCGGCATGGCTCTGGGAACCAAAAATCGACTGCACGAGACGGGCGTTGCCTGCAAGACGCATCTGCGTGAACAACACAGCGACAAGCTGGAGCTGGTGACGGAATTCATCGCCGAGATCGAAGGCACGGGTTCCAAGCAGGATCTGACGGCATGGAACCAGTTCAGCGACCTCCGGCGCGATCAGGCCGAGATGCTGCAACGTGCAGAGGCAGCGTTTCAGACCTGGCTCGCAGGCGGTTGATCGAAATGAAAAATGGCACTTTTGTTCTCAAGGCGTGGTGACTCGCTTTGGGAGGTGTGATTGATCCACTGAATGTCCTGAAAGTAATGCCAGACATCCGCGTGCAGGGCCAAGAGGCATTTATACCGGCTCCGGATCGAACAGACATCCGCGCGCGTTCGCTCGCGCGCTCAGGATTTTTGCCTTGGCTTTCTGCTGCTTCTCGTGGTGAGCGCTGAAGTCCACTAGTACGTGGTACGGATTGTCTGCCTGCGGATCGTCGGCACAGGGCAGGTTGCAGTCCGTCGCATCCTGAACGAGAAAGCCCCACACCCCGGCGGATTTGCAGTCGGGACGGCTGGTGAAGCGTTTCCAGGAATCTTCAGGTGACACGCGGTTGCCGTCATCCACAGACAGTTGGTTCTTGTCTTTTGGGAAAGGCCAGAACGCAGGACTTGCCGCTGTGCCATCCTCCTTCACCCAGTTCGGATGCACCTGACGCAGCAGAAGAGTCGTGGGATTCATGACGACAGAAGGTCAGACAAAGCGGCGCACAAAGTTGTAGATCACACCCACGCTCTGAGCGGTGTTCAATTTTGCGTCTTCATCGACAGTTTCACCCGTACCAAGATGGGTTGCTTGGAGTTCTACGATCTCCTCAGATAGAGACACTTCGGCGGAGGCAGTGTGATCCTTGCCGGTCCATTCTAGGAACACATGACCCTCCGTGGTGGCACATACAAAGGGAAATGGGAGGTCCGCAGGGAATGAAGACACCAGGCGGTCGGCTAGTTGGGCGAGAGGTTCCTTGGGTGGTTGCGCACCTGTCCCATCCATCCATCCGTCCTTTAAACCAGCCAGCACCTCAAACTGCGCTGCGAGCGCGTGATTCTCGGATGCCTCCAGATGTTCGGTCTGGGCCACTTTCTGCAGTTTATCGTAAGCGTCAAAGACACCTACACCACGCAGCAACACACGCGTGCGCGTGATTCCGCCAGCTTGCCGGACCAGCGGGTCATAAAACGCGCTGAACGGAGCCGTCGCTGCCGTGCCATCATCCAGGCGCAATCTGAAGGTTTGGTTCTTCCAGTCCGTCTCCTCGATCACCCCCGCCATTTCCACTTCTCGCTGATAAGTTTTTTGCACGGCCAGCACCAGCTTCTTGCGGCGCTCCGGTGTCAGTATGGCCGGGACACGATTGCTATCGGCCAAGTTCACCGATTCGCCTTCGCGCAGTGACCTGCCCAACACGTTGAAATAATCGAGCAGATGTGGGGGAAAAGCGGCAGGCAGCACCCTCCCTTCGGCAGAAGCTTGCACACATTCGGCGATCACATCCCGCGCTCCCTCAAAATATTCGGATTCCGCGCCACCGGGGATCAGCAACCCGGCTGCGGCAACCCATGAGAGCAACGGTTTCGCACTTCCCTCATCCACGCGCTCGATGTGCAGGCTGAACTGCTTTTCAAAGCCGCGCGGAACACGCTTCCTGCCCTCATGCTTTTGTAGGTAGAGGTGTTTTGCCAGTTCCATCACCAGTTCCTCGTAAGCAGCCAGATCTCGCGCCACCTCGACCGGCAGCGTGTGCGCATCAAAGCGCTCGCCTTCAAAGTGCGGTTGGAGAAAGGGGGTTTTCATACCGGGATGGAATTGTTACATATATCGCCAAGGATGACAACAATGGTGCAGAGACGTTGGCTTCAAATCAGTTTGAACCCTCAGAATCTGGGATCTTCCGAATCACACACCGCACCAGAAACACCAGCGCCAGCGTCGTCAGCGCACCGGTGGCATCGGCGATGAGGTCACGCATGGTTTCGTGAATGCTGTGCTGGATGTGGGAGCCGTAAACGATATCTGAGTAGAGTTCGGCGAACTCCCAGAAGAGTCCGACCGTGCAGGCCAGCGTGAAAGTGAAGAGGTAACGGGCGAAGGCGGTCAGGGTGCCGAACCAGGACGCGAAGCAGTCGAGTGCATGCCAGGCGAAGAACGCGATGGCCACACCGCCGCTGTAATGCATGACGAAATCGAGCGGCTGGCGCCACGGCGTGTTGAAAACAGCCCGGTGGAAGACCAGCACCAGCAGCGGTGCCCAACTGGCACGAAGAAGAAGGCGAAACAGCGGGGTCATGCCTGCCAGTCCACGTTGACGCTCTGCTCGCGGCCATTGCGGTCGTGGTATTTCACATGGCCGTGCTGCGCGCCGTATTCGTGGACGCATTTGGTCACTTTCACGTCGTAGCAGCAGTATTCGGCGATCTTGGCGACCTCCCCCTGTTGCCACCACTTCAGTGCATCGAGGCCGTCGGCGGTTTTGCCCATGCCGAGCGTGGCGGCGGCCACGGCGTCGAGTTTGATGCGGTGGCCGAGGGCTTTTTCGAGATCAATGAGCAGGTCGAGGCTGTGGGGCACGTCGGCAGGGTCAAACAGGATGTCATGGCCTTTGAGCACCTCGTAATCGAAGCCGATGTGGTTGAAACCGACGACGAGATCAGCCGCTTTGAGCTGCTTGATCAGTGCGGGCGCTTCATCCTGGGTGTAGATCGAGTACTCGTTCTGCCGGGTGCTGAAGGTGCAGGCCACGGAGATGCCCATCATGTGCTTGTTGCCCCAGCCGCCCACGTCATTCGCGGTGCGGCGTGTTTCGAGATCGAAATAGACAATGTCGCCAGCCATGCGCGCGGGAGACTTAACCGATGCGGTAAACGATGCGCGCCTTGTCCTTGTCGTAGGGGGACATTTCGAGCTTCACGGCGTCGCCGATGACGAGACGAATGAATTTTTTGCGCATCTTGCCGGAAATGTGGGCGAGGACTTCATGGCCGTTGCGCAGCTTCACGCGGAACATGGTGCCGGCGAGCACGGCGGCGATGGTGCCTTCGAGTTCGATGGCCTCTTCCTTCTGCTTGGCCTCATCCGCAGGATCCAGGGGACGTGGCGGCGGAACGAAACGTGGCGGCGGTGGGCCGTTGCGCTTGGGGGGACCGCCGCGAGAGGGACCACGGTTGGGGCCGCTGCGTGATGGGCCTTTGCGTTTGGGAGGAGGCATAGTTGAAAAAAGTTGGGCGTGAGGATGCTGCCGCATGCAGGGATTACAAGAGTAATTTTGCAGGGTGAAATGCCTGTTTCGCAGATTCATGCAGACAAAAATCTCGCCGCCATGCGTCCTGTCCATGAAACTGCCACCCGCATGCCTGCCGCACCGACACTGCCTGAACTCTACGACGCCCATGCGGCGGGGCTGTTTCATTACTTCACGAGCTTCACCGGTGAGGAGGCCGATGCGAAGGATCTGCTGCAGGAGTTCTTCATCAAACTGGCCCGGCAGTCGATTCCGTCTGGAATCGTGAACCTGCGTGCCTGGCTGCTGCGGCTGGCGCATCATCAGGCCATCGACTGGCTGCGGCGGCATCGTGTGCGGCGTCGTGCGGAGGAAGAAACGCCGCCGGAGCTGTTTGCGGCCCAGGATGATCCCGATCAGGCGGAACTCGCGAGGCGCCTCACCTGCGCACTGACTGTGCTGCCAATGGAGCAGCGCAGCGTGGTGCAGTTGAAGCTGTGGGATGGGCTGACCTTTGAAGAAATCGCGGAAGTGCAGGGCATTCCGCTGAACACGGCGGCCAGCCGTTACCGCTATGCCCTGGAGAAACTGCGGAGCGAGCTGCGGCCGCTGTACGATGAACTGAAACCGTCATGAACACGAACCCCGATGCTTTTGAAAACGATCTGCGTGCGCTGAAACGGCGGGCGCTGCCGGAAGGCTGGCGCAACGAGATGTTGCAACGCGCAAAACCCGCCATTCGCACGCCACGCTGGCTCGTCGCCGGCTGGAGCGTGGCCTGGGCGGCGATTCTGGCGATGTATTTCACCATGCCGACCGAATCCGCCACCCAACGGTCTCCTGCCATGAGCAACACAGCTCCCACCATGCTGTGGCAGCAGCGTGCCGCCACCATCGAGGCCCTGCTGGCCGCCAACTGATTCTAAACCCCACCATCCATCGCCATGATCCGCCGACTTATCGCCAAACGCGCCATCCGCATCCTGCTGTGGCTGTTCATCACACTTGTCACGTTTATCGTGCTCTTGTTCGTCTGGACGAACTGGAGCGGCAAACGCCGCTGGGCGGCGGCGAAGGCGATGATCGAACGTGAAGGCGAAACGCTGGAGTTTCTCAAGCTGCTGCCAGCAACGCCACCAGCAGAGTCGAACTTGCTCGCCATTGAGGCGCTGCGCGGCATCACTGAAACGGTCGATAACGATGATGAGAAAGGTGAACCAGGACTGAAGCGCAAGGCGCTGGCAGCGATGAAGTGGGACGCGAAAGGTGCCAAGCTGCCGGCGACCAACGGCGTCACGCTTGCTCAGGCGGCGGATATGGCCCAGTGGGCGAAATTTCTGCGCGAGGTGAAGTTTCTCGATCTGCCTGCGGATGCAGCCGCACCGGGACGTGATGTTTTGCATGCGCTGGATGCGAAGTTCCCGCTGCTCAAGGAACTCGCCGACGAGGCACCGAAGCGCACGCAGGCGATGTTCACACCAGGGTTGCGTGAGCGCAAACTGCCGGGACTGCTCTTCGCTCTGCGCATACCGCATTATACCGCCGCACAAAGCCTGGCACGCATGCTGAGTCTGCGTGCGCGTGCGGCGATTGAAGCCAAAGACAGCGGCGAGGCGGCGCGTAGTCTGCTGGCTGCAAGCCGGATCAGCTTGGCGTGTGAGTCTGAACCGCTGCTGATCGGCTTCTTGGTGGGGATCACGGCGCAAACCATGGTGACCGAGACGCTGTGGCTTGGTTTGCGTGAGCGTGTGTTTGCGGCAGAGGATCTGCGCCTGCTGCAGGAAGTTTTGAGCGGAGCAGGGACGGACAAGGCGCTGCTGCAGTCGATGCGGGGTGAAATGGCCGCAGGCTTGGGTTCGCTGGAGTTTCATCAGGACACCATCGCAGGAAGAAAGCAGGGTGGCGAGGATGCCGCCAACGCGTTTGCCGCTATG
>NZ_JBJXFV010000202.1:0-9847 GCF_046154365.1 Prosthecobacter sp.
TCGCCACCTGCACGGGCGGATCGGTGCCGTGGACCGGGGTGAGGAGTTGGACGCACACGACCGCGCCATCACCCGTGATGGCATTTTCAAGCAGACGCCCACGCGCCGCCGGTTGCGCCCAACCCAAGGTTTCGAGTTCACGCTCGGCACCGAGGGCATCAAACGCCTGCGGGCAGCCGTCCTGCGTGAGCAAAAGGAGCTGATGGTCACCCGCGACATGGGTGAGCGGCTGATCCAGGCTGTCCATCGCTGGCTCGACGAGGGCAAACGGGCTGGGCTGGATGATGCGCGCCTGCCTGATCGCAGCGGTGAGCTGGCCCGTATTCCAGAACTCGCCGCCAGGTTGGATCAAATCAACCAGCGGATTGCGTTCCTCGCCACGGACGAACGGCAGTCCCGTTTGGCGAAGCGCGATCAGATGCAGGCGGAGTTCGCCCGCGCCAGCCAAACGTTGGGTGAGTTGCAAAACAGCCGGCAGGGCTATCAGCAGAAGCGGAAGGAACTTGGCGAAGCTCTGGATCGAGCACTGGAGGATTTGGCCTCGGCACAATTGGCAGTTCAGGAAAGCCGCCTGAGCCTGCCCAAAGGTGTCCTGGATGCTGAAGCACAGGCGATGCTCGGTGAAATCATGGCCGTCCAACCGCGCTGGCACGAGCGGGTGAACGCGGCCCAACAGCGCGCCACTACCGCCACTGAACAGGCGGCCACCGCCCGGGCTGCGCGCAATCTGGCGCGCCAGGAGCTGGCCACCAGCCAGCGGCATCCCGAATACCGCCATGATTTTCCGGTGACCGAGGAGGACAACGATCCATGGAGCGCCCGGCTCCGGCTGCTTGAAGAGACCCAGCTCCCCACATACCGCTCACTGGCGGCCGAGCGCCGCAAGGATTGGGAGAAACGGCTGCAGGAAAGCGTGCTCGACCGCCTCAACGAGCGGCTTCATGAGGCGGAGCGCACGGTCAAGCAGTTGCGCGATTATCTGGATCGCGACATCGGCGCGTATCGCTACCGCATCACGTTTCGCCGTGATCCGGCCTTTGGCCCCTTGTGGAAGCTGTTGGACTCCGGCTTTGAGCCGACTGACGAGCTACTCAAGGCGAGCCGCAGCGACGAGGTCCAAGAAGCGTTGCATTTGCTGATGACCGCCGTGGAAGCCCCGGAGCAGGCGGACGACCGCTCGCGGCGTCTGCTCGATTATCGGCAATACCACCGCTACGACCTGGAAATGGTGCAGGCCAAGCTGCCGGACGCGCCGCCAATCTCGCTAGCCCGCAGCGGGCGCAATCTCTCCGGCGGCGAAAACCAGGCACCGTTTTTCATCTCCATGCTGGCCGCGTTCAGGCGCGTATATGATTTGGGCTCCGGGCGCTCCCAGCACATGGGCCTGGTCGTGATGGATGAAGCCTTTTCCAAACTGTCTGGTGACGGCGTTGAGGACTGCCTCGAACTGGCGCGGAACTTCAATCTTCAGTTGATCCTCGCGTTTCCACCGGAAAAACTCGGGGTCATCTCACCCTACGCCGACACGATCATCATGTGCCGGAAGTCGGAAAAGCGTGACGAGAAGACGGGCTACGTCACCGAGATCGACAACATCCCCATCCGCCTGACTCGCGTTCAAGCGGAGGAGTGCTTCGAGTGAAGCCGTTGAATCCCTCGTTTCGCAAACTGCCCGTGCTCCAGGAGCTGCACCGCCAGTGGTTCGCCAACCGCGGCGCGGCGAACGCGAACGAGTATGACCGTCCGTTCTCACGCAAATGGGAGGAGTTGTTGCAGGACGCGGGCTTGAACTCGGCTGAGGAACGGCGCGAAGCCGATCGTGATGCCAGAACCTTGGCTGAAGCTGGGAACATCGTGATAAAAGCGTCACGACAGCGCCGTCAGGTGATTGAGCGCGTCGTCATTCCGTTGGAGACTGAACCTGAGCTGCGTGCGCTGTTCCCTGAATTTGAAGCCAGCTCCAAGTGCTCATTTGCATGGGAGACGGTTGCTTGGGAGCTCGAACTCAGCTTCGTCCCGGAGGTCCGCCCCTTGGTCTCCCCGGCGGACTTGCAGAGCATGAATGAGTTCTTTCGCACTGGCGGACGGGAGCGGCCGATGGTCCCCATCAAGGAGCGGTCGTTCCAACTTTTTGGGGACGAGAAGCGGTTGGATGCCCTGCGTGAGTCGGCGCTTTTTCAGTCCGGTCGGCTGTCGCTGGAACTGCTTCGCTGCGAAATCGTGGGCGAACCGTTCGGCTGGAAACGGGGACCGCAGGACACCGGAGTCACGCTGGTCATCGAGAATGCCGCCACCTGGCATTCCTACTCTCGCTGGAACGAGGAACGCCGACTGTTCAGCGCGGTCGTGTATGGTTGTGGCAACCGGTTCGCGGACAGCACGCGCTACCTGCGGGACATCCTGGCAGAGCTCACCACCCCGCAGCGGGTGCTTTATTTCGGGGATCTCGATCCACAGGGCCTGCGAATTCCCATCGAGGCTTCGGCCAAGGCACTCCGAATGGGCATGCCCCCGGTTGAGCCTGACCTCTGGAGTTACCAACACTTGTTGAGACTGGGACAAGGCCGCGAGACGAAGTCGGGTTCGGTTGAGTCTATGTCTGAGGACGCTGCGGCCTGGCTCGGACCTCTGGCGGAAAACGTGCGGCCGCTTTTCGATGGGGGGAAGCGCCTCGCCCAGGAACTCGCTGGTTGGGAGTTTCTCCGCTCGCACGACAATCGGGAGTCGAACTCGTAAGCAAAGGCGATCCAGCCTGGAACGGCAGTAGTCACGCCCCTGCACGCAACGCGGATCAGCCCTGCGCTTTTGTTCTCTTCAAAGCACAGACCCAAGGGCGGGGCGTGCTCCCCGCAAATCTGAAGGCATCCAAAAATCACGTCGGCTAAGGGATTCTCAAACTATATTTTCAATTCTCAGACTTTGTTTTTCTTCTCAAAGAATATTTTTGTTCAACATACATGAAATCAGCAATTTCTGGTGGCTACTCCACCGTCACGCTCTTGGCGAGGTTGCGGGGCTTGTCCACGTCGCAGCCGCGCGCGACGGCGATGTAGTAGCTGAGGAGCTGCAGCGGGATGACGGCGAGGAGCGGATGCAGCGGCTCCCAAGTTGCCGGGAGATAAATGACATCCTCGACCTTCTCCTTGATGCGCTCGTTGCCTTCGGTGGCCAGGGCGATGATCGGGCCTTTGCGCGCCTTGATTTCCTCCAGGTTGCTGAAGGTCTTCTCGTAGAGCGCGTCGGTGGGGCAAAGGATGACGGTGGGGGTCTTCTCGTCGATCATCGCGATGGGGCCGTGCTTCATCTCGGCGGCGGGGTATCCTTCTGCGTGGATGTAGGAAATCTCCTTCAGCTTGAGTGCACCTTCGAGTGCGACGGGGAAGTTGTATTGCCGCCCGAGGAAGAAGAAGTCCTCGGCATGGGCATACTTGAGGGCGATGCGCTTGATCTCCTCGCTCTGATCAAGGATGCGCTGAATCTGATCAGGGATGGCTTCAAGGGCCTTGATGATCTGGCTGCCGCGCCGATTTGAGAGCATGCGGATGCGGCCCATCATCAAAGCGAACATCGTGAGCACACTGACTTGGCTGACGAAGGCTTTCGTGGACGCGACGCCAATTTCTGGTCCGGCGTGCAGGTAGATGCCGCCGTCGGCCTCGCGGGCGATGGTGCTGCCCACGACGTTGCAGATGGAGAGCACCTTGTGGCCGCGCCGGCGGGATTCGCGCAGGCCGGCGAGGGTGTCCGCTGTCTCGCCGGATTGGGTGATGACGAGGCAGAGGGTGTTCTTCTCGATGGGGGCGTTGCGGTAGCGGAATTCGGACGCGTATTCCACCTCGACTGGGATGTGCGCGAATTCCTCGATGAGATACTCACCCACGAGCGCAGCGTGCCAGCTCGTGCCGCAGGCGGTGATGACAATCTGGTCCACGTCCCGCAGTTCGGCCGTAGTCATGTTCAGGCCGCCGAATTTCGCGGTGCCGTCCTCCGCATCCAGACGGCCACGGATGGCGTTCTGCACGGTCTTGGGTTGCTCGAAGATTTCCTTGAGCATGTAGTGCGCGAACGTGCCGCGCTCGGCAGCGTCGGCGTCGAATTCAATCTTCGAGAGCTGGAAGGAGGCGACCTCGTTGCCGAGCGAGTCCATCTTGAACTTGTCGGGGAACAGCGTGACGACGTCGTAGTCCTTCAAGTAGATGACCGTGCGGGTGTGGCTGACGATGGCGCTGGCGTCGCTGGCGAGGAAATGTTCGCCCTCGCCAACGCCGACGATGAGCGGGCTCCCGCGCCGCGCGCCCACCATGACACCAGGGTGGTCCGTGCAGATGACGCCGATGCCGTAGGTGCCGATGACCTCGCGCAGGGCGTTCATCACGGCTTGGGCCAGCGGGTGCGTGCCTTCGCCCGTCCATGCCCCCTTGCCGGCGCTCACCACCGCTTCGTAGTGGTGGCCGATGAGGTGCGCGAGGACCTCGGTGTCCGTCGCGGACTTGAACGTGTCACCGGCCTTGAGGAAACGGTCTTTCAGCGTGTCGAAGTTCTCGATGACGCCATTGTGGACGACGGCGATTTTGCCGGACTCGTCCAAGTGCGGGTGGGAGTTTTCATCGGTGGGCGGGCCGTGGGTGGCCCAGCGCGTGTGGCCCATGCCGACCTGCCCGTAGATGGGGTTGGCCTGCACGAGCTTGGCGAGCCCCTCATCGATCTTGCCCTTCTTTTTGCGTGTGGTGAGCTCCCGGTTTTGCAGCACGGCGACGCCGGCAGAATCGTAGCCGCGGTATTCCAAACGACGGAGGCCCTCGATGAGGATGGGGGTGGCCTGCTGTTTTCCGATGTAGCCGATGATGCCGCACATAGATATGGAACTGGAAAATTTGGGTTGATGCTTGCGCTGACGCCAGAAAATAGGCTAAAGGAGCATTCAACATAACCGCAAGAAAGGATTTGATTATGGCTGCACCACGCCGCATGGCCCCCCACGTTCCGAATGTTCTCGCTGTCGTCATGGGCGGCGGGCAGGGCACGCGTCTCTGGCCCCTCACGCAGGACCGCTCCAAGCCGGCGGTGCCGCTCGCGGGTAAATACCGCATCGTGGACATCCCCATTTCGAACTGCATCAACTCCGGCTACCGCCGTGTGTATTTGCTCACGCAGTTCAACACCGCCTCGCTCCACCGGCACATCAGCCAGAGCTACAAGTTCGACCATTTCAGCGGCGGATTCGTGGAACTGCTCGCCGCCGAGCAGACCATGCACAGCACGTCTTGGTATCAGGGCACCGCCGACGCTGTGCGCAAGAACCTCGCGCATCTCCTGAACCACGACTGGGAATACTGCCTCATTCTCAGCGGCGACCAACTCTACCGGATGGACTTCCGCCGCATCATCGCCCAGCACGCGGAATCGCAGGCGGACTTGACCATCGCCACCATTCCCGTCCCCCGCGAGAGTGCGCAAGCGCTCGGCATTCTCCAGATCAACAACGATCGCCGCATCGTGCGTTTCGTGGAGAAGCCCAAGGACCCCGGCGTGCTCGACTCCCTCCGCATCCCCCGCGAGTCCTACGAAAACCTCGACATCGAGGGCGACGAGGACTTCTACCTCGCCTCGATGGGCATCTACGTTTTCAACCGCTCCGTGATGGTGAAGCTGCTCGACAACGACTTCACCGACTTTGGCAAGCACATCATCCCCGGAGCCATCACCACCCACCGTGTTTTCAGCTACGTCTATCAGGGCTACTGGGAGGACATCGGCACCATCAAGAGCTTCTTCGAGGCGAACCTCGATGGTGCGGAGGAACTGCCAAAGTTCAACTTCTTCGACATGAGTTCGCCGATCTACACCCGCCCGCGCTTCCTACCCGGCAGCAAGATCAACGGCGCGAGCATTGACCACGGCATCGTCTCCGATGGCTGCATCATCAGCCATGCGCACATCAGCCACTCCGTCATCGGCATCCGCAGCTTCGTGGGCTTGGGCACCAACCTCCACCGCGTCATCATGATGGGGGCGGACTACTACGAGTCCCAGGCCAGCATGTTGGAAAACCTCAACGCCGGCCGCCCCCGCATGGGCATCGGCCAGCACTGCCGCATTGAGAACACCATCTTGGACAAGAACGCCCGCATCGGTGACAACTGCGTCATTTCCCCCGCTGGCAAGCCCGAGAACTTCGACGGCCCGAACTACGTCATCCGCGACGGCATCGTCATCATCCCCAAGAACGGCATCATCCCCCACGGCACGGTGATTTGATCCCGTCCGGTGCACGCCGCGATGTGGGGAGGCTATGGCTTGAGGGTGGCGTCGGCGGAACTCGTAGCCGTTCTTCCTCACCTTGACCGAGAGGGCAGGGGGGGCGACCTAACGGCTCGCCAACGGTCGCGATCTCAGCCCCTGAGCCCGTGCCGGCGATTTGCAATCGACGAATTGCGGTTGGACTGCTCGGAGCCGCCCCGAACTGCTGCTTTCCACCGACAGCACAGGTCCAGGGAGTAGGAGACCCGTAACCACTCCCCACCGGCCCGCGTCCGCAGACTCACGGACTCACGTTGTGAAACTGTCCCCTCTTCTCGTCGCGTCTGCTGCCCTCTTTCTCACTTCCTCTGCCCCCGCCGCCGAACTCGAACCCAAGCTCGGCAAGAAGGGGGCTCTGCTGCTGGAGGAAAAGTTTGATGGCAAGGAAGTGCCGAAGAACTGGAACCGCAACGCCGGCAAGCTCACCGTCGCCGATGGCGTGCTCAAGGCCAGCGAAGTGGCCGCCGACATGCACGCCGCCGCGTTCCGTCGCGCGCTGCCGTTGCAGGACGCCGCCGTCTTCGTGAAGTTCCGTTTCGAGGGCGCGAAGATGTTTCACGTCGGCTTTGACCCTGCGCCGGGCGAGCTGAAGAAGAAGGGCCACCTCTTCTCCGTGATTATCACGGCTACCGGCTGGAACCTCACTGAGCACAACGACAAGTCCGACCCCAAGTCCACGAACCAGGCGTTCGCCAAGTCCACGGCGACGTTTGAAAAGGGCCGCTGGTATGAACTCCTCCTCGAAATGAAGGGCGACGACGTGCTCGCGCAGATTGCCGGGATGGAATCGATCCGTGCCACCAGCAAGGATTTCCACGTCAAGAAACCCGGTCTTGTCTTCCGCACCGGTGGCAAGGACACGGACGAGGTTCACATGGACGAAGTCCGGGTGTGGGAGCTCAGGTAAGTTTAGTCAGACAAGGGGGCAGTTGAAACCGGTTGCCCTCTCGATGCGTGCCTGCCTCAGCCGGTGCGAAGCGCTCGCTCAGAGCGGCGGTTCGGTCGGTTTGGCGTCCGGAGGTGAAGTGGGCGCATGGCGGGCCGCCCAGATCGAGGCTGCCATCGAAACGAGGATGAGGGTCACCACCACCGCCAGCGAGACGCCGGTGCGGATTTGCACGTCCCAGATGCCCAGTAGCATCTTCACGCCGATAAAGGCGAGCACGATGGCCAGCCCCACCTTCAGGTAGCGGAAGTAACCAATCGCCCCGGCGAGCAGGAAGTAGAGCGACCGCAGCCCCAGGATGGCGAACACGTTCGAGGTGAAGACGATGAAGGTGTTCTGCGTGACGGCAAAGATGGCCGGGATGGAATCCACGGCGAAGATCAGGTCGGTGGTCTCCACCATCATGAGCACCAGCGCGAGCGGAGTGAGCGCGCGGCGGCCGTTGAGCTGCGTCACGAAGTGCTGGCCGTCGAAATCATGGCTGACGGGGAAAAACTTTCGGGCGAGACGAATGAAAATGTTCTTCTCGGGATGCACGCCGTCGTCATCCACAAAGAGCATTTTGATGCCGGTGAACACGAGAAAGCCGCCCATGATGTAAAGGGTCCAGTGGAACTGCTTGATCAGCACCGCTCCCAAACCGATCATGGCGCCGCGCATGAGCAGGGCGCCCAGGATGCCCCAGAAGAGCACGCGGTGCTGCTGCTCCTTGGGGACACGGAAATAGGCGAGGATGAGCGCGATGACGAAGACGTTGTCCATCGAAAGGCTCAACTCAATAAGGTAGCCGGTTACGAATTCGAGGGCTTCACCCTTGGGCCGGGTGGCTTTGATGAGGCCGGCGAAAGCCATCGCCAGCGAGAACCACAGGGCCGTCCACCCTAACGCTTCGCGGAACCGCACCACGCGCGCCGCGCGATGGAACACGCCCAAGTCGAGAGCGAGGAACACCACCACGGTCGCCACGAACGCGGCCCAGTGCCAGGGGGTGATCTCGACGATGCAGAGCATGAACGGTGATGGTTTGATGCCCCGGCGAGCGGGGCACCTTTAGCAGACGGGGGCGAGCAGCGGTCCGTTCACCGCAACGGAACTGGATGAATCAGACTGTGCCGGGCTTGGCCGTGGGCGGGAGCACCTCCGCCGCAACGCTGGAACCGGCATCGATGTTCGGGCGCTGGCCCTTGTGCCACCACACCACCAGTGCGCTGGCGATGTAGATGGATGAGTAGGTGCCGGTGATGATGCCCACGAGGAACATGAAGGCGAAGTCGTTGATGACGCCGCCGCCAAAAACGTAAAGCGCCAGCGTGGCGATGAACACTGTGCCGCTGGTGATGATGGTGCGGCTGAGCGTCTGGTTCAGCGCCCGGTTGACCAGGTCGGTGAAAGAGCCGCGAACGCCGAGCTTCAAGTCCTCCCGGATGCGGTCAAAGATGACGATGGTGTCGTTGATCGAGAAGCCGACGATGGTCAGGATGGCGGCCACGGTGGTGGCATTAAACTGCCGGCCTTCACCCCATAGTTCGGTCAGGCAGTAGATGCCCACGGTCATGAGCACGTCGTGCATTACGGCCACCACCGCGCCGACGGCGAAGCTGAATTCATAGCGGAAGGCCACGTAAACGAGGATGCCGAAAAGGGATAATCCCAAGGCCAGTAGTGCGCTGCGGAGAATCTCCCGGCCGATGACCGCGCCGACTTGCCGGGACTGATCCAGCTTGAACTTCGCGTCGGGGAAGGTCTTGAACAGGGCCTCCTTGACTGCCTCGCCCGCGCCAGCGGGGACGGTGACGCGGAGGTTTTCCGTGCCTTGGCCGATGTTGCGCTGGTAGGCCACCAGGGGATCACCCACCTTGCGGGTGCGAGCCCCTGCTTGGCTGGCTCCCTCCAGGCGCTCGTGATATTCGACGCCGCTGATGAGCTTGCGGAGTTGGTCGGTCTCGACGCGCTTGGCAAAGGAGAAGGTCAGTGCATCGCCGCCTACGAAGTCAACGCTCAGCGTCTGCTGGCCGCGCACAAACGCCCCGTAGCCGAGGCCGAGGATGATGACGGCCCATGACAGGGCGAAGGCCGGTTTGGCCCAGCTCATGAAGTCAATGTTGCTGCCTTTGATGAGGTGCAGCATCGAGAGGTTCGGGAGGAGGTTCTTGGCCAGCAGCCAGTCGAAGATTACGCGGGTGCCCACGAGCGCGGTGAACATGCTCACCGTGATGCCGATGGTCAGCGTGACGCCGAAGCCCTTCACCGGGCCGGTGCCGAGATAGATCAGCAGGACGGAGGCGATGAGCGTGGTGAGATTGGAGTCGAAGATGGTGCCGAAGGCCTTGTCGTAGCCGGCGTTCAACGCGCCGCGAAGGGACTTGCCGGTGGCCAGCTCCTCCCGGATACGCTCGAAGATCAGCACGTTGGCATCCACCGCCATGCCGACGGTCAGGACCACGCCGGCGATGCCCGGCAGGGTCAAGGTGGTTCCCACCGAGCACATCACGCCCAGGAGGATGATGATGTTTGTGATCAGCGCGACATTCGCCACCAATCCGGAGAAGAGATAATACACCATCATGAAGATGGAAACCGCCGCCGTCCCCACGATCGAGG
>NZ_JBJXFV010000104.1:0-2835 GCF_046154365.1 Prosthecobacter sp.
CCACCTGCTGGCCAGCACCGCCCGAACTAGAGCGCTGATGAACCCTCGCCCTGCCCTCCAGTATTAATTGCCGCCCAACAATGCCCGGCAGGGTCCAAATCCGAAATCATTTTTGCGCTCTCGTCAGCGAAGAGTTCCTGGCCGAACTTGTCGCCCTCCAGTCGCTCTTTGACTTCGCCGACCTTCATCGCCTTGCCGAGTCGATACGAGACATTCGCCATGTGTGACAAGCATGCGGCAGCATGGCCGTGGCGAATGTGCAGCACGTCCTTGGTGTATTTACCGGCGCGGACTGAGTCGATGAAGTTCTTCATGTGATCCGGGCCGGTGAGGAAGTTTTCAAACTTCATGATGGCCTTGCCCTCATGGTCATAGGCCTTCGATTCAGCCACATAACCGCCTTCGCAGTGGATGACGTTACCGTCGCGCACACCTTTGAACGGAGCGGAACCGAGCTTCGGATTCATGTCCTTCACGGGCAGGCCAAACTTGTCCATGATCAGCGGCACCGGCTCGTATGGATGAAAGGCGATCTGGCAGTTCGCCGTCTGACCATCATCCACATAGCCCCAGCGGTTGCCGAAGCTCATCACGCGCCTCGGCAGCACATCGGGATCACCGAGCGCCCAGCGGGCCACGTCGTATTGATGCGGGCCTTGGTTGCCGATGTCGCCGCCGCCATACGGCCACTGCCAATGCCAGTCGTAGTGGAATTGTTTCCGCATGATCGGCAGCTCGGGACGTGGGGCCGACCACAGCTTGTAATCCACCGTGGCAGGTGGCTGCTGCGGACCGTCCACTTTATCAATGCTCATGCGCAGGCCGTGAACGAGCGCATGGGAGAGCTTCGTCTTGCCGATGTGGCCTTCTTTGATCCACTGCATCGCGGAAGCCCAGCCTTCATCGGACCGGCGCTGCATGCCATGCTGCACCACGATGCCCTTCGCCGCCGCCTTCGTGGCCGCAGCCATGAGTTTGGCGCTTTCGATGAGATTGTGGCTCACCGGCTTCTCGACATAGACGTGCTTGCCATGCTGCAATGCGGTGAGTGCTATGAGCACATGGCTGTGATTCGGCGTGGCGATGGTCACGGCATCCACATCCTTGTCAGCGCAGCACTCGCGGAAGTCACGGTAGGTTTTCACCTTCACGCCCTTCTTGCTGAGATCGGCCACTTTTTTGTCCACGACGGCGGAATCCACATCGCACAGCGCCACCAGCCGCACACCTGACACCTTCAAGAGTTCATTGATATGACCGCCGCCACGACCGCGAAAGCCGATGACAGCAACGCGCACGTCGCTGTTCGCCCCGAGCGGTGCGGCCCAGGCGGGAAGTGAGACAGCTCCAGCGAGAGAGGTTTGCAGAAAGCGACGACGGGAGGTGGCGGGCGTATTCATAGTGCGACTCATAACGCGGCGAGCGGGCTTGCCTTTGCGAAGTTCATGCCTAGCCATGGGTGATGGAGCCACTGCCGACCCTCAGCGAAATCGAAGCCGCCAAGGCGCTCATTCGTCCGCACATCCGCGAAACGCCGACCTATCGCTGGCCGCTGCTGGAAGCGGGCCTCGGCTGCGAGCTGTGGCTGAAGCATGAGAACCACACGCCGGTTGGCGCTTTCAAGATTCGCGGCGGACTCGTCTATATGGACGAGCTGAAACGGTCCCAGCCGGATGTGCGCGGCGTGATCGCCGCCACGACGGGCAATCACGGCCAGTCCATCGCCTTTGCGGCCAAACTGAACGGACTGCGTGCTGTGATCGTCGTGCCGCATGGCAACAACCCGGAGAAAAACACGGCGATCCGTTCGCTCGGTGCCGAGTTGGTCGAGCATGGTGAGCAATTTCAGGATGCGCTCGAATTCTCACGCGAACTCGCTGCCAAAGAGGGGCTGCACGCCGTGCCGTCGTTTCATTCCTGGCTCGTGCGTGGCGTAGCGACGTATGCGCTGGAGCTGTTTCACTCAGTGGCCAATCTCGATGCGGTGTTCGTGCCGATTGGCCTCGGTTCCGGTTTCTGCGGAATCGCAGCCGCGCGTGAGGCATTGCGATTGAAGACGAAGATCATCGGCGTCGTGTCCGAGCATGCTCCGGCTTACGCGCTGTCGTTTCAGCAGCGCCAGTTTGTCGAGCAATCGAGCACGACACGCGTCGCGGAAGGCGTGGCCTGCAAAACACCCAACAAGGATGCGCTGGAGCATGTGATCCGTCATGCGCACGAAATCGTGACCGTGAATGATGACGAAGCTATCGCCGCCATGCGCGAGATCATCCAGGCGACTCACAACATCGCCGAAGGTGCCGGTGCGCTGGCGTTTACGGCGCTGAAGAAGCACCGCGAGCAATGGCAGGGCAAACGCGTGGCCTGCGTGCTCACGGGTGGCAACGCGAGGATGGGAATGCTACGCGAGGCGCTTCAGGCGCAGTTAGATTTGTGAAGGCCAACGGCCTTCCGTCTTTCAGCCCAGGGTTGTGCGAAGCACTACCCTGGGTTTGGCCGTAGGGGTGCATTCTTCCCAAGGGCGAACCGCAACGCGGTTCCGTCCTCCTCCGGCGACGATGGACGGAACCCCGTTGGGGTTCGCCCTTGGAAGACGGTACTTTTGATCGGTAACCCAGGGTTGTTCCAACCCTGGGCTGAATGACGCAAGCCCTTTGGGCTTGAAAGGTGGGTGCATGTCTCCAATCAACGCTGAGCCGTAACGATGCAGTCAAAGGCAGTGGACGAAGACAGACTCAAACACCCGCAGGTGAAGGCTCGCGGCAGCGTCTTGGAGTGCGCCAGTCCTCTGGCGCTTTCGAGCGTCCCCGGGCCTGCGGAAAGCTCCAGAGGGCT
>NZ_JBJXFV010000105.1:0-4049 GCF_046154365.1 Prosthecobacter sp.
TACCTCATGATCGGCGAGCGCACGAACGTGGCTGGCTCGCCGAAATTCGCGAAGCTCATCAAAGAAGGCAAGCTGGAGGAAGCGGTCAGCGTCGCACGTCAGCAGGTCGAAAATGGAGCCAACGTCATCGACGTGTGCATGGACGAAGGCCTCATCGACGGCGTGGACATGATGACGAAGTTCCTCGCGTTGCTGCAAACCGAGCCCGAGGTCACGAAAGTGCCGATCATGGTCGATTCGTCGAAGTGGGAGGTCGTCGAGGCCGGATTAAAAATGCTGCAAGGCAAAGGCATCGCGAACTCGATCTCGATGAAGGAAGGCGAAGAAGCCTTCCGCGAGCGAGCTGGCATCATCAAACGCTACGGCGCCGCTGCGGTGGTGATGGCCTTTGACGAAAAAGGCCAGGCCGCCACCTACGAGGACAAGATCCGCATCTGCGAACGCGCCTACCGCATTCTCGTCGATGAGGTCGAGTTCAATCCGCAGGACATCATCTTTGACCCGAACATCCTCACCGTCGCGACCGGGATGGAGGAGCACAACAACTACGCGCTCGACTTCATCAACGCGACTCGTTGGATCAAAGAAAACCTCCCCGGCGCGAAAGTCAGCGGCGGCGTGAGCAACATCAGCTTCAGCTTCCGTGGCAACAACAAGGTGCGCGAGGCCATGCACAGCGCCTTCCTCTTCCACGCCATCAAAGCCGGCATGGACATGGGCATCGTCAATGCCGGGATGCTCGAAGTGTATGAAGACATCCCGAAGGACATGCTCACCAAGGTCGAGGACGTGCTTCTTAATCGCAACCCCGGCGCCACCGAAGCGCTCGTCGAGTTTGCGGAGCAATTCAAAGGCGTCGCCGGTGCCAAGCGGGCCGAAGCTGATCTCTCCTGGCGTGAAGCCAGCGTCGAAAAGCGCCTGGAGCATGCGCTGCTCAAAGGCATCACCGATTTCATCATCCCGGACACCGAGGAAGCACTCGCGAAATACGGCGTGCCTCTCAAAGTCATCGAAGGCCCGCTCATGGACGGCATGAAAGTCGTCGGCGACCTGTTCGGCGAAGGCAAAATGTTCCTGCCGCAGGTCGTCAAATCCGCCCGCGTGATGAAACAGAGCGTTGCCGTGCTCACGCCAGTGATGGAAGCCGAAAAGGCGCGGAAAAAGCGTGAGCGTGAGCTGCTCATCGAGATCGCTGACAAAACGGTGAAGGCTCTCGAAAGCGGCAGCGATGTCACCGCTGTCGAAGGCTTCACCTACTCGCCTTATCAGGGTCTTAGCCTCGAAGAACGTCGTGTTGAGGTGAAGTTCGCCGCTGAACTGGCTGCCGACCTCGAAGCCGCCGCCAGTGAGTACAAGCGCCGTTTTGCCAACGTCCTCGACCGCAACAACGTCCAAGAAATCAGCCCCGACTACTCCGCCACCCGCGAGAGCCGCCAGAAATGGAGCGTGGCGACGCTGGAACCTGCGGGTGCGTTTGTAGACTGGTTCTTCGCTCGCACTCTCCAAGCTGCAAAACTAGGTAACGTGATCGTTTTCAATGCGGGAGGTCAGGGTAGCGGCAAAACGACGGCGACTAAGGATCTGCCAAATGACCCGTCGCTGATCTTGGTGATGGACGGCACACTCCAGAACTACAGCCGAAGTAAAGAGCATTTTGATCAAGCGTTTGCAGCCGGGTGCAAAGTCGAAATCCGCTATATTTTCATGTGCTGGAGAAATGCTCTACATCTGATCGTACACCGAGCACTAGAAGGGGCTGGCCGAATTGTCCCTCTGGCGAGAGCGGCGAAAGGGCACTTCCAAGCTCCACGAACGACCTTTGCTTTGGCAGAAGACTTCCTTGGCAATCCTGGTTTTGAGATTGTGGTGCGCGAGAACGTCCTTGAGCCAGGCGGCAGCAATGCCGTGATCGAAAGAACGCTTGAATGGCTGCACGAATCCCTGTATGGCTCCATTGATGAATTGTTGGAGCAAGCATCTGAACTTCTTCCTCAAATCCTAGACCAATATGAAACAGAAAATGAAACCCCTCAGCGGCTCCTGGCGCAGTTTCTCCGCAATACTCGACCCATCGACTGCGGCCCTATTTCGTCTAATCGACATCAAGACAGTCGAGAACCTGAACGCAGCCTCCAGAGCATCGAAAATCAAAGTGGTTCGGCTCAAGGAAATGGCGAAGTAGATGGAGTCTCCGAGCACACATTTAGAAGTTTGGCGCAATTTCAAGCCACGCCTGAGCTAGGAAGCGGCGGAGCGGTTTCGTCAGATCGAGGAGGGCACGCTGGAGGCTCTGAGCCGGGCATCGGGTCTGGGCAATCTGGTGATGGAAAAGCCTGCGGAAACACCGTTGACACGTCCCTAACTGCCGCAGATCTGATCCCCACCGAAGCCGCACAGCAAGGCGGTGGCAAATTCCTCATCGCCACGGTCAAAGGCGATGTGCATGACATTGGCAAAAACATCGTCGGCGTTGTGTTGGCCTGCAATGGCTTCGAGGTGACGGATCTCGGGGTGATGGTACCGTGTGATAAGATTTTGGAGAAGGCGCGGGAGATTGGGGCGGATGTCATCGGGCTATCCGGCCTGATCACGCCATCGCTGGATGAAATGATGCACGTCGCGTCGGAGATGGAGCGTCAGGGCTTCACGGTGCCGCTGCTCATCGGCGGTGCGACGACGAGTGCGGCGCATACGGCCATCAAGATTGCTCCACACTACTCGGGGCCGGTTGTGCATGTGCTGGATGCCTCACGCTCGGTGCCAGTGACGACCTCGCTCATCAGCGAGGAGCACAAGGCTGCCTTCGTGGCTCAAAACGAGGCCCGGCATGACGAAATGCGTGCCAAATACGGCCAGAAGAAGGCGCGTGATATTTTGAGCATTGTCGCCGCACGAGCGAACAAGTTCACCTGCGACTGGAGCACGGTCGAGATCGCCAAACCAGCCAAATTGGGCATCGAAACGATTACGCCACCGTTGGAGGAGCTGCGACGCTTCATCGACTGGTCGCCGTTCTTCCACACCTGGGAGCTGCGTGGCCGCTGGAACTCGAAGGAGCAAACTTTCTCCAGCGCCTGGGATGAAGCCGATAAAAAAGCCGGTGCCGAAGCTGAGGCTGCCAAGCTCTACATCGACGCGAACCGCCTGCTCGATCTCATCATCCAGGAGAAGCATTTCACGCCCAAGGGTGTCGTCGGCTGGTTCGAAGCCAACAGCGTCGGTGACGATGTCGTGCTCACAGACGGCACCACTTTGCACTCGCTGCGGCAGCAGCAGATCAAGAAAGACACGCCGAACTACGCCCTCGCCGACTTCATCGCGCCGAAGGACAGTGGCCGCACCGACTACCTCGGCGGATTCGCCGTCACCATCCATGGCGGTGACGAGTATGCGAAGACCTACGATGCTGCGAATGACCCGTATTCCAGCATCATCGTCAAAGCGCTCGCGGATCGCTTCGCGGAGGCCTTCGCCGAGTGGTTGCACCAGCAGGCCCGCTTCCAGTGCGGCATCGAGAAGCCCGGCGACCTCAGCAACGACGAACTCATCCGCGAAAAGTATCGCGGCATCCGCCCCGCGCCCGGTTATCCCGCGCAGCCTGATCACACGGAAAAGAAGACCCTTTTCGCCATCCTCAACGCCACTGAAAACACCGGCTGCGAACTCACCGAGAGCTACGCCATGCACCCCGGAGCCAGCGTGAGCGGTTTCTACTTCAATCACCCGCAAGCCCGCTACTTCGGCATCTCGACCGATCTCGGCAAAGATCAGATCGAAGACTACGCCACACGCAAAGGCATGACGGTGACGAGCGTGGAGAAGTGGCTGAGTTCGTGGCTGAGTTATTGATCACACCAGCCCACGAATCGGCTCACCACGCGTCAGCACATTGAGCAAACTCGGCGGCAGGCCGTCGGTGATGCGCGCTTCGCCGACATCGACGAGCGTGTGCATGATGGTGGCGATCAAATCGGGAATCGTGATCGGTTCCGAGGCCGGCTCGCCGCCGTGGCGGGCAGACTGGCCGATGACCTGGCCCATCTTCAAGC
>NZ_JBJXFV010000015.1:0-10892 GCF_046154365.1 Prosthecobacter sp.
ACCGAGCGGACAATCCGGCGCAATCTCGAACTTGCATCGCATTTGCTCCTTCATGAACGCGCCGCCGACGAGGGCCAGATGAATGGGGCCTCCGTCGCGAGTTTTCAGGTCCGGCAGTTGTTCGATGCCAATGGCGCGGATGCCGGGACGGAAGAAAATCACTTCCTTCGGGTCTTGCAGAATCGCCCCCTGAATGATGACCTCGACCGTCGTGCCGCGCTGTCCGATTCTCGGCAGGGTGCGCTCGATATTCGTCGGGCCGACCGCCCACACGGTGCCGGTGGACGCCAGCAAGGGGACGCTGAGCGCCAAAAGATTGAACAAGCGTCTCATGATTTAGCCAACCAGCGCGGGAACGAATTTGCCGTGGACGATTTCAATGGGCCGCGTGCCAAAGGCCAGCAGCTCCTTGTCACCATCAATGCCGAGCTGGTGGTAGATCGTCGCCAGCAGGTCCTCCAGCGGCAGCGCATCGCGGCCCGGCGCGGCACCTGTGGCGTCACTCGCACCGTAGATTTGGCCACGGGTGAAACCGCCGCCTGCGATGAGCATGGAGTAGCAGCTCGCCCAATGGTCGCGTCCGGCATCTTTGTTCACCTTCGGCGTGCGCCCAAACTCGGTGGTCACCCACACAATTGTCGTGTCCAGCAGTCCGCGCTGATCGAGATCGGTGATCAAGCCAGCAATGCCGTGATCCAATGCGGGCATAAAATCGAGGCAGGTCTTCTTCGCATCCACATGACAGTCCCAGAAACCGTAATCCAAGGTCACGAAGCGCACCCCCGATTCCACCAAACGCCGCGCCACCACGAGCTTTTCGGCAAGACCCTTTGGGGAGAAGCGATTGTCCGGCCCCCTCAGCCCGACGACTTCACTGCCGTAGAGCGTCAGCGTCTCCGCCGTCTCTTTGTCCAGCGAGAAGGCCGCTTGCGCCTCCACGGAGGTGAGCAACCCGTAGGCCTGTTTGTAGAAATCATCCATCGTGCCGAGCAGTTCAGGATCGGACTCCATCGCGCGGAGACGTTTTTCGATGATCTGCCGTGCGCTCTGGCGTTGGTCGTAGCGGTCCCGCGTCACCCCACCGGGGATGGAAAAGTCGCGCACCTTGTAGCCTTTGGAAGGTGAAGCGCCGAGTTCAAACGGCCCGTAAGTGCTGCTGAGGTAGCCTGTGCCTGCGGTTCCGATTTTGCCCGGAATCGCCACGTAGGGCGGCAACTCACCGCGCCGGCCCAACTCATGCGAGATCACCGAACCCATATGCGGATAGTCGATGACCGCCGTGGGCGTGTAGCCGGTGGACAGGTGATAAGTCGCCTGCCCATGATCGGGAATGCGGCCCACCACGCTGCGCAGTAGCGTCACTTTGCCGGCGATCTTCGCCGTCTGCGGGAAGTTCTCGCTCATGACCTCGCCCGACTTGGTTTTGACCACACCGAAACCGCCGCGAATCTCCACCGGTGCGTCCGGCTTGGGATCAAACGATTCCTGCTGCGGCATGCCGCCACCGAGATGGATTTGAATGACGCTCTTGGCCCTGGCCGTGAGCTTCTTGCCCTTGTCCATGCTCATGGATTGCCCATCCTTCGCCTGTGCCTGCAGTCGGAACAAATCGCCCATCGAAAGGCCGAGTGCGCCGAGCACGCCAGCCTGGATGGCCTGACGACGCGGCATGGCGCGGAAACCGGCGCATCCTTGGTGAAGTGAAGTGAAGTTGTTCATGATTGAGTGAGTTGTTTTTTGGGGCAGTGGAATGGATGGGCAGAGGAATGATTTGATAAGTAAAACCCGATTCCTCTGCCCCAACATTCCTCTGCCAATTTCATGGCTTTGCGATTCGAGAGAGGTTTCATTTCTTCGCCTCCAGGTTCCAAAAGTGGAGGTTCCCCGCAGTGTCGCCGCCACCGATCTTCTTTCCATCAAAGGAAAGTGCCGCGCTCAGCGGCTGGGCATCGGCGATGGCAAAGGCCGCGATCTCCTTGCCGCTGGCATCCCACAGGCGGACGGTGCGGTCGCGCCCGGCGGTGCAGAGATTGCCGTTGCGGTCGAACCGCGCCGTGAGCACGCCATTGGGCAGTTTGCCGTAAACACCCGCTGGCCGCGTGGGCGGGTGCGCATTCGGCTTGGAAATGGCGGGCCAGCCGTCCACCACATCCCACCAGATGATCAGCCCGTCTTCGCCTGCGGAGGCCAGCACTTTTGAGTCAGCACGCCAGTCGAGCGCACGGATGGATGCCTTGTGCTCCGCGAGGGTCAGCACCGCCCGCCCGGTGCCCGCCTCCCAGAGATGCAGCCCGCCCGCCCGGTCGGCCGTGGCGAGTTGTTTTCCATCCGCGCTGAAGGCCACCGCAGTGATCCAATCCGTGTGCTTGGTGATCCTGTATTTCAGCTTGCCGTCCGTGGTGGAGTAAACCTTCACCACTTTCCCCGAGCCACCCAGCGCCACGAGCTGCTGATCCGGGCTGAGGTCCGCCGCGATCACGCTATCCACCTCATCGCCGATAGCTGCGAGCCGCTTGCCCGTTTTCACGTCAAAGAGCACCACCTTGCCCGACTTCACCGGACGACCGCCGCCCACCATCAGCACCGCACCGTCACGGCTGAAGTGGATGACCTGCGGCACCCCTTCGGGAAAAGCCAGCCGACCCACCTCCGCCTGCGTTTCCACATTCAGCAGCCGCACATGCTCCTGCGCAGCCACCGCCAGCAGCGGAGTCCACGGACTCGCATCCATCGCCAGCACCGGCAGCGGACGCATGGTTTTCGCCACCTTCACCTCCGGCAGGTTTTCCGGCATCGCGGGTGATTCCGGCTTTGCCCCGGCCCCGGCGGCAGGTTTGAAACTCAGATCACGCTCCGCCACCATCGACTTGCTCGCCGAGGTCTCCCGCAGCCCGGAGTCGATCCATTGTTTAATCATAGCGATCTGCGCCTGCGGGATCGCCGCCTTTTTCGGCGGCATCCGCGCCCCGTCATCGGGATCGGTGATGGCTTGGAAAAGCAGGCTTTGGCTGGAGCGACCCGCCACCACCGCCACCCCACCGCTGCCGCCCTTCAGCGTGCTGGCATGAGTTTGCAGATTCAGATCCGCCTTCTGCTCGTCCTCACCATGACACTTCAGGCAATGCTCGCGCAAGATGGGCTTGATGTGCTCTTCATAAGTCAACGCCTGCGGCTCCGCTCCAACACCGCGCAAAACCAACGCCATCAGCATGGCGGTGAGAGTGAGGGAGAAAGTGTGTGTTCGGCAAAGAGTGAGCATTATAAATCGGCAGGCACAATTGATACGGCGGCAGCGGTGAACATTAGCAAAAGTCCGGCCGCTACGGTTTGCGCGGAGTCGTTGCGGTGCCCGTTTTGGTCCACTCAGCGGCGTCTCTAGCCAGCGGCGGGAGATGCACGTCCACGCCGATCACGGTGAAGGCGCGTTGGACGTTCGGGTCCGGCACCGGGGTCACGGTCAGCTCGTGAATCCCGCAGGGCAGGCCGTCGGCGACCGTGACATAGTCGTAGGGCATGCCGCTGTAGTAATCCGTCTGCGGTCCCCACCAACCGGGGCCATGGGGCACTTCGTCGCGGCCATCGGGCAGGATGTGCCACACGACTTGCGGCAGCTTGGGAAAGCCCTGCATTACCGGCTGTGGCTCGCCATCCTTCAACGGTTGCATGGCGGTGTGCCAATCCGTCGGCAGGATGGTGATGCGACCGCTGTTGGAGACGAACTTCCGGTCGTTCCAGCCCTCGCCTTCGAACCCTGTCTTCGACCCCACGAGGCGGAAACGCACCCGTTGATTGGCCTTTTTCTCATCGGCGTCGGCGTTGCCTTCGGTCACGGTGAGCACCCAGGTTTCCTCCTGCATCTTCGCACCGAGGTGATACGTCATCGGCGTGTTGGGCGCGGTGTTGCTCGCAACGCGCGGCTGCGGGCGCGTGCCGTGGAAGAGATTCCACTCGCTCGGCTTTTTCCCATCAATGAGCACCGTGGCGCGACCGTGCGAGATGGGCAGCACGAGGTCCACCCGCGTGCCTCGGAACTTCAGCCGGAGCTGGTCGGTGGCGGTGTTGGATTTTGCAATGCGGGTGTCGTTGTGCGTCCAGCCGTCGCCTTCCAGCACGATTTCATCCGTCTTGTTGTCGGCGAGGAAACGACCCACATCGAAACGCCGCACCTGTTCCGCCCAGCCTTGGCCGACGGGAATGGCCGACGGGAAATGCCGTTCGTAGAGCAGCGCCATCAGCGTTTCTCCTTTGCGATTCAGATGCACCTTGTCCCGCAGCAGGTCGGTGTTTTTCAACCCACTGCTCTGGAGGTAGTCCAGCCACTCGTTGCGGGCCTCCACCAGCTCCACGCCGTATTTCCGGGCCAATCGGCGCAGCAAAATGGTCTCGGCTCCTTCACGCGGAGAATCCGGCGCCTCGTTGCCGTCAATGTGCTGCGTGCGGATGACGATGTCCGCCGTCGTCTCGCTGCGCAGCTCGCCGAGGAATCGCTCCCACACCTCCGCAGTGCCCTGATAGGCGCTGAAAAGCACGAGGTCAGGCTGCGAGCGCAGAATGTCGTGCTTCAGCAGCTTCTGCATCCGCCACACGAACCATCCGCCGATGGCGCGGTTCTCCGCGATGATGGTGGTCTCGGGATAACGCTCGCGCAGCCGCTGAATCAACAACTCCGGCCAGCCCGACTCGATGGACTGCCCATCGAAAAGAATGCGCACCGACCGATGCGTGTATTTGCCCGACTCCAGCAGCGACATCGTCCGCGCCAGATTCGCGCCGAGCCACTCGGGATGCTCTGCCGCTGCGAGTGGCGGGATTTCCTGCGCACGGGCCAGCAGCTTGTCCTTCTCCGGCATAGGCACCGGAGTAGGCGCTTTCACAAACTGAGCATTCGGCCCCTGCACGGTCACTTTCACCTCGCGCAACGGCTCCGCATTTTCCCCCAACAGTCGGCAGGCAAAGCTGGTGCCACCGGAAAAGCGGACCAGCAGATGATTCGGCCCTTTTTTCAGCTCAATCGGCAGCTCACGGGCGAACTCGAAAGCAAACTCCCGATCAAACGTCCCCAGGTCTCGCCCATTGAGATACAGCCGGTGCTTGCCGCGGTTCGCCCCCGCCATGAGATTCGCCTTCATGTCGCGCGGGCTGTCCAGGCGGCAGTAGGCGTATTGGTAGCCACCATCCGGCATCACCAGCCGGGGAAACTCATTCCAAACCCCTGGCATGTCCGGCAAAACCATCCGCATGCCCTCCCAAACACCCTCGCCGATGCGCACCGTATCGCCCGGTTTCGTCGTCGGGATTGTCAGCGGCTTATCACCCTGCGGAAAGAGCTTCGAGTCGCCCATCGCCGCATATTTCGCCTCACCTCCCATCGGCTGGAAAGGATCCACCTCCATCTTCGTCTCCGGCGTCCGAATCACGAGCCAAGTTGTTACCTCGCCGAATCTTCCCAGCTCAGTCGTGACATCGACCGCACTGGCAGTGAGCGGCGCAAAGAGAAGTGCAATGAGTAGTCGGCTTCGGGTCTTCATATTTTTGTCTTCAATCTTTTTGTCGTGGAACTCAGGTATGCCGGAAGTGGTCTTCACTGAGGTTTACGGGCCTTGTTCACGGCTTCGATGGATTTTTGGATATTCTCCCGCCACACGCCTTGGAGTTTGTCGGGCTGGGCGCGGTGCAGGGTCTTTAACGCTGCGTCGAACTGGCCTTTGCGGGTCTGGATGCGGGCGATGCCTTGCAGGGCGGTGAACTCACTGGCGCCTCCGATGTGGGTGCGGCCTTCGACGATGGCGGTGTAGGCGGCGAGGGCTTGGTCGTCGTTCTTGAGGTTGTTTTCGCGGTTGTGGCCGATAGACTCCCAAACTCCGTCTCGTGTGCGCGGTTCACTGATCCAATCCAAAGCGGCGGTGAGGTCGGCTTCGGCTTTGTCGCCGGTTTTGGCGATGGAATAGGCGCGACCTCGCGCGTGGAAGGCAGCGCCGCGTTTCCAGAAGGGCCACTTGGAGAAATCTTCCGCGCCGAACTGAGCAATGATCTCAGCGGCTTTGAAGGTGTTGAGGAGGTGATCCATCTGCGCGGCCTTTTTCACGGACTCGATGGGGATGCGGGCGATGAGTTCTGCGGCGAGGTCGGGCTTGCGCTGGTGAATGGCGAACTGGGCGGCGAGTTCCAGCGCGTGGGATTTTTGCAGGTCGGTGATCTTGCCCTCGGCGGCGGCGGTGTAGGCGGCGAGGGCTTCCTCGCGCTTGCCGGTGCGGGCGAAGTCGGCGGCGAGGCGAATCTTTTCCAGGAAGTCGTCGTCCGGCGGGCCGTGGTCGAACTCGAAGCTGTTGCCGTCGTAGAAGGTCGCGAACTTCATTACCTCGTGGAAGCCGTCGGTGCCGGTCGGTGAGAAGGCAGAGTATTCCGCGCCATCTTCGCGGATGCGCTGGCGGCAGAGGTTGATGTGCCAGGGCAGGCTCTTGTTGGGTCTGCTGCCGATGACCTGGTGCAGCGGATCATTCTCATCCTGTGTGATCGGCAGACGGATCTCGATGGTCCAGTGATCGTCGGCGATGTGCGTGGCGACTTCGGCGTTCGAGTCCCAACTGAACCACTTGTCGCGCGAGGCACCGTGATCCAGGTCCACCACGGCTCCGCTCGGGCTGATGGCGATCTGGTAATACGAGCGCGATTCGGTTTCGAGCAGCAGCTCGACGGCATCGCCATACCAGAGTGCGCCGTCGTCTTCCTTGGTGGTGCCGATGTTGGGCTTCTCGCCGAGGCGTTCGTCGCAGCGGATGGCAAAGTAGAGATCACGGCCAAGCCATGTGGATTTCACCGTGGTGCCAAAGGTGGGCGGGCGTCCCGTTTGCAGCTCGCGCAGAGAACAGGTGGCGGAGGGAAAGGCGTTCTTCCACGCTTCGTCGTCGAGCTTGCCGTCGATGACCGGCTTGCTGCGCGCCTCGCCTACCAGCCTTAGCACGGGCACCGGGCCGCGCACTTTGCCGAGCTGCTGGCTTTTGTTGCGCAGACCTTTCAGGAAGTCGTCGATGAGGGCGATGCGTTTGCCATAGACACTCGCGGAATCGGCTTTTGCCTTCGCTTGGTCGAAAAGGGCGAGCGCTTCGTCGGCTTTGAGTTTGTCCTTTTCCATCTCCTGCCAGTTGGCCTCGCAGTATTCAAAGAAGGCGCGTATCTCCTGCTCCGCGGGTCCGTAGAAAAGGCGGCAGTATTCGCGGAACATCGCGTCCACGTCCGCGTCTTTGCCGCCCCAATACATCCGCGCGGTAAAATAGACCTGGAAGTGATTGAAGCCGATGCCTGCCGTGCTGGGCTCCTGCGGCACGGTGAGGGAGATGTCTTCGCCGTGCGAGATGCCCTTGGTGGCGTTCGTGCTCTCGCCCATTGCGTGCGGGGTGAAGGCGGGCAGATACCAGCCGCGGTCGATGAAGGGATAGTTCTCGAAGTTGATGATCGGATTGTGCGTCTTCGCCACCCAGCTCTCGCGTAACTGCCGAAACACCGCCTGCTGCTCTGGCTTGTTGTTCCTCGGGACTCGCGCACCGACGATGGAGACGACGACATTGGGCTCCAGCTTGTCGATCTTCAGCGGTGGCAGCGAATAGATGCCGTAGGCGCAGTTGAGCACCTTTCCGTGCCGATGCGTCTTGCTCACTTCCTTCGCCACACGATTCACAAATCCCCACACATAGTCCGAGGCGAGGCCGCCCTGGTCGCGCTCGGGCGAGTCTTTGCCCTGGCACTTCTCGCACTGGCAGATGGCGGTGTAACCATCCGGCGGCATCACCGAGACCATGCTCATTTTGAAGTGATCGAACTGCGCCCGGACATAGCGGACCGATTCCTGAAACAACTCTTCATTTGAGTAACAGAGCTGATTGTTCGCCCCCGGCTCAAAGCGCCGCTTGCCGCCATACATCGCGAACCACTCCGGATGCGCCGCGAAGACCTCCGCGTGATTCGTCATGGTATCGAGCCCGTGGGCGTCCTGGATGCCGTAGGGATCGCGCACACCGATCCGCATGAACCACATGGAATTGTTTCGCCCATGCACGCCGCCGTGGTAGCTGAAGCGCCGCTGCTCGAAGTCGGGCCGCACCGTCTCGTCGAGCTTCGGGAGCGGGATTGTTTTCAAAATCGGCAGCACTTCGCCGAGTTCACCCGGCAGATACCAGCGCACGCCGAGCTTCATGAGGAAACCGCAAACCGCATTGAACGAGCCGCGTTCGTCTTGATCCCACATCTGCAAAGGCGCGGCCTTCTCCGCAGCCTGTGCCGTGGGAAGACCGATGTCACTAGGCAGCGTGAAGCGGCTCTTATAAATCAGCAGATTGGGCAGGCCCCATGTCGCACCTGTGATCTGGTTCCATTCGCCTTGTGCCTTGCCGTTCACGATCTCCGCATTGTTCTTCGCCCACGGCTCGATGGGCGTGAACTCCGTGTCATCACCGATGAGCGCCAGCCAGTCCGCACCCGTCGCGATGCGATACGCACCGTCCTTGAGGCCCTCCGCCTTGACCGGCGATTGAGCACTGGCCCCGACAAAGATTTTCACCGCCTTCCCGCTCGCCTGAGTCACGATGGGCAACCGCGCGCCGCTGATCTTCGCGATCTGGTCCTGCAACTCCTGCGCGGCGAGCCGCGTCGTGCGCTGCGGCTTATCGCTGATGATGATCTCAGCACGAGGCTGGCCGTTTTCCACGAGGAAGGTGTCGGCAGCATGAACGGCAGCCAACGATGAGAGCAGAAGTGCAGTTAGGAGTGTGAGGACAAGCTTCATGGAAATCGGAGGGAACTTCTTTTGAGCCGAGTGAACGAATCTACCGCGCCACAGCCCCACTCAGAGAGCCAACTCGCTTGGCTCCGGTGAAATCGGTGTCGAGGAGGTGTTTCAAGACCGCGTGGTCAAAGGGTGCTTCAGCAGTGGGCGTGGCATCGTGTTTCTCGCCATCCCAGCTCAGGCTGACGAAGTCCTCCAAGCCGCGTCCGCGTGTGGTGCCTTGCTTTGGAGCATCGCCGAGGACGATGTTACCCACGATGGTCGCGCCTTCTCTTCCTTTCGGAAAGTTCATCGCGCTCTTGTCGCGCGAGTAGAGGACGTTGTTGGCGAGGATCATGCCCTCACGGGCATTCCATGAGCTGCCTTTGAAGGCATCACCGGTGTTGATGATGGTGTTGTGGATGACTTGCAGGTTCAGCGACTTGCCCTGGTGATCCAGGCTGGCGAAACCGGAGCCCTTGCCGCCGATGAGAACATTGTTGCGCACGATGGCCTCGCCCTGCACCTGCATGGCGCTGTCTGCACTGCGGCGGCAGAGATTGCGCTCGATGATGTTCACCGGCTTCCCGGCAGTTCCATACACGGTGATGCAGGGATACTGCGTGTCGTGGATGTCGTTCTCCGCGATCAGATTGCCCCACGAGCCTTGCTTCACCTCGATGCCATCGCCTTGCTCGCCTTTGCAGTCGTGGATGTGATTCAGCGCGATGACGCTCTCGCTCATGATGAACTGACCGTGGTTCGCGCCGAGATACATGCCCTCGCCGTGGCCGCCGCCGTGGTGGTGGTGATTGCGCGTGAGGAAAAGGTGGCGCGTGTTCGCGCTATTCGCACTGAGGCAAACTTCGCCCGTGTGATGGATGTGACATTGATCAATCCACACCTCGCTGCACTGCCCGAGCCGCAACCCGTGACTGCCGCCCGTGATCTCCACGCCACGCAGACAAAGATGATGCACCGGAGTTCCCTGGCCGATGTTGAGCACGTTCTGCTTGTCATCCGGGCGCGTGAGAATCACCTGCGCGCCATCCTCCGCCACGATCCAGATCGGTGCCTCCGCCGTGCCGCTGACGCCGATGTCCCACATCCGCTCCACGCTGTAAGTGCCTGCGGCGATGACGAGTTGATCCCCCGGTTTAAGCGCAGCGACAGCCTTGACGAGGGAGTCTCCATCCGGCTCGGCGTGTTTGATCGCGCGCTTCGGAGTGATATTGGCCCAGTCAGGCGAGTAAGGTGTGCCTGCCGCATGCAGTGCGACTGCGGATGCGAGAAGGAAAGCGATGATGATGTGTTTCTTGGGTTGGCTTACGGAGAGGAGTGAGAATGGATGGTTCATGAGGAATGATTATTTCTTCAAAACGATGCGTGCCGAGTGGATATCGGCAAACAGATCAGTGCTGGTGGCTTTGCGCTGTGCCCAGATGGCGAAAAGCGTGCCGTCGGCGAGTTCGGTGAGGGTGGGATAGCAGATGGACCAGCCGCGTACTTTTTCTGGTCGGTCGGCCAGCAAGGTCGGCTCACTCCAGGTGACTCCTTCATCGCGCGAGATGCGGATGAGCAATGGAAACCGGTGCGGATCAGGACCGGGATTGTAGGTCAGGACGAGTCTGCCATCGCGTGTGCAGAGCAGGTGGGAGGCGCTCGACGTGGAGGTGAGGCCGGTCTTCTCCGGTGCGCTCCACATCTCGCCTTTGTCTCGGCTGATGGAGCGCCAGAGCTGGCCGTCCTTGGTGCGCAGCATCATGTGGATGGCTCCGGATTTTGTCTCCGCGATGCTCGGCTCGCCGCCCTGGCCTGCGGGATTCGCCACTGCGCCGAATCGCGCCCAAGTTTTGCCGCCATCGTTCGATTTCATCACGCCACCGGCCTTGGTTCCCCGCGTGTGCAGCGGCACAAGCAGTTCGCCCGTGGAAAGCTGGATGCCATTGGAACGAGTCGTGTGATTCGGCTGATTGAGCTTCACTGGCTCGCTCCAAGTCTTCGCGGAATCACTGCTGCGGCGGAAGTAGATGTCGATCTGCGGAGTGAAGGCCGAAAAGAAGAAAAAGGTCTCTTTTCCGGCCACAAACAGCGACGGATCAAAATCAGCGCGTCCCGCAAAGTCCTGCAAAAG
>NZ_JBJXFV010000239.1:0-62537 GCF_046154365.1 Prosthecobacter sp.
GAAGCGCCGAAGCCCTACATCGCGGAGCAGGTCTTCACGCAGATCCCGCTGAACAACGCGCTTGAAATGATCGCAGTGCCGGGCGCGCATCGATTCGTGGCCGTGGAGAAGGATGGCAAGATTTGGAGCTTCAAAGACTCACCCGATGCGGCAGCGAAAGACCTGCTCATCGACCTCAAGCCCGATCATGCGCCATTGCAGTATGCCTACGGCATCGCGTTTCACCCGCAGTGGCAGGAGAACGGCCTCGTCTTCATCACCTACGCCTATGGCGACAAGGTTCTGGATGGCACGAAGCTCTCGCGCTTCAAACTCACGCAGCAGGAGCCGCCGGTACTCGATCCGAAATCGGAAACCGTGCTGCTGACATGGCACAGTGGCGGTCACAACGGCGCTTCGCTGCAATTCGGGCCCGACGGCATGCTCTACATCTCCACCGGCGACGCCGAGGTGCCTTCCCCGCCCGATCCACTCAACACGGGACAGGATGTGAGCGATCTGCTCTCCTCCATCCTGCGCATCGACGTGGATCACGCAGAAAACGGCAAAGCGTATCGCATTCCGCCGGACAATCCGTTTTTGCAAACACCCAAGGCCATGCCTGAGATCTGGGCCTTCGGCTTTCGCAATCCGTGGAAGATCAGCTTCGATGCCAAGGGCCGATTGTGGTGCGGCGATGTCGGCTGGGAGCAGTGGGAGATGATTCATCTCGTGCAGCGCGGCGGCAATCACAGCTGGAGCGCCATGGAGGCCAGCCAGCCGATCAAACCCGAAACGCAACGCCCTGAACCCATCATCCCGCCCGTCGCTGCGCATCCGCATACGGAAGCCGCGAGCATCACCGGCGGCTATGTGTATCACGGCACACGCTTCCCCGAACTGCGTGACGCCTACATCTACGGCGACTACGAAACCGGCAAAATCTGGGCGCTCTGGCATGACGGCAAACAAGTCACCCGCCGCGAAGAAATCGCCGACACGCCACACAAGATCGTCACCTTCGGCCTCAGCGATGACGGTGAGCTTTATTGGATGGACTGGCAGAAAGACACGCCCATCTACCGCCTCGCCAACAATCCCGCTGTCGGCAAGCCCAGCCAGTTCCCACGCAAACTCAGCGACACCGGCCTCTTCACCGACACCGCCAAGCAAACTCCCGCCGCAGGCGTGCTGCCCTTCGAGATCGCCGAACCCATGTGGCAGGACGGTGCCACCGCGACGCGCTTTGTGGCCCTGCCCGAAGGACAAAGCATCAAAACAACTGTCAGCGGTCCGGCGGACAAACGAAACTACAAAGTCGAATGGCCCGCCGAGTCTGTTTTGGCCCGCACCATCAGCTTGAAGCAACGCATCGAAACCCAAGTGCTCCATTTCGACGGCGAAACCTGGAACGGCTATTCCTACCGCTGGAACGACCAAGGCACCGATGCCGAACTCGTCGCCAACGACGGCGAAGAACTCACCATCCAGAAGCAACCCTGGCGCATTCACGCCCGAGCCGAGTGCGCCCGCTGCCACAACAACTGGAGCGGCTTCGCTCTCGGCTTCCAGCCGGATCAACTCGTCAGCATCGGTGGCAAACAACCCGCTGAAGTGCTCGATGCTGCGTTCATGGATCGGCTCAAGAATCATCTTGTGTCGAGTCATGATGCCAAAGCCGACCTCGAACTTCGCGCCCGCTCCTGGCTCCACGCCAACTGCGCCCACTGCCATCGCCGCCACGGTGGTGGCAGCGTTGCACTCATGGTGAACGCCGATTTGCCAACGACGGAGACGATGCTGATGAATGAAAAGCCGTTGCGCGGCGAACTCGGCCTTGCCGATGCACGGGTCATCGCTCCCGGTAAACCGGAACACAGCGTGCTCGTTTCACGCATCGCCCGCATGGGACCAGCTCACATGCCGATGATCGGTGCCCGCGTAGTCGATCCACATGGATTCCGGCTGCTCTGGGATTGGATTGCGGCTGGACAGTCGTCCAAAGCTCCCGCCACCGCTCAAACACCCGGCGACGCCTTGCTGATCGCGAATGCCATCGCTCGCAACGAACTCAAACTCGATCCCGCTCTACTGAACACTCCCAACCAAGACATTACCGCCGTCTTCGAGCGCTTCCGCCCGCTGGAGCAACGCGTGAAGACCCTCGGCATGAATATCGACACAAAGAAGCTCCTCGCCATGAAGGGCGATGCCAAACGCGGGGCCGAACTCATCAGCATGACCGGCAAACTCGCCACCTGCCTCGCCTGCCACATCATCCAAGGCATCGGTCGTGATTTTGGGCCGGATTTGACGCAGGTCGGCACACGTTTGAGTCGCGAGCAGATTCTCGAGAGCCTCATGAAGCCTTCCGCCGTCATTCAGCCCACGTATCTGGCCCACAGCGTCGAATTGAAGGATGGACGCGTGCAAACCGGCTTCGTGATCGAGCGCAACGATCAAGCGCTGAAGCTCAAGCTCATCACCGGCACGACAGAGAGCTATCCGCTCACGACCGTGAAGTCGGACAAGCCGCTGCCAGCCTCCGTGATGCCGGAAGGCCTGCTGCAAACGATGACGCAGCAGGAAGCGGCGGATGTGATCGCGTATCTGGCGGGCTTAAAGTAGTTCAGTTGCGTTGCAACTGGGCTGCTCCAACGAAAAAGATGCGCGCACAAACCGCCATGATGCGTTTCACATCAACCATGCATACCACCACCGTCACCTGCCCGAGTTGTTTTCAGGAGTTCGACGTGCCTGCGCCCTCGTTCAGCGAGATTCCATGCGATGTGGACTACGACCGCGAGGTGTGCTGCCGACCGCTGCGCATTTTGTTCGAGGAGGATGACGGTGAAATCATCGGTAATGCCTACGGGCTGGGCGACAGCGGGCCGTTTGGCTGAGCTGGTGGCCAGAATGCCTGACATTCTGGCTATCCCAACCTTTCCATCGTCAGGGCCTCTCTTATGCGTTTTCGCAGAGAATGCATTTGGTTGTTTGCAAAAACAGAAGTTGTCGTTAATCTCAAAAATCCCGCTGCCAGGAGTCTGGTGGATGGGAAGTTTAGCTAAACTAGTTAACACACAAACACACATGAAAATCGCTATCCTCACCCTCATCGCGTCCGCCGCCGTCCTTAGCTCCTGCCAGCAGACCCCTCCGCCGCCGCCTCCAGCGCCGGTGATGACCGGCAAGTAAGCAATCCGCCGCCACAAGCGGCTGATTACCATCCTTACCTCAGATCATTTCATGATCCGAATTGCCACTGTTCTGCTCGCTGCGTTCTCGATGCTTTTCGCATCCTGCGCCAGCAACAAGGCAGGTGTGACGTGTGACTCCAAACCAGCCTCGTGCTGCAAGGACGGACACAAGCACTAATCTGACAGGAATCAGACCCACGCCGCCGTTCTCCACCCAACCGGGGGACGGCGGCTTCTTTTTTACTAGATGCTGGATACTGGATGCTTGATCCTGGATGGCAGCATCTCCTCAGCACTCGATGTCCAGCATCCAGCATCTAGCATCCAGCGACCAGTCTTGCCTGCTCGCACTCGAATCTTCCTGCGATGAGACCGCCGCCGCGCTCTGCACGCTGGATGGCAGGCTGATCGCCAGCCGCATCGCCTCGCAGATCGAAATCCATCGCCAGTATGGCGGCGTGGTGCCGGAGGTGGCCTCGCGCAATCACATCCTGCATGTGCGCCCGTTGGTCGAACAGGTGCTGGCAGATGCAGGCCGCACGCTGGCAGACATGGCCGCCTTTGCCGCCACCAGCGGTCCCGGCCTGGTCAGTTCGCTGCTCATCGGCACCTCAATGGCCAAGGCGCTCGCCATTGCGGAAACCAAACCATTCATCGCCGTCAATCACATGGAAGGACATCTGCTCTCGCCGTTCATGAACGACCACGGTCCGGTGCGGCCCTGCGTGGCCCTCATCGTCAGCGGCGGCCACACGATGCTGGTGCGGGTGCGTGACGTGGGCCGCTACGAATTACTCGGCCGCACGCGTGATGACGCGGCAGGCGAGGCCTTCGACAAAGTGGCCAAGATGATCGGTCTCCCCTACCCTGGCGGCCCGGAGATCGACCAACTCGCCCAGCGCGGTGATCCGACCGCCTTCACGTTTCCGCGCAGCTTTCTCGATGGCCGCAGCCTGGAGTTCAGTTTCAGCGGTCTGAAGACTGCCGTGCTCTATGAACTGCCGAAACTCGATTTGAACAGTGAGCAAGTCATCGCCGATGTCTGCGCCAGCGTGCAGGCGGCGATCATCGAAGTGCTCGTAGAAAAACTCGTGCTCGCGGCAAAACAGTGCGGCGAGACGCTCGTCACCGTCAGCGGTGGCGTGAGCTGCAATCGCGGCCTGCGCGCGGCGCTCACCGCACGCTGTGAGAAAGAAGTGCTGCAACTGCTGCTCGCACGGCCCGAGCTTTGCACCGACAATGCCGGCATGATCGCCTTCGCCGCCGTGCAACGCTTCAACCTCGGCCACATCTCGCCGCTGGAGGCGGATGTGGATCCCAACCTCTCGCTCGTTGGTGACAGCGGTTGATGGTTGGGAGTTGATGGTTGATAGCCTGAGGCTGATCAGGCCAACAACGATCCATCATTCACCCTCAACTCCGGTTTCCAGTTAACCCGCTCCTCATCATTCCCATGCGCCCGCTTCTCTTCATCCTCTGCGCATTCACTCAGCTTCATGCTGGTGACTGGCCGCAATACCTCGGCCCGCAACGCAACAGCACCGCACAAGATGAAGCGGCGATCACCGGCAGCACCGAACCTGAACTCCTCTGGAATCGCAAGCTCGGCAGCGGTCACGCTGGCCCGGTCCTCAGCCAAGGTCGGGTGATTGTGTTTCACCGCCAAGACGATGACATGACCACCGAGGCGCTCGCTGCCGCCGATGGCAAACCGCTCTGGAAACACAGCTACAAGACCAGCTACCGCGACAGCTTCGGCATGGACAACGGCCCGCGTGCCGTGCCCTGCATCGCCGAGGGCAAAGTCATCACGCATGGGCCGGAAGGCATCGTGCAGGCGCTCGATTTTGAGTCGGGCAAGCTGCTCTGGAGCTACGACACCGTCGCCGAACTCGAATCGCCACAAGGTTACTTCGGCCGTGCGTGTTCGCCGCTCGTCGCCGCTGGCAAAGTGCTGCTCAACGTCGGTGGCAAATCTGGCGCAGGCATCATCGCGCTCGATGTCGCGACGGGAAAACTCCTCTGGCAGGCCACCGATCATGAAGCGGGCTATGCCTCGCCCGTGTTGATCCCCGAAGACACCGGCGTGAGCGCCTTCTTCACCCGACGCGGCATCGTTTTGACTCAAGTGAGCGATGGCAACGTGCTGGCCGATGAATTCTTCCGCGCCGAGATCGACGCCTCCGTCAATGCTGCCGCCCCCGTGCCGTGTGGTGATGGCAAACTGCTGCTCTCCGCCGCCTACGATGTCGGCGCGGCCCTGTGGCAATGGAACAAGGCCACGCGCAAGCTGGAGAATGTGTGGAAAAAGTCTGACGTGCTCGACTGCCACTACACCACGCCCGTTTATCACGACGGTCACGTCTATGGCCTGCATGGCCGCCAGGAAAGCGGCATGACGCTGCGCTGCATCGCCGTGGCCGATGGAAAAGTCGCCTGGGAGGCCCCAGATCGCATCCAGGGCGGCACCTTGATCGCCGTCGGCGACAAACTGCTGCTGCACGCTGAATCTGGAGAACTTTTGGTTTTCAAAGCCTCTCCCAGCAAGTTTGACCTCCTGAACCGCAGCCAAATCACCCGTGCCGGCCACCGCAGCCACGACGCCTTCGCCAACGGCCTGCTGTATGCCCGCGATGCAGAGAAGATGGTCGTGGTGAAGGTGAAGTGAGTTGATCCGCCACGTCCCTATGGAGGGCTGCCGCTAATCTGATCCCGCAACTTCAGCAACAATGCCTGCTTCTCCTTCACCGCACGTTCCATGGCGAAAGAAAGCGCCTCCGCAGCCTCGTCATCGAGTTTGAATTCCTCGTGCAGGATCTTCGCGGCCCAGGCAGCATACTCGGCCAACGTGTCGCGGCCATAGAGCCTCTCATCGGCGTCGCGAAGCCGTTTGAGCGTCAGTTTTGCCAGGAAAGCCACTCGCTCGAAGGGAGGAGGCGGGACCGGTGGCCCGGTAGGCTTTCGCAAGAATAAACGTGCCAACGACAGCGGCCCCAGCGGATGCCATGGCGCTTGATTGGCGCATTCTGTGATGGTTGCCGAATCTGAATGCGCCTGCATGAGCCAACGGCCAACTGCCACGCGCACCGGCTCCTCGGTCCATGGCGAAGTGCTCCGCTCATCAGGCGGCATGCACGACCAGCGCAGAATCTGATGCTGCCACGCATGCTCTGCTATTGGTGCGGCCAACGCAAATTGCCGCACTGCCCGGCCATCTGCTTCCATCCTGGCGGCTGAGACTAGGACCGGCCGGCCACCGGCGTCAAAACTCATGCCTGCCGTGAAACGCAACAATGCGGCCCATACAGGAGCCGAAAACTCCCCTGCAGGCGTGAACCATGCCCAGTCCAGATCCCGCAACACGCCATCGAAACCGCCAACCGCCACCGAACGACCGTCCATGCTCAGGTGAAAGGCCCAGACATGCTCCAGGAGTTGGCAAATGAGCAGTTCACCATCTGAATCTACCTTCCTGCCACGCACCGTGCCATCAGTGGCGGCGGCCAGCAGCCATTGCTTGTCCGCGCTAAAACAAGCAGCGGTGGGAAAGCCGGGTGCATAGGATTTCAGCGTTTTCAATCCAGAGTCGAAAGCGAACATTTCGCGCGGTTTCTGTCCATCCATCTCGCTCATGTAAACCTTGGCCCCGGTGAACGATCCGAATGCCATCCTACTCCCAGTTGGTGTTGCTGCAAAGCACATGGTCGCGTTGAAGGCGGCCGAGGTCGCGATCTCGTGACCTGACTGTGTCTCAATGTGAAAAACCTTTGCATCCTGGAACACCAACAAGCGCTTTGAATAGTCCCCCAGGACCATCTTGTACAGCGTGCCTTTGGGGCGCTTCCAAATGATTTCTTTCCCGGTGCTCAAATCCGCCAAGCGCACTTCGGGACCATCACCACCGACGGCTAGCAGCCTGCCATCGTGACCAAATACCAGGCTGCGCACAGCTCCTGCGCTTGTGAATTGAGTCCGAACCTTGCCTGCATCCACGTCCACCATTAGCGTGATCCCGTCCGCACCGCCAAGCGCCAGAGTGCCGCCATCAGGACTGAGCGCCATCGCAGTGACGCCTGCAGCAGGTTTATAGCGCAGGAGCTCCCGCTCGCCAGCCAGATCCAGCACCCGCGCTTCCACGCCAGGCTGGTTGTTGTAGAAACTGAAGACACCAGCCCGATGCCTGTCGGCGCTGAAGGTGAACTGAGGATTGATCTCAGGCACCTCAAGGCGATGGGACTCTAGCCGTGAAGCCGACTCTAGAATGCGGATGTTGCAATTTATGTCCGGGTCGGAGGGCATATAATCAGCAAAGCTCAACCAGCGGCCATCGGGACTGAAACTGACGCTGAACGGCCAATGCAGCGAACGGATGCGATCGATTTCCTGACCTGTCTCGAGGTCAAACAGGCGGACCAGCCGGTCTCGGCTGCCAGTGGCCAGCCAGCGGGCATCGGGACTGAAGCTGACCGTGTCGGCCATTTCATCGAGCCGGAAACTCCAAACGAGCTTTCCAGAAGCGACGTCAAACACACGCGCGGTGCGGTCCCAGCTTGCAGCGGCCACCAGCCGACCGTCAGGCGAGCAAACGACCTGATTGATCCGGTGGTCAAACTTGGCCTGCCATTCCTCCATACCTGTGCTTGTAGCAAACTGGCGCAACAATCCATCTTGCCCACCCACGATGCATGAACGCCCGTCCAGATTGAAGACGAGCGAGGCCGCTGACTTTGACACCGGCGAGCGACAGATCTCCCGCCCGTCCCGTGCATCAAACACACACACGCTCTCATGCTCCCCGGCAGCCGCAAGCAAAGTGCCATCCGCGCTGAACTGCAACGCAAGCACAAGGCCGCCGAAGGTGCTGGACCAGATCGTTTCGCCTGTCGCGGCATCCATGACGTGGACCTTTTGATCCTGGCCTCCGCAAGTCAGCCAGCGGCCATCTGGACTGAAAAGCACCCGTGTAACCCGACCACCGATCATCGTCTTCCGCACCTCGCGTCCTGAGGGCAGTTCGACCACACGCACAGTACCGTCATTGCTCGACACAGCAAAACGCCCACCATCAGGACTGAAGGCGACTGAGTTCACAGCCGCGCCACCCGTGTGGGCCTCGCAAAGCACCTCGCCTGAATCGGGCCGGATGATCAAAGTGCGACCGTCAAAGGTTCCAACACCAATAAAACGTCCATCCGGGCTGAACCCATGGCAGGTGGGGAAGCGCGACAGGGGAGTGATCGCCCGCGTGCGCCAAAACTGTCCGCCCTGGCTGGTGAGCGCCTGGGTCGCGCTGAAGGCCAGCGCCAACTTGTTTTCCGGCCGGTAACTCAGCGCCCGTTCAAGCAATGCCAGGCTTTCCGCGTGGCGTCGTTCTTTCGTGGCACGCTGCGCCGCCTCGTGATCCCCCCGACTCGCCGTCCAGAGTAGTGTGTCTTGTTTGTCCCGTTCTTCGCGCACCGTTCTTTCCGCCCGTGTGGCGCGTACTGCCTGCCAAGTGCTGACCGCGATGCCGGCCAGCAACAGCACTAGCATCGCAGCGGCTGATCCCACGGCCAAGCGGTTGCGCTGCACCAGTTTGCGAAAGCGATACAACGCGCTGGGTGGACCAGCCTCGACAGGTTCGTTGTTGAGATGCCGCTCCAGATCCTCGGCGAAGGCGGCGGCGCTGCCATAGCGGCGCTCACGCTCTTTCTCCAATGCCTTGAGCGTGATCCAGTCGAGATCGCCACGCAGCGAACGTGTGAGCTTCGCCGGTTCGGTTTGTCGGGCCGTGCAGGTCTGTGTGACCGCGTCTGTGACCCGCGTCAGGCGGCTGCTGGGGCGCTTGGGCTCTGCCTCACGCACCAGCCGCAGCACTTCATCCAGCGCGGCCTTGCGTAGCGACTCGCGCGCGAGCGGCGTGTCGCCGGTGAGCAGTTCAAACAGGATGACGCCGAGTGTGTAGATGTCGCTGCGCGTATCCAGATCCTGCGTGGCTCCGGCTTGCTCGGGACTCATGTACTGCGGCGTGCCGATGACCACACCGGCCTGCGTTTGCAGCAGGCTGACCTGCAAGGCCGCCTCCGGCGAGGTGCCGAGTGCTTTGGCAATGCCGAAGTCGATGACCTTGGGCACGGGTTTGCCATCCACGTCCATGACGAGGATGTTCGACGGTTTCAAATCGCGATGCAGGATGGCCTTCTGATGTGCATGCTGCACGGCACGGCACACGGGAATGAAGAGCTCCAGCCGCTGGCGGATGGTGAACTGGTGCGCGTCGCAGTACTCAGTGATGGGTACGCCCTTCACCAACTCCATCGCGAAAAAGGGTCGCCCGCTATCGGTGGTGCCGGCATCGAGTACGGCGGCGATGTTCGGGTGATCCATCAAGGCGAGCGCCTGCCGCTCGGCCTCAAAGCGGGCGATGATCTCGCGCGAGTCCATGCCTGCCTTGATAAGTTTGAGCGCCACCTCACGCCGGATCGGCTCGCTCTGCTCCGCCCGCCAGACAGTGCCGAAGCCACCTTCACCGAGCGGCTCGATGAGCTTGTAGCGCCCGAGCATATCGTCCGGCTGCTCCAGACCTGCTGGCAGCAGTGCACGCATGTCTATGCGCACAGTGGCGTCATAATCGGCGGGCGCAGTGAGTTCGCGGGAGGCGTCAGGGGTCATCATGCAGGCTTGACGACTCTAGATCACAAGACCAACGGCGAGCGAGCATTTTTACAGAGGTCAGCCGAAGCGGAAGCAACTGCTGGATTGCTACAGTGACTCGTCTAGTCTGCGCCTCATGGCACAGATCGGCAAACGCAACTCTCTCACCGTGCTTCACAGCACGGCGCACGGCATTTATCTGGATGGCGGGGAGCATGGCGAGATCCTGATGCCCAATCGTTATATCCCAAAGGGCACGAGCCTCGGTGATGCGCTGGAAGTGTTTGTGTATCGTGATTCCGAGGACCGGCTCGTAGCGACGACGGAGCAACCGCTGGCCACCGTGGGAGAATTTGCGACGCTGGAAGTGGTGAGCGTGAACCGCAACATCGGGGCCTTCCTGAACTGGGGGCTGCTGAAGGATCTGCTACTGCCGTTTCGTGAGCAGGCGGAGCAGGTCTGGGTCGGCGACAAAGTGGTCGCTTATGTGATGCTCGATCCCAAAACGGACCGCATCATCGCCACGACGCGCTTGAACCGGCATCTGAGCCATGCCCGCCCGCCGTTCAAGCCGGCGCAGCCAGTCTCACTGCTCATCACCAGCCGCACGCCGCTGGGCTACAACGCCATCGTCGAAGGCACGCATCTGGGACTGCTGTATCACACGAATATCGGCGCACCGTTGCAAATCGGGCAAAAGCTCAATGGTTTCGTCAGCATGGTGCATCCCAGCGGCAAGATCGACCTCAGCCTTGATGCATCTGGTTATCAGCGTGTCGCATCGCTGACGGACCGGATTCTCGAAGCGTTGAAGAACAGCGGCGGCAGGCTGCCCTTCGATGACGACAGCCCGCCGGAAATCATCCGCAACACCTTTGAAGCGAGCAAAAAAGCCTTCAAGCAGGCCCTCGGTGCCCTTTACCGTCAGCGCCGCATCGAATTCACGCGTCCCGGCATCGCGCTGTTAGACATTCGTGAGGCAAAGGCCGGTGATTGGAAGCCGTCGGGGAGTTGATGGTGCATGGTTGATTGTTGATAGCATCCGAGCCTCTCAGACCATCAACTATCGACTCTCAACCATCAACCATACCTCACGGTGCCGGATACGTCTTCACCTCCGACTGTGTGCCGTCGATGAAGGTCAGTTGCAGCGCCACGAACTTCAATCCGTCCGGCGCTTTGAGGTAAGGCAGGCCATCACCGACCTGGTACGGGCCTTCACCAGGCTTCGGCGGCGAAAAAGGGAACTCCTGGTCGAGTTTCTCGCTGTCGAACGAGTAGCGGATGGATTTGAGGATGCCGCGATGCGTAAGGACACCGGTGAAATAGACATTCCCCTGCTGAATGCTCAGCCAGGAGGTGGCTGTCATGTCGAGCATCGACTTGCCGGCCTTGAGCGCGGCCTCGGCGGTGTTCAGCTTCAAAACGAAGGGGCCATTCAGCTTGTCCGTCATGTCGGTGTAGCGCACTTCGAGCGTGTGCTCGCCCGGCGCGAGCGTGGCGACCATGATCGTCTGCGACGGCATCGGCAGGCCGGTCTGTGGATTGGTCATGTTGGCAAAGCCGGTGGACTTGAACTCGCCTGCGCCATCGAGCTTGTACTCCACATTTTTGATTTTGTAGTCGGTGAAGCCCAGCGTGAGCATCCAGCCCTGGTTTGATTGATTCGCTGAAAGCGTCACGGGATTTTCCAGCACCGCCGCAGGCATTGCGGTGAGCTTGGCGAGGCGTGATTCCGCATCATCGAGCCACGCCTTCGCTTGTTTCTTGTCCATGACGAAGCGCTGGAACTTCCCAGCGCCGTCCAGTGCGCGAAATTGCTCCAGCAGCGCCTTTTCCTCGCGTTTGTCGGCCAAAGTCTGCTCGCCCAGCTTTTCCGCTGAAAACTCGCGGCTCAGCAGATGCACCGCCGGGGCGAAATCCGCGTGTTTTTCGACGCCTTGCTTCAACGCGGCGATGCGCTGCTCCTTCGGCAGCAGCAGCGCCGCCGCGATCTCCAAACTCGTGCTCGTGTTGTTCTTCCGCATGGCCGCCACGACCTCACGCGCCCCTTCCAGGCCGTCCTGCACTTTCAGCATGTCAGTGTAGGCCAGATAGGGGTCGATGAACTCGACGCCGCTGGCGAGATAGGCGTTGTAACTTTTGCGGGCGCTGGCGAAATCGCTCTTCAACTCATACAGCCGCGCATTGTGGTAATGCTCCGCCGGCGTGGCTGGATTGGCGATGATCACACCGTTCTTCCCGGCATGTTCGAACGCCGCGCTCAGGTCCTCCAGCTTCGTGAGCACCTGATCGGTCTTCGTTTCGATGCGCCCCGTCGTCGTCTTCACTTCCGCCACGTCTTGTTCGATCTTGAACAGCGACTGCTGCATCTGTTCCAGCGCCGGCACCAGCGTCGCGAGCACGCCCTTGCCCTCCTTCGCCACCAGTTGCTGCGCGCCCAGGAACAACCCCAGCACCACTGTCGAAACGATGCCGAAGGCAAAGCCCACGCTCCATGGATTGTGCTCTGTCGCCTGCTCAATCTCCTCCTGCGTGAGCTTGCCGTCTGCCAGCGCCCGCCGGAGCTGCCGCTGCCGCCCGCCAAACCACATCACACCGGCGAGCAACGTCAGCACCGCCGACCCGAGCACGAGCCAGGGCACGAAATCCCCCACCGGCGTGCCAAAGTCCGACGCCATCCCCACCACACCCGCCAGTGGTCCGCCCGCCTTTGCTGCGCGCAACATCAACGACTGATAGTTCCGGCCACAGGTGCCGCAGATGGAGGAGAAAAGTGAGGCCATGGTTTTTGGGGAGTTCAGAGTTTCGGAATCAATTTTTCGGCAGGAAATAGCCCTTGATGCACTGCGGGTTCCGCACGCAAATCTGGATGTGATCCCGATCCCGCAACCCCGCGCCGGGATACAACTCGGAGCCTTCGACAAAGAAGCCGCGCACAGTGTCGAAGGGTGGCAGCCCTTGCTCCTGCCGCCATGCATGGAGAGTTTCAAAGACCATGCAGTCCAAATAACGAGCACGAAACCCGGGGCCTCTATTTCTCTCTTCGTTCGAGCCGGACAGTTGGCAAAGCTGCTGATACCTCTGGTAGGCATCACGCACGATTTGCAGGGCCTCGGCATCGACCAAATCAAGGCAGTTACCCAAGTCCACTACGATGCCGACCACCGCAGGCGTCTTGATTCGGCCATCTTTGGCAGCTTCAAGCGCCCACTGCCAACCCCGCTCAAGGCTGTATTCCCAGATGTATTGCCCATTCCCGAGCCAGTCATAAAGATTCCGGCTTGGTGCCAGATTTATTCCGCCTGCGGCCAGTCGCTTTGCCAGCTTCAAATCACAACCGTGGTAACCAATGACCAGGGAGCGGGAGTTCATGCTGCTCAGGGGCGAATGAGTCTGCCTGTCTTCAAGTCCACCCCGACTTTGCGCAGAAATGCCCGCGCAGTTTTTCGGTCCTTCAGCACATTGGCCGTGTCACGCCGCATCATCTCGGCTTCCTTTTTCCAATCGACAGGTTGTAGGACGGGTTCGGCGTGGTTCATGCAGCGATTGTGCCATTCCGGCCAGGACTCGGCAAGCGAGAGTTCGGAGTCCTGGCTTTAGCCGGAAAAGCGCACGCGAAACCAACGGATCGATCTTCCGCCTGAAGGCGGGACTCCGAACGGATCACGGCAACGGAAACCGCTGATTAGCCGCGCTGACCTCTTTGCGAATTTCCGCCAGCACGGCGTCGTTTTCGCGATTCGTGAGCGCACGGTCGATCCAGGCGGCGATTTGGGTCATTTCGGCTTCTTTCATGCCACGAGTCGTGACGGCGGGGGTGCCGACGCGGATGCCGCCGCCGAGGGTAATCTTTTCGGTGTCGAAGGGGATGCCGTTTTTGTTCACGGTGATGGCGGCTTTGTCGAGGGTCTCGCTGGCGATTTTGCCGTTGAGGCCTTTGGGGCGGAGATCGACGAGCATGAGGTGATTGTCGGTGCCGCCGCTGACGATGCGGTAGCCGAGGGCGGCGAGCGCGGCGGCGAGGGCCTGGGCGTTTTTGACGACTTGGGCGGTGTAGTCTTTGAAGTCGGGTTTGAGGCATTCGCCGAGGCAGACGGCTTTGGCGGCGATGACGTGCATGAGCGGGCCGCCTTGCACGCCGGGGAAGACTTGGCTTTGGATCTTTTTGAAGAGGTCTTCGTGGTTGGTGAGGATCATGCCGCCACGCGGGCCGCGCAGGCTTTTGTGCGTGGTGGTGGTGACGAAGTCGGCGTGCTCCATCGGGGAAGGATGGGCTCCACCGGCGACGAGGCCGGCGATGTGGGCCATATCGACGAAGAGATACGCGCCGACGCTTTTGGCGATCTCGCTCATCTTTTTGAAGTCGATGATGCGTGGGTAGGCGCTGGCGCCGGCGGTGATCATCTTCGGTTTCTCACGCAGGGCGACTTCGGCGAGTTCGTCGTAGTTGATGCGTTCGTCGGTCTGGCTGACGCCGTATTGGCAGAACTGGTACAAGCGGCCGCTGAAGTTCGCGGGGTTGCCGTGGGTGAGATGGCCGCCGTGGGCGAGGTTCATGCCGAGGACTTTGTCGCCGGGCTGCAACACGCTGAAATAGACGGCGGCATTGGCTTGGGAGCCGGAATGGGGCTGCACGTTGGCGTATTTGGCACCAAAAAGCTCGCAGGCGCGGTCGATGGCGAGTTGCTCGACTTTATCGACCTCTTCACAGCCACCGTACCAGCGTTTACCGGGATAACCTTCGGCGTATTTGTTGGTGAGGCAGCTTCCTTGGGCAGCCATGACGGCGCGGGAGGTGAAGTTTTCGCTGGCGATGAGTTCGATGTGGTCCTGCTGGCGATGCTGCTCACCCTGGATGATCTGGGCGACGGCGGGATCGGAGGAGGCGAGGATGCTGAGGGGGTGGGCTTGGGTGTTCATTTTATCGACTCTGCGACCATGGCGGCCACCGGCGAAGGGCGTCGATAGCCAAGTATCGACGATCGCCAAGGCGGTGGCTTCAGGGGTGGTTTTGCCGGCGAGGCAGAGAATGTTGGAGGCGTTGTGCTCACGCGTGATGGCCGCGGTGGCTGGATCACTGACGAGGCTGGCCTGGATACCCGCGTGGCGGTTCGCGGCGATGCTCATGCCGATGCCGGTGGTGCAAACGAGGATGCCGCATTCGGCACGACCGTCGAGCACACGTTCGCTGACGAGTTCCGCGAAGTCCGGGTAATCCACCGAGGCTCCGTCATGCGTGCCGAGATCCTCCACCGCATATCCTTTCGCCTGCAAATGCGCCACGACGGCGTTCTTGAGGGCGAGGCCACCGTGGTCGGAGGCGATGGCGAGTTGGTGTGGCAGTGCGGTGTTGCTCATGAGTTGGGTTCGGGCTCTTTCCAGGTTTTGTCGATGTAGGCCAGCAGACTGGGCAGCATTTGTTCCAAACTGCGCAACGTCTCGTCATAGGCCGTGCGGCCCTGGCCGAAGGGGTCGCTCACATCCCTGCCGCGCAACGCATCCTCGGCGGTGAATTCGGAGACGAGATAGACTTTGTCCGCATGCTCGGGGAATTCGTCCGCGATGGCGGCGAGATGATGTGATGACATCGCAAAAACATGCGTGGCGCGATCAAGATCGGCACGTTCGAGCATGCGGCTCTGAAAATTGGCGAGATCGAGGCCGCGCTCCTTCATCAACGCCGCCGTGTGCTTGCTGGCCGGCATGCCGGGTGCGGCGGCGACACCGGCGCTGGCGACCTGGTAGTCGGCCCGATTTTTGACAAGATCACGAAACAACGCCTCGGCCATCGGGCTGCGGCAGGTGTTGCCAGTGCAGACAAAGAGTACGCTTTTCAAGATGCGGTGCGGGTTTGAATTCGACCCCGCCGGGGCGGCGGGGTGGCAGTGTGTCGCGACGCTTTGATTTGTCAAAGGGGGAGCAGATGACGCGATGAAAGGTGTTTTCGTGGAATATCGCGCTTGCCAAAGGGGTTGCTCATGGGCTTTGCTTCCGTTGGTTCATTTTCAGCGCTCAACACCCGGATGGCGGAACGATACAAAATCTATGAAAAGCTCGGCATGGGCGGCGTTGGCGCCGTCTTCCGCGCCTATGACAGCCAGTTGAAGCGCTGGGTCGCCGTGAAGCGGCTCTTGACCGCCAACGAGGCCGACGCGGACAAAAACATCGCCTCCGAACTGCGGCGTGAGGCCGATGCGCTCGCCTCCCTGCGCAACCCGAACATCGTGACCATTTTCGATGTGGCGAGCGATGACGAAGGCCTGTTCATGGTGATGGAACTGCTGCAAGGCGATGACCTGGCTGATGTGGTGAGCCGCGGCCCCTTGCCTTACGATGATTTCAAGGAGCTGGCCTCGCAATGTCTCGAAGGCCTGCTCGCCGCGCATCAGCATCACATTCTGCATCGCGACATCAAGCCGGAGAACATCAAGGTCGAGCGTCTGCCCGGCGGCCGCATGCAGTCGAAGATCATCGACTTTGGCCTTGCTCGCGCCGGCCTGCGGGCACGCAAACAGACGGAGGATCAGGAAGGCACCGTCATGGGTTCCATTTATTACATGGCCCCGGAACAGCTCACGCGTGAGCCGGTGGATGAACGTACCGACCTCTATTCACTGGGCTGTGTCTTTTATGAGGCGCTGTCAGGCAAAAAGGCCTTCGATGGCGAGTCGATGGCGCAGGTCATCGACAAGCACATTGATCATGACGTCACTCCGCTGCATGTCATCGCACCGCATGTGCCGCAGTGGCTGGGTGCGTGGTGTGCACGGCTCATGGCACAGAAGCCGGATGACCGTCCTGCCAATGCACAGCAGGCCATTGAGGAATTCCGTGCGTGGGAGAAAATGCCCACGATGGTGCCCTATGGCCCGTGGATGGGCATGTACGCGCCGCCGCCAGTGTACATGCCGCCACCGCAGCCGATGTACATACCGCCGGGCACCGGCACTGCGCCGCTGACCGGATATTATCCGCCGGCGGAAGCACCGCCTGCACCCGCTTATGCCGAGCCGGTGCTCGAGGTCATTCCAGAAACGCCGCCCGTCAGCGAAGTCGCCGCCATCACCTCGCATCTGGCCCCTGCGCCACGGCGGCCTGGAACGGGGCGCACCACAGCGGTGGGACGCAAGACTTCGAGCATCTCTGCCTCCCCGGCAGCACCTGCCATAGGCAAATTGACTCCCGCGCTGATCAAACAAATCGCCCTCATTGGAGGTGGCGCGATCGTGCTGGGCATCGGCGGCTGTTTCTTCTTCGGCGGTGATGCAAAAAAGAAGGGCGGCGGCACCGGCATCCTGTCCGGCATGGGCATTTCCAGCGATCCGCCCAAGGTCAGCTTCCAGCTCCCGCAGGACCGTTCGTATCCGCCGGCAGACCGAGGCATCGCACTTTTTTATGTCGGCAACACCGGCATCCTGACCAATCGCAAAGGCAGCGACGGCAAACTGGCCCCGGCCAACAACAACGAGGCCGTGCTCGAATGGCGTGACCTCTCCGAACGTGGTGGCGACAACATTCTGCGCAGCTTTGAAAACAGCCAGGATTACGCACCCAAACGCACCAACTGGCCCGAGGCCGCCAAAGGAGGATCTCCAAAAGCAGGACGCGTGGTGCTCGATTTCCGGCCACGCAGTGGCAAGCCCTGTGCCTTGGAACTCGACAGTCCAGGCAAGGAAAAACAAAATCTGCCCTTTGGCAGCAGCAACGTCACTGGCGGTGACAAAGGACTCACCATCGTCACCGCTTTTCAGGCTGAAGCAACACGCCTGCCCGCACGTCTGTTCACCCTCGGCAACAATGAGGGTTCCTCCGTATCGCTGCGCATCGATGACAAAAAAAACCTGGTCGCTGAAGTAAAAAACAGCGGCAGCGGCCCAAGCCTGACCTCCAGCAGTGTGAACGGCACGCTTCCATGCCTCGCCTTCATCACTTGGAATGCAACTACAGGTGCTGTCGAACTCCGTGCGCGTGATGCGGATGGCAAAACCTTCACCTCCTCTGGTGGCAAAGCCACAGCCCCCAATACGCCCCTGGACAAACTGGAGATCGGCCGCGTGAAGGACAGCAAAGGGGCAAATGTCGGCCCACAGGACCAGTTCAGCGGTTACCTCGCTGAATTCTTCGTGTATTCCGCAGCCTTGAAGCCTGACCAGTGGCAACTCATCGACAGCCGCCTGCGTGATTACTACTTTCAAAACTCCGGGCCATCACCGCTCAAACAACGCCTCAAAACCAAGCTGGAATGGATCGAACCGCGAAATACTTGGAAGTTGAGCGCCAGTCACAAAAAAGAGGATTGCTCAAAGGCGGTCGATGGCAATACCGGCAGTCGATGGACCACCGCAGAACCCATGAAAGCAGGCATGTGGTTCACTATTGAACTACCTTCTGAAACCAGTATCGCGGGCCTGGCACTCGACAGCCAAGGAAGCAACGGTGATTTTCCACGCAACTACAAAGTCGAATCCTCTTCCGATGGCACGAATTGGAATTCCACACTCGCAGAGGGCAGTGGCGGCACGCTGACCGAAATCCTTTTTAAAGCTCCTCAAAAAGTCCGCTTTTTGCGCATCACACAAAACGGAAGTTCAACTAATTTCTGGGGTATCAACGAACTGGTGCTCCTCAAGCCGTAGCGGCACACAACGCTCGGCGCAACACCAGCGCCAGTTCATCACTCAACCCTGCAGGAGCGGTCACGGCGGCATGAATCACGCCGTTGTCCGTCTCACACGGAATCACCGTGAGCACGTTCCCGGATGCCAGCGGCTGGCGGATGACCGGCGGTGCTTCACCGGCGGAACTTGCGCTCGCACGGATCGCCGCACCCCACGCCATCATGGTGGAGAGCACCAGACCTGCTTTGGCCTCGCCACCCCACAAGACCTCGCCTTCATCACTCATCACCAGCATATGACCGCCATCCTCATGCAGCACCAGACGCGCCCAGTCGGCAAACGCCGCCAGACGCTGATCACGCGAACCTTGTGGAATCTCGATGGCCGGTGTTTGCGGCAACGACACCACGGACTCAAGCACTGCCGGTGTTTCCATCGGCTCATTGGCCGGTGCTTCCACAGCATCTGACACCGCCGCCGCCACCTCGCTCTCTGCAACCGGCTCAGGCGAAGGCACGACAGCATCACTCACACGCGTCAGAATGCCCGCCGCCGTCGCCCGCTGACGGATGGCACGCAGTTTGTCGCGAATCCGGCTCAGCGGCAGTGCTGCGGCAGGATTATGCAGCGGCATGCCATGCTCACCATCGCCTTCCGCTTCATCCTCCCGGGATTCGGCCAGCATTTCCGTCGGCTCCTCCAGCTCTTTCTGCGTTTGCTGTGCCTCGGCAGGCTCCGTCTTCATCGCTTCTGTGGCAGGCACCGGCGCTGTGACCGGCTCCATCCAGTCCATGGCGGTGCCCCATGATTCAACGGCAGACATGGAGACAGCATCCGGCACCGTTTCGATTTCCACCGCCTGCGGTACTCCATCCTCACTCGGCTCCTGCGGCACAATCTGCGCCACCAGCGTCTTGATCCGGTCTGCATCAATCCAGGAGACTTGCATGGTCATGCTCCTTTTCACGTTGCTTCGACAAACCCGTGCGCTGCTCGAGTTCGGCGGCGATCTGGTCAAAAATCAGCGCCTCCGGCGGCGGATTGCGTTTTGTAAGCGCCACCGGCACGCCCAGCGCACTCGCTTCGAGAAAGGATGGCAACCGCGGGATGCTTTGCTGAAACATCAGGTTTGCCGGCAGCATCTCGCGCAGTTCACGTGCGACCTTGAGGCTCATCTCCTGCTCGCGCATCACCATCGTCAGCAAAATGCCCGCCACGCGCACGCCCGCGCCTTCCGCACGGAAGCGTGCCAGCGTCTCCAGCAGATGTGGCACGCTGCGGATCGCCAGCGGCTCCGCCTGCTGCGGCAGCACCACAAAATCGCACGCCTTCACCACCGCCTCCGTCGTGCCGTTCATTCCGGCCGCCGTGTCCATCAGCACCACATCAACCCCACGCAACTCCGCGCTGCGCAGCAGGTCTGCCAGCCGTCCCGGCACCTCATGCACCGACCAGCCCTGCCTCGCGCAGGCGTCATACTGGCCAGCGGGCACAATCTCCAGCTCCGGCAGCCGCGTCGGCACCACGATCTTGTTCAAATCGCCGCCACGGATGAGAAACTCATGAAATCCCTCCCGCGCCTTCGTGCTCTTCGCCAATGACAGCCCCACGCCGCCCTGCGGGTCGGTGTCGATCAGCAGCACACGCCAGCCCCGCCGCGCCAATGAATAGGCGAGGTTGATGCACAACGTGGTTTTCCCCACGCCCCCTTTCTGACTGGCCGTTGCAATCGCGATCACGCCGCGATGCTAGCAGCGGGATGATGATCCGCACATTCAAAGAATTTTTTGCGCACAAAATCTTTGCCATAGGAATTTGTGCTTGCCTGTTTTATCGGCCCATGTTCTGCTACTAAGCGCATGCACATGAAACATCTTCTTATTATCACCGGATTGGCAGGCTTGCTATTGGCTAGCTCCTGCGAAAAACATGATTTATTGCTGAAGGAACGAGCCGACGTGGAAGCGGCGATCAAACAAGGCAATGACGATCTACAAGCACTCGATGCCAAAATTTTCACTTTTGGTGCCAATCCCGAATCCGCACTTATTAACCTGGAGCGCTTTCATGCCGACTGGATGAAAAAAAATGCCAGCCTCGAACAGGAACTGGCCTACATCAGCAAAAAATGTTCCGATGGCGAAGATGCTTTGAAAAAAATGCGCCCGAGACTGGATTCCTATAAGGCCAAATTCGCTCGTTAACCCAAACCACCACCTTGTATGTTCGAAGAATCAAAAGCCTGGGTTTTCATTTTCATCATCAGCCTCCTAATCGGAATTGGTTACAGCGCCCACTACTTTTCGTCGGTAGATTTGGCCAATGCAGCATTGCTGGAATCAAAATCCAAACTCGCCGGCATGCATGAAGTCCTCTTTCTTAGAAGGAAGGTATGGACGGATATTGAGAAAGCCGGTCAAAAAATGCGTGATGCCATGGGTAAAAATGAAGAACTGCTCAAAGCCAAGGACATTCTCGACAAGCGCTACCGCACGGTTGACGGTGATTTGAAATATGTCGTCACTTCAATGAAGACCTCCGTGGAGAAAATGCGCAATGATGCGTCCGGCTCTGAACTGGGAGACATCACCTTGGCCAACGGCAAGGTTCTGCGCGGTGCCAAAGTTCGCAAAGTGGAGGAATCCGGCATTTCCTTGATCCACTCAGACGGCATTGGCACAGTTACGCTGGAATTACTCCCTGCGGACTTAAAGGAAAAATATGATCTTGGGCCTGAGGCACTTGCTCCCATGTTGATTGCGGCGCAGACCAGCTTTTTGGCCAAGCCATCTGCCAATGACGCCAATACAAAACCCAAAGCGACTGCAACCGCCTCTTCCGCTCCAATCGTTGAAGCTCCTGCAAAACCATCCATGGATGATACCAAGGTCAAGGCGATCAAGCTGAGGATGGCCGAACTCGATTCTCGCATTGTGACGTACACCAAATCCGTGGAGCAATATCGTGCTTCCGCACAAAACCATCAGGCACTGGCTGCAAGCGCCAAAGAACGAGGGCAACCCAGCACCCGCCACACCGAAAATGCCAATGAAGAACTATCGAAGGCATCCCAGCTTGAGCGACAAGCTGCCTCCATGATTGAAGAACGCAAAAAACTTGATGTTGAACTGGAGTACGCGAGCAAGCCTAAATAACGATCACTCCCCGCCCGCAACGACCGCATTCAGCGGCGTGTAGTGCTCGACGTAGCCGATCATCATTTCATCGAAGGTCTGCTGGCCCCAGCGCACGTTCTTGGTCGGATCAGGATTCGCTGGATTGCCGGTGCTGTTGTCATACACGGCGGTGATCTTCACCACCGTGCCGCGTGGGAGAAAGTGCGGCATGGCGTAGTCGTAACGGAGCTGCCAGTTGAAATCGTAGCGCGGGATGTCGAGCAGCGTTTCGGTCTTTCCATCGGGAAAGGTGGCCTCGAACTTGAAGGCCTTGCCACGCACATGCATGTGCGCCATCCAGGCCATCACGTTCATGTCGATGGGCAGTTTGCGCTGCGCGGTCTCGACGTGGTTCGCAGCTCCAGCGGGGATGTTGAGGCGCGCATTCGGCAGAGCCGTGGTGTGGACGACGTATTTCGGCGGCTCCTTGGCAAAGAGCAGGCCCATGCGCATCGTGTCCTGCACGACCTTGCCATTCGGCGTGTAGTGAATCTGGAAGCTCACCGTGGCACCAGCTGGCAGCTTGCGGGCAAAGCCTTCGGGATAGATCTGCTTCGTGTTTCCAGGCACATAAGCGGCCCAGTAGCCTTCGCTACCCTCCTCGCCGCCACCGCGCACCTTGCGGCCTTTTTCAAAGACGGTGACGATGACGTGATGCACCACCTGCCGCTCCGTGGGCAGGATTTCGTAGCCGCGCACCCAGCGGTCCTCGGAGAAGTCCGTGACTACCGTCACATGCTGGTAGGGCATCGTACCTTCGGCCTTGATCGAGACCGGCCGCGCCGCAGCGATGATGGCATCCGGCTTGCCAATACTCCATTCACTGGGGAACTGGCGCGGCTTCGGTGCGTCGGCCACATCGCCTGTCGGACGATCTGAGGCCAGCCAGGCGAGTAAATCGGCACGATCACGCTCCGACAACGCACGATCATTCGACCATGGCGAGTGCATCTGGCCTTCGAGCGCTGCGGCGAACCACGGCGGCATCGCGCCGCGCTCCACCTGCTTGCGAATCATGCCTGCATGCTCGATGACCGCGTCATACGAATCGAGCGCAAATGGCCCCACGCCGCCGCTGTGATGGCATTCCACGCAGTTCGCCTGCAGGATGCGGGCGATGTCGCGATGATAGGTGACGTTTGTGCTCGCGACGGTTTTCTGCGTTGGTAAATCAAGCGTACAACCTGGAGCACTGGTGGCGGCGATTTCAGCAGGTTCACCGCGCAGCATCGCGGCCACGGCATCGCGCAAGTAATGATGCGCAGGCTGCTCCTTCGAGTAGCCGAGGCCGTATTGATCATTCAAGGCACCGCGATAAACGAGCGTTCGTGCCGCATCGAGCAGGAAGACTTCTGTGGTCGTCGTGGCACTCAAGGCCTGCGACAACTTGGCGTCGGCATCGCTAACCACCTTCGAGGTCAGTTGATGGTTACTGATGAATTTCGTGATCTCCTCGTTCTTCTGCCCCGGCGGCGCATTCACCAGCAGCATGCCCACGCCCTGCTCCTTCAAATCCTTTTCCAGTCGCGCCATCTCCGGTGCCAGCTTGCCGCTGATCGGGCAACTGGCGCTGAACATCACCAGTACGAGGCCGTTTTTGCCCACAGCGGCACTGAGCTTGATTTCTTTGCCATCCAACGTCTTCAACGCGATGTCCGCCACCATGCGGCCCACACCATGCTCGCTGCCTTTGAGGAATTGCGGTGCATCTTTGAACGAGGGATCTTCATTCGCCGGCGTGATCGGGCTGGCAGGAGCATTGCTGCCGCCAGCATCACGTTTGCGCAGACTAGCGAGTGCCTTCGTGGCTTCATCGAGCATCACGCTGCCGTCTTTGTCCGTGTCGAGCCCGGTGAACCAGCGTTTGTTGTTGAGTTCGTCCTCGGTGAGCTTGCCATCGGCATTTTTATCGAGGCGCTTGAACAGAGCACCCGTGTCCGCTCCTTCACCGATGAGATTTTTGGCTTTTCGCACCGCTTGCAGCGCTTCTTCACGCAGGAGCTTGCCATCCTTGTTCAAATCGAGCTGTGGGAGGTAACTGGCACCATTCATCTCGTCGCCGCTGATGATGCCGTCGCTGTTTTTGTCGAAGGCCTTGAATTTCTCATCAAATTCCGTGAGCTGCGCCTGCGCCCGCAGGCCGATGACGGAACCAGCCAGCGCAGCGCTGCCGAGGAGAATGAAGAGAACTTTTTTCATGGGCGGAAGATGGGAACACGATGTGTGGCGGGAAGTTTCCGGCTGTATGACAGGATCATCCAGTGAAAATCACACCTGCGCGATTGACGCCGCCCCGTCAGTCCGTTTGAATCGGCCTGATGAACAACCGCATCCTCTCCCTCCTGTCCGTCATGGCCCTCGCCGGCAGCGCCGCTGCCGAAGTCGCCTATGAATTCGCCCCGAACTTCATCACCCCGCCCCCCGGCAAGGAAACCATCGGCAACGGCCACGGCGAGATCGCCGTGGACTCCGCTGGCAACATCTACGTGAGCGTTCAAGAAGCCAACGCTGGCATCCAAGTCTATGGCAAGGACGGCAAGTTCATCAAAGCGCTGCCGCTGCCACCCACGCTCCACGGCTTCGTGATCCGCAAATACGGCGATGGCGAGCACCTGTACGCCGCCGTGCTCGGCGAGCAAAAGGTCGTCAAATATAACCTCGACGGCACCGTCGTCATGACCATCCCGACCAGCGAATTCCCCGCCGACAAAGTTGGCAAAGGCCTCAAGCTGACCAACTGCGATGTGGCACCAAACGGTGACATCTATGTCGTCGATGGCTACGGCCAGAGCTTCATCTTCGTGTTCAGTGCCGAAGGCAAGTTCAAGAGCGTCTTCGGCGGTCCTGGCGAGCCGCTCAAGCTCGCCAACGCGCACAAGATCTTCATCGACCGCCGCTTTGAACCCGCACGCGTCATGATCTGCGACCGCGGCCACAAGCGCATGCTGCACACCCAGCTCGATGGCACCTTCATCGGCGAGATCGCCACCGAGATGCGCAATCCCTCCTCCGCCAGCTTCCATGGCGACCTGATGTGCGTGGCCGAAATCGCCGGAAACGTCAGCGTCTGGGACAAGGACAACAAACGCGTCGCCGATCTCGGCACGAGCCCCAAGCCAACCAACACACCTGGCATTGAACCCAAAGACTGGCAGCAGGGCGTTGTGACGAGCCCGCACGGCATCACCTTCGACAACGACGGCAACATCCTCGAAACCGAGTGGAACAAGTGGGGCCGTGTGTTGAGGTGGAACCTCAAGAAATGACGAAACCCGAATTTCCGAATGACGAATTGCCGATGACCCAGTCGATCCGCTCCTTCGTCATTCGGATATCTTCATTCGTCATTCTTGCCGCCCCCCTGTGTGTTTTCGGGCATGGGGCGGAGTTTTTGAGCGCGAAGCTCACGCTGCTGCCGGATGCCGAGGTGCTGCTGGAAGTCACCGCCGATTACGGTGGCAATCCGCTCATCGCGGATGAGGCCATCGCGAAGGAGGCGTTGATTGATCCTGTGCGGTTGAGGCGCAACGAATCGCTTGTGCCATTGGCGGCACTCTCAGACGTCAACATCACGCAACACGACAACTGGGCGGAATTCGCGCCCGCTGCGTATCTGCCCGCCGACACAGAGGCCCAACCCCACACCTTGATCACCGCTGCGTGGCGCTGGCGTAGCGAATCGCCCGAGATTGTCTTCGAGATGACGAAAGGCAAGTTGCACGACGTGCTGCTCTGGACGCGCGATCAAACCAACCCCGACGCGCCACCGAAGTGGATGCTGCTGCTCGCGGGCGACAGATCAAAGGCCATCGCCGTCCACTGGCTGCCGTGGTGGCGGCGCTGGCAGGCGGTGATGGCCTCGTCGGCACTGATTCTCGTGCTCGGTTACTTCGTCTCGCGGAACTTCACATTGCGCCAGCGCACGCTGTAGGGACCGGTGCCGGTCTTGATGCCATGCACCTGGAAGCCGATGTAGCCTTCGGGATCGCCGGGCTGGGTGAAATCCGCCGTGGGCACTCCGTTCACGAAGCTCTGGTAGTGATCGCCCTTCACCACGATGCGGTAATGGTTCCACTCGCCCTTTTTGAAGGCGGCTTTCGCTGCATCGGTGCGCACCGCCTCGGTCTTGGTGAGAATGCTCCACCAGGTGCCGCGACGGGCCTCATCGTAAAAATTGCCAGCGGAGCCATCGATCGCGATCTCGCACTGCGGACCGTAGAGACGCCCGGCAGGCAGCTTGCCTTTGGCCCCCTCGGGAACCGGATCGCCTTCTTTGGCGATGTGACTGCGCACCTGCACGCCGGAGTTCAACGCATCATCCACGTTCACCTCAAACTCGAGTTCAAAGTCCTTGAACGGACCGATGGCAAGGAAGGTATTCGGGCTGCCCTCGACCGTGGTGCCTGTCAGCACGCCGTTCTCGACTTTGTAGGTGGCCTTGCCGCTGATGATCTGGCCGCCCTGCAGCGAACCATCGGCAAACCAGTTCTGCCAGCCGCCTTCTTGGGCCTGAAGATTGAAAAATGCAGCACCCAGCAGGGCCACGGCGGTGATGGAGAGCGGGAGGAGTCGTTTCATAGGATTGGGCCGTTTGGAACGTGCCTCGGCGACAGTTTCCATCGCCAACAGCCAGATGTTTAATAAAACTTAAATAAATCAGGGGTTTTTATGGGGTAAAAACCCCAAATAAATCGAAACCAACCTTGACCATCGGGTCAGGTTGGAATTAAAATGCCGTTATTACCCGGTTATAATTGGATGGCCCGCCCCTCAAACACCTTCGACTCACTTACGCTGACGATCGCGATCACCCCGCAGATCAAGCAGTACCTCGAAGACATGACCCTAAAGGGCACGTTCGGCAGCAGCCCCGCCGAGGCGGCGCGGATGCTCTTGAGCAATGGGATCGATTCCATGTTGAACACGGGTGCTTTGGACAGACGCAAATGGACTCTGAAGGACGGCCAGCTCGTTCTTCTGACGCCGGATCAACCTTCCCTCTCATCATGACTCTGCAACTCGATCTTCAAGCCGACTCCACCGTCTTCTCCACTCTCGTGGAGGTCGAAATGACTGACACCGACCGCAGCCTCAAGGGTAACTGGAAGTCTGAGACGCGCCTCTCGATGCTCTCCCACGAGATCACCCGCTACATGCCGGAACTCGCCGCCATGCTCGCCCAAGGCGGCACGCGGAAGATGCTGGCGGCTTGAAATGCCGTCCGCCCTGCGCCAACAAGAGCGCATGACCCTCATCTCTGGAACCGCCGTTGCCGAAAAAGTCCTCGAAGAATGCCGCCGCGACATCGCGGAACTCGCTGTGCAGGGGCGTAAACCCGGCCTCGCCGTCGTCTTGATCGGTGATGATCCTGCCTCCCGCGCCTACGTGCGCTCCAAGGACAAAAAATGCCGCGATCTGGGCCTGCACTCGGTCAAACTCGAGCTTCCGGCCACGACGACGCAGGATGAACTGCTCTCGCATGTCCGTGCCCTGAACAACGATCCTGCGATTCACGGCATTCTGGTGCAAAGCCCGCCACCGAAGCACATCGACGAGGCCGCCATCGTGCGAGCGATTGATCCGGCGAAGGATGTGGATGGCTTCCATCCCGTGAACGTCGCCAAGCTCGCCCTCGAAGACCCCACAGGCTTCGTGCCCTGCACGCCGCTGGGTTGTCAGCGTCTGCTGATTGATGCGGGCATCGAAACGAGCGGCGCGCATGCCGTCATCGTCGGTCGCAGCATGATCGTCGGCAAACCGATGGCACTTCTGCTCATGGTGAAGGGCAAAGGCGGCGACGCCACGGTGACTGTCACGCATTCCCGCACCCGTGACCTCGCCGCGATCACTCGCACTGCGGACATCATCATCGCCGCGATTGGCCGCCCGCATTTCATCAAGGCTGAACACGTCAAGGAAGGTGCCGTTGTCATCGACGTCGGCATCAACCGCGTGGATGACCCCAGCAGCGCGAAAGGCTACAAACTCGTCGGCGATGTCGCCTTCGACGAAGTCGCGCCGAAATGCCGCGCCATCACACCCGTTCCCGGCGGTGTCGGGCCGATGACCATCGCGATGCTCATGGCGAACACGATCAAAGCGTGTCGTCAGGCGTGAGACCACGTCAAATCTGGCTGGACACTCACGGCCAAAGCTGGTGTCATGCGCGGTCATGAAACGCGCGCTTCTGCCTGCCCTGCTCCTCGCCTCCGCACTCCACGCCCAGGTCACCTCGGAAAACAACGAGATGCTGCGTGAAGGCTTGAAGCGCTATCCCGAAGCGGACACGAACAAGGACGGCATCCTCAGCATGGAAGAAGGCCGCGCCTTCCTGGCGAAGATGCGGAAGAAACCCTCTGGCGACGCCAAACCGGCAGCGAATGCTTTGAAGCCCGATGCCGCGGATGTGGCTTACGGGCCGCATGAGCGCAACCGGCTCGATCTTTATCTGGCGAAGTCCGAACAGCCCACGCCCGTGGTGTTTTTGATCCACGGCGGCGGCTTTCGTGGCGGCGACAAAAACTCCTGGAGCAGCAGCGGCCAGACACGCGAACTGCTCGCCAGCGGCGTGTCCTGCGCAGCGCTAAACTATCCCTTCCTCGACGCCATGCCGGTTCAGGACATCCTGCGCGAGTGCGCCCGCGCCGTGCAGTTCCTGCGCGCGAATTCCGGCGAGTGGAAGCTCGACAAGACCCGCTTCGCCTCCATGGGCGGCTCCGCCGGTGCCGGCACCTCGCTCTGGCTCGCCACACACGATGATCTGGCCGATCCGAAGTCCGAAGACCCGGTGCTGCGCGAGTCCACCCGCCTCACCTGTGCCGTGTGCAACTCCACTCAGGCCACGTATGACGTGACACGCTGGGAATCCTTCCTCGGTCCGGCCAAACCCGAGTTCCGCACCAGCGAAGTCGAGGCCGCCATGTTTTACCGCCTTTCATCCATCGCCGACTTCACTACGGAGAAAGGCAAGGCTGTGCTCAAGGAGTGCGACATGCTCGCCTGGATCACCAAGGACGATCCGCCGCTGTTCCTGAACAATCCGCAGGTCGTTCCCGCGCCCACCAACCGGGGCGAATGGCTGCACTGCATCCATCATGCACGGGCGATTCAGAAGGAATGCGCCACCGACGAGGTTCTCTGCGTGGTGGCCCAGGATCCCGCCGATCCCAAGCCCGATGCCGTGCAGTTCCTGCTCCAGCATTTGAAAGTTTCCCACTGAGCCCAAGAACGCGCTTGCACCGGCCGCAGAGACGACTATTACTCGCGCCCTCCAACGCCGTTTGATGATTCAAACACGCCTCCGTAGCTCAGTTGGTAGAGCAGTTGACTCTTAATCAATTGGTCGTAGGTTCGAATCCTACCGGGGGTACCATCTCGTTGAAGACGAGATGCAGATTCAAAGCTCCGCATTCACCACCGGACGCACACTTTTGATCGCCTCGGCATACTTCGCCCCGCAGGCCAGGCCGCGATAGCGGGCCAGCACGGTCTTCGTGTCCATCGCCGCATCATTCTTCGCGGGATCGTAGGGGACGTTTTTCACATAAGCCATCAGCCTGCCCAGCCACTCGCTGGCGGCAGGCCATTCAGCGGACACATCCACGTACGTGTCCGGCTCGAAGCCGATCGTGTGGCCCGGGCCGTTGTCATACCAATAGACCCGCGAGGGCGATTTCACCTCGTCGCGTCCCAACAGCCGCGCCGGTTGATACAGCGCCGCATGGCAGATGGCACTCGCCGCCTCGTGATCGGGATGGCGGTCACGCGGCCACAGCATGAAGGCGGTGTCTGGCTTCACGTCCGCCACGACTTCGGCCACCGCACGCTTCGTTTCCAGCGACGGCTCAAAACCCAGGCTCTTCCACGGCAGGAAGCGCATCTCGATGCCGCGTTCGGCGGCCAGTTGCTTCGACAGCTCGAGCAGGCCCTGTTCCCTGCCCTTCACCGGCGGCCAGTTCGTGTAATCCCCGATCAAACTCAGGATCACCACCCGCTGATGCTTCTGCACCGCACGCAGCAGCGTCCCTGGAATGCCGAAAGGACAGTCATCATAGTGCGCACCGATGGCGAGAAGGGTCCGAGTCATGTGGTGATGATGACGAAAAGCATCCGGCAGGGCAAGGACAGAAACAGCGGCTTCGTGTGATCCAACCAAGGCGACAGCATCGCTGTCTTGCACGCCACGAGACTATTTGGCCAGCCATCCCATTGCTCCCATCCACTCCGCGCAGCGCTGCGGCCAAGCGTTGATGGGCTGTTTGTTGTCGCGCATGCCGAATCCGTGACCGCCCTTGGTAAAGAGGTGGAGTTCGGCGGGAATGTTGTGCTTCTTGTATTCGAGGTGGAGCAGCGTGGAGGCGACGGGGTTCTGGCCGTCATCGTGGGCGCAGGCGATGAACATCGGCGGTGCGTCGCCAGGCACGGTGAAGCCGTCTTTGAGCTTCGTCGGCTCCTTGAAGTCCACAAAGCCGCCGCCGTAGATCATGACGCCGAAATTCGGCAACTCCGTTTTCGTGGCGCGATCACAGGCAATGTGCGCGAGCAGATTTCCACCCGCGCTGAAACCGAGCAGACCAACACGATTTGGGTCGAGATTCCATTCCTTGGCATGCTCGCGGACGAGTGCGATGGCCTTGGCCGCATCTTCGACGGGCTTTTCATGCGGCGCGGTTTCGTCGCGAGTTGGCGTGCGATATTTGAGCAGGATGCCGGTGACGCCGATCGTGTTGAGCCACTCGCAGACCTGCGTGCCTTCGTGAACGGCGGAAAGGAAGACATAACCGCCGCCGGGAGCGACGATGACGCTGGTGCCGTTGGGTTTTTCTGGGCGATACACCTCAATCGTCGGATTGGTGATGTCAGTGATCGTGCTTTTGCCAGCCTTGGTGCGGATGAAGTCTTCCGTGGCCTTGGAATGCGGCAGCATCTGACCCGGAGCGCCTTCGGGCCAGAGTTTGAGCGTGATGGGCTCGGCGGCGGGCAGAGTTGCAGTGAAGAGGATGAACAGCAGTTGTTTCATGGCGTGGAGCGACCATGATGAAGGAAAGGCTTGGCTTTGTCACTCGTAGAGATCAACGCATGCACCCACTCGAAGCCAATCGTCTCCATCTGACCCGCCGTTCCCTGTTTGGCAGGACGGCGCTGGGTCTTGGTGGTGCGGCGCTGGGTTCGCTGCTGACGCGGGAGGGTTTTGCGGGGCAGATGGCGGATGCGATGGCTCCTGCGCTGCCGCACTTCGCACCGAAGGCAAAACGGGTGATCTACCTGCTGCAAAACGGGGCGCCGTCGCATGTGGATCTGTTTGATCACAAGCCGATGCTGAAAAAGATGCATGGCACACAGATTCCCGACAGCATCGCGGCAGGGAAGCGCTTCAGCACGATGACGGGCGGGCAGACGGCGCGGCCGGTGCTCGGTGAGATCTCAAACTTTTCGCGCCACGGCCACAGTGGCGCAACGGTGAGCGATTTCATGCCGCACACGGCGGCGATTGCGGATGAACTGTGCTTCATCAAGTCGCTGCACACGACGCAGGTCAATCATGCGCCAGCGATCACGTTTTTCATGACGGGCAGCGAGCAGGCAGGGCGTCCGGCGATTGGTTCGTGGCTCAGCTATGGACTGGGTAGCGATGCGGAGGACATGCCGGCGTTTGTGGTGATGACTTCGCGCGACAAGGAAGCGAGCTGCGGCCAGATTTTCTATGACTTCTACTGGGGCAGCGGCTTTCTGCCGTCGAAGTATCAGGGCGTGAAGTTTCGCGGCAGTGGCGATCCCGTGCTGTATTTGAGCAACCCGGATGGCATGAGCCGCGAAGTGAAGCGCACAATCCTCGATGGCATCGCGGGACTGAATGAAATGAAGCTGAAGGACTTTGGCGATCCCGAGATCGCCACGCGAATCGCGCAATACGAGATGTCCTACAAGATGCAAACGAGCGTGCCGGAGCTGACCGACTTCTCCGACGAGCCAAAGCACATTCTCGACATGTACGGCCCGGATGTGATGCGGCAGGGCAGTTTTGCCTACAACTGCCTCATGGCGCGGCGATTGGCCGAACGCGGCGTGCGATTTGTGCAACTCATGCACGCGGGCTGGGACCAGCATCGCAATCTGAACACGCAGCTCAAGATTCAAGCCACCGACACCGACGCGCCGAGCGCGGCGCTGGTGAAGGACTTGAAGCAACGCGGCTTGCTGGAGGACACGCTGGTCATCTGGGGCGGTGAATTTGGCCGCACGCCGTTTTTGCAGGGCAAGATCGAGGACACGAAGCAGTGGGGCCGCGATCACCATCCGTATGTGTTCACGATCTGGATGGCCGGCGGTGGCGTGAAGCCCGGCATGACCTACGGCGAGAGCGACGAGTTCGGCTTCAACGTCGCCAAGGACGGCGTCCACGTTCACGATTTCCAAGCCACGCTGCTGCACCTGCTCGGCATCGACCACGAACGCTTCACCTTCCGCTTCCAAGGGCGGCAGTTCCGGCTGACGGATGTGCATGGCAGCGTGGTGAAGCCGGTGCTGGCTTGAACCTCACAAGCCAAAAGCCGCCCGTGCGATCTTGCGAAAGGCGCGGCAGTCTTTGAGAGCATCTTTGGCCTGCTGGTCGTCAGCATCGTGGCCGGGATAGCGGAACTTCACGGCGTATTGATTGAGATTCAGCAAGGCCAGGCTCATGCCGGCCCATAGCGGCTCATGCGGAATGACGAGTCAATGTCATTAAGTTAAGAAGGCGTTCCCGCAGATTCAGAAAACCCGCAGATTGGGATCTGGAAAAAATCTGCGGGTTATCTGAATCTGCGGGAACACATCATGAGAAGTGCCTTAACTTAATGACATTGAATGACGAGCGTCAGCAGGTGCGGCAGATCGTGGCTTTTGAAGATCAGCACGCCGGCCTCCTCCAGCCTGGCCTTGAGATATTTTTCCGCGCACTGCTGGCAGTGATAGCAAACGGAGTTATGCACTGGCTTCCTGCGCCTGCGTGCCAATGACTGCGCCACCGACCAGTCCTCCTCCCCCTTGGCGATCCATTCAAGCGTGGCGGTTTTCATACATCACGCGGCCATGCTGGGTCACCACCTGCATAAAGGTGTCATTCTCACGCAGCCGCTGCGCGACCTCCAGCGGGTCGCGCACCAGCAAATCCACCGGAAAGTCCGCCTGCACGCGGCGGCGGATCTGAATATCCTGCTCCTGGCGGCTGCCGGGCTGCCGGGGCATGACCACCATCAGATCGACATCTGAATTTTCATCCGGCGTGCCATAGGCATGGGAGCCGAAGAGAATGATTCTCTCCGGGCGGAACTCACGCGCGATCCGCTGGCAGTATTCCTCAATGTCTTGTTTGGCGACCATGACCTGCGGCAATCAGCCCGCAACTCGCCATGGTGCAACACGATTTCCGCCGCATTCATCCGTGGAGAACACGGTTGCATCTCGCTCATGCCACGTGTTTGAGTCGTCCGATGCTGATTCTCCGCCTTGTTCTCGCTCTCGCACTAGTCGTGTGCGCGACTGCGTGCAAGCGTGAGGTGGAAAAGCCGGTGGCGCAACCTGTCGAGAAGCCAGCAGCGGCGGCCTTTGTCTCCGATGGCGCTGGCGATGGCAGCGTGTGGGTGGTGGATGCGCCAAACGGCGGGCGCTTGTATTTGTGCGGCACGATTCACATCCTGCGCGAAAAAGACTACCCGCTGGCTCCGGCCTACGAAGCGGCCTACATGTTTTCCAACAAGCTGGTGCTGGAGCTGCCCCCCGGAGCCGCATCAGGGCCGGAACTGACCAGCCGGATGTCGCAACTTGGCATGTATTCGGCGGACACTTCGCTGGAGGCGCATGTGACCAAGGAAACATGGGAAAAGGTGAAGCAGTGGTCGGGAAAACGCGACTTGGAGGCTTCGTCGATGAATCGTTACCGTCCGTGGTTCGTAGCGCTGCTGATCACGTCGATGGAATACGCGGCGCTGGGAGCGAAGCCGGACAAGGGCGTCGATACACACTTTGAGGAACGTGCGAAGAAGGATGGCAAGCCTGCCGAAGGACTCGAAACCGTGGAGTTTCAGATTCAGCTGTTCGCTTCCTTGACCGACAAGCAGCAAAATGAACTGCTGGAGCAAACGCTGGGCGAAATCAGTTCCGTGGCGGAGGAGTTTGAAAAGATGATCCTGGCCTGGAAACGCGGCGAACTGGAGGATTTGCGTGAGATGTTGTTCCGTGAAGCGGAGCGTTTCCCGGACCTGATGAACCTGTTTCTCACCGCTCGAAACCTGGCATGGATCGACCCGCTGGAGCAAATGCTTAAAAAAGGCGAAAAAGCCATGGTGCTCGTGGGCACCGGCCATTTCACCTCGGACACGGGTTTGATCGAACTGCTGCGCAAACGCGGCTACCGCGTGCGGCATTATCGCGAAGTGACGGACTTCTGATTTGCAGCTCAAACGAGCCGCAATCGCGTGAGATCCTGCGTATCGACCATGCCAACAGGCCTGCCTGCGGCATCGACGACGACGATGTCATCAACACGGTTCTTCTCGAGCGTGGCGAGGACTTCAGCGGCCAGTTTGTCGGCCTGAATGCTGACGGGGTGCGGCGTCATGAAGTCGCGCACGGGCTTGTCGGCGGTGGCGTTGTCGCGCTGGAAGGCGCGGACGAAATCCCCGTGCGTGAAGACGCCGGCGAGCGTGCCGTCGGCATTCGCCACGACCGCCGCACCGCTGCGGGCGCGCGTCATGGCTTGTAGCGCCTCGCGCACGGTGGTTTCCGGCGTGATCCTCGCGAGCTGTTCGCCCTGACGCATCACATCACTGACACGCGTGAGCAGCGCCCGGCCCAGTGAGCCACCGGGATGCAGCTTGGCAAAATCTTCGGCCTGGAAGCCGCGCGCTTCGAGCAGCGCCATCGCCAAAGCATCGCACAGCACCAGCATCGTCGTGGTGCTGGACGTGGGGGCCAGATTCAGTGGGCAGGCCTCCTGGGTGACATGCACATCGAGCACGACATCGGCATTTCTTGCCAGTGTGGACTGCACGCCGCCGGTAATGGCGATGACCGGAATGCCGAAACGCTTCAAATGCGGCAGCAGGTCGAGGATTTCGGAAGTTTCGCCGCTGTAGCTGAGCATGATCGCCAGATCACCTGGATCGACGACACCGAGGTCGCCGTGCAGCGCGTCGCCGACATTGAGCAGGACCGTGGTCGCCCCGGTGCTGTTGAGCGTCGCGGCCAGCTTGCGGCCGATGTTGCCGCTTTTGCCGACGCCACAGACGATCAGCTTGCCAGGGCCGTGCACGCACGGAAGGAGCAGTTCGATGGCGCGGGAGAAGCTGTCGTCGATGCGGGCATGCAGCCGCTGAAGCTCGTCAATTTCGAGCTGGATGACGCGGCGGGCTTTTTCCGGGTAATTCATGAGCCTAAAACAGTAGGCAGGGACACAGATGCAGCAACCAAGTGCTTGAGCATCAGACGTTTCCCCGCCATGCTGGGCGCTCTCAGTCGCTGCCAACATATGCCAATGTCATCTGGTTCCATCGGTTCTCATCGCGCCTTCATGGGTGTTTGCTTCACCTTGTGTGTTTGCCTGGTGCTGACGCTCTTCGTGGGGTGGAAGTGGTATTTTGAGAGCGTCGCCAGCCGCAACACCCTGATCGATCTGGCTGAAAAGGCCGACTCGCGCGTACGTGAACTGGAAAACCTGGGGCTTTCCATCGACGCGGCCAAAACAGAAGTCACGCCAGCACCTGCTTTACCCAAGATTTCGGTCGATGAGGCGGTTCTGCAGCCCTCCGCCAGCGTTCAGGATGCACGCCACCCCGCAGAATCCAAAATCAAAGAACTGCCCTTGGCGGAAACCGGCGACGACGTGGTCCAGGCGCTGGCGTTGCTGGATCAGTATTGGAAGCACGCAGCGTGGAAGGATCGCATCCCGCTGGTGGCCGATTCCAGCCGCGTCGCCGCCTTGATGCAGGACTTCTATGAAACGCAGGGTGCAGTGGACCCGGTGCCCGGCGGCATGATCAGCAAGGCGCGCTACCAGATCAATGGCACTGAAATTCTCTACTTCAGCTACACCAGCAGCCGTCCCACTGGCACGCTGGAAGTCGCTTTGCTGCGCGGCCCGGATGGGAAGTTCCTGCTCGACTGGGAAAGCCTCACTGGCTACGGCGAGATGTCCTTTCAGGACTTTCGCACCAAGCGCCCCACCAAACCGGTGTCATTGCGGGCCTACGTGCGCCTGTTTGAGTACTACAACTTTGAGTTCTCCGACTCTAAAAGATACCTCTGCATGAAGCTGACCTCAGAGAGCGGCGAGAGTTCGGTTTATGCCTACTGCGAACGTGGCACCGAACTGGCACGCTGGCTCGAAACAGACCTCGCCTCCACCGGTCCTACCGGTTTCAAAGGCTACCTGCTGCAGCTTTCCTTCCCGCCAAATGCCCAGTCGAACCAGTGCGTGAATTTGGACAAAGTCGTGACCGCCCGCTGGCTCACGCTACCGTAAATGCACTCTCATCCATCAGCTCACGCTGGTGGTGAAGTGCTGCCTGGCGTTCTTACTCCCCGTCGCGGCCAATCGCCTCCACCGGGCAGCCGGTGAGGGCTTCTTCGCAGAGATGACGCTCCTCGTCGCTTTCAGGCTGCTTGTAGAGGAAGGAATGGCCGCCGTCGTCGTCACGCTTGAAATTGGCCGGGGCCGTCTCACGGCACAGGTCGCAGTCGATGCACTGGTCATCGACATAGTAAGCTCCGGAGGCGTTTTGGGCGTATTTGTTTGCAGCGTCAGCCATGAGGTCTTGGGTGGGTAAGGGCCGCGATAGTAGTTCCCGCCCCCCTTGTTTCAAACGTTTTTTTGCCCTGTTGCCCCCGCTCTTGGTCCCTGATTGACAGACACTTTACAATAAAAGCTCGCCTCAACCGTGATGCTCGCCGCATCATCACCCCAACCGCCATGAAATCGCTCGCTTTTGCTCTCCTCCTTCCGCTTGCCGCAGTCGCCGAAAACGAAATCGGCTTCATCGAACGCTTCGCCCTCGCCACCGACCGGGAAAAGGCGCTCACGGAACTCGTTCCCGGCTCCGAGGAATACTACTTCTTCCACGCCCTCCATTACCAAAACATCCGCGACACCGCAAAGCTCAACGACCTCCTCAACCAGTGGCGCAAGCGCATGCCCGATGAAAACGAGCAGCGCCGCATCATCGAAAACCGCGAGGCCATCATCAACTACGAGCGCGATCCGCAGGGCACCCTCAAATACCTCATCGACCGCCTTGGCATCCGCCACGACCACCAGCAGGAGGTACGCGACCAAAAACCCGACCTCCCCACCAGCCTCGACCAAGCCAAAATCGCCCGCGAAGTCTTCCTCCGTGATGCGCTCAACAACGACCGCAGCCTGCAATCGCTCACCCAGGACGCCCTTGCCGCGCTGATTCGCGACCAGGTGCCCCTCACGCCCGATCAGCGCCGCAGCGTGCTGCAAAAACTCCAGCGCCCCGACGTGCCGAATCTCGTTCCGGCCATCATCGCCGACCTTCAGGTCGAAAATTCGCGCAGTTTCGGCGAACTGCCCATCCACCGCGCTCTGCTGCCTTCGCAACTCGACGAACTGCTCCAAACCTATCCCAACTGGCTCAGCCAGCAGGCCTTCGTTCACACCTACCTCCGCAAACTGGCCCCCAGCGCCGATGTGAGCCTCGAATACGACGACGCCGAGCGCGTGGCGTGGCTCGACCGCGTCCAGGCCTTCGCGCAAAAACTCCCGCCCGCCCACAACACCCTCAAATCCCGCATCCTCTACCTCCGCCTCGATCACGACCGCAAACAAGGCGTCTATGACCGCGCCCGCTTCCTCGACTACCTCAAACTCCCGCGCCAGCTTGGTTACATCAATCCGCGCCACCTTGAGCGCATTCAGTCCGGCCTCTGGTCCAACCTCGACGTCGATCTCAGCGAGCCGCTGCTGCATTCCCCGCCCATCGGCAACGATGAGGCACTCGTGCGCGAGTATTTTCTCCACCTCTTCGCCACCACCGCGAAGCCAGACTCCACCACGCAGCAACTCCTCGCTCCCTGGACCGACTTCGTGCGCGACACCTGGCTCAAACCCATCCTCGCCGAAGCGCTGATCACCCATGGCATCGGCAATCCCGAGCGCTGGGCCGCGCTCATCACGCCCACCGAGTTTCAGCAGCTCAAAGACCGCGTGGACATCGAATTCCCCGCCACCAACGCTCCGCAGTTCCTCCCTGGCGACGACATCGCCTTTGATGTCATCGTCAAAAACACGCCCAAGCTCATCGTCAAAATCTTCGAGCTGAACACGCTCAATTTCTTCCAGACGCAGCAGCGCCAGCTCAACACCGACCTCAACCTCGACGGCCTCGTCGCCAACAGCGAGCAGACGCACGCCTTCGACGGCGGCCCGTTTGGCCGCACGCGGCAGAAATTCCAATTCCCCGACCTCAAAGGCAAACGCGGAGCCTGGATCATCGAATTCATCGGCGGTGGCCGCAGCAGCCGCGCCCTCATTCGCACCGGCCAATACCACACGATTCAACAAACCGGCCCCGCAGGCGATTTGATCCTCGTGCTCGACGAAGCCAACAAACCCGTCAAAGACGCCGTCGCCTGGTTTGAAGGTCGTAAGCCCACTGTGGACGAAAAACTCGGACGCATCGTCATTCCGTTCACCAATCAGCCCGGCACGAAAAACCTCATCATCGGCGATGCCGCCGGCACCTTCGCCACGCTCACGCAGTTCACGCACCACGCCGAGGACTACCGCCTGGATGCGCAGTTCCACATCGAACGCGAGCAACTCCTCGCCCGTCGCGAAGCCACCCTCGCCGTCCGCACCGCATTGATGCTCGGCGAGTCCCATCTCGCTCCCGAACTGCTCACCGAGCCGAAACTCACCATCACCAGCACCACCCACGACGGCATCTCGACCACCCGCGAAGTCAAAGACCTCAAACTCAGCGCTGGCAGCGTTCTCACGCACACGCTCACCGTTCCTGAGCGCCTCACATCACTCACCGTCGCCTTCAGTGCCAAAGTCGATGTCCTCAGCGCTGGCGGCACCAAGAAAGACCTCACCGCCAGCCACACCTGGACCCTCAACGGCATCGACAAGACCGAAGCCGTCAACGACGGCCACCTCAGCACCTTCGATGGCAGCCGCGTTTTCGAACTCCTCGGCAAAAACGGCGAGCCCTTCGCCGACCAGCAAGTTCTCTTTACCTTCAAGCATCTCGACTTCAACCGCTCCCAAGTCATCCCGCTGCGCACCGACGACAAAGGTCGCGTCGCTCTCGGCAGACTCGAAGGCATCGAATCCGTCGCCGCCAAGATTCCGAATAGCCGACAAACGCTCTGGCCGCTCGAAGACGCCGATACCACACTCTCAACCACGATTCACGCCATCGAAGGCGAAGTGATCCGCATTCCGAAGAGTACTCCCGGACTTCAGTCCGTCTCGCTCCTCTCACAGTCAGCGGGAACCTTCACCACAGATCACGCCGCAGCGATCAAAGCGGAGGGAGGCTTCATCACATTGAACGGCCTGAAGGCCGGAGACTACTCCCTCAAACTCGGCGCCCAACTCATCACCATCAAAGTCACCGCAGGCACCACCATCGGCGGCTGGGCACTTGGAAAGCACCGCCAGCTCGAACTCAAAGGCAATGCGTCGCTGCACATCGCCAGCGTCGAGAACGACAAAGACTTCATCACCGTCAAACTCGCCCACAGCAGCCCGTTTGCGCGAGTCCACGTCGCCGCATCGCGTTTCGATCCCGGCAGCGGCATCTTCGGCGGTCTTGGCGGCTTCACCCGCTTCAGTGCGGCTTCAGGAACACCCGCAAGAAATCCAAACCTCTACTCCGCTGGTCGCGAGATCGGCGATGAATACCGCTACATCCTCGAACGCCGTTACGCGAAGCTCTTCCCCGGCAACATGCTCACGCGCCCCGGCCTGCTGCTCAATCCCTGGGAAATTCGCAGCACCGATCTCGATGAACTTGCCCAACAACTGGGCGAAGGTGCCAGCAGCACACGCGGAGGAGCCACTGCCGCTACTTCGAGCGCCACAGCGATGCCCGCGAAGAAGAAACAAGCCCAAGCTGGTCCGCAAGGCGGCACCAACCTCGATTTCATCGCCGACTCCGCCCCCGTCATCTACAACCTCGTTCCTGACAAAGACGGCATCGTCCGCATCGAGCGCAAAGCGCTCGGTGACCGTCAGCATGTGCAAATCTACGCGGAGGACCTGCACAACGCCTCGTGGTGCACGCTCACGCTGCCGGAAGTGCCGACGAAGTTCGCCGACCAGCGCCTCGCTCGGAATCTCGATCCGGTGAAGCCCTTCACGCAGAAAAAAGAGATCACCGTGCTCGACACCGGCAAAGCACTGACCCTCGCCGACATCCTCACCAGCGAACTCGAGACCTACGACACCCTCGGCGGCGTCCACAGCCTCTTCACCACGCTCAGCGGCGATGGCCACCTCGCCGAGTTCGCCTTCGTGCTGAACTGGCCGAAGCTCAAAGACGACGAGAAACTCGCCAAATACGGCGAATTCGCCTGCCACGAGCTGAACCTCTTCCTCTCCCGCAAGGACAAGCCCTTCTTCGACAAAATCATCAAACCCTATCTCGCGAACAAGAAGGACAAGACCTTCATGGACGAGTTCCTCCTCGGCCTCGACCTCAAGAAGCACCTCGAACCCTGGGCCTACGCCCGCCTCAACATCGTCGAGCGCATCCTGCTGGCCCAACGCATCGAAAACGAAGCGCCGAATGCCGCACGGCATGTGCGCGAGCTGTGGGAAATGATTCCGCCGAATCCCGAGCAAGCCGATCATCTCTTTGAAACTGCCCTGCGGGGCAGGGCGATGGAGTTTGGAAACAAAGGTGCGCTTGGGGATTTGGAGAAAGCAAAAGAACAGGCCGCCGCCGCGCCGCCACCGCCGCCGATGTCACCGGTGGGGGCCGCCGCACCTGCTCCGGTCATGGCGGATTCATTCGCCGCTGGCGGAGGCGGGTTTGGCAAAGGCATGGGTATGGGCGGCGCTCCCGGAGCAGCGGCTGACAAGCAGATGCTGCGCCGCTCGATGACGGTGGATGAGTTGCGGGCAATGCCTCAATTAAAAACAGATTCCGACGGGGATCGCATGGCAGACCGCAAAGAACTCGAAGAACTCGCAGAGCGGGAAGTGGCTTTGGGTCAAGTGGCGACCTTATATGATAACTTAGCTTACTCTGGTGCTACCACGAGCTCTGGCGGAACCGTCGCCTATGGCTACTTCGGCAAAAACGCCGCAATGAATGGTCGTGGACTCGTCCGCGCCTTCTTCCGCCAGCTCGGCTCCACCAAAGAGTGGGCGGAGAACAATTATTACAAGCTGCGCATCACCGAGCAGAACGCCGAACTCGTCACCGTGAACGCCTTCTGGCGTGATTATGCCGCGTGGGTTGCCGCAGGCTCAAAGAATGGCTTCGTTTCATCGAACGTCGCTGAAGCCAGCAGCAACTTCACCGAGATGATGCTCGCACTCGCGGTGCTCGATCTGCCGTTTGAAGCGGCGAAGCACACGACGAAGGCCGACAACGGCCAGTTCACCTTCACGGCGGGCGGGCCGGTCATTTTGTATCACAAGGAGATCAAACCCGCCGCGACCCAAAACAACGCGCAGGGCCAGCTTCTCGTCTCCCAGAGCTTCTTCCGTCAGGGCGACCGCTATCGGCAGGAAGGGAACGAGAAGTTCGAGAAATATGTCACCACCGAGTTCCTCACCGGCGCGACGTATGGCGCGAACATCGTCGTCACCAATCCCACCAGCAGTCCGGTGAAGGCCGTGGTGCTGCTGCAAATCCCGCAGGGCGCGCTGCCCGTGCTCGGCAGCAAGGCCACCAACAGCCGTCAAGTGCGCCTGGAGCCGTACACGACACAGACCTTCGAGTATCACTTCTACTTCCCGCTCGTGCCCGCGAAGGCCGGACTCAAGTTTGCTCACTTCCCGGTGAATGTCGCCACCGCCACCGGTTCAGCCGCCGCGAAGCCGTTTGAGTTCAACGCCGTCGCCAAACTCACCGAGGTGGACAAGGCCTCGTGGGATTATGTCTCGCAATACGGCAGCGATGCGGAGGTGTTCGGCTTCCTCGACCAGAACAACCTCGAAGGACTCAACCTGGAGCGCATCGCGTGGCGCTGCCGCAAGAGCGGCGACTTCTACCAGAAGCTCGTCGGCTTCATGAACCAGCATCACGTCGCGAACGATGCCATCTTCAGCTACGCGTTCCTCCACAACGACCCGCATGCAATCCGCGAATACCTGAAGTCGTTGTGCGGCCCCGCCTCAGTGGACGTTGGCTCTTACATCGCCAGCAAGCTCCTCACCATCGACCCCATCGAGTTGCGCACTTACGAGCACCTGGAATACTCCCCGCTCGTCAATCAACGCGCTCACCGGGTCGGGAGCGAGTGGCGCGTCGCCAATCCGGCGGTGCTGGAGGAATACACGCAGCTTCTCGGCATCCTCGCCTTCAAACCGCAGCTCGATGCCATGGACAGCATGAGCGTGACCTACTTCCTCTTCCTGCAAGACCGTGTCGAGGAGGCGCTAGCCCGCTTCAAGGCGCTGGATGCCACGAAGCTGCCCACACGCCTCCAACACGACTACTTCCAATGCTACGCCGCCTTTTATGAAGGCGATCTCGCCAACGCACGCGGTCTCGCCTCGCGGCGGCTCTCGCTGTCTGACCGGTCGGACAAGTCGGACCAGTCCGACCTGCCGCCGAGGTGGAAGACGCTCTTCACGGATGTTTTGAGCCAGCTCGATGAAATCGAAGGCAAAGCCACCCAACCCAAAAAGACCGACAAACCCGACCGCGAGAAGCAGCAGACCGAACTCGCCGCCACCGAGCCGACCTTCGACTTCAAAGTCGAAAACAAAACCATCGCCCTGAGCTGGAAAAACCTACCTGAGGTCACGCTGAACTACTACCTCATGGACCCCGAGTTCAGTTTCAGCAGCAATCCGTTTGTGAGCCAGGATTCCGGCCGCTTCAGCATCATCAAGCCCAACAAAACTGCCACACAGGCCCTGCCGAAGGACAAGACCACACTCGATGTCGCCCTGCCCGCCGAATTCACCAAAGCGAACGTGCTCGTCGAAATCATCGGTGCCGGAAAACGTCAGACGCAGGCCTACCACGCGAACACGCTCAAGCTCACTCTCACCGAAAACTACGGACGCCTCGAAACCCGTGACAGCAGCACTGACAAACCTTTACCGAAGGCCTACGTGAAGGTCTATGCCCGCCTCAACAACGGCACCGTCCGCTTCTTCAAAGACGGCTACACCGACCTGCGCGGCCGTTTCGACTATGCCAGCCTCAACGCGCCCGAAAACGCTGCACCACAGCCGGTGCCGTATGAAGCAGCCCCCGCCAACGGCCTCGACTACCAGATGCTCAAGCCCGCCGAACTCAACAACGTCGAAAAACTCTCCCTCCTCATCCTCAGCGACACCCACGGCGCCACCGTGAAGGAAGTGAATCCGCCGGGACGGTGAAGATGGTTTGATCAGATACGATGCCACACATGCGCAGCACCATTATTCACAAAATTGGATGCTGCGAAGTATAGAAAGGAGGGGGTGAAAAGGTGTCCGGGCGTAACTCTGGCCTTCAAACAGTGAATGAATAGGAGACTGGCCGGACTGCTTCCGGCTAGAGCACTCCAAACATGAGGCCAAAATCATCCACCGCCGTTCTCATCACTGTTCTTGCCATGGCTTGGCTATCGGCTGCGAGGCCCACACTGGCGCTTTCCGCCGCACGGGAATGGAATGAGCAGCTTTTGGCCGCGATCCGCCTGAATGTGCCGAATCCGCCAGCGCATGCGCGGAACCTCTTTCACACGGCCGTGGCGATGTACAATGCTTGGTCGGCCTACGACAGTGCGACGGTCGGGTATTTGCTAAATGAGAAGATCACGCCGCTTCCAAGTGACATCGAGGCCGCGCGGCATGAGGCGATCAGCTACGCGGCGTATCGTGTGCTGCGTTCACGCTTTGCCACAGGGACCAACTCGGCCACAATCCTGGCAAATCTCGACGCGAAGCTCACCGCACTCGGCTACTCGACCAGCACGGGCCAATCTGCGACGAGTTCGGCCACGACGCCGACTGAACTCGGCAAGCGCTGCGGTCAGGCGGTGCTGAACTGGTCCACCAGCGACGGATTCTCCCAAACAGGCTATCCGCAGGCCTACACCGCCAGCGTGAATTCGAATATCAATGCGCCTCTCAGTGTCCTCGGCACAAACGCGAATTTTGTGTCGAATAGCCCCTTGGGTTTCGGCATTCCGGCAGGCACGAACCCCAATCTCTGGCAACCGCTGGATCTCGCCACCAGCGTCACGCAAAACGGCATCCCCATTCCTGGAGGATCACAAAGCTTCATCGGAGTACAGAGCCTAGCCACGGTGCCATTCAGCCTCACGCGCAGTGATCCCGTGAAGCCTTGGCTCGATCCTTTTGGCGGTCCATCTCGTCTCAGCGTCACGGGCAGTCCCAGCGCGACGGATGCGGCCTACAAAAGTGCGGCACTGGGCGTACTCATCGCCAGCAGCCAACTCAATGACAACACACTCGTGAGCATCTCGCCAGGTGCCATCGGCAACAACCCACTCGGCAGTGATGCAGGCACCGGCTTCGCCACCAATCCGGTCGCTGGTGGCAGTTACGCAGCCAATAACGTGAAGTTGGGTGACTTCGCCCGCGTGCTGGCAGAGTTTTGGGCAGACGGGCCGAACTCTGAGACGCCGCCCGGCCACTGGCATGTGCTAGCGAATCAAGTGGCTGACAATCCAGCCACCGTGAAGCGCATTCGTGGCACCGGCCCCGTCGTGAACGACCTCGAATGGGATGTGAAGGTTTATTTCGCACTCTCTGCCGCCACGCATGATGCAGCATGCGCCGCGTGGGCTTTAAAGCGCTACTACTCCGGCCCGCGCCCGATCACGATGATCCGCTACATGGGCAGCAAAGGCCAGTCATCGATTGTCGGCGGCCAGTCGTATCACAGTGAAGGCTTGCCGCTTATGACTGATGTCTGCGAGGTCATCACCTCCGCCACCGCTGCCGTCGGCGGCAAGCACCGCAACATTTTCGACCTCAACACTGGCACCACTAGTCTCGGCACGAACTTCATCGGCCAAATCGCTGTGTTCTCCTGGCCCGGTGAGCACAACAACAACCTGCCAGCGCCCTCCATCGCTACAAATCAAAGCCACGTGACGTGGATGCTTGCAAAGGACTGGCTGCCGTTTCAGCGCAAAACCTTCAACACACCCGCCTTCCCCGGCTACGTCAGCGGTCACAGCACCTTCTCCCGGGCGGCGGCGGAGGTGCTGAGCTTGATCACGGGCAGCCCATATTTTCCCGGCGGCTTCCACCACCACACCTTCGCTGCCAATTCGATGCAGATCGACAAAGGCCCCAGCGAAGCCATCGATCTACAATGGTGCTCGTTTTACGACGCCGCCGATCAAGCCGGCCAATCGCGACGTTACGGCGGCATCCATCCGAGTGAGGATGACTTCCACGGTCGCCACATCGGCTCGCAGGCCGGGCAGAGCGCCTTTGCACTAGCGGAGAAATACTGGAACGGCAGCATCATGAGTGAGAATCTCGCGCCAACGATGATTCTCGGCAGTAACAGCGCCACCTGCACCTGGACGGGCGTGCGCGGCATGTATCAAAAGGTACAGTGCTCCACTGACCTCACGAACTGGACCGACGCCACGACCGCCACGCTCAACTTTGGCACCGCCTGCACCTACACCGACAACAGTCCCGATCCTGTGAAGAAATTTTACCGCGTGGTGTGGTCACCATCGCCATAAATCGAAGGATTGCAGGCCTGCCAGCCGTTCTTGCCCACACACGCATGAAACGCTTCCTCACTGCCCTAATCGCCCTCACGCTTACCGTCGCCGCCCGTGACAAAACTCTCGACATCTACTGGATCGATTCCGAAGGCGGCGGCTCGACGCTCATCGTGACGCCGGAAGGCGAATCGGTGCTCATCGACACCGGCAATCCGGGCGGGCGTGATCCGCAGCGCATCAAAAAAGTCGCCACCGAGATCGCAGGTCTGCAGCGCATCGATCACGTCATCATCACACACTTCCATGTCGATCACTTCGGTGGATTGGCCGAATTGGCCGCATTGATGTCGATTGGCACGCTTTATGACAAGGGAATCACCGATGGCAGCCCCGACGGCAAAGCGCAGGACATGCGCTGGACACTCATGAGTCGTCCCTACCGCGATGCGAAGGTGGAAAAACGTATCACGCTGACCGCAGGCGATGTCATTCCGCTCAAGCAGAGTGACAGCAGCCCCAAGCTCCAACTGCGCTGCCTCGGCGCGAATCAGCAGTTCATCCCGCCGTATCCCGATCAGCCGGAAAACCCGCTCAAAGGCTCCGTGCCGCCAAAAGCACCCGATCCAAGCGACAACGCCAACAGCGTCGTGCTCGTGCTCAACTTCGGCGGCTTCCGCTTCTTCGATGGCGGTGATTTAAGCTGGAACATCGAGGAGAAAATCGTCTCGCCCTTCAATCTCGTCGGCATCGTCGATCTCTACCAAGTGAACCATCACGGCCTCGACGTGAGCAACAATCCCATGCTCATCCGCAGCCTCCAGCCGACAGTTTCCGTGATGAACAACGGCCCCAAGAAAGGCACCAGCAAATCCGCGATGGATGCACTCAAGTCCACGCCGACGATCCAGGCGATGTATCAAGTGCATGAGAACATCCGCGACGATCACGAGAACACCGCCGATAAAGCGATGATCGCCAACCACGGCGATCTTGCCGAAGGCTGCGCCGGCCATCACATCCACTGCGTTGTTAGCGCGGATGGAAAGAGCTACACGATTGAGGTGCCGTCGCAGAAGCACTCACGCACGTTCCAGACGCGGACGAAGTGATGGCCCGGAGGATAAGCCTCTGGCCTGTCAATGGATCGAGGCGTCCCGCCTTTGATCGGGAATAAGGCGGGACGCCCCAGTCCACTGACAGCCGGGACGGCCATCCTCCATGGATCAACCCGCCCGCTTCCAGTCCTCACGACTCACTCGGCTGCGAAGCGCGTTGGCTTGATCGTCATCAAAAGACTCAGCTTTCGGATCCCAGCGCAGCGGGCGGCCGAGTTCCATCGCGATGAGGCCGAGGTGCATCGTCGTGCTGAGGCTGTGCAACGCCTCAGCGTTGTAAGTCGGCGTGCTGCCGGTGCGGATGGCTTCGAGGAAGTTGGGATGCTCGCGTTTCGGACGCGGCCAGATTTTGTTCGTCACGGAATCAATGGGACGCTTGAAAATTTCCATGTCACTCGACCGCAGCATGCCGTCCCAACCTTCAACGGCCACCCAGCCGTCGCTGCCTTCGATGCGGATCGACGGCTTGTCGGCGCTGACTTCCATCACCGCACCGTTTTCATACGTGTAGGTCAGATGATAGGTCTGCGGCACAGTGTTGATCGAATCCGGCGGAATCTCCCCCTTCCCTTCCACCTTCACCGGGCTGCTGTTCTCCGCGCCGATGGCGACCTGCGCGCTGTCGATGAGATGCGCGCCCCAGTCGGTGAGCGATCCGCCGGAGAAATCGCGAATTTGCCGCCACACCTGGTCATTCGTGAGACTCGGGAAGTAATCACGCTTGGGCGCGGGGCCGAGCCACAGATCGAAGTTTAGTTCTTCCGGCACCGCTGCGGTCGCCTCCTTTGGAAACACCGGCTTCTTCGGCAGCGAAATCACGATGTGCTGCACTTTGCCGATGCCGCCGTTCCGCACGACCTCGCAGAGCTTGTGATACTTGATGAGCGAGCGGTCTTCGAGCCCGGTGGCGAACACCGCCTTCTTCCTCGCCACGAGATCGGCAAACGCGCGTCCTTCCGCGATGGTGAGCGTGGGCTTTTCGCAAAATACATGCTTCCCGGCCTCGATCGCCATCGTGGCCATGGGGATGTGCCAGTGATCCGGCGTGGAGATGACCGCCGCATCGATGTCCTTCCTCGCTAGCAGCTCACGGAAGTCGGCAATGTCCGCGCAACCCGTGTCGCCGTTCTTTTGGTTCACCACATCAATCGCACGCTGGCGGCGGCTCTTGAAAACATCGCAGATGGCGATAACGCGGCAGTCGTCCTCCTGCAGGAAGGATTGCAAGTTCACGCCAAAGCCATGCTTGCCCACACCGATGCAACCAAGCGTGATTTTCTTCGACGGAGCGTCCGCGCCCAGCAGACGCGCTGGAATGAACTGCGGCGCCACACCTGCGGTGAGAATTCCGGCCATGCCGGATTGGATGAACGAACGGCGTGAGGATGAGTTCATAGTGGGTGCGTGTGAAGTTAAGAACGTAGCTTCGATTGGCAATCGAAGCCGGATTCGACTGCCAGTCGAATCTACTTTCCGCGAATCACCGGTGCGAGCCACTTGGCAGTCTCGTCGGCGATGACGTTGTAACCGGCGAGGTTTGGATGGCGGTCGCCAGTCCAGCCGGGGAGATGGCCGAAGATGCCGTCGAGGCGGTTGTCGAGCACGACAACGGTTGGGTCGGTTCCTGGCTGGATGTAAGGTGTGACGAAGGCGCGGAGGTTCTCGGGAATTTTGGCGAGCGAGTAGCGGCGATAGTTGAGCCCGTCGGGGTTCTTCTTCAACTCGGCGTGATACCGCGGAGCGATGTCTAAGAGCGTGAGCTTCTCATCGGTGGCGATCTGTTTGATGAGCGCGTTGATGTCGGCATGCAGGTTGTCGAGCGCATACGGGATGGCGGTCATCGGAATGAGCATGGACTTGGGATGATCTTTGCGCAGGCGTTCGAGGAGTTCATGGAAGTCCTTCGGGAACGCGGTGTTGAAGTCCTTGATCCGCGACTGGTCGTTGAGGCCGTAGCGGATGAAGATGTAGTCGGCCGGCGGCTTGGTCTTCACGGCCTTGTCATAGCGCGTGTCGAGCAGGCGGCGGATGTATTCGCCGCTGACGCCTTCATTATAGACGTCGCAGGGCGGCAAATCGGCCTCGGCGGCGAGTTTGATGCGCAGCGTGTCCTCGATCTGCGGTTCATCAGGCGCGAGCTTCTTGGGAATGCTCGCCTCGGTGGTGCTGTCGCCGAGAAGGATGATTTGCAGGCGCTTTTTGCCTGCGGTGGCATCGCTGAACGCAAAGGGCTGGCCACCGATGAGTTGCTCCGAAGTGATGGTGGAGCAGATGCGCTTCTCGACATGCTGGATGAAAAGATCGGTGCCGCGCACATGACTGACGAAAGGCCAGCGTGCGGGATTGTACATGGTGTCCGTCATGTCGCGCATCAGGACGACGTGCTTGCCGTTCTTCGCCATCTGCCGCAGGCCGAAGGGACGACCGGAGACGCACATGTTGGTGTGGACGCCCATGAGGATGACGTTGTCGATGTTCTTCGACTCCAGCAGGTTCCAAATCTCCACGCCGCTGTCGCTGATGACATCCTTGGCTTGATCGATGCGAAGCGTGTCGATCTGCTTGGTCCACGGTGCTTTCGGATTGAGGCCCTTTGCGGTTAATTCAACGGCCCACTTCGCGTGCTCGGCGGGATCATCGTCTTCGCCGCCGTCGCTTTGATCGAGCGGATATACGGCCAGTTCCTCGGCAGGAATTTGTTTGCACCAGTCGGCAATGTGATCGGGCAGACGAGCGGCAGGCGGTGCGGACTTTGCACGTTCCCGTGCCGGAGTGCCCTCGTAGGGCTTCATGCATGAGCTGGGTGCATGAATGATGAGCACGCCTTCCTTGCGCGCTTTTTCGAGCACCTCATTGAAGCGCGGAGCCATCTCGCCCTCACGCGTCACGGCGTTTTTGCAGTGATGCAGGTCCCACATGTCACACACGATGATGGCCGTGCGTGACGGGAGCCATGATTCTTTGACGAGCGTGGCCCTGCCTGATGGAGAGCGCGATTGAAGCGTCAGAGCAAGCGGGGTGTCGGCGGCGAAAGCCGACAGGGTGACAGCGAGAAAAAGTGCGATTGTTTTCATGATTAGTTCGAGAGCTTCTTGTGCAGTTCGTGGACTTTGGAGGCGATGCGGTCTTCGACGCTGTCGGCCCAGCCGGCGGCGGCTTCGTAGTCGCCTTCTTTGAGGACGCGGAGGCTGGGGACATAGCCGGTGTAATCGTTCGAGTAACCGGCGACCCAGACACCCGCCGCACCGGTGAACTCGCGTTTGAAGCGCAGCGAGTAATCGACCACGACCTCGCTGCCGAGCGTGATGAAGGTGAGGTCGTTGCCGAGTTTGATGACCTGCACTGGATAAGGATGCGATTCGCGACCCGGCTTGGCATAATCGAGGATGATCTCCTCATACGCGGCACGGATCGGGCCTGCGATGGGCCGTGGATTGACGGTGAGCGCCATTTCGACCGCATTGGAAAGCGAGCGGCCATGCTGCATGGAGAGTTCGAGGTCGGTGATGCCGGGAACGACATCGCTGCGACGTGGATACGGGTTTTGATCGGCCCCGCATCCCATCAAGAACAGCGCGGTGAAGCCGGGGCGATGCTCTTGGAGGTATTCCTGCGCGAAGCCGGCGTAGTCGCCGCAGAAGTTGTAGAAGCCGAGGCTGGTGTTGTGGCAGGCATAGCCGAACAGCGTGGCCCGCAGCGTGCCATCGGGCGCTTCGACGCGCAGCGCGGGCACTTCGTGATCCACGGGGCCGTCGGGGTTCGGCGCTTTTTTGGCATTGGGATGATCCGGCGGCAGCGTGTAATCACGACGACGGTTCATGGCGAAACCGCAGCGCGCCTTGTTCCAGGTGAGCCGCGCCGGTTGCACATCCGCCAGCGCCTTGCCGATGATGCCGACGATGTCGTCCTGCAGCTTCTGCGTGTAGTCCCAGGAGTCTTTGGCCTGCGGGTTGTCCTTGTCTTTCTCGGTCAAAGACGTCGTGCGCAGCGACGGCCCGCTGTGCGTATGCGAGGCGTTCATGACAAGATTGGCCTGCGGCAGCTTGAACTCCTTTTCAGCACGCTCAGCCACCGCATGGCGCAGCAGTTGCGGCACGCCGATGAGATCGAGCGTCACAAACACCAGCTTGTTCCCCTGCTCATCCTGCAAGGCCAGCGCCTTGGCAAAAAGGTCCTGCACCTTGCCCACGGCAGGCGTCTTGCGCGACGCATAGCCCGCCATGAAAAGCATCTTCTGCGGCGTCACTTTGGCGACGGCCACACCTACCTTCCAGTTGGCTGGAACGTGTGGTGCAAGAGACTTGGGTGGTGTTGGCGGCGACAGCGGGGTGGCTCCAGGTGGAGCGGCGATGACGCTGGTGGTGAAGAGAACAACGGTGAGGATTCCTCGGAGTGACATGAGCAAACTACGTCCGTGTGAGCGTTGTTTCTTCCAATTCCATGTCACGCATCACCGCCATCGAAACCGCCATCCCGTCCGGCATCATGCCGAATCTGTTGCTCGTCCGCATTCACACGGAGGACGGGTTCATCGGCTGCGGCGAAACGTATTACACGCCGCATGCCATCGCGGCGTTGATCCATGATTGGATGGCGGAACGACTGCTCGGAGCCGATGCGCTGGCAATCGAATCGCACTGGCGCTTCCTGTATGAGCGCTGCACGCCGTTTGGGCATCCAGGTGCGGAGATGCGGGCGCTGTCGGCCATTGATCTGGCGTTGTGGGACATTCTTGGGCAGGCGTGCAAGCAACCGGTGTATCGGCTGCTCGGTGGTCCGGTGAGGGAGGCGATTCCAGTGTATAACACAAGCGGCGGACCGAGTTACGGTGCGCTGAATGGTGCTGCGGAAGCACCACGTCATCCGGGCTGGCCGGGCTATGGCGACATCGGCAGCAAGGGGCCGTTGCAAGACAACTGGGCCTCGCACTTCGCGGCGGGCGATCTTGCCGAGGAACTGCTCGCCGAAGGCATCACGGCGATGAAACTGTGGCCGTTTGATCGTGCGGCACATCGCAATGGCGGTTTGCACATTTCATGGGCCGATGTCGAAGAAGGCATGAAGCCGCTGCGCGAGATTCGCGAGCGTGTGGGCATGAAAATGGACATCGCCATCGAAGGACACGCGTTTTTCCAGCTTCCAGCGGCGGAACGCATCGCGGAGGCGTTGCGTGAGATCAAGCCGCTGTGGCTCGAAGACGTGCTGCGCGTCGATAACGCCGCCACGCTGGCCGATTTTCGCCGCAGAAGCGGTCTGCCCATCGCCGCGAGCGAGATGCTGCTCGGGCGCAAAGAATACCTCGCCGTGCTGCAAGCGCAGGCCTGCGACTACTGCATGGTCGATCCCACTTGGAACGGCGGCATCAGCGAAACGCGTCGGGTGATCGACATGGCGCAGACTTTCAACGTTCCTGCGACGATTCACGACTGCACGGGGCCGCTGACACTGTTCAGCGGGCTGCATCTCGCGGCTTCATCGGCCAATGTCGTGTTTCAGGAGACGGTGCGGGCGCACATCCGCTCGTTCTACGACAAGCTGGTCGATACGCTGCCTGTCATCACGAATGGCAAGGCGCAGTTGCCGACGGGCACGGGTTTGGGGACGAAGTTGAAGGACGAACTGTTCCGCGAAGGCGTGAATGGGTGGCGGCGGAGCATGGTAAAGTAGCGGAGTGCTGGGAGCTGAGGCCCGCGCTCCGCTGGCGTTCGCTTCATTGCGGAGCGTGGCGGCATGACGTAGTCTCGCGGTCGTGTTCTCCCGCTTCATTCCTGAACTCACCGCCCTGGATGCCGATTTGCGCGAGGCTTTCCTCGAAAAGCTCCGCGTGCGCTGGACGCACACCTCGACGGCGCTGGAAGGAAACACGCTGACGGAAGGCGAGACGTTTGGGGTGCTGCGTTACGGCCTCACTATTTCAGGAAAGCCGCTGGCAGATCACAACGAAGTCGTCGGCCATAGCCGAGCGCTGGATCTACTGTATGGCTGGCTGGATGAAGGGCGTGTCTTGCAGACGGAAGACCTGCACGCACTGCATCAAGCCGTGCAAGCCAGCGTGGAAGTGGACTATTTGAAGCCTGTGGGCGCGTGGAAGCGCGAGCCGAACTCCACGCTCGCGAAACAGGGCGGCAAGACGGTCATCAACGACACTTACGCGATGCCGGAGCAGGTGGCCGCGCTCATGCAGGACTGGTTGGCAGGTTTTCAGCAGCGTCGGCAAGACACGAGTATGTCAGCGCTGGATGCGTATGTGTGGAGCCACGCGACTTTCGTACGCATCCATCCGTATGCCGACGGCAATGGCCGCATGGCGCGGCTGCTGGCGAATCTGCCCGTGATCGAAAAGGGATTGCTCCCCATCTTCATTCCGTCTGAGCGGAGACTCGATTACATTGAGGCTTTGGCGACCTGGCAGCTTGCCAGCTGCTCGGTGCGCCCAAATCAATCGCTGGAGGGCGATGTGAAGCCTATGCAGGCGTTTCAGGCTCTTTGTGAACTCTGCATGAAGGAGTCGAACGCGCTGTTGGATGAGGTTCGAGCAACGCAGGTGGCAAGAAGGCTTTAGAGCGCTTTAGCCCGCATTTCTCACACTTTGCATTTTGTGCCGCGGCGGTGTAGCGCGGAATTCCGATTCCGCGAAGGTGCCGACTCGGTATCGGAATACCGAGCTACAACGAGCGCATGAACACGCTGTGCCATGAAATCGACGAGAGTGTGAGAAATGCGGGTTAGAGCCTCGACTTCATCCACGAGTAAAAGCTCGCGCCGATCTGGGCGTAGCCGACGGGGTTAGGATGGACGCCGTTGTTGTTGGGGTAGCCATCGACGGGGTCGAGGTTGAGTTCGGTGGGGACGAGATGGATGCCCTCCTGCTCGCGGTTGGCGAGGCGCTTGAGCATGAGCTGGACAATGCGGTGCTGGATGCGTTTCCAACCCCAACGCGGGTATTTGTCTTTGTAGTTGGCGGTGAAGCCTTCCTGGCGCGAGTTCGGCGGTGTGGTCAAACCAACGGCGAGGATGGCCTTGGGGGCGGCTTTGTGGAAGGCGGCGAGGAGTTTGTCGGCGTTGTCGAGGACTTCGTTGATCTTGGCGTCGGGCTTGGTGGGATCAGCGCCGAAGCAGTCGTTGATGCCGAGGAGGAAGGTGACGACATCCGGCGGCTGGCTGTCGCAATGCTCTTTGAAGTAGCGGTTCAGATCGAAGACGCCGGTTTTGCCATCTTTGACGGGGAAGATGAAGGGGCTGGTGGCTTTGCGGGCGAGCGGTCCTGCGGTGACGCCGGGAGTTTCGGGGGTGAATTTGGTGAGGAAGGTGGCCCAGGCCCAGCCGCCGTAGCCTTCATGCGCGACGCCGGGCTGCGCGCCTGCGGGTTGGTGCGTGCCGAGCAGCGTGAACTTGGGATTGCCGGGCGTGGCGAGCAGGCGGGCGATCTCGTTCGGGTAAACCGTCGCGTGCGTGAGGCTGTCGCCAATGATGAGCAGACGCAGCGGTTTGGTGGAGGCGGATTTGCGCGGGGAGATGTGCAGCGTGGTCTTGCCCTGCTCCAAAATTTTGCCGCTGGCGTCTTTGACGGTGATGGCGAGCGGGTGATCGCCGACATCGGAATCGCCGGGAGTGATCGACCAGTGGCGTGAATCATGGGTAATCCGCGCTCTGGCGAGCGCAGCCACGTTGCAGGTGAACTCGAAGCGATAGGTCTCGGGCGTCTCGGTGAGGACGATGTTGTCGTGGTAGATTCTCATCGGCATGTCGGGCGTGGCGTAAACGACGGGAGGGAGGGTGAGCTGGAGGTCGCCGGCGAAGGCGGAAGCCGTGATGGCGAAGAAGACGAGGCTAAGAAGTCGATTCATGCCTCCGATTACGGAGAGCCGTGAACAAATCGTTCCATGAAGCGAAGGATGGCGGCCATGGAAAGCTGGCCGCCGGGTGTGGAGGGAAAGTAATCGGTGCCGTGCGTGCCCCAGGGGAGTTCGAGGAAGTGATGATCATCACGGCCCGAACGCAATTCGGTGAAGCGGCGGCTGTGGCCGATGCCGACGAGGGAGTCGAGCGTGCCGTGGATGAGCAGCGTGGGCAGGCTGTGTGTCTCAAGGAATGCGGTGGCGGAAGCGGTGCGGTAGGCGTCGGGGGCTTCGTGCGGATCGCCGCCCATGTATTGGCGGACGAGCGTGAGTGATTTCAACAGATCGTCAGGAAGCGCCCACTCCCGCGCGAGATGCATGTTTGGCGTGCCATAAACCGAGATGCAGCCACAAGCGCCGAGCTCTGGCCTGCCGTAAGCACATGCGGCGGCGATCTGCGCACCGGCAGAGCGACCCATGAGGACGATGCGATGCGTGTCGATGCCGAGTTCGGCGGCGTGATCGCGAATCCACTCGAAAGCACGAAGGGTGTCCTCGGATTGGGCGGGCCACTTGTGTTTCGGCGCGAGACGATAACCAAAAGAGCACACCACATAGCCGTGGGAGGCGAGTTCAGCGTTCGCGCTGGTGAATTCACCGGGATCGCCGCTGTCCCAGCCGCCGGTGTGGGCGATGAGCAGGCAGGGCAGCGGCTTGTCGGCTCCGACAGGGCGATAGATCACGATGTCGAGCGATTCATCTTCCTGCCGCCAGTAGGTGCGGCGTTCGTGATGGACTTCAAACTTGCGGGTGTGAAGCGGCAACCACAGGCGCAGCCAGGAAAAGGGCAGACCTTGCGCTTTGGCGATGCGCGATGCCTGAAAAGCAGGACCGAGGAAGGCGCAGGACAGCAGCAGAAACAGGAGCGCCAGCCAGCGTGAACTGTGAATGGCCGGATGTATCAAAACGAGCGACAGCAGTGCCAGCCAGTGGCCGAACTCAAGCGTGGCGAGCTGCAACTGCCATTGCAAACGCGTGGGCGACATCATCCAGGCGTTCAGCGCCAGAAACGAAAGGATGAAAAGTGCCAGAAGGAGAGCCACGGGTTTCACGGAACGGATGCTATCCGACTGATCTGTGGCTTTGGATTCATTAAATTCCCACCGCTCAAGCGAAGATGAGGCGGCCTTTCGGCTGCGGCACCTCACGTCCGAGGGAACGGGCGGTTTCGATCCATTCGTCGATCACAACACATGCATTATTCAGCGCCACCTCGTAGGTGCTGCCATCGGCCATGCAGCCGGGCAGTTCGGGCACTTCGGCCACGAACGCCTCGTCGGCTTCGCTCCAGTAGAGAATGATTTCGTATTTACTCTTCATCTGCGGGAACCAGGTGATGGCGGGCGACAAAGATAGCCGAAACTGCGGGCAGAAATGCCCGCATTACTCAACCCGCAATCGTGAACACCTCGCGCGCATCGGCGATGCTGCCGGTGAGGGCGGCGGCGGCGACCATGACGGGGCTCATGAGGATGGTGCGGCCAGTGGGGCTGCCTTGGCGGCCTTTGAAGTTGCGATTGCTCGATGAGGCGCAGAGCTGGTCGCCGATGAGTTTGTCGGGGTTCATCGCGAGGCACATGGAGCAACCGGCGGCACGCCATTCGAAACCGGCGTCGTTGAAGATTTGGTCGAGGCCTTCTTGTTTCGCGAGGACATCGACGATCTGGGAGCCGGGAACGGCTATGGCTTTGACCCCAGCGGCGACTTTGCGGCCTTTGATGAACTTCGCCACTTCGCGGAAGTCGCTGAGACGACCGTTGGTGCAGGAGCCGATGAAGGCGACGTCGATCTTGGTACCCTTGATCGGCTGGCCGGCGGGCAGCTTCATGTAATCGAGCGCGTCCTGAATGGAGATGCGCGCAGGCTCGGTGGTGGCGCTTTCTGGAGTCGGCACGTTTTCAGTGACGGCGATGGCCTGATCCGGGCTGGTGCCCCAGGTGACGGTCGGCGGCACGTCTTCGGCCTTGATGTTCACGATGTCGTCATACACGGCGTCTGCGTCGGTGGCGACGGCACGCCATTGGGCGACGGTGGTCTCCCAGGCATCGCCTTTCGGCGAGTAGGGGCGGCCTTTGAGGTATTCGAAGGTCTTTTCGTCGGGATTGACGTAACCGCAGCGCGCACCGCCCTCGATGCTCATGTTGCAGACGGTCATGCGCTCTTCCATCGACATGGCGTCGAACAAACTGCCGCCGTATTCGTAAGCGTAGCCGATGCCGCCGTTCGCGCCGAGCAGGCGGATGATGTGGAGGATGACGTCCTTCGAGTAAACGCCGGGGCGAAGTTGGCCGTCCACGTTGATGCGGCGGACTTTCATCTTGCCCAGCGCCATGGTCTGCGTGGCGAGGATGTCGCGCACCTGCGTGGTGCCAATGCCAAGGGCGATCGCACCGAAGGCGCCATGCGTGGCGGTGTGGCTGTCGCCACAAGCAATCGTGGTGCCTGGCTGCGTTATGCCTTGCTCAGGTCCGACGACGTGGACGATGCCCTGCTTGCCGCTGGCGAGGCTGAAATAGGTGATGCCGAAGTCCTTGGCGTTCTTGTTGAGCTCCTGGATCATCGCCTCGGCGAGCGGATCGGAAAACGGCGAGACCTGGCTATCGGTCGGGACGATGTGATCGACGGTGGCGAAGGTGCGGTGCGGATAGGCCACTTTCAGGTTCAAATCACGCAGCATGCCGAAGGCCTGCGGGCTGGTGACCTCATGGACGAGATGGGTGTCGATGAGGAGCTGTGCCTGGCCGTTGGCGAGCGTGCCGACGACGTGTGAGTCCCAGACTTTTTCGAAGAGAGTTTTGCCCATGATGCGTGCGAATTGGAGGTTTGGAGGGCCGCGAGCCTAGCACGCACGGCGGACGGCGCAAGAAAGCCTCTTGGCTTTTGCCGCGAACCTGCCAGCATCCGCGCCCATGAAGTGGCTGAAAAATCTCTACGTGCAGGTGCTCATCGGCATCATCCTGGGCATCCTGATGGGCCTGGTGTGGCCGGTGGAGTCGGTGCCGCTGAAAACGCTCGGTGTCGCCTTTGTGAATGCGGTGAAGATGCTCATCGCGCCGATCATTTTCTGCACGGTCGTCCATGGCATCGCGGGGATGGGCGATTTGAAGAAGCTGGGCAGCGTGGGGTGGAAGGCGCTGGTGTACTTCGAGGTGGTCACCACCGTGGCGCTGATCATCGGCCTGTTGGTGGCCAAGGTGGTGGAGCCAGGCTCCGGCATGCACATGAACCCGGCGGAAATCGTGCTCAGTGAGTCCGACCAGGAGGAATTCAACACCTACACCAAGACCGGCGCGAAGCAGACCGTCGTCGCGCATTTGATGCACATCATCCCGAAGACCTTTGTCAGCGCCTTCGCGGAAGGGGAGATTCTCCAGGTGCTGTTCATCGCCATTTTGGCCGGTATCGCGCTCGCGCAGCTCGGCGAGCGGGCCAAACCGGTCACGGATCTGCTGCACACGGTCTCGCAGATGTTTTTCGGCATCGTCGGCATGGTGACGAAGGCCGCGCCCATCGCCGCGTTTGGTGCGATGGCCTTCACCATTGGCAAATACGGCCTCGCCGCGTTGGGCAAGCTCATGCTGCTCATGGGCTGCGTGTATTTGACCTGTGCGCTGTTTATCTTCGTCGTCCTCGGTCTCATCGCCCGCTGGAACGGTTTCAGCCTGTGGAAGGTGCTGCGACACATCAAAGAGGAGCTGCTGCTCACGCTTGGCACCTCGTCATCAGAGGCCGCGCTGCCGGGATTGATGCGCAAGATGGAAAGCAGCGGCTGCTCGAAGGGCGTCGTCGGCATAGTGCTGCCAGCGGGCTACTCCTTCAATCTCGATGGCACCAGCATCTACCTCACGATGGCCGCGCTGTTCGTCGCGCAGGCCACGGACACGCATCTCACACTGGTGCAGGAGTTGGGCATCCTCTCCATCCTGCTGCTCACGTCGAAAGGTGCTGCGGCGGTCACGGGCGGTGGTTTCATCACACTCGCGGCCACGCTCGCCGCCACACATACGATTCCCGTCGCGGGTCTTGCGCTCATCCTCGGCATCGACCGCTTTTTGTCCGAAGCGCGTGCCATCACCAATCTCATCGGCAACACCGTCGCCATGCTGGTGGTGGCGAAGTGGGAGAAGGAGTTCGATCCGGAGGCGGGGAAGATGCTGCTGCGGTGAGTCCCGCAGCACTTCACAGATCAATCTTCATCGGCGGTGGCGGGGCGAGCTTGAGGACGGGGCCTTCATCGCGGGTTTCCACGGCATCGACGGGGATGGCTTTGCGGATCGGGCTGCCGTCGTCATTGACTGGGCGGGCGCGGGGGATGGCCTGCTCGGCGTTGTAGGGATCCTCGCCGATGACGGTGAGGGCCTGCATGCGCACGGGTTCGATGTGGGTCCACTTGGCGGCGTCGGCGATGAGCGGCGTGGATTCGATGCCGCTGAGCGGTGACTGATAGCGGAACTGGTCCATCTCCTTGGGCAGACCATCGCCGGTGTGCATGGTGCAAAAGCCATCAAGCGGTGTGCCGGGCCGGAGATACTCAAAATAGGTGGAGCGCACGGACTTCTCGACACCGTTGGCACCTTTGATCTTCTCGTAGCAGTAGTCGGTGGCGCGCATGCCGCTGCGCTGGCAGATCTCCACACGCTCGGCGACCTGCGGCGGGGCGATTTCCACCGGCACGAAGCGTGTGGTGCTGGCGTTGATCATGTCCGTCCACACGGGCAGCACGATGCGGTTGGAGAAGGCCCCGGGATAGATGGTCTTCATCTTGTCAAAGCCGGCCCACACACCGCAGGTAACGCCGGAGGTGTAGCCGAGGAACCAGACATCCTTGAACTCGTAATGCGTGCCGGTTTTGCCGCCGGCCACAAATTCGCCGAGCTTGTACTCGCTGACCGCCGGGCTGCCGGTGCCGCGATGCAGTGCCTCGACGAGGCAGGTGTGCGTCTGATACGCGGCGATGGGGTCCATGCTCTGCACGCTCTGCAGGGCGGACTCGGCGATCTGGAAGACGGCCTTGTCATTGCTGTCGGTGATGCGCTGGATGAGGTTCAGCTTCTGCGGGCGGCTGCCGAGCGTGGGGAAATTCGAATACGCCAAGCACATCTCGCTCAAGCGTGCCTCGCTGGCACCGAGGAAAGTGGAGGGATAATCCCGCAACTCGGAGGTGATGCCGGCCTTCTGCGCGACCTGCTTGACCATCGGCACGCCCACACGCTCGCCGAGGCGGATGGTGGCTGAGTTGCGACCCTGCACGAGCGCCTCACGCGAACTCATCGGCGCCTGCGACCACTTGGGATTCGCCACTTCCGCGCCCCACTCACCGAGGATGCCGGTCAAACCGCCGATCATGACGCGGCGGTTGTCCAGCGGCGCATCATCGACCTTCGTGCCGGGATAAAGCCCCTGGCTGCTGAACGCGGCGGCATACACCAGCGGCGTGAAGGCCGTGCCGACCGAGCGCACGCCGTCGGTGGCGCGGTTGAACTGGCTGTCGCCAAAGTCACGCCCACCGACCATCGCCAGGACGCTGCCGTCCTTGTTGTCGATCATCAGAGCGGCGGACTGCAAATACTCCGGCATCGGCTTCGGGGTGGCGGGGTCGATCTCCCCACGCTTCAAACGGGCGCGGTAGTCAGTCATGATCGCACGGAATTGCGCGAAGGTCTGATGCTCGTAACCGGGGCGCTTCTCAACCTCGGCCATGCGTTTGGTGACCGCGTCCTCGGCGGCCTTTTGCAGATCCTGGTCGATGCTGGTGTAAATGCGGAAACCGCCGATGGAAGCACGGTCCTCGCCGACGAGGTCCACCACCTCACGCCGTACGGCGTCGAAAACGTAGCTCAGGCGTGGGTCGGTGCTCTGCGGTGCGGTGATGAGCGGCTTGCTCTTGAGCTTCTCCGCATCCTCATGGGTCAGCGTGCCCTCGATGACCATGCGATCGAGCACGTAATTGCGCTCCTTGAGCGCACGCTGCGGGTGCTTGACGGGCTGGATGTTGTTCGGACTCTTGATCAGGCCGACGATGGTTGCCGACTCCTCGATGGTCAGCTCCTTCACATCCTTGCCGAAGTAGCCGCGTGCCGCCGCCTGCACGCCGTAAAAATTCGCACCGAAGAAGATGCGGTTCAGGTACAGCTCGAGGATTTCAGACTTCGAGAAGTGCTTCTCGACGCGCTGTGCCAGGAAGGCTTCGAGGATTTTACGCTTGTAGCTTTTTTCGAGGAGCTTGAACGTCTGCCGTGCGAGCTGCTGCGTGATGGTGCTCGCGCCCTGCGTGACTTCACCCGCCCGGAAGTTCAGCCACATCGCACGCGTGAGGCCGATGTAATCCACGCCGTCGTGCTTGAAGAAGCGCGAGTCTTCCTGCGCCACCAGCGCGTCGATGAAATGCTGCGGTACGTCCGTGATCGGCACCGGGGTGCGGTTCAGCACGTAGAGGCGGGACATCTCATCGCCGTTGCGATCATAGATGATGCTGGCGGACTCCAGCTTCTTGAGTTCTTCCAGGTCGAACTTCTCCGCATCCTTGCGCATCGGCGCCATCACCGTGCTGTAAACGCCGAAGGCCGCCACGACGGCGAGGATGGCCAGTGCCACCAGCGCGCTGAACCAGCCACGGCGGTAGAACGGCAGTTTCAGGCCGGCTTCGCCGCGCCAGTTGCGCTCAGGCTTCACATCGAGATCATCACGGAACATGGCGTTGTTAGAAAGTTGGGCGCGGAAACTACCCGCCCTTCACATGACGCGCCAGTTCTTTCCCGCCTTCCGCATGCCATCCCTGCCCCAAATTCTCCGTGACCAACTCGCCACCGGGCCGCTGCCCTTTGCGCAAGTCATGGCGCTGGCGCTCTACCATCCCGAGCATGGCTATTATGGTGCCGGGCCACGCCGAATCGGCCGGCAGGGCGATTTTTTCACCAGCGTGAGCGTGGGGCCGCTATTCGGCAAGCTGCTGGCCATACAGGCGATTCAGGAATGGCAGACGCTCGGCGAGCCGAAGGATTTCACGATCATCGAACAAGGCGCGCACGACGGCCAACTCGCCGAAGACATTCTGAACGCTCTCGAAGGCCGTCCGCTGCGTTATCTCATCGTGGAACCGAATCCGCGTTACCGCGAAGCGCAGGCGAAGCGACTCGGTGATCGTGTGCAGTGGATGGAAAATCCCACGGCACTTCAATCCGGCCCCCAGCACGGTTTTTTTCTCTGCAACGAGCTGCCCGATGCTTTCCCGGTGCATCTCGTGCGCTGGAACGGCACGCGGTGGGAAGAATTGTACGTTACCGAGGCACTCCAGTTCGTGCCCGGCGAGTTTTCATGCGCTGAACTCGCAGAGGAGGCAAAACACCTGCCGCAGGACCTCGCCCCCGGCCACACGCTCGAAATCAACCTCGCCATGCTGCATTGGATTCGTGATCTGGCGCAGGCCGCGTTTCGCGGAGCCATCTTCATCGCCGACTACGGCCTCGATGCCGAGGAGTTCTTCGCCGACACCCGCTCCAGCGGCACCCTCCGCCGCTACAAGCAGCACCAGATGGACGGCCGCGTGCTGGAAGACCTCGGCGAATGCGATCTGACCACCCACATCAATTTCACGCGCCTCATCGAAGAAGCCACGCGCCACGGCCTCACGCAACGCGACTACGACCTCCAAGGCCGCCTGCTCGGCCGCATGGCGATGCCCTGGCTCAAAAGCCTCGAAGGCCAGCCGCTGGATGCGGCGGTCATGCGCCAGTTCAACTCCCTCACACATCCCGCGTTCATGGGGCGGTCGTTTCGGTGCTTGGTATTGGAGAAGCCTTCGAGGTAGCCCTGCCAAGTCGGACCTCATCATTCCCCCACCGCCTTTGCCACCTGCTCAATCAGAGCCTCGGTCACAAAAAGTCCTGCACTCCTGAGTTCGGAGAAAACAGGACGGCATGCCGGGATAAAGCCACGCATTGCAGCGATGCAGTTGGGATCAAATGAGCGCGGCAGCGTCCTGGAGTGCTCCAGCCCTCTGGAGCTTTCCGTGAGCCTGGGG
>NZ_JBJXFV010000240.1:0-17090 GCF_046154365.1 Prosthecobacter sp.
CGCAGCTCCCCTGCCTACTCTACGACGCACCCAGTAGGAGGACGAGTGTAGCAGCAGACGTGAGTCCGCCTCCGGTTCGTCCTCGTCCTCGTCCTCGTCCTCGTTCTCGATGCTTTCGCTCTGACAGCACTGGCATCATAAGCGTCGTAGCTGATGCGCTACGTCGCATAGGACACGACGACTCTCGTATTGAAGACCGCCGGCCATGGACGGGGATGCACGCCGCCTGCTGGTGGATTTTGAGCACATCGGGCTGCCGTGGGCATGGAGCCCCTTGCCGACGGTTTTCACTTCGCCACGCTGCGCACTGTGCCCTTCGCGAGACGGGTGAGCAGTTCGTCGCCCTCCTGAACGTCCGCAGCGTCCGTGAGCACACGGCCATCTGCATTCGTGGTGTAGGAGAAGCCACGGGCGAGGACGGCATCGGGGCCGATGTGCTGCATGAGTTCGTGGCGCGATTGCACGCGGTCGGAAAGGCGGTCGAGACGATGCAGCAAGCTTTGACGCAACCGGTGGGCGGAGGTTTCGGCACGATGCACAGCCTCGGTGAGTTGCACACGGGGATGATGCGCGGCGAGAACGTGCTGCTTCTGCGTCAAGTCATCGGTCCAGGCCTGTATTTGCTCGCGCACGGCATCGCGCAGGCGGGATTCGATCTCGTCGGTGGTTTGTTCGGCCTGCTGGAGCAAACGATCCGGCGCATGGAGCAGCGGGCCTTTGGCGGTGAGTTCGATGATGTGCTGATGGTGATCGAGCAGCGTGCCGACTCGTGCCTTCAATGTGCGGGCGATGCTGTCAAAGTGACGCAGCAGCTCGGTGCTGTCGGGCGCGAGCAGTTCGGCGGCGGCGCTGGGCGTGGGCGCGCGCAGATCGGCCACGAAGTCGGCGATGGTGAAGTCGATTTCATGACCGACCGCTGAAATGACCGGAATCGGGCAGGCTGCAATGGCACGGGCGAGGACTTCTTCATTGAAGCACCACAGGTCTTCCAAGCTGCCGCCACCACGACCGACGACAATCGTGTCGGGCACTGGCAGGCCGAAGTGCGCGGCATCGCCGAGCACTTCGAGGGCACGCACGATCTCGAGTTCGGCCCCCTGCCCTTGCACACGCACTGGAAAAACGAGCACGCGCACCCATGGAGCGCGGCGCGTGAGGATGTTCAGCATGTCCTGGATGGCGGCACCCGTGGGCGATGTAACCAACGCTACAACACGCGGGAAGCGTGGGATGGGGCGTTTGTTTTCCTCATCGAAGAGACCCTCGGCATGCAGTTGGCGTTTCAACGCTTCGAAGCGCTCCTGGAGCGAGCCTTTGCCCTTCGCCTGCACCTGTTTGACGACCATCTGATACTGGCCGCGGGTCTCATAGACGCTGATCTCGCCATGCACCTGCACGAGGGCACCGTCTTGCAGGCGAGTACTGCTGCGGGCGGCGGCGCCACGGAAGAAAACACAGGAGAGCTGTGCGGTGGCATCCTTCAGTGTGAAGTATTGATGCCCGGAGGATTGCAGGCGGTGGTTGCTGATCTCGCCTTCGACCCAGACGCTGCCGATGTGGCCTTCCAGCACCTCGCGAATCTCGCGCGTGAGCTGGGTGACGGACATGATCTCGGCTGCTTCAGGCATGGGAGCGTCCTTTGCCGCAGATGCGGGCAAAGTCCAGCCGCGTCACCAAAACAGATGCAGCAGCCCCGAGGCCACCGACCACCAGCAGCGTGCCACCTCGGCGATGCCGAGTCCCGGCGAGGGCGATGCGGCGAGGAACAGGGCGATGAGCAGGAAGGCGTTGATGAGGAAGATGAGCATCATCGAGAAGAACTCGCCGTTGCGTTTGAGATCTCCCTGCTCGGCGATGACCGTTTTGACCGTGTAGGTGGCGTGGAAGAACCACGTCAGGCCGACCAGCGCGTAGAGAAACCGGGAGGGCTTCAGATGCACCGTCCATTGCCAGATTGAGACCGTGTGTGCCTCCTGCATGTCCAGCGCCAGTCCGACAATGCCGAAGGCGATCATGATGAGGAGCGTGTAAAACGGGATCAAATAGGGAGCCAGCGTGATCAGCGTGTTCGACTTGTCAGTTTCGACGTAACCGCCCTGGGCGCTGACTTTCCAGTCGAAGATGCGGCCGCCAAACATCCGGGCCGTGACGAGATGACTGAACTCATGGCCGAAGACATAGGCCGTCACCGGCCGCAGTCCCGCTAGGTAGGCCAGGCCCCACACCGCGCCACCGAAGATGAAAAAGACGAATTCCTCGGAACGCAGGAAACCCATGCGCGTCACTGCCCGCCAGAGCATGATGATCAGCGTGATCGCCGTCACCAAACAGGCCGGGGCCAGCAGCGCACCGCCGATCCAACGCTTCGTCAGCAGCAGAAAACGATCCTTTCTCACGTCATGCCGGTTGTTGATGCCGGCAGGGCGGTTGCGGGTCTCGTGGAGGTGTCGGCGCAGGTTCGCGGTGGACATGGGATTTCTGAGTTATTTAACCTTTATTAAGCATATTCACAATTCAAAATGTGAATATGTGAATAAGCGGCCGCCCTTCCCTGTCCCTCACCCCCACCAATACCAGGCCGCAATGACTGCGGCGGCAGAGACGAGTCCGAAGCCTACCGCCGCAGGTGTCTCCGGTTGTGGCCGCCAGAGGCCCAAGGTCAAAACTCGCGCCATCAAAGCACCCCAATAGCCAAACACCACTTCCATGAAGGTGGTGGAGCAAAGCTCCACCGTGGCTTCAAACAAGAACACGAGCAGCCGCACCAAGCCATGGAGCAGCACCAGCAGTATTCCTTCATCCAGCGGCATAAAAGTCCTCCCAGCGCAGGTTCATTTACGAAAGATAAAATACACCGCCCCACACATGCACAGCGCCGCCCAGAGGTAGTCCCATTTGAGCGGCTCCTTCATGTAAAACAGCACAAACGGCGCGAACACCATCAGCGTGATGACCTCCTGGATGATCTTGAGCTGTGGCAACGTCAGCGCCGTGCTGCCGATGCGGTTCGCCGGCACCTGCAGCATGTATTCAAAGAACGCGATGCCCCAACTGATGAAAGCGGCGATGAACCATGGCTTCGCTCTCAGATCACGCAGATGTGCATACCACGCGAAGGTCATGAAAACATTAGACGCCACCAGCAGCCCGACGGCTTTGATCACAGGCCAGTTCATATCAGCATGAGAGAATCGGGGTCACACTCCACCCGCAAGGGCCGAACCGCGCACCAGCAGGTCGAGGAAGCGCTCCTCGAAGGCTTCGCCGCTGCCCACCTGCATGAAGTCGATGCGATGGCTGGCGCACTCGCGGGAGAGGTTTTCAGAGAAAGCGTCGAAGGTTTCGACGTAGCGCTGCATATCGCGCTTGGTGAGCCAGAAACGGCGGTGTTCGCCGGTTTCGACCTCGGTGAGTTCGAGTTCACCCTCGATCTCAGGCTGGCGCTCCTCGGGATGCACGATTTGCAGGAAGTGATTCTCGCCCGGCCACGCAGACACGCGAGCGACGGCCTCGGTTGCGCTGCCGATTTCGTGGCCGAAAAAATCGCTGATGACGAAGATGATGCCGTAGCGCTGCTTGCTGGGCCGGAATTCCTCAAACGAGCGCTTCATGTTGGTGATGCCGTCGAATTTGAGCCGTGACACGACTTGGATGACCTTCTCGATGTTCCCCTGCCCTCGCAACGGCGGCAGTTCTTGATGCACGCTGTCGCCCATCGAATACACGCTCACGCGCTGCTGCGCACTGAGAGCCAGATAGGCCAGTGCCACGGCAAAGCGCAGCGCCTGCCGCCGTTTCTCGGGAAATGGCTGGGCCATCGACGTGCTGGTGTCGAGCAGGATGTGCAGGTTCAGTTCCTGAGTTTCTTCGTAAAGACGCACGAACAGCTTGTCGAGCCGCGCATACAAGCGCCAGTCGATGGCGCGATAGTCTTCACGCGGTGTGTAGTGGCGGTAGTCTTTGAACTCACGCGTGAATCCCGTCGCTGGTGTTGATTGCGATCCACGCCGCATCAACTGGCGGCGTTTTCTCAACCGCAATGCCAGCACCCGCAGCCGGTCCAGAAAGGAGGCATCAAAGAGGTCTTCGCGTTCGAGAGTATCGGGCATTCGAGGTGTCGGATCAGGCAATCTTAACGAGATGTGTGCAAAACGCTCGCGATTGCTGCAAAGATACTCAACGGAATCAAGCGGACGATCATTCGCAGCCGCCAGCAGGCATTTGCAGAACTGGCAAGAAACAGTCTTGCGACGGTCAAGGTTTTCGGTACTCGGGAGACGGCATGAAAATCCGTCCCCTCAATCGCCCACCGGGCTTCATCAGCCTGGGCGGCATCGTTTACATGGCCGTCATAGTCCTGCTGATCGTCGGTGGCCAGGGCGTCTATGTAGCGCTGAAGAACCCAGAACCACTGAAGATCACGGTGGCCGACTACATTGCCAAGAAGCCGAATGCTGAGTGGATGACGCTGCAGGAGGCGCAGGTGAGTCTTGTGGAAGCAGCCTACAAGGCACGGCTGGGAAAAGTCTCTGAAGTTTTTATTCCGGTGCGGCCCGTCGGGGAATCCACGGATGTCCCGGTTCACATCCTGCTCTCAACGAACAATCAAGCCGTGGTGGCGGCCTTGCAGCATCTGAGCGGGTCCGGCGGAACATTGGAGAAGAAGGTCGATACCGCTGCACAGCAGGCGGACAAACTGTTTATGTGGCAGGACATCACCGGGCTGACTCGCTACGGCATCTTCTACGACCTTCTGATGCGGGCCAGATTGGCCAAGCTGAACATGAAGCTGGCTGAGGATTTTGTGATTTTGAATGACGGTGCGTCCCCCGACCTCTTGGTCAGCCTCGCCATGGTGGTCGGAGGACTGCTGATCTGGTTTCTCATGGTGTGCCAGGCGATGAGAAACGCCCTGTGGCGATGGCGAAGGAGGCGGGCGTTCTACCGCCAAAGAGCTGAAGAACGCTGACGATCATTCCTCCCATCAAGCCGCCTGCTGCGCCGGAGTTTTCACCTGATCGAGTAGTTTGGTGATGATGTCGTCCACCTTGATCTGTCCGGCCTCGCCTTCGAAGTTCAGAATGATGCGGTGACGCAGGGAGACGTGGGCGATGGCGCGGATGTCGTCGGTGGAGACGGCGGTGGCTCCTTGAATTGCCGCCCAGACGCGCGCACCGCGGATGAGCGCCTGCAAACCACGCGGACTGGCTCCATAGCTGACGTAGCGCTTCACTTCGGGCAGCGCATCGGGCTGTTCGGGATGACTGCTGAGGATGAGGCGCGAGGCGTAGTGCGCCACCGGATCGGCCACGGGCATCTGTGAGAGTTTTTGCTGCAGCTCCATCAACTGCGGGCCGTTGGTCATGTTCGCGAGCTTCGGCTCGGTGAAACCGGTGGTGCGGCGCGAGATTTCGACGAGCGAGTCGAGATCGGGGAACGGCACTTTGATCTTGAACATGAACCGGTCGAGCTGCGCTTCGGGCAGCGGATAAGTGCCTTCCATTTCCATCGGGTTCTGCGTGGCGAGCACTAAAAACGGCTCGGGCACGAGGTGACGCTCGCCACCGGTGGTGACACAGCGTTCCTGCATGACTTCGAGCAGCGCAGCCTGCGTTTTGGGTGTGGCGCGGTTGATTTCATCGACGAGCAGCAGGTTCTTGAACACCGGGCCTTTCTCATAGCGCAGCGTGCGGTGGCCTTTTTCATCTTCACCGACGATGTGCGTGCCGAGAATGTCCGCTGGCATCAAATCGGGCGTGCATTGCACCCGGCCCGGCTCCAGGCCGACGACCTGCGACAGCGTGCGCACGAGATACGTTTTGCCGAGACCCGGCACACCTTCGAGCAGCACATGCCCACCGGAGAAAATCGCCACCAGCACATCGCTGAGCAGTTCATCGTAGCCAACGATGGCTTTTTGCATCTCGGCTTTGAGGTCTTTGAACAGGGTGCGGAAGGCGGCGTGGTCGGGCATGCGGCGATTCTCGCCAGCCACCCTAGTTGCGCAAGGCGGTTGTCGTCTTTCAGGCAATCCACTGCACCAAACGCGGCTCCAAAGCCGGATCGAGCCAAGCAAGGATGCGCTGGAGGTTTGCTTCGCTCATCGCGGTGCAACCAGCGGTTGGTTGGTCCGATCCACGCCATAGATGGATGAAAATGCAGGAGCCTGCATCGGGCTGATTCGAAGGATTGTGCGCGACGACGATGCCATGGCGATACAGGCCGTCCTCACGCTGCATGAATTCGGTACTGCTCCAATCTTTCGTCACGCAGGCCGAATCGACGATCTGATTGTAGAACTGCGATTGCGGATCATCGACAGCGAGCAGCGATTGGGTGATCGGAACGTAGCGAAGTCTGCCATGAGAGGTTGGCGCATCGCCAAAAGCCAGCGGCAGACGAAAAACGCCCGCAGGACTGCAACCATCGCCTTCACGCTTGAGGCGGAAGTTCGGCGGAGGTGACGCTTGGTGTTCGCCGAGACCCCAAGCGAGGCCGTTTCGTCCGAGAGTGACCGGAATCGTGTCTCCCACCTGTTTCCATGAGTTGGAGGCATCACGTTCGAGCTTGTGCAGCTCGGCTGAAATGGATCTTTCGTCGGGAGCGGCCACCAGCAGCACCTGACGGCACGCAGGAGGTAGATCAGGCGCAAAGAGGGCCGGAATCATGGCGAGGTTGAAGCCACCTCCAGGCTCCGCGCAGCCCGCGCATACGCCCGTCGCAGACCTGTCGTGTTCCCCTCCCGGCTGAACGCATACCAGGACACCACGGCTTGAGAGAGGGCGAAGAAGTCACGGCTGCGTGCCAAGCGTGAGCGGCGCTGCTCGAAGCGCCGCTTGGTGGTTCCGAGTACGCGCGGACGCAGGCCGGGACGGAAGACGAAGCCGCAGAACGGCACGCCCTCGTGCGAGGTCATCAGCCGCGTCTTGTCCGCCGCCAGTTCCAGCCGCATCCCGGTGAGCTGCGCGGCAATGCCTGCGTGCAGCTCATGCAGCGCGGGCTTGTCATCGCTAAAGATGAGGAAGTCATCCGTGTAGCGGGCATAGGCGCCGAAGCATATCGTCTCGGTGATCCAGTGGTCGAGCGGGTCGAGGAAGAAGTTGGCCCAGAGCTGGCTGGTGAGGTTTCCCAGCGGCAGACCGCAGGCGTGTTCTCTGCCAATGGTGGCGTGACTGTTCACGATCAAGCGCATGACCGCACGCAGGCCAGGGCAATGCACCACGCGAAACAGCCGCTCACATAAAATCTCGTGGTCGATGCTCTCGAAGAACTTCCGCACATCGCATTTCAAAACGTAGCGGTGCTGGTTCACCAGCTTGCGCACGCATTCTCGCGCCGCGCTGGTGCCTTTGCCGGCCTGGCAGGAGAAGCTGCGGGCGATGAAGCGCTTTGACAGCAGCGGCTCTAGCAGATGGCACAGGGCGTGGTGCACCACGCGGTCGGCATACGGTGCGGCGGAGATGAGGCGGTGTTTCGGCTCGTGGATGATGAACTGGCGGTAGCCGCCGGGCCGCCAGGTGCCGTGTATCAATGCATCATGCAGAGCGAGCAGATTACTTTCTTCGCGGCGGTGAAATTCATCCACATCCGGTCTGCGGCTCTTGCCGCGCCGCGCTTTGCGTGCTGCCACGGCGAGGTTTTCGAGGGATGCCACGTCGGCGAGCGTGAAGTAGTCTGCCATGCATGACTCTGACTGAAAAACCGCCCGTCTTCACCCTCCTTTCCGAACTGCTCTCATGGTCACTGGACCGCACGGCGGATTTCCCCAAGAGCCACCGCTTCACCATCGGCTAGCGCATCGACAACTTCACGCTGGATGCGCTGGAGCGCTGCCTGGAGGCGATCTATGCGCCAGCAGCGGGTAAACGAGTGCCGCTGATGCAGCTGAACCTGCTGCTGGAGAAGTTGCGCGTGTTCTGGCGCATCGCGCACCAGCGGGAGTGGCTCAGCCAGCAGCAGTTGTTCTTCGTCATCCGCAAGGTGGATGAGATCGGGCGCATGGTGGGCGCATGGGTGAAGACTATAAAGTAGCCGTCATCGCTCCGCGTGACGAGCTGTTACCTCCGCACGGGTGTCAGACGCTCCTAGTCCATTGTATGCCTTCCCGCTTGCCACGCTGTGAGTTCATCACGCGGAGCGATGATGACTACTTTCGCGGCGCTAGCCGCCGTGACTTCAAGCCGTAGGGCGGGCTTTCTTTTCACCCGCCCCCGTCGCCACGGCGGCCGCCGCGTCTTGGCCCTGGCACCGGCTGGCATTATCCTCCAGCGCGTTGTGTTTTCCCCAGGGGGAAGCCGTCCGGGTTAGGCTCTTTCTTGGCACCGTTCGCACAGAGCTTCCGCCCCATGCGAATCCACGCCGATTGTTTGCGCGGGCGCACGGTGCGCACCGCTGGCTCAAGAGCCTTGCCCCCGGACACCACCAGCACACAACGGAACCCGTTGTTATTGTTGCGATTACCGGGGACGTTGTGATTACGATTCGACGACAGCAGATTGCCGCGGTCGTTGTTGTTCCACGAACCGCCCCGGAGAACGCGGTGGCGTCTTACCGGACTGCTTCTTCCACAGGTGTCTGCGCCGTGATTCCTCACGGCTTCAACCTCCCGGTGAAACTCAAAAAAATTTCCGCCCGCTGCGCGGCTCTGATTTTCCCTCTGCCATGTCTTCTCTGTAAATCACGCTTCATGGCCTTTGAAAGAGGGTAAGAGGGGAAAGGGTAAGGAGCCTAGCCCCCGGACACCACCAGCACACAACGGAACCCGTGGTAATCGTAGCGACGACCGGGGACGAAGTGAAAACGATACGACGACAGCAGACCGCCGCGGTCGTGGTCGTACCACGAACCGCCCCGGAGAACGCGGTCAGCTTTTGCATTGTCATACCAGTCTTCCACCCATTCCCGCACGTTGCCCTCCAGGTCGTAGAGGCCAAGTTTGTTGGGCTTGAAGCTCATCACCGGCGCGGTGGTGGGGAAGCCGTCATCGTAGTTCTCCAAGTATTTCGCGGTGGCATTCGGTGCCTTGGCTTTGCGGCTGTCATCGCTGTAGTTCCCGCTGTCTTTCGGTGGCGGCCATTTGTCTCCCCACGGGAAGTCGGTCTGGCTTTTGGTCACGGTGGCGGGCGTGGTGTCATTCTTCCACTTCTCATCCCGCCCAATGCCGACGGCGTAGCTCCATTCCTGGTCGGTGGGCAGGCGATAGGTTTTGCCTTCTTTCTTGGAGAGCCAGGCGCAGAACTTATGTGCGTCTTCCCAGCTTACTTTCATGACGGGATGGTTTTCTTTGTTCTCCGTGAGTGCGTAGCCGTCGCAGGTTTGGTCTTTCCAGGAGCCATCCACGCCGGGGGACTCCGCTGCATAGGCCGCGTAGTCGCTGTAGCGCACCTCATGGATGCAGAACAGCACCTCCGTGCCTTTCACGGGCAGGAACTTCATGCCGAGGGTGTTGGTGATGCCGTCTTTTGCAGCCAGCATCGCGGCGGGGTTGAGAGTACTCCCGGACTTTAGTCCGTTCTGGGGCGGTTCGCCGGTTGGCGGTGTTTGCGCCGCGCTGACGGCCTGAAGGCCGGGAGTACTTTCTTTGAGCGCGTCGCGATAGCCGCGCACGATCTTTGCATCGGCCACACGGTCACTCTTGGCGAAATCGCTCTCAATCGTGGCGAGCCGTGCATCGAGTGGCGTGATTAGCGCCTTGAGATTGGTGGCACGCGTGGCGGCGAGCTTCGCATACGCGGTGCGGTAGATGCCACGCAGGGCGGTGAGACTGGCGGGGGTCTTCTCCTCATCGGTGTCTGGCACGGGCTGTTTGTCGGTGATGAGTTTTTGCTCTGCTTCCAAGGCGAGAATGCCATCGAGATGCCCGGCGGCCTTTTCTTCCGCGATCTTCTTGCCGATACCGCCGAGGTAGCCCGCGTTCAGCTTTGTGAGGTCGGCTTCAAATGGTGTCGTGACGCGCTCGGCTTGGAGTTTGATGAAAGTGGCATCGAGTGCGGCGAGTTCGGGTGGGAGTGCCGGAGGACTGGGAGATGGGGAGACTGTCAGACTTGGAGCAGCGGTTGGCGGTGCCGCTGGAGCCTGCGCCACGACGTCCGACTGCGCTGGCGCTGCCATCACCGTTGCGGGAGAGATGGGTTTCGGCTCCTCTTTCTTCGGCTCAGGTGCCGCAGGCTTGGGTGGGTCCACTTTCGCTGGCTCGGGTGCTTTCGCGAAGACGATTGGCTTTGACTCCGGCTTGGGTGCTGCGACGACCTTGGCGGGAACGACGGCTGCGGTAGCCGAACTCGCCAGAGTTTGGGGCTTGGGTGCTGTGGCGGCCTGGGGCCGTGCGTCCAAGGTCTGGCGACCTTGGCTACTCCAAACGAACGCGCCAACCGCCAGCGCTGCCGCAACGCCGATGAACAACGGCGTCTTGGACTTGGGCGGTGCTGTAGGCGTGGCCGCCTGACGTAGGATGGGTGTGGCGTTAGCCCGCCCGTCGGTTGCGTTACCGCCAGCAGACGGGCGGGCTGTCGCCACACCCATCCTACTTCCCGGCGGTGGCGTCTGCGGCATCTGCGCACTCGAATAACGCTGCAAGTCCGGCGCTGGCACCGCTGGCATCAAGAGGCTGTCCAAATGCTGCCGCAACTCCGCCGCGCTGCGGTGGCGCTCTTCACGATCCACCTGCATCGCCTTGAGCACGATCTGGTCAAAGCGTGCATCCAGGCCCGGCACGATCACGGACGCGGGCTTGAACGCCCCACGCGGGATGCTGCCGGTGAGCATTTGATACAACATCACACCCACCGCATACAAATCCGCACGGCCATCGACGGGCATGCCAGGAATCAGCGCCTCCGGTGCCACAAAATCCGGCGTGCCCACGGCCATGTTGCTCTGCGTGTAGCCGGTGTCCTCGGTGATCAGCTTCGCCAGCCCAAAGTCGGCGATTTTCACGCGCCCCTGCGTATCGACCATGACGTTGGCCGGTTTGATGTCGCGGTGGATGATGCCATTGCCATGTGCATACGCGAGGGCCTCACACACATGCGCGATGATGGCATAGGCATGCTCCGGCGGCAGTTTGCCAGAAGAACGAATCATCTGCGAGACATCCGTGCCCTGCACATACTCCATGACCATGTAGAGCAGCCCGCCGGGCGTCTCGCCCGCATCATAAACGGAAACAATGCCGGGATGGTTCAACCGCGCCTGCGCATTCGCCTCGGCGAGGAAACGCTCCGCAAAGCGCATGCCGCCATCTTCGATCGTCGGTGGCAGCACCTTGATGGCGACCTCGCGCCCGAGGCTCTTTTGCACCGCCTTGTACACTGCGCCCATACCGCCACGTCCGAGCAGGCTCAGCACCGCATACTGCGGCAGCTCCGGCTGGAGTTCTTCGGGTGTCAACGGCTGCCACGGCTTGCCGGGAGTGCTGGCGGGAATCGAGGAGGACATAAGCGGCGAGTGTGGCGAACCGGGCGGAGTTTGGCAAGCGCTGAAACGCTCTCAGCCCGCACTCAATCCATCTGCACGAGAATCTCACGCGGCTTGGCACCTTCACCGGGACCGATGATGCCACGGTCTTCGAGGAGATCGATCATGCGGGCGGCTTTGCCATAGCCGAGGCGCAGACGACGCTGCAACAGGCTGGTGCTGGCTTTTTTCTCCTGACGCACGACTTCGAGGCACTTCTCCAGGCATTCCAATTCATCTGAACTGATGCCGTCCTCGCTATCTTCGTCGTCGCCGAAGCCACCGCCATCCTCATCGACTTTGACATCGAAGACGGGCTTGCCCTGCGCGACGCAATGACTGACTAGCGCATGAATTTCATCGTCGGTGACGAGTGCGCCCTGGCTGCGCACGGGCTGCGCACCGCCGGGCGGCACGTAGAGCATGTCGCCTTTGCCGACGAGGTTCTCGGCACCTTTGCGGTCGAGAATGACGCGACTATCAAGCGCGGAGGAAACTTGGAAGGCGATGCGGGTGGGGATGTTCGCTTTGATGACGCCGGTGATGACATCCGCACGCGGCGTCTGCGTGGCGACGATGAGATGGATGCCTGCCGCACGCGCCATCTGTGTGATGCGAGCGATGGCGACTTCGATGTCCGCCGGAGCGGTTTGCATCAAATCGGCCAACTCATCGACGATGACGACGATGTAGGGCATCGTGTCGGGAATTTGAACTTCCTGCTTGCGAGGCGGCGGGGCCTGCGAATCACCCAGCCAGGTGCCGCTGGCATCACGGAGTTCCGTGTCGCCGTCCACCGTGCCGACTTCGGCGGTTTTGGCAGCGCTGTCAGGTGTGGCGGCTTCTTTGGCAAAGGCGGCAGAGACACGCGCATCGTCCACTCCGGCTTTGATCGGCGGTGTTGCAGCAGCATTGCGAGCGGCACGAGCGGCGTCTGCTTCAGCCTTGCGCTTGCGATTGCGATTGTTGAAGGCTTCAAAGTTGCGGCAACCTTCCTGCGCGAAGATCTGATAACGATTCTCCATCTCCTTGACCACCCAGCGCAATGCGAGCAGCGCTTTCTTCGGATCGGTGACGACGGGCAGGGCGAGATGCGGCAGTTCTTCGTAGTTCTGCATTTCCACGACCTTGGGGTCGATCATGATGAAGCGGAGTTCATCCGGCGCGAAACGGCACAGCAGGCTGGTAATGATGCTGTTGATGCAGACCGATTTACCGCTGCCAGTGGCACCAGCGACGAGCAGATGCGGCATGGCGGCGAGATCGCCGATGATGGTCTTGCCATAAACGTCCTTGCCGAGAGCGACGGGCAGCTTGGACTTGCCATTGACGAAGATTTCGTCCTCCAGCAACTCACGCAGCGGCACGATGATTTTTTCTTTGTTCGCGAGTTCGATGCCGACGGTGTCTTTGCCGGGAATTGGGGCGAGGATGTTGATGCGTTCCGCACGCGTGGCACGAGCGAGGTCGGCATCGAGACTGGCGATGCGGCTCACGCGCAGACCATCGACGGGGCGCACTTCGTAACGGGTGATGGCGGGACCACGGGTGATGTCGCCCGGTTCGACGCTGATGCCGAAGCTGGCGAGGGCTTTGACGATGGTGGCCTGGATGCCGAGCAGCTCGCCCTTGTCGGTTGGGGTATGCTGGCTGTTCTCCGGCCACTTGAGCAGATCCATCGGCGGCAGTTTGTAGTCCTTGAAGCGCACGGTGAGATTTCCCAGCGAGCCATGCGGTGCCTGCTCGATCTTCTGCGCACGCTTTTTCTCCCAGACTTCCGACAGCGGCGGTTTGTCGGACTTCTCATCGTGCGCACGCGGGATGGAGGAGTCGATGATCTTCGGCGTAGGTGGATCAAACTTGAGGCCCAGTTCCATGTTTGTCGCGATGGGCGTATCACCACGCAGTTCACCGCCTTTTTTCTTGCGGCGCAGTTCGAGCGGCACCGGCGTTAGCGTGCCAGGAACAGTGTGCGCGGCTTCTTCGGCGAGTTTTTCATCAATCAATCGCTGCGCTTCGCGTTCGTCCTTCCACTTCGTCAGTTCCGCACGGATGTTGCGGATCGCCGTCAGCGGATGCTGCCCCGTGACAAGGAACAGACCGATGAGATACACGACACTCAGCACCAGCGTCGCCCCCACTTTGCCCAGCAGGTTCTTCAACAGGCCACCACCGATCACAAACCCGAGGCCACCGGAACCGCCCAGCGGCGTGAAATGATCGCGCTCACTGAGGAGGTTCTGCACTTCAAGCAAGGCGGCTCCGCTGACGATCATCACCACGACGCCCAGCCAGGCTGCACGCGTGATCTTCATTTTGGAGTGCAGTTTGCACACGCCAAACCATGTCATGCTAAAGGGCAGCAGATAGGCCGCGAAACCCATCAGCCACAGCATGTGCCCCGCCACCAGTGCTCCCATGCGACCCACGAAATTATGCGTCACCTCCCCGGAGGTCTCCGACAGCGCCAGGAATGACCACGACGGCATGTCCCGTGGATCATACGAGACCAGTGCCAGCAGCAGCATGGCCGCCACCATCAGCAGCAGGATGCCAAAGACATCATTCCATGGACTTTCCTTCTCGTCCGTGGATCGGGCGCGAGGAGGGCGGGCGACAGCAGCGGCACGGCTCATGGCAATAATTGATGGATTCTGGCAGACGAAATTATTTAAGGCTACCGAAATATTTACCTTGCCTCACTTTTATGAATCGGCTTCGATCCTCTCCAGGGATGCAACTTGACCACGAATTTCTCGCGACCATCTTCATCCGCCCCCCCACGCCACACCACAATCATGAAATCCACCCTCGCCCTCACCCTCGCCGCCGTGCTTGCCCTCGGCGCTTCAGTCACCTCCACCACCAGCGCTCAGGACGCCGGTAAAGTGGACTTTGAAAAGCAGATCCTCCCCGTCCTGAAGGAAAGCTGCTTCAAGTGCCACGAGAAGGAGCACGAAGACAACGGCAAGATGAAGAAGCCCAAAGGCGGCCTCCGCCTTGACGGCGCTGCGGTCATCATGAAGGGCGGCAAAGAATATCCGAATGAAACCGTCGTCGCCGGCAAGCCCGATGCGAGCTGGCTCGTGAAGAGCGTCATCCTGCCGGACACCGATGAACTCGCCATGCCGCCTGAAGGCAAAGGCGACCGCGTCAGCGCCGCGAACATCGACCTGATCAAGAAGTGGATCACTGAAGGTGCAAACTTCGGCGCTTGGAAAGGCGTCGAGTAATTTCTCATCACCCCATCTCACCACGGAAGGCGGAGCCATGGCTCCGCCTTTCTTTTTTCCGCTCATGAACACTCCCTTTCGCTTCACCACCTGCCGGGCCGGATCTGAACCCGTGCTCAAGCGTGACATCGCCACGCACTTTGCCGGGGAACTTACCCCAGCGTTCATGAAACCGCAGTTCATCACCTGGAAAGTGCGCAGTCCGGGTTTCAGCCCACCGCGCACCCTCAGCACCTTTGCGCGCGTCAGCGGCACGTCTGTTGGCCTCTGCAAAACCATCGCTGAAGTCGTTGATCAGGCCCGCAGCATTGCCAAACAACCGCTGCGCCTCCACGTCTTCCCTCGAATCACCAACGAAGACGGAGTGGAGGCCGCCGTCTGGCAGCGCATCGACGCTATTGAAGCCGACATCACCCGCGCACTCCTTGAGGCTGGCGTTCAACTCGAAACCCGGCTGCCGTACGCTGTTGGCGATATGATTCTCGATGTCATCGTCGGCGAAACCGATGCCGAACCGCTGTTTCTTGGCCTGCATGAGCATCAAACCAGTTCTCACACTCAACCCGGCGGCCTGCCACGCATCACCCTGCCAGAGGACGTGCCCTCACGTGCCTGGTTGAAGTTTGAGCAGGCACTCGCGTGGCGTGGCTGGGACCAGCTCGATCTGCGCGGCGAAACTGCACTCGACATCGGCTGTGCGCCCGGTGGAGCCACGTATGCGCTCCTCCAACGCGGCATGAACGTCCTCGGCATTGATACGGCAGAGATGGACCCCCGCGTTCTCCAACTCGCCAAAAGCCAAGGCGTCCGCTTCGATCATTGGCGCACCGCGGCGGGTCGGATCAATCTTACCGCCCTGCCCCAGGAAGTCGCCCTGCTACTCTGCGACATCAATCTCGCGCCGCCCGAAGTGCTGCCACAGATCGCACGCATCCAGGATTCCATTCAGGCCCGAAGATTGATCCTCACGATCAAATTGAACACACCCGCTCTCGAAGACCGTGCGCATGAGTTTATCGACGCCATCCGCGATTGGGCTCCCGCCCCCGTGTTTGCCACTCAACTCGCGGCGAACCGGCGGGAAATTTGCGTGTGTGCTGGCTAAGCGTTCAGCGCGACTAAAACCCAGCATTTTTTCCTACTTACTTCGCACAGCCAGTGCGCGGACTTCCGTGCGCATGAAATTCACCCACCTCGGCATCAGCCACTTTCGCAGCATCGGAGAGACCCCGGTGATTATCGACTTGAGCAAGAAGATCACCATCCTTGTCGGCCAGAACGACTGTGGGAAGTCGAATGTGCTTCGAGGACTGGAGCTGAGTTTGCGATATAAAGAAGAACGGTAACTATTCAGGTGGTTAAGAAAGGCTAAATAACAGTGCGTATCACTTCATTGATGAATTGTGCGATACGAATATCAAACGCTTCGACCAGCCATCCAAGCAGCCTTTGAACAAGGCGGCTTGGATGCCGTTTGCCGACTCGTCGTCGATCTGCTCAATGCGCAGGAGGAGCGCCATCTGGCCGAGATAGCGAAGCTCGAAGCTCGCATCGCCGAACTCGAAAAGCGCTTGGGCAAAAACAGCTCCAACAGCAGCAAGCCGCCCTCCAGCGATGGCCTCAAGCACACACGTTCGTTGCGTGTCAATACGACTGGGCGCAAGCCCGGTGGCCAGCCCGGTCACCCAGGACAGCGGCTGCATCCGAGCACCGCTCCCGATGTCGTCATTGACGTGCCGCTGGAGCAATGTCCGCAGTGCGCGGGCGACCTGAGCGGACAGCCTGTGGAGAGCGAAGAAGTGCGCCAAGCCTTCGAGCTACCGCCCATCAAACTGCGCGTCACCGAATACCGCGCCCAGCGCAAAAGATGTCCCACCTGCGGACGCCTCGTCACCGCCGAGTTCCCCGCAGGCGTGCATGCGCCGACGCAAGTGTTCAAAAAAGATGCCAGGCATTCTGTGCCACCGCCGAGGCCGAAGCGGCCAACACCGCCTGGGCCAACGCCAAAATCACGCTAGCCACCATGGCCGCCACCCGCGCCGAAAAGGCCGACAAGCTGCGCGCTGCCCATGACAACCTCGGAGCCGCGCTGGAAACCAAGAGCAAAGGCGACCCCGTGGCCCTGACCGCCACTGGCTATGAACTGGCGGAAGTGGCCGTGCAATCGACCACGCCCCCGGACAAGATCCTCAATCTAGCCGTCACGGCGGGTGACAACGACGGCTCTGTGGACGCCTCTTGCGATCCTGAAGCGAAGACCAGCACCTATGAATGGCAGATCAATGTCGTTAAGTTAAGGCAGAGGCAAGACAAAGGGATTGAAAAGCCGGGATGATGGGCCAGATAGAGAAGCGCTGGAAGCCTTGATTTCAGGGGATTCGAGCGACTATAACCACCATGGAC
>NZ_JBJXFV010000109.1:0-18690 GCF_046154365.1 Prosthecobacter sp.
TTGAGCTTCTTCGTGACGGCGAAGTAAGCGATGGCGGCAATGGCGATGCTCACACCTAGCGCAGCGCAACGAAGAAGGAAGTTTAGATGTGTCCAGTCAGCCATGATGGTGAATTTCGCCGCCAGACAGACGGCGGACATCGCGGCGATGCCGATGATGAGTTTGATCAGCGCCTGCATGAGCGAGCGTGTTTCAAGGCCGGAGGCGAACTTGCGCATGCAGAGGTAGAGCGTGAGGAAATTGAGCGCGAGGCCGACTGCCGTGGCCCAGGCGAGCGCGGTGTGGTCCCATTCCAGGACGAAGACGGTGATGGAGTTTACGGTCGCGGTGAACGCGATGATGCCCAGGCTGACCATCATCGGGATGAAGCGGCGGTCGATGGTGTAAAACGCGGGCTGGAGCACTTTGATGGCGGCGTAGAAGATCAGGCCAAAAGCATAGGCCTGCAGCGGTGCGGCGGTGTTGGCGACATCGTGCGCGGTGAATTTGCCGTGCTCGAAGATGACGGAGATGATTTCATGCGAGAGCAGCGACAAGCCGACGGCGCAAGGCAGCGTGAGGAAGAGCACCAGGCGCAAGCCTTTGGCCAGAGCCGCACGAAAGGCGGGTGTCATGCCTTCCGTGGCGAGGCGGGAAAGCATCGGCAGCGTGACGGTGGCGACTGCGACGCCGAACAGGCCGAGCGGGAGCTGCTGAAGGCGCTGCGCGTTCGCCAGCCAGGCCAGGGACGATTCTTTGCCGGCAGTGTAGGAGGCGAAGATGGAATTGAGCAGCACGGCGACCTGCGTGCCGCTGGCGGCGAGCATGGAGGGCCACATGAGATGCAGCACTTCCTTCACGGCGGGGTCTTTGCAGCCGAAGTCGAAGCGGAAGCGGAAACCGACGCGACGCAGCGATGGAAGCTGCACGGCGAGTTGCAACACGCCGCCGATCAAGGTGCCGATAGCGAAACCGGTGAGGCCTTTCTCGCTGACGTTGCCGTGACGGAAGCCTGGATCGATGATCCAGGCAAGGATGACGCCACCGACGATGCAGCCGAGATTGAAGAAGGCGGAGGCGACGGCGGGGATGAAAAAGACCTTCTTCGAGTTCAGCATGCCCATCACCAGCGCGGTGACGGACACGAGCGCGATGAAAGGATACATGATCTGTGCGAGCCAGGTGCCGAGAACTTTGGCCTCCTCACTGAGGCCGGGCGTGAGAATGCGGAACAGGATCGGCGCCAGCGCCACGCCGGCGAGGGCGACGATGGTCATGAACCACATCGAGAGCGAGATCATCTTGCGGCCGAGCACCCAGGCGGCTTCATCGCCCTCGGTCTTCATCTTTTTCGAGAACGTGGTGACGAAAGCGGTGGAGAGCGCGCCTTCGGCAAAGAGATCGCGCAGCATGTTGGGCGTGCGGAAGGCGGCGGTGAAGATGCCAGTGAAGGCGGAACCGAAAAAGCCGTTCAGCATCTGGTCGCGCACGAGTCCGAGGACGCGGCTGCAGAGGATGGCAATGGAGACGATCCCGGTGGACCGTGCTTGGGAGGAGTTCTCTTTCTTTTCTTCGCTCATGACGCTTTGCGGGCAGAGGCACGCCGCAGTTTGTCCATCATGGCGATGCCCATGCCGTGTTCATGCAACGGTTCCGCAATGATTTCATCGACGCCGAGTTCATCGAGACGACGCAGGACGTAAAAGAAGCGCACGGCGGCCTCGGGAAGCTTGCCGTTGCCGGGGCTGAGCATCATGACTTCTTCCCAGTCGGTGAGATTGAGGTAGCCGTCCTTCTCTTCCCCACGGTAGCTCATGAGGGCGTAGCGTTTGCCTTCTTCGGGGATGAAGTCGGACGGACGTTCAAGCAGGCGCAGCGGTGTTTTCGGCGCGTAATGCGATGCGAGCTGGCCGGGTGCCTCGGTGGCTTCATCGACGACGGTGCGCATGGCGTAGCGCACTTTGCCGTAGGCCTTCAAATCTTCTGCGGTGATGGGGCCAGGGCGCACGATGGTGATGAACATCTTCGGGCTGCCGGGCTCGATTTTGATGATGGTGGACTCCAGACCGAACATGCAGGCGCCGGCATCGACGATGAGATGGATGCGGCCATCGAGTTCGGTGAGTACGGCGCTGGCGGAGGTCGGGCTGATGGAGCCGAAACGGTTCGCGCTGGGAGCAGCGAGCGGTTTGTCGAGCGCGCTGATGACGCGGCGGAAAATGGGATTGGAGCTGACGCGAACGGCCACGGTGGGCAATCCGGCGGTGACGATGTCGGGCACGATGGCTTTTTTCGGCAGCAGGATCGTGAGTGGGCCGGGCCAGAAGCGCTCGGTCATTTTTTTCAAGGTCAGGGCAATTTCTGCGGGCACCTCAGCGACGAGATCGAGCTGATCTTTGTGCGGCAGATGAACGATGAGCGGATCAAAGGTCGGGCGCTCTTTGGCTTCAAAGATTTTCGCGACGGCGGCGGCATCGAGCGCGTTGGCGGCAAGGCCATAGACGGTTTCGGTCGGCAGGGCGACGACTTCACCTTCACGGAGCAGCCGGACGGCCTCCTCGACCGCCTGATGCATGAGCGGTGGCTGGTCGGTGGGCAGAACGGCGGTGACGAAGGAGGGAACGGTCATGAAAGGAGAAAAGGGCAGGAGCGAATGACGAATGACGAATTTGTGAATGACGAATGAATGACGAAGCACGAATGACGGCCGCTGATTTCGACATTGGGTATTAGGGCTTCATTCGTCATTCGGATTTACGCATTCGTCATTTCTGTGTGGCTCTCAATCACCGCCCAGGCGTTGTGATTGTGGATGGATTCGTAGTTTTCGGCTTCGACGCGAAACCAGGTGATGCGCGGATGCGCTTTGGCTTTGACGGCGACGTTGCGCACGAGGTCTTCGACGAAGACGGGGTTGTCGTAGGCGGCTTCGGTGACGTGTTTTTCGTCGGGACGCTTCAAAATGCTGTACAGCTCGCTGCTGGCGCTGGATTCGACGAGTTCGAGGAGATCTTCGATCCAGACGGGTTCGGAGAAGCGGATGGAAAGCGTGACGGTGCCGCGCTGATTGTGGGCACCGCGGGCGCTGATGGCCTTGGAGCAAGGGCAGAGCGTGGTGACGGGCACTTCGACGGTGAGGACGAAGTCGGTCTTCTTGGCTTCGGCGTTCACTTCAAAGACGACGCCGTAGTCGAGAAGGCCTTCAGCACCTGAAACAGGTGCTTTTTTGGAACGGAAGTAGGGGAAGCGCATTTCGACGTGCGCTTTGTCGGCGTGGAGCTTTTTCATCAGCTCGCGCGGCATGGCGACGATGTTCGAGACAGTGAGTTCTGTGCCGTGGGCGTGCAGGATCTCGACGAAGCGGCTCATGTGCGTGCCTTTGAACTGGTGCGGCAAGTCAACGGCGAGCGAGACCGTGGCGACGGTGTGCTGCACGGCGGCATCGCGGTCACGAATGCGCATGGGGAAGCGCAGGCTGCGCACGCCGACGCGGTCGATGGGCAGGCGGCGGTCGTCGCGTTCGTTTTGCGTGTCGGAGAGGGCGGGCATGGTCAGGGGCGAAAATGAAACTTCCCACTGCCGCGCATTGCAACAGTGGGAAGCGAATTCAAAAACCCGTCACGGGCGGACCTGCGATCAGGCCATGAGGTTCACCGCCCGGGAACGCTTCACTTCGCGGACGACCTTGCGATGAAGCCAGGCTGGCAGACCGGTGATGCGGCGGGGGATGAGCTTGCCGGATTCGGTGGTGAAGCGGGCGAGCAGCTCAGGGTTGGTGTAGGAGATTTTTTCCACCGGGATGTCCACACGGCGACGCGGCATCTTGCGATTCGCGCGACGGAAGTTGGACATGCGTTCTTTGGTCTTCGGTTGCATGGCGGTCGTGGGTAAAGATTAACGGGTTTCGCGGTGAAGGGTGCGCTTTTTCATGAAGTGGTTGAACTTCACCTTCTCCAGACGGCCGGGGGTGCGGACGCTTTTTTTGTTACGTGTGGTCACGTAACGGGAGGGCGGCATACCTGCGGCCTTCGCTTCGGTGCATTCAAGTGTGATGATTTCTCGCGGCATAAATTTGGGGCGCGGAGGCTAGGTTACTCTTTGGAGAAGTCAAGAGATTCGCCGGAGTTGTTGCTGGAGGCGGCGGGAGTGGCGTCATCCTCGTCCTTGTCGTCGTCGGCGGCGTCGTCGGCGTTGTCGAGGCCGAAGAGGGAGTGAACCGGGCGGCTCCAGCGGCCGCTCATCTGGCTGCGCTCGAGTTTTTCCTGATAGGTGACGGAATAACGGGCGAAGGGCATGGCCTCAAGGCGCTCCTCGGGGATTTTGGCTCCGGTGCCTTCGCAGAGACCGTAGGTGCCGGTTTCGATGCGTTTCAGGGCTTCGTTGATTTCATAAAGCGCGTCCTGTTCCTTGCCGAGGAGGCTGAGGGCGAAGTCGCGGTCATAGGCGTCGCTGCCGGCATCGGCCTGATGCATACCGAAGGCGGAAGAGTCGCCGCCTTCATTGCGAATGGTCTCGCTGGCAACGCCTTCGATGGAGTTCAAGTAAGCGTCACGCAGTTCGACGAGGCGCTGCTTCTGCTTCTTGAGGAAAGGAGTCATCTTCACCGGCCCTTTGGCGATCTCGATGGTGACACCTTCTTCATCGCGATTGTTGCCTTTGCGCGGGGTGCCGCCGGTCGAAATCGAGACACGGCCCTTGGTGACCAGCGGTGCCGGAGCATGCTTGGAGCCTTTGGCAGGAGCGGCGGGTTTCGTCACAGCCTTCGCTACCACGGGAGCCGGGGCCGGTTTGGCGGCAGGCTTGGTGGCTGTGACCGGAGCGGCGGCTTTCTTCGCAGGGGCGGGCTTGGTGGCAGGAGCAGATTTCTTGGCGGCAGGCTTCGTAGCTGGGGCTTTTTTCGGGGCGGTTTTCTTCACAGGTTTTGGGGAGGGTTTCTTCGGTGCGGGCGTTGGGGGAGCCGCTTTTTTCAGAACAGGTTTGCTATTCGACTTCACCGCCGGTTTTGCCGCCGCCTTTTTGGCAGGAGCTTTCTTCGCGGGTTTGGCGGCAGGCTTTTTAGCTGCGGGCTTCTTGGGTTTCGCAGGCATGACGTTGGCGGTGTTGGTTTTATCGATGAGCTTCTCGAATAATCGCACCAGGCCACGGGTGCCGAAAAAGAGGCGCGGATTCTGGCTGTGGTTGTCAGAGCGTGCAACCACTATTCCGGGCCGTCGCAAAACGTTCGCGGCTGAATCATTTGGCGGGTTGCGGCATCTTTCTACTGGCCTACTCTGGTCGCCATGAATGCCGAACAATCCCCTGGTTCCGTGCTTTCCAGCCTGTGGCAGCAAATTCGTGCCGTGCTCGACCTGGTGCTGGATCTCTCCTTCAAGCGTTTCGTCACCCCGCGTCTGGTACGCATGCTGTATGTGCTGAGCCTGCTGGCGGCGGTGTATTTTGCTTGGAAGTGGATGTGGGATGGACTGTGGGGCTTCATCACCGCACCACTGGTCTTCCTGCTCTTTTTGATTGTCGCCCGTGTGACGGTGGAACTCATTCTCGCGATCTTCCGCATCGCCGACCACCTTGCGCCGATGTCGGAAGAACCGGCGGCGAAGTCGGTGCGGAATCCGTCATCGAATCAAGCACCGTGACCTGCGGTGTTGGACTTTGTGAAACTTTTCACAAAATCGGGTTGCCGCTCCTCGCTGCGTCCTGATAATCGGCGCGCAGATGTTCACGCCCTTGCTCGCCAATTTCGATCTCATTGCCCTCGCCACCTCGGTGGGGAAGATCGTATTTCTGACCTTCTTGGTCATCCTCCCGCTGGTTTCGATCGCCGTTTATTTTGAGCGACGCATCTCGGCGGTGATCCAGGACCGCGTGGGGCCAAACCGCGTGGGTGTGCCGCTGACGCTGCTGGGTTTCAAGAAAGACTGGCAGCCCTTTGGCATCGGTGGTCTGGCACAGGCGGCGGCGGACGGCTTGAAGTTTATTCTGAAGGAAGATTTCGTGCCAAAGCATGTACGCACCTTCTATTACTGGCTCGCGCCATGCATGACGGTGGTGCCCGCCTTGCTCACCTGCGTGGTGCTGCCCTTTGGCAGTGAATTGAACCTGTCCTTTTTCGGACTCGCCGAGCCGATCAAAATGGTGATCGCTGATCTGAGCGTCGGGCCGCTCTTCACCTTCGCCATCGCCTCCCTCGGCGTCTATGGCATCGTCCTCGCCGGTTGGGCCTCCAATTCCAAATATCCCTTCCTCGGCGGTGTGCGTGCGAGCGCGCAGATGATCTCCTATGAAATCTCGCTGGGCCTGTCGGTCATTCCGGTGCTGATGATTTTCGGAGAGTTGAACCTGACCAAGATGTCCGCGTTTCAAGATGCCAACGGCTGGCTGCTGCTACCGCTCTGGGGCGAAGGCCTGAGCGTCGCCCGCTGGGTGCTGCTGATCCCCATCACGATCTCGTTCGTGATCTTCACCGTCTCGATGTTTGCGGAGACGAATCGCCTGCCCTTCGACCTCGCCGAGTGCGAAACGGAACTGGTGGCCGGTTATCACACCGAATACAGCTCGATGAAGTTCGCGCTGTTCTTCATGGGTGAATACGCTGCCATGATCATCGGCTCAGGCATGGCGGTGACGCTGTTCCTCGGCGGCTGGAGCATTCCCTGCTGGCCGCTGCTGGAAAAAATCATCCCGCTGCAGCTCCACTTCAGCCCCGGCGACACCCCGCTCTACACCGGCCTGCTGCACATCGCGACGTTCTTCGCGAAGGTGTTCCTGTTCATCGTCTTCTTCATCGTCATCCGCTGGACCCTGCCGCGGTTCCGCTTCGATCAGCTCATGGCGCTCGGCTGGAAAGTGTTCTTCGAACTCGCCCTCGCGAACGTCTTCCTCACCGCGTTGCTGATGTGGTGGTTCCCGCTGAAGTGAGCCGGTGCTGCTTACGGCTCCTGCAATGACACCTTTTGAGTCGGCACCAAGTCCTTCAGCCATGCTGGAACAGGAGGACGTGTGTCGGCCTCGAATTGCTGGTGCCACTCGACATCCGTGAGTGTCTTGGCGGCTTCAGTTTCGTGATACGGCATCACGACGCCACGGCACAGAATCTCCTTCCCTTGCCAGGGATAGAGCACATACATCAGTCGTGGCCTGCCGATTCCGACATGCATGACACCGCCTGAGCGCGGGTCTGAGAAAAGGCGTGCGATCCTTGGGGCATCATCGTTCGGGTGCGTCCATGCCTGGCCGCGATAGAGCATGATCTCTGAAAGCTCCATGCCGATGTATTCGATGAACCGCGCCTCGTTCTCGCTGAAGGGGAAGTTGTTGAGCTGTTTGTCCGCGAGCATGGAGAGGCGCACACAGAGGATTTCCAGTTGGTGCCAGAGCCGGTCGGTCCACAACCGTTTGGACTGCACTTTACCCCAGAGAACCGTCCCTGACCGGGCCTCAGCCAGCAGTCGTCTGGCACAACTGTTCATCTTCTCGATGAGGCCGAGCGCATCCGCTGCGGTGGCCTTTTCAGGGTCGATGCTATCAAAGGGTTCATCAAATTCGCCAAGAAAGTGCGCGGCGACCCAAACCGCTCCGAAAAGATCCTGCTTGGATGCTTTACTGTCCGCCGCCTCACGAAGCCATTGCACATGATCTGCAGCTTCCTCGATGAAAGGCTCGACAGGATCGAGCATGGATTCCGTTTCAGCCGCCAGCCCGCCCAGGTGATTTGCCAGATGACTCATGCGCATGAAAAACGCCGGTGCAGGCTCGATGAAGCCTTGCGGCATGCTGGGAGCTTTGAGGAAATGGGTTTCCGGCATGACCTGCAGAGACCAGGCATGCCGTTCCTGCGCCCAGCTTGCTGCCACGGTTTGAAGGGTCTTCAGCTCCCAAGTCTTGCCCTGCATGAAGGCTGGTGCGCGTGGATCGTTCTCTGCCAGACAGCTCAAGGCGGCACGATACTGAATAAGACTGCCGCCCCAGTTTTCCGGCAATACGCTCCACCACGACTTCGCTGCATCTTTTTCTTCGGCGTAAGGGTAGCGTTCGGGCGGAAACTTTGCCAAGGCAGCGATCTGGGCATTGCCTGCTTGCTCACGCAGTCGTGACTTGGCTGCTGGCATTGCCAGCCAGGAGGCGAACTCTAGGCCGGGAGAACGTTTTGCCGACGGTTCCGCATCTTCAAGTCTGGCGACAGCAGCGAGCGCTGCATCTTCGGGCAGGCAGATGGCACTGAGAACGCGCACGTCAGGGCTTTCGGACGTCGGTGATGCTTCGCGGATACGGTCATTCACAACGACTGGTTTAGATGCCTCTGGCGAAGATCGTTCACGCATTGCTTCCGCATGTTTGCGAAAGAACGCTTCATCAATTTTCACCGGATACTCAGTTTCATCAGCCAGCCTGACATCACGAATTTCAGCATGAGCCAGATTCACTCCCAAGCGATGCAAGAAACGATCTCGATCCAGTGGAAACTGCGACAGGCGTAAGTATGTCTGGAGTCCAGCGCCTTCGGGCAGAAGATCTTTGTCGATCAATTCAAGTTGTGAATTGCCCGAGGCATCCTCTTTCCAAACCCTGGGTGAACCAATGCTCTGTTCCAGCATATGGAAGGCGAGAAGTTCCTCACGTCGTTCCAGACGAAAGGGAACAAGTTGCAACCAGCGCAGCGCACGAAAATAGCGTTGCAGCCGCGGTGCGTTGGCATAAAAGCCGACGGGTCTAAAGAGTGTGTAATCGAGGGCGATGAAGTCCGGCTCAGGCGGACCCAACAAGGCCGGTTTGTGCCGCCCTTCGGCTTTTTCGATCAACGCGGCTTCTGTTTCGATGGCCTTGCGCAGTGGTTCGGGAGCTTTCTGAATGTCCCCGCCCAGCAGTTTCACCGCCACACCCAAAACGAAACGTACACGCTGCTGGGCCGCTTTGATTGCGTCCGTGTCTCCTGCGTACATCCGGTCAATCGTGGCAAGCAACGCCCAGTCTTCCGTGCAGAAACGACGCAGACCGGCTGCATTGAGTTCTTCCTGCCGCCGCAGTGTTTCCTCAAACAGCACATGGTAGGCGTTCAGAATCGCGTCAGAGGTGATGAAATTGGGAGGGCCATGGCCGAGGTAGGCGCTGAAGCTCTGCTTTATCTCCTGCGTGCTGACGAGCAGCTTGTCTTTGGCGAGTCGTTTGATTTCTGCGGCGGAAAAACCGGCCTTGGCGAGATCTTGTTTCCAGTCCGAAGCGGCTTTGACCTCAGCACCCTGCGAAAGGACGGGTGCCACAATCTGCAAGACGAAGAAAGCGGTGAGGATGCGCATCCGCTCTTTTACCAATGGTCAGGCCGCACTGTCACGCCTCAAGTTGATCTCTCGCCAGCCACTTCTGCAATCCCATGGCCAGCAAGGCCCCGATAAAACCGCCGATCGTGTCGGCGGTCCAGTCCAGCACATCACCACCGCTGCGGCCGGGGGTGAAGGTTTGATGCCATTCGTCGAGCGCGCCGACGAGAGAGCAGAACAGAACGGTCAAAACGATGGCGATGGTCGTCTTGCGAGCGAATCCGACGAGACGCAGGCTGAGCAGGAAGCACATGCCGCCGGCGGCGAAATAGACGACGTGTTCGAGCTTGTCGATGCCTTCAAACTTCGCGGGAGACGGCAGCTTGCTCTGCTCTGAAAGCCAGTAGAGAATTCCGGCCCATAGCAGGACGAACATGCGCCACAGCAGGGGCGAGGAGAGGAAACGCGGCAGTTGCATCACGCGCCCTGTATCATTGGCAGGCAAAACAGCAAGTGCGACGCACGGCACCAGCAAAGCGATAGACAAGCGCGGGCCTGCGCGTTACACCTCGCCCGTCCCAACCACATCCAACCATGAAACTGCACCTCACGCTCGCCGCTTTGTTCACCGCGCTCTCCTTTGTCAGCGCAGAAGAAAAAGAAATCTTCAATGGCAAAGACCTCACCGGCTGGGAGGGCAACAAAGACCTGTGGAGCGTGAAGGACGGCACCATCACCGGCATCACACCACCTGATCCGGCGAATCCGGCCAAAGGCATCCTCAAGCACAACACCTTCCTCGTGTGGAAGGGCGGCACGGTGAGCGATTTCGAACTGACGTTCCAATACCGCATCGAAAAGGGCAATTCCGGCGTGCAGTATCGCAGCAAGGAACTGACCCCGGGCGAGTTCGGGCCGATCATCAGCGGCTATCAGGCCGATTTCGAAGCGGGCGACACCTACAGCGGCATTTTGTATGAAGAACGCGGTCGTGGCATCCTGGCCAAGCGAGGCGAGAAGACCGTGATCAAGGCTGGTGCTGACGGCAAGAAAGCCGTCGTCGAAGTCACTGGCACCGTTGGAGAGAGCGCCGCGATTCAGGCCTCGATCAAGAAAGAAGACTGGAACGAGTACCGCATCGTCGCCAAGGGCAATCATGTGCAGCATTTCATCAACGGCCAGCAGACCGTCGATGTGACCGATGAAGATGCCGCCAATGCGCCGAAGGAAGGCCTGCTGGCCCTGCAAATCCACGCGGGCCCGGTGATGGTGGTGCAGTTCAAGAACTTCAAGCTCGTCGAATCGAAGTAGCCGTGCTTTGTTGCCGCCGTCATGACCCGACTGCTCTTCTCCGCAATTTTTCTCCTCACCTGCGGCTTTGCTGCCACAGCAGCCGCTGACACCGAATACCTCGTCGTCAGCGGCGGGCCGGCGGTGCGGCAGTTTGAGGATCTGCGCCGCCCTGGCGAGCAGCATGACCGCTGGTGGGGCAATTTCGTCCGCACCGCACGCGTGCGCATGCAGGAGATTCACGCCACGGCACCGGCTGGCACGCGGATCACTTGGCTGGTGTATCGCGACGCCTATGTGCGCCGCGCCGCCGCCGAGCATCAACCGCTGACACAGAACGTCGAGTCGGTGCCCAAGGCATATCCGTTCATCAACCTCGTCTGGTTCCGCAGTACGGATGAACTCATCCGCTACATCAATCACGGGGCTTCAGGCCGCAGTGGTTTGAAAATCTCCGGCTTCGAGTTTTTTGGCCACTCGAACAAGTACAGCTTCATGTTTGACTACAGCTCGGACGTGTACGCCACCTCCACGGTGTGGCTGCATGAGCATGACCTGGGCAAGCTCAGCCGCTGGGCCTTCACCAGCAAAGCCTACTGCCAGAGCTGGGGCTGCCACACGGCGGAGAGCTTTAGCAAGGCATGGAAACGTGCCACCGGCACCTTCATGGTCGGTGCGCAAGGCAAGACGGACTACTCGGACATGCACCTGCGTGACTGGCATGTGGGATTGTCGAGTGGGGCGCGGTGGGTGAAGCGGTAAAGCTCAAGATAGAGGTAGGAACGGCACATTGAGTTGTGCCGTTCCTACCTCTATCAATTGGAGCGAACATCTCCGACAAAGTTTTGACTGGCTCCATCATGCCGTGCATTTAGCTTCCGCCGTCATGGTCATTTCCAAAGTCAGCCGCCAGCACTCCGTCGAAGAATATTACGCTCTTGAAGAACAAGCCGTCTCCAAGAGCGAGTTCGATGATAGAGAGATTCGTCACTTGGAGAGTGCTTCTCCCGATCACTGCCTCATTGCTGCCAATCTCATCGGTGAACTCGGCAACAGGCTCAAAGGCAAAACCTGCACGCCCTACGACAGCAATCTCAGGGTGAAAATCCCCGCCACCGGTCTCGTCACCTACCCGGACGCTTCGGTCTTCTGCAAAAAACTGGAGTTCGACCCCAAGGACAAGCGCCAGCAGACCGCCATCAATCCCACCATCGTGTTTGAAGTGCTCTCCAAATCCACCGAAAGCTACGACCGCGGCAAGAAGGCCGAAAACTACCGCCAGCTCGAATCCCTCAAAGCCTACGTCCTCGTCTCACAGACCAGCCCGCACATCGAACTCTACGAACGTCACGGCGACGGCTTCTGGTTTCTCACCGAGGCCAAAGGTCTCGATCAAGAACTGCCCATCAAAAGTCTCGGCCTCAAGCTCCCGCTCGCCGAAGTCTATGACCGCATGAAGTTCGGGAAACGGAAGTAGCGGTAAACTTGGTGGGACGAGACGATTGGCTTCATGCCAACACGTTTCACTTCCCGCTCCAAACAAACGTCACCGGCTTGTCGATGTCTGCATGGACGCTGTGATGCACGGGGCAGCCGAGGGCGGTGGCTTCAAGCACGGGACGATCAGGATGGTTGGCGGGCAGCGGGATGTCGATGGTGATGGGCAGGCGTACGATGCGGCGCGGGCTGTCCGCGCTCATGTGCTTCTCCACGCTGACTTTCATGCCGGCGAGGTCGTAGCCCTTCTGCTGCGCCTTGATGCCGATCACGGTCGCCATGCAGGTCGCGAGAGCAGTGGCGACGAGATCGGTGGGGCTGAAGGACTCGCCTTTGCCGTGGTTATCGACCGGCGCGTCGGTGATGAACTGGTTTTGCGACGGGCCATGCGTGGCCCGGCAGCGCAGGCCGCCTTCGTAATCGACGCTGATGGAGACGGCCATGATCGGTGAAGGCTGAGGCTTACTGGACGATGATGACACCGTTCATGATCGCGACATGGCCGGGGAAGGTGCAGAAATAAGGGTATTCACCGGCGGCAGGGAGCGTGAACTCGATCGACTCGCTCTGGCCGGGGTTGATGAGCTTGGTGTGGGCAAGGATGTCGGGCGAGTCGGGGATGTAGCCTTTGTCCACCAGCGTGATCGCGCTCATGGCGATGGTCATCATCTTGTCCTTGGTGCCGAGCTTGCCGAGCACGAAGTTGTGCGGCTGCGGCAGGGTGGGGTGCGTGTTGTTGAAGGTCACTTTCACCTTCTGGCCGACTTTGGCGCTGATCGACTTCGTGTCGTAGGCCAGCGGATTCGCGGCGTCAGGCTTGAGGGTGACTTCGAGCACCGGGAGATTGGCGGCAGGAGCAGCAGCCGTAGGAGCTGCGGCGACCACGGCAGCAGGCTTGTCTGCTTTGGGCTTCGGCCGCAGGGAACTCAGACCATCCCAGACAAACGCGGTCACCCACAGCAGCACGACGCCGCCAATAACGGAGCCAATGATGACGTTGAGAATGGACCAGATGGAGGATTTTTCCGAGGAAGTGGTGTGCGCAGACATGGGCTTGGGGAGGGAGTTTGAGCGCGCATCAGAGCACAGCGACGCCCGAAAGCAACCGCCGTGTGCCTCACGGCTCCACCTGCGCCACGACCTCTCTCATGGCCCTGCCGATTCGATCCATCATCAGGCTCAGGATGTCATTGTGATGCGCGCCCGGAACCTCATGAAAGGTCACCACCCGCGGCTGCACCGCCGCCAGCTCACGACCCATGCGCACCGGAATCACTTCGTCCTCCGCGCCATGGAATATCACGAAGCGCGCACTTGGGCGTGAAGTGACATGGCGCAGCGTTTGGCGGTTGTCGAAGCGGTGCAGGTTCAAATAACACAGCGGCCAGCCAAGCACGATGCGTCCCATGTCCGTCATCGAGGTGAAGGGCGAAACCAGCACGCCGCGCCGCAGGTTGAGGTCATCCGCCGCCATCAAGGCCGCCGCACAGCCGAGTGAATGGCCCAGCACGGCGGTGCGCGGCTGCAACTCTTGCTGAGTGGAGCCCAGATGCTGTGCCAGCGCTGCGAATGCCGCCTTGCCGCTCTCACGAATCCGCCCCGGCGTCGGTTTGCCCGCGCAGTCGCCATAGCTCGGGTAATCGACGAGCAGATACGCGAAATGATCGTCCCAATCATCCGTGAAATGCAGCCAGTCGAGCGCCAGGGAGCCATTCCCGCAGAAACACAGCCAGATCGTCTGCGGCAGACCCGGCGTGGTCACACGCGGTGGAATGTAGAACGCCGTCTGCGCTCCCTGCGAGGTGGTGAAGCGAACACGCGCCCCCTTGGCATCACGCAGCATCGTTTCATGCTCCGCCCGGTATGGATTCGGGTAGTAGATGAGTTTGGACTGGCAGCCGAGCAGGAAGATCACGGGCGTGAGGATGGCAATCGCAACGAGGCGCAGCAAACGTTTGCAGAGCGGCATGATCAATCAGGCGAATAGGTTTTGGATGCTACTTTGCCGTCCTTGAAGCCGAGCAGGATGCCCTCGCAGTTGATCCAACTGTCGGGAACCTCGGCATGCATGAAAAACGTCAGGCTCTCGGCTTCATCGACCATGATGAGTGGCCGCTGGCGCGGACCGCCCTCGGGATAATGCTGCGCCTGCACCGCCATCACGTCCTCGCGTGTCATACCGAGCTGGATGCCCGCATAGAAGGCTTTGTAGCTGCGAAACCGCGCATCCACCCACTCAGGATACATCGTCAGCACCACCAGCGCTGCAGGTGCCAGTGTCACGACGGCGATGAGCACCAGTAGCACCTTCAAACCGACACGGCGCACACGAAACACGGTGACCAGGAGGATCAACGATGCCACGATGCCGAGAATGGACAGTACGACGATGGGATGAATGGATTGGCTCATGAAAGGGTTGTCATGCTGAGCCAACCGGATTCCAAAGGCGATCAAAAAATCGGTGCAGCACCTCATTGAGGATGGACACATGCTTTTGCCACGTTGCTTAGCCCACGCATCCATGACCTCACATTTTGGCCTGAACTGGTTCCAGGCCGGCGGCATCGCGCAGGCGGCGAAGCTCTCGCAGTCCTACATGTATGGCCGCCCGGTGATTGATGGCGACGATCTGGCGATCCTCTGCCGCTCCAGCGTCAACGCACCGAACCAGCACGCTGCCGACTACACCACCTTCCATCGCGTGCGTGACTTCAGGAAGCTGGCATTGAAGCTGGTGCCGGAACCAGAGGACCACTGAAAATCTGTGTCCCATCTCCTGCCGCCCTGATTTTCACCTAGTGTGCTCATGGTCGGCTGATGCCGTGGTGACAGGCACTTGGGGTACACACCCCATGGCACCCACGCATTGCCCGTGCCTATGTCGTGCCAGACGACCTTGCCGTCTTTGATGAGGAAGCGGCTGCGCTTGGTGAGCGAGAGCATTTTTTATGAGCAAAACACCCCGCACACCTCTCAGCCTCATCGCCAAAGAGAAACTGAGCAAGACGGCACGTCAGCTCTGGCAGATCACCCGGGCCTTCTTCAAATCGGAACGGCGAGTCAAGGCACGTGGCCTGCTGACGCTGCTGCTCACGCTTTCGGTCGCCTCCGTCGGGGTCATCGTGCTCACCAGCTATGCGGGCCGTGACTTGATCACGGCCATCGAGAACAAGAATGCCCATGCCTACTGGAGCGCGATGGGCCGGTATCTCGCCACGTTCGTCGTCGCGGTCTTGATCGATGTCTGCTACCGCTGGGCCGAGCAGTCGCTGGCGTTGCTGTGGCGGGAGTGGATGTCGCAGCATCTGATCAAGCGCTACTTCAACAACCGCGCTTACTACCGGCTGCGCGGCTCCGAAAGCATCGACAACCCGGATCAGCGCATCAGTGAAGACGTGCGCAACTTCACCATCGATTCGCTCAGCTACGCACTGCTGGTGGTGAATTCGGTGATGACCTTGATCGGCTTCCTCGGCGTGCTGTGGAGCATCTCCGGCACACTCGTGGGCGTGGCGCTGGTGTATGCGGCAGGCGGCACGTTCATGTGCTTCGTCATCGGGCGCAGGCTCGTTGGCCTGCACTACGACAAGTATCAAAAGGAGGCCGATTTCCGCTACGGCCTAGTGCGTGTGCGTGACAATGCGGAGTCCATCACCTTCTATCGCGGTGAAAAGCGCGAGCATCTCGACCTCGTCAATCGTCTTGCCGCCGTGGTCGCCAACATGCGCACCATCATCAGGTGGAACCGCAACCTCGGCTTCTTCCGCAACAGTTACAATTCCATCGCGCTCGTGGTGCCGATCCTGATCGTCGCCCCCATGTTCATGAGAGGGGAGCTGCAGTTCGGGGTGGTGACGCAGACTCTCGGTGCCTTTGCGCAGGTGCTCGGTGCCGTGTCGCTCATCGCGGACAACTTCGAGGGCCTCAGCGCCTATCTGGCCGGAGTGCAGCGTCTCGGTATTCTTTGGGATGATCTCGATGACTTCGATGCGGATGAGGAACGCATCGCCCGCGAGAACCATCAGCAGCTCGATGCAACCAGCACGCAGGTGAAACTCGACCTGCTCACTGTTCACACGCCAGATGGCTCAAAGCTGCTCGCAAAAGACTTGTCCTTCGAACTGCATCCGCATCAAAGCCTGATGATCATGGGTGCCAGCGGCACCGGCAAAAGCTCCATCCTGCGCACCATCGCCGGCTTGTGGCCTGGAGGACCGGGTTCGCTTGAACGTCCGGCTTTGAATCATCTCATGTTCCTCCCGCAGCGTCCTTACATGGTGCCTGGCAGCCTGCGCGATCAACTGCGCTACCCCGACCATGAACATGGCACCGATGACGAAGCAATCCGCCAGGTGGTGGAGAAGGTGAACCTCGCCGACGTGCTCGCTCGTGTGGACGGCAACCTAGATCGCGTCATCGACTGGACGAACGTCCTGTCTCTTGGCGAACAGCAGCGCGTGGCCTTCGCCCGCCTGTTTTTGCGCAATCCCAGGTTTGTCTTTCTGGATGAAGCCACGAGCGCTCTTGATGAAGACAATCAAAACCGCCTCTACGAGCTGATTCGCGAGTCTGGCATCGGCTTCATCAGCGTCGGCCACCGCGAGACACTCCGGCGGTTCCATGAACGCGTGCTGCAATTGAAGGGCGTGGGAGAATGGGAGCTGATGGGCACTGCAACCGTCAAAACATGATCATCGTTCTCAAGCCATGCCCAAAAACAAGCCGGGAGTCGTTTCCGACCCCCGGCTGTGTTGTTTGAGAAAACGATGACGAGGGTCGTGACTTACTTCACCTCACCGAGCACGCGCTTGATGTCCTCGGCCTGCTTGTCAGTGGCGGCTGCGTAGTCCTGCCAGACGACTTTGCCGCCTTTGATGAGGAAACAACTGCGCTTGGCGAGTGAGAGCACGCCTTTGAGCATTTTCTCCACCTTGAAGGCGGCAACGATCTTGCCCTCAGGGTCGGCGATAAGGTCGTAGGGCAGGGTGAACTTGTCTTTGAAAGCCTTCTGCGCGTCGGGCTTATCGAAGGAGACACCAATCACCTGAACGCCGTCTTTGCTGAGATCAGCGAAGGCGTCGCGCAGGGAGCAGGCCTGCTTCGTGCAGCCGGGAGTGTCAGCCTTCGGATAAAAGAAGACCACGGTGGGGCCTTTCTTGTACACGTCGGCAAAGTTCACCGTGACACCGTCTTGATTGATGCCAGAGACGGCGGGGGCGTCGTAGCTGACTTTTTCGCCTTCGCCGGCGATGGCAGTGCCGAACAGGGCGTTGATGATGGCGGTGAGCATGAGGAGGCGCGTTTTCATGGGGATACGAACAGGTTGGATTATTTGACGCTGGCTTTGAGGCCGGGGATGGCGGCGTTGAGCTGTTTTACGCCTGCCTCAGTGGCCTTGGACTGCCAGAGATAAACATTCTTGAGGCTTTTGAGTTTGGCGAGGTGCTTCAAGCCGGCATCGGTGATCTCGGTGCCGTAAAGGTTGAGCGTTTGCAGTTTTTTCAGACCAATGAGTGATTCGAGGCCGGCATCGGTGATTTTGGTCTGACGCAGATCGAGCGACACGAGGCGCGGAAGCTGAGCGATGGTCTTCAAGGCGGCGTCGGTGATGACCGTGCGGCCAAGCTCAAGCTGCACGATGTTTTCCTTGAGCGGCAGAATGGCGGCGACTTTTGCATCATCGCACTTCGACACGCCAGTGAGGAAATCGACGCGCACCAATGGGCTTTCGACCTTCACCGCGGCAACCTGTGCTCCAGCGGCTTTGGCTTTCGCGAGCACGTCATCGGACAGCGGCTTCACCTCTTTTTCGAGGGCAGTGTAGAATAAATCGTGCGGGCGGGGCTTGAAGGCCTTCGTGGTTGACGTCTGCGCACCAAGCGGCATGCCCTCGGTGTTGCCGACCCAGCCGCCGAAGTCCGCGCCTTCGGTGATCCACGCTTTGAGCAGCTTGATTTCGTCGGCGGTGAGATCCTCGCCCTTCGAGGGCATGTGACCGTCGTCGTCCTTCGGCAGCGTGACGGACTCATAGATGCTGCTTTTGTCGGGAGCGCCGGGGGTGAGTACAGGGCCGTTTTCACTGCCCTTGAGGATGGCCCAGGAGGCATCGAGGCGGAGTCCGGCCTTGGGTTCCTTCTTTTTGCCGTTCTCCACGACGGGAACCTTGTGGCATTCGAGGCACTTCTTGGTGATGACGGGGAGGAGGTCTTTTTCAAAGTTCACCGCCGCCTGCGTGGCAGATGTGACGAGGCAAAGGCTGCCGAAAAAAAGTGCGGGGTGAAGGAATACGGAATTGGACATGGGAGGAGGTGGGGTGATAGAACTGAAAAATGTGAGGCGCGTCGGCTCGGCAAATTTGGGGCAGGGATAACGCTTGCCTGCCCGCCTTGTTGCAGAGAAATAGCGTTCAACCAACACCAGACCATGAGCAACACCACTTCCTCCCAGTTCGAGGCCGACGCACTTCTCCGCCGCAGCACCCTGGCAATTGTCATGGGCGGTGGCGCGGGTACGCGGCTGTTCCCGTTGACCAAGGATCGCGCCAAGCCCGCCGTGCCGCTCGCAGGCAAATATCGCCTCGTGGATATTCCGATCAGCAACTGCATCAACTCCGGCGTGCGTCAGGTCTATGTGCTCACGCAGTTCAACAGCGCCTCGCTCAACCGTCATC
>NZ_JBJXFV010000002.1:0-21234 GCF_046154365.1 Prosthecobacter sp.
GCTGCTTCCAACGTGCCCGCTGCCTAATACGCCCAGGGCGCTCCAATCCGCGCACGCCTCGCGCCAAACGCATGGCGCCCACCGCATACAAAAACTTGTGATCGCCTTAACTTAACGACATTGAATGGCAGATCACCACCGTGCATCCCGTGACCGGCCCGTATGAGACCAAAGACACCACCACCGCCTCCAGCACCACCATCTCCGGCCTGAGCAGTGGCACCCGCATCTGGGTCCGCGTGCGCGGCCTCGGAGCTAACGGCCCCGGCCCGTGGAGTGATCCGGCGACGAAGATTGTGCCGTGAGCGGAGACTCGCTGCGCTCGTGTTTGCAGTGGTTTGCCATGGTTGAGGGCGCTTCCATTCTCCGTAGCACTACTGCGAAGGATGAAGCGCGCCGTTGACGGTGGTTTTGAAACCACTGCAAACAACCGTCAACCACTGTCAACCATTGCAAACTTCCCCCGCTCATGCCCTACGATCCCACGCTTCCCCTCAACAATGCTCAGGTGCAGGCGGCGCTGCTGCGCGCGCAGTTCACCGGCCTCAAGGATTTGATCGATGCTGTTCCCGCCGGGCCGCCGGGTCAGAACGGCAACGATGGGACGAGCGTCACTGGCGCGGTCATTGATGGCACGAACACGCTCAATCCCGGCGATGCGGCGCAGGCCAGCGTGAGCTGGGACGGGGCGAATGTACGATTCACGTTTGGGATACCCAGAGGTCAAGACGGCGCGAGCGCCACGCCCATCACGAGCTTCATCGTGGATGGTGTGAACACTCTGAACCCCGGCGATCCCGCCACGGTGCAGACGAACTTTGATGGGGCGAGTGTGCGGTTCACCTTCGGCATTCCGCGTGGGAATGACGGCACGAATGGCAGCAACGGCAACGATGGCGGGCAAGGGCCGCCGTTTACGAACTTCATCGTCGATGGGGTGAACATGCTGAATCCGACTGATCCCGCCTCCGTGCAGACGAACTTTGATGGCAGCGCGGTGCGGATGGTTTTCAATATTCCGCGTGGTTTTACCGGCAACGATGGTGGCACGGGTGCGCCAGGCCCGCCCGGTGAGGTGACGAATGCGCAGCTCAATAGCGCCATCAATGGCACGAGCAATCTCAGCAATGCAGTGGCGACGCTGGGAATGACCGTGAGCGATCCGCCGACGCAAAGCGAGATGCAGCAGATCGCGGACAAGGTGGATGAGTTGATCCTGGCGCTGCGGCGGTAGTCCCCTATTGGCTGCGCCAATTCAGGCAGTGGCGTCAGTGGCGGGCATCACGCGGCGGAAGATTTGGCTTCCTGAGCATCACCTTCGTCCGGCGGTAGATCGGGCAGCGGCGGCGGGAGGTTGTCGATGATGTTGAGCAGGGGCACGCCGCGCTCGACAGATTTGTCGAGGCGGAAGAAGAGCTGCGGGCTGCTGCGCAGTTTGACGCGCTTGTAGAGGTCGCGCTGGATGAAGCCACGGGCCTTGGTGAGCTTTTCGATGGCGGCGTCCTGCTGGTGCGGCTTGCCGATGACCCCGACATACACAAAGCACTGCCGCATATCCGGCGTGGGACTGACGTCGTGAATGGTCACGAGGCAGTCGTCGTTGCGAAAGTCTTTCTCCAGGATCGTGCTGAGCTCACGGCGAATGAGTTCGCGGACTTTTTGGACTCGGAGGGACATCGGTGGGGGCTGGATGCTGGATGCTGGATGCTGGATGCTGGATAAATCTAGCAACCAGCATCTGCCATCCAGCATCGGGTTAGAGCGTTTGGGCGAATTTTTCGAGTTCGTAGCACTCGATCACGTCGTTTTCTTCGTAGTCGCTGAAGCCGGAGAGCTTGATGCCGCACTCCATGCCGTTGCGGACTTCGTTGACCTCATCCTGGAAGCGGCGCAGCGTTTCAAAGCCGCCGTCATACACGGCCTGGCCGTTGCGCAGCACGCGGGCGCGCTGCTTGCGCTGCATGGTGCCATCGGTGACGACGGAACCACCGACGAAGCCTTTGTTGACCTTGAAGACTTGCTTCACACGGGCGTGGCCGAGCACCTTCTCGCGAGTGAGCGGATCGAGCAGGCCCTGCATGGCCTCTTTGACCTGGTCGATGAGTTCGTAGATGATGGAGTAGAGCTTCACCTGCACGCCTTCGCGTTTCGCGGTGGTGAGGGCCTTGTTCTCCACCTTGACGTTGAAGCCGATGATGATGGCATCGGAGGCGCTGGCGAGCAGCACGTCGGACTCGTTGATGGAGCCGACCTCCTGATGCAGGAGGTCGAGGTTGCACTTGTCGGTCTGGATGTCGGTGAGACATTTGGCAACGGCTTCCACCGACCCCTGCACATCGCATTTGAGGACGAGCTTGAGGACCTTCTTGTTGCTTTCCTCGATGCTGGCAAAGAGATGCTCCAGGGTGGAACGACGGGGCACGTTGAGCTTCTTCTGGCGGAGCTCCTCGATGCGCTCCTCGCTGAGCCGTTTGACATCGCGTTCGCTCGCCATGACGACGACTTCATCGCCGACATGCGGCATGTCGCTGAAGCCGATGACCTCGCACGGCATGCCGGGAAGCACTTCTTTGATGGATTCACCACGGTCGTTGATCAGCGCTTTGACCTTGCCCCAATGCGGGCCGCAGATGAAGGCCTGGCCGGTTCTGAGCGTGCCCTGGCCAATGATGACGGTGGCGACAGGGCCTTTGCCGGCGACCATGGAGGATTCAATGACGGTGGCACGAGGCGCGGCCTTGGGATCTGCCTTGAGTTCGAGCACCTCGGCCTGGAGGGACATGGTTTCGAGCAGGTTGTCGAGTCCGAGGCCGCTGCGGGCCGAGACTTCCATACACTCGATTTCACCGCCCCAGTCCACTGGCGCGAGGCCGATGTCCTGCAACTGGCTCTTCACCCGCATGACGTTCGCGGCGGGAAGATCACATTTGTTGATGGCAACCATGAGCTGCACGTTGGCGGCCTTGGCGTGGCTGAGCGCTTCTTTCGTCTGCGGCATGATGCCGTCGTCGGCAGCAATGATGAGAACGACGATGTCAGTGACATTGGCCCCACGGGCACGCATGGCGGAGAACGCGGCGTGGCCGGGAGTGTCGATGAAGGTGATGGGCTTGCCGTTGTGGAAGATGCAGTAGGCACCGATGTGCTGCGTGATGCCGCCCGCTTCACCAGCGGTGACGGTGGTCTTGCGCAAGGCATCGAGCAGCGAGGTCTTGCCGTGATCGACGTGGCCCATGAAGGTGATGATCGGGGCGCGCAGTTCGCGGGTGTCCTTTTCATCAGGCGGCGGCTCGGGGAGCCGATCAGGCACGACGATGACTTCATCAGGCTTGTGAACGCCGCCGCCCTTCTCGCGCTTGTCACGCTCGAGCTTGAAACCGTGTTTTTCACAGATTTTTTCAGCGATCTCGATGTCGATGGCCTTGTCCGCGCTGGCGAAGACTTTGAAGGCAATAAGTTCGGAGATGATCTTGAAGGGCTTCAGGCCCATTTTGTCCGCCAGATCCTTGACCACGATCGGCGGCTTCAGATGGATGATTTTTTCACCGCTTTCGCCAATCTCAAAGTCAGGTGCCGGCACATCGGCGGGCGGGGCGTGAACGATGGGGACGATCGGTTTTGGCGGCGGCTCGTTCAACAGCGAGATCGGCGGCAGAGCATTCTGCTGTGCATTTTCGTCCACCGGACGGCGGCGCACCTTGGGCTTGTCGTCGTCCTCAAAGAGATTGAGCGCGGCGGCCTTGCGTTCGTCCAGCGTGGGTTTGGCGGGAGCCGGAGGCGCTTCCTCTTTAGCTGGTGCCGGAGCAACGGGCCTAGCTCCAAGATGTGGCAATGACGTGCCCTCCTTGCCTGCTGTTCTGCTCCTCGGTTTCTTGTCCTCAATCAACGAAAGCACTTTGCCTTTGACCAGTTTTTTGGACTTGGCGCTTTCGGCAGTCACTTCCTCAACGACGACCTCGTCGGTGGCAGGCTTGCTCTTTTTGGCGGATGAGGACTTGCTGGGCATGAGAGAATGAGTTCTGGCGAGCGGCGTTGGGGGCTGGCTGTTCGGACGGGTAGAGGTTGTTTAAATTGGCTTTCATGACGGCACCGGGGCTACTCCTTTGCAGGAGCGGAAGCATGTGCCTTGGCTTTGTCGAAAATCTGCTGGGCCAGGGCGCTGTCACCGCCAAGGATTTCCGTGAGATCACCGACATCAGCGTCGGCAAAACTGCGCAGGTCGGCGAGACCGCCTTGAGTCAGCAGACGTGCAGTCTCTTCAGTGATGCCTAGGGCATCCACCAGATGATGTACAGCGCTGCCAATCTGACCTTCAAAGACTTCGGCAGCATGCTGATCCTTCTCGATGACCAAATCCATGCCGACAAGGCGTGAAGTCAGACGCGCATTCTGACCGCGGCGGCCAATGGCCTTCGACAGATCTTCCTCGCTGACCGTGAGGCGTGCTTCTTTCTTCTCAACATTGACTTGGATGGTCAACACCTTGAGCGGCTTCAATGCCTCGCGAATGAACTCGGCGGGATCGGACTTCCAGCGGATGATGTCCACTTTCTCATTGTTCAGCTCACGCACGATGTTCTTCACACGTGCGCCACGCAGGCCGACGCAGGCACCGACGGGATCGACTTTTTCATCGCCACTATGCACGGCCACCTTGGTGCGGTAGCCGGCCTCACGGGCGATGCTGGCGATCTCCACGGTGCGGTCGCCGATTTCGCTGACTTCAAATTCAAACAGACGGCGCACAAAGTTCGGATGCGCACGAGACAGGATGATCTCCGGGCCACGACCGCTGTCTTTTTCCACGGCCTTCACATAGAAGCGCATGCGGTCGCCGGGCGTGTAGTCCTCGGTAGAGACACGTTCCTTCGAGGTCATGATGCCTTCGAACTTGCCGAGATCGACGACGACGTCGGACTTCTCAAAACGCCGCACCACACCGCTGACGACATCGCCGGTGCGGTCCTTGAACTCGTCGTACAGGTTTTCCTTCTCCGCCATGCGCAGGCGCTGCAGCATCGTCTGCTTCGCGGTCTGCGCGGCGATACGGCCCATGTTGTTTGGCGTGACTTCGACTTCGATCTCGTCGCCGATCACCGCGTTTTTCTTGAACTTTTTGGCCGTGGCGAGGGGGAGTTCCTCCCAGCGGTTGGTGACAGTCTCGACGGCAAGCAGCTTGGCGAAGGCCTTGATGGTGCCTTTGTCAGGATCAATGTCGATGCGCAGTTCACGCGCGGGACCGATGCTCTTTTTCGAAGCGGCAAGCAATGCCTGCGAGAGAGCCTCGACCATTTTTGCACGGTCGATACCTTTCTCTTTCTCGTAGTAGTCGAAAAGGGCTTTAAGTTCGCTGATCATAAAAATTCGTGATATCACCAGACAAAAAAGAGCGGGGATGGCCCCACTCTCGCCCTGAAAACGCTAATTCTGTCCGGGAAGGACGCGGATCATAAAGGCATGCTAGGAATCGGCAAGCGGAAAAAAGACTGGAATTCCGTAGTGTCAGCCCCCGTTTTGACGCTGGCCCAACCGGTACCGTTTCACCACCCCACCATGCGCACATTCCTGTCTGCAATCCTCCTTTCGGTATTCATCATTCCCGATGCGTCAATCGCCGCCGCCACGCCGAACATCGTCATCATTTTCATGGATGACATGGGTTACGCCGATGTCGGCTGTTTCGGCGCTCAAGGTTATCAAACACCCAACATCGACAAACTCGCCGCTGGGGGCCGCAAATTCACGAATTTTCATGTCGCACAGCCAGTTTGCAGCGCTTCGCGCACGGCGCTGCTGACAGGATGCTATCCGAATCGCATCGGCATTCACGGCGCGCTCGGGCCTTCGGCCAAACATGGTATCAATGCAGATGAAATGACGATTGCCGAGATCGTGAAGCAGAAGGGCTATGCCACCGCTGCCGTCGGCAAATGGCACCTCGGTTCCCAGCCCCAGTTCCTGCCCGTCAAACACGGTTTCGACGAGTACTACGGCATCCCTTACTCGAACGACATGTGGCCGTTCCATCCGCAGGCAAAGAAAGGCGCATATCCGAAACTGCCGATGGTCGAAAACGATCACGTCTTGGATGAGGAGATCACACCGGATGATCAGACGCACCTCACCACCGATTACACCGCACGCGGGGTCCGTTTCATTGAGAAGAACAAGGGCAAGCCCTTCTTCCTCTATCTCGCCCACAGCATGGTGCATGTGCCGTTGTTCGTGAGCGACAAGTTCAAAGGCAAGTCCGGCACAGGCCTCTTTGGCGACGTGATGATGGAAGTCGATTGGTCCGTCGGTCAGATCATGGACACGCTCAAAAAGAACGGCCTCGAAGACAACACTTGGGTCATCTTCAGCTCCGACAACGGCCCCTGGCTCAGCTACGGTGAACACGCTGGCAGTGCCGGACCGTTGCGCGAGGGCAAAGGCACCTGCTGGGAAGGTGGCACGCGCGTCGCTGGCATCATGAAATGGCCCGCAAGAATTCCCGCTGGCACCACTACCGATACCATGATGATGACCATCGACGTGCTGCCCACCATCGCCCACGTCATCGATGCGAAACTGCCTGAGCGCCAAATCGACGGCCTCAACTGCTGGCCCATCGTTGCCGGTGAAGCCGACGCGAAGAACCCGCACGACTTTTACGCCTTCTACTATGAGAACAATCAACTCCAGGCCATCACCAGCGGCGATGGCCGTTGGAAACTTCAGCTTCCACACACCTACCGCAGCCTGCCCACCGACATTCCCAAAGCCACCGGCGGCAAGCCGGTGAACTACAAGCCCACGAAGATCGAACAAGCCGAACTCTACGATCTTTATACCGACATCAGTGAGTCCAAAAACCTCGCAGCCCAGAACTCCGACGAAGTCGCCAAGCTCCAAAAGCATGCCGAAGTCATCCGGGCCGAACTCGGTGACAGTTTGATGAAGATGAACAAAGGCACGGGCACCCGCGAAGCCGGAAAGTGAGTTTGCCGCCTTTGTTCGCAAAAAAAAACACGCGACGCTGATGAGGCGTCGCGTGTTCGTGTTTGAAGGCGGCTCGACGCTTACGCGAAGAGGTTGGTGATCGGCTGGCCTTTGTCGGCAATAGTGAAGGGGCGCTTGCTGGGGCTGTAGATGACCTGATCGAGCGGCAGACCGAGGGCGTAGGCGATGGAGGCGTTGAAGTCCATGATCTTGACTTTGTCCTCGACGACTTCGCGACCTTCCTTGTCGGTTTTGCCATAGGTGTAGCCACCTTTGACGCCACCACCGAACATGACGGCGGAGAAGGCTTTCGGATAGTGATCGCGGCCGACGTTCTGGTTGATGTCGGGCGTGCGGCCGAACTCGGAGGTCAACACGATGAGGGTGTCCTGGAGCAGACCGCGGTTGTGCAGGTCGGCAACGAGGGTGGCGAGGCCCTTGTCGAGGGTTTCGCAGCGCTCAGGCACGGCGACGAAGTTGGCTTTGTGCGTGTCCCAGCCGCCGAGGGAGACTTCGACGAAGCGGACACCGCGCTCAACGAGACGACGGGCGAGGAGGCAGCCCTGGCCGAAGGCTTCTTTGCCGTAGGCGTTGCGGAGTTCAGGAGCTTCGTCGGTGAGGTCGAAGGCTTTGAGGTCTTCGGACTTCATCATGGCCATGGCGTCATCGTACATGTCGGCGTAAGCCTTGACGTTGCGATGCGGGAAGGTGGTGCGGAAGTCCTTATCGAGTTCGTCGGCGAGCTTCATGCGGGCCTGGAACTTGTCTTCAGGAACGCTGGATTTGACGTTCTTGAGGCCGTTTTCAGGATTGCTGACAAAGAGCGGGGCCTGCGCGGCGGGGAAGAAGCCCGCGCCGGGGTGGCGGCTGTCATTGCCGATGAAGACGAAGTTCGGCAGGGTGCTGTTGCCGCCGCCTTGGAAGACGTTGAGCCAAGCGCCCATGGCGGGGTGACGAATGGTGCCGCGCAGCTCGTAGCTGGTGTGCATCATGTAATTGCCCTGCTCGTGCGCGCCCTGCGTGGAGGACAGCGAGTTGATAACGGTGCCGTGGTGCATCTGCTGCGCGGTGAGGGGCAGGTATTCGGAGATGCGGACGCCGTCGGCGCTGGTCTTGATGGGCTTGGTCGGACCGGCGGTTTCGACGCCCTCCTTCGGATCCCAGGTGTCCATGTGGGACTGGCCACCGCTCATGTAAAGATAGATGACGTTTTTCGCCGTGGCAGCCTGTTTGAGCTTCGAGGAGCCTTCAAAGGCGGCGAAGGACTTGCTGGTGAGCGAATTGCCAAGGAGGCCGACCCCGAGAAGGGAGCTGGCGGTTTTGGCGGCGAAGTCGCGACGGGTGATTTCACCGGAGCGAACGAGTTTGGTGGCGAGTTCCTGTTTCATGGGAGGCGGGCGTGTGTTGTTGGGTGTGTGTGTTGTCTTACTGAATGAAAATGAACTGCTGGGTGTTCAGCAGGGAGAAGACGAGGTCATCCATGCTGGTGAGGCCACTGTCCTGGGCCTTGAGCCACACCTGCTTCTCTGGATCGGAGGGTTTGCGCGATAGGATGGTCATGTAAGCGGCTTCGACCTTATCATCGGGATACGGGGCCTTGCGAACCGTGAGCATGAGCTGGCTGAACGGGTTGGTGATCTGGGGCAGCAGGCTGCCATTCATCATGGCGAGCGCCTGGGGCACGCTGGCGTCGTTGTTGGCATTTTCGATGGTCTCACGGTCGCTCTGGCCGAACTCGCGCAGGTAATGACCGCGCGGAGCGGGGCTTTCGAGTTCGGCGGCGCGCAGGGTTTCGCGACTGACCCGTTCACGTGAGTTGATGTAGTTGCGACGCTCTTTGACATCGGTGATGCCGAAGAAGTCGGCCTCCTCGGCATAGGCGGCCTGGAGTTTCTCGGTCATGGCCTGCCGTTCTTCTTTGGAAAGTTCTTTGCGGTCGTAGCCGGGGATGGTGACTTTCTCGGTGCGGATGCCGCTGGCCATCATCATGTCGCCACCGCTCATCATGGCGGGAGCGGCGGCGTCGCCGCCCTTGGTGTTGAGAGCGACCATTTGATAAGGCTTGCCAGTGACTTTCTCGAAGAGCTTCTTCTGACCGGTGGTGATGACCTCGGCGTAGGTGACGCGACGGCCTTCACCCTGGATGCGATTGACCTCGTTGCGGACGGCGTCGGATTTTTTGCGCAATTCATCGGCCTTGGCGCTGGCGGCGACCTTGGCGGGGCCTACGGGCATGGCGTCGGCGGCGTCACGGGCATCTTTGGCGGCGGTGCGGGCCTCCATGTAGAGCTTTTGCTGCACCTCAGTGCGTTCGCGGTTCTTGCCGTAGATGTCAGCGGCTTTCTTGATGCCGACGAGGGCTTCTTCAGCCGAGAGGGAATCGACGCTGTCGGCGATCTTCTTGGCCTGGAGGATGCGCTGCTCCATGGCGTCGCGATTGGCCTGGTTGATCATGTCCGGGCTGGGATTGATGAGGGTGACGAAGGAATCCCACATCTGCTCGGCGCTCATGCGGCGCAGCAGCGGGCCGGTGAAGTGATAGACATTGCCGGGCGCGTATTCCTGGCGGGTGGCTTGGGCCTGATAGGCCTTTGAGTTGTAAAGCACGCGGAGGACGGCCTTCATGTCGTAATTCAGGTCCACCACGAGCTGTTCCAGGTGCTTCTCCATCTCGGGAATCATCGGCACGGTGGTGTCCATGATTTCATCCAGCGGCTCGATGAGGGCGAGGCCGAAGACGCGCTTCCAGAGACGGTTGGCGATGACGGTGGTGAAGCGGGGATTTTCGGCGCTGGTCATCCAGCGTGCATAGGCCTGGAGCGGCGTCTCGCCGGGCTGGGTGATACTCTCGTGACCCATCATGGTTCCAGGCGAGACGGAGGACTTGGGCTTGGCATCACTGTATTGGTAATCATGCGGCAGGCTGGGCTTGCGCTCCGCACTGCTGACGGAGGTATAGCGCATGGTGTCACGCACGTCGTTCATGGCTTCGTTGTAACCGCGTTGCTCACGGCGGATCTTCTCACGGGCGTCGTTGCGCTGCTTGTTGACCTCGCGCATTTTTTCATCATACGCCTTCTGCTGACTGGCGTAGTTCTTTTCAGCGGCAGCACGTTCCTCCTTGGACATTTTGCCGTTGATTTGCAGGCGCTGCGGGCGCTGTGGCTCTTTATACGAAGCACGGATGGTTTCTTCCTGCTCGCGGAGCAGGTCGCGCACGCCGGTCATGGTGCCGCCACTGTAGTCCTGGGTCTGCACGCCGTAGGTAAAGGCGGCCATCTTGTAAAACTGCATCTGCGACCATTTGTCGAAGGGATGATTGTGGCACTGCGCGCACTCGATACGGGTGCCGAGGAAGACGCGCACGGTGTTCGCCATGTTGTCGAGCGGCATGCCGCGGTCGCGCATGTAGTAACCGATGGCACCGTTGTCCCAGGCCTTGCCTTGCGCGGCGACCATGTCGCGCACGAACTGGTCGTAGGGCTTGTTGGCGCGCAGGCTGTCCTTCACGAAGTTCGCATACGCGGCACCGGTGACACCGCCGGTCTGGTTGCCATTGGAGGTCAGGCGCAGCACATCAGCCCAATAGTTAAAGGAGTGCTGCACATAGGCTTCAGAAGCGAGGAGCTTGTCGATCAGCTTGGCGCGCTTGCCGGCGGCTTTGGAGGTGAGAAACTCATCCGACTCACGCGTGGTCGGGATACGGCCAATGATGTCGAGGTAGATGCGGCGGACGAAGGTGTTTTCATCCGTATCAGGATTGCCCTGGAGCTTGTTGGCGGCCCAGTCTTTGGCGAGAATGGCGTCAATCTGCTTCGCGGCAGAAGGAGCGTCGAGTTTGCCTGCCGCATGGGTGGAAGACAGCAAACAGAAGGTGAGGAGGGGGTAGGCGAAGAGTTTCTTCATGAGCGGACAAACGCCGGACAACAGAGACTTTTTCATAATGCGCACAAATTCATTAAGAATCCTTAGCCTTGTTCACAGTGAACCACTTCCCTCGACGCAGACTCGCATGACAAAAAAGATGCCGCAGATTTCTCTGCGGCATCTGCATCGGGAGAGCGATGGCTGCTTGAGAATAATCACGCCCGAACTCTGCGACGAAGCAACAAGGCCATGCCGGCTGCTGCGATCAGAATGGCACCGCCAGGCTCGGGAATCGGGGCGCACATTCCCTTCAACGCCACATTGTCGAGCAGCAGGGCGCCGCCGTTGTTTCCCCAGGCGTAAAATTCTATATGGAACTGTTTGCCAGAAGTGTCGATTCCAGTGGGCAGCGGAGTGACATCAATGGGGAAATCGAGTTCACGCGAATTCCAGCTTTCAGTGCCATCCAGAGCGATAGGGCCCGACGAGCAGTATTGAATCGAACCAGCCGGTCCCTCCCAGAAGATGGTGGCTTGAATGGCATCCACGGATGAATTACCAAGCCGCTGCCAATCAAACGAAACCCCTGAGATGTTGGCGATCGCGTCGGCCCTGACATAGACATCATAGGACAGCGTACCCGAGACCGCAGAGAAGTCCGTTCGCGCAAACGAATAGTCATAAGAACTGTCCCAGTCGTCAAAACTACGGAACTTGGTCCCATCAGGTCCGCCATCCAGCAATCCCTGGCTCAGTCGATCCAGCGACAGGTCCGTCGCCCAGACACAAGGGGCGCAAAAAGCAGGAGGGGTGTTCGCCCAATCGCACTTCAGCGCATTGAAGTCATAGAGTATTAAGACGTCCTCGAGAGGATCTGCCACCTGCCCCCAAGAGAGCACTGGACACACCGACATGAGCGCGACGGCTAAGGCGAGACATTTTGTTTTCATGAAGGAAGAAGAATTCAGGTTTCAAAATCACGTGTCTAAATAGTGAAAGCTCCAAAAAGCGAACGACACAGCACAAGTGTGCGCGACAAAAAGCAGTCATCAATCTCGCACCTGTAAGATTATTCTCATTTAAACCGCTCGTTTTTGAAGTCTGGCGAATGCGAAGGGTTCTCTTAAAGAGAGCCACACAGTCTGCCAAGGCTGGTCATCGAACAGGCGTCACGCCTTGGGATTTTCACGTCGCTTCATCGTGATCTGATGAATGCCTTTGCGTAATGTGGCGACGTTGAAATTCACCAGCAGGCCGGTGTGGAGACGGCTGAGCTTGAGTTGGGACTCCAACTGCTGCTCGTCGATCTTTGAGATGGTGTCCTGTGACCGGACTTGCAACAGGAGCGAACCGCCAACCACGAAATCGAGCCGCGTGGCGGTCTTGATGCGTTTGCCGCGGTAGTCAAACTCCAGTGGCACACTGCGTTTGAAATCGAACTCCAGTTCCCGCAGCTCAAGGGCAAGGCATTCATCATACGCGTCTTTCGTGAGGCCAGGGCCGAGGGCACGGTGAACGTTCATGCACGCGCCGATGACGAGATGCGGAAAATCGGCGTCGTTCATGGCGCAACGACGGGCTGGAGAGTGTCCTCACCGAGGATGCCGTAGATTTCCTGCGTGGTGCTCTGCGAGTGGGTGGTGAGCCACTTGTCCAGCGCGGCACCGAGGCGTGCTTTCACTTCGGGATAAAGCTGCTTCACATCACGCTCGCAATGCGGGTCATCGCGCAGATCGAACAGGCGCTCAATGGAGTGCTGCACGCCTGGCGTGCGGATGTATTTGAAGCGCTCCGTGCGCACGCAATGCTCCTTGGTCTTCAGCACGGCGTCCTGAAACTTGTCCTTCAGCACGAAATGGAAATCGAAGTCGGGGTCGATAAAGGTGGTTTCATCCATAGGCGGAATGAAGAGCGGCTCCTCGCCGGGAATAGTGCGGCGGAAGAACAGGTAGCTGCTTTCACCAAAGTAGGCGAGGCTCAGGCTCTGCTTTTCGCCGCGAATCAGGGGTGCGAGGCTCGTTCCTTCAAAGCGTGGCTGCGCCGGAGCACCGACGAGATCGAGCAGCGTGGGCGCAAAGTCGAGCGTGCGCGCGATCTGCGCATGCCGCTGCGGCTTGACGAGACCGGGGACGTGGAAGATCGCCGGGACGTGATTGGCTTGATCACCGCCGTTGAAGGTCGTCCCATGGCCAAAGGTGCAGTTCGGTTCAAACAGATCGTCACCATGATCGCCAGTGACGAGAATGATCGTGTCGTCCATCAGCCCCTGCTTTTCGAGTTCCGCCACGACCCGGCCCACGGAGTCGTCAAACATGCGCACACAGCCATCATACAGCGCGATGATCTGCTCCACCTCTTTGCGTGGGAGCTTGCTCCACTTCTCATTGATGTCGGTGCCGCCGATGAACTGGTCCACGTTCAGCGCCAGCTCATGCTTGTGCGGGCCGTCATACTTTGGATCCGTCCACAGCTTCGCGTAATGGGTGGGCGTCTTGTATGGTAGGTGCGTGCAAGAATAATAGCCCAAGAGAAGAAACGGCCGCCCGTCGTCCTTGCGCTGTTTGAGTCGGTCAATGACCTGCTCGGTGACAACTTCCGGCGTCATATAGTTGGCGAATGACTTCAGCTTCGGAAACAGCATGTGGCCCACATGATTGTCGAAGAACAGCGGCAGGATCTGGTGATGCAGAAACACCACCTCGCTCATGTACACGCGGAAGTTGTCAAAGTCGGAGACGATGATGTCCTTGAAGCCCATCGGCAGTTCGTTGAAGCCGCAGGCGCACCAGTCGCCGATCACCGCCGTGTCGTAACCCAGGCGCTGCAATTCCACGCCCAGTGACGGCGACTCACGATTCGCCGTGTCCACCATCGTACGATTCGGGAACATGTGCCGCACGCCGTGCGTGTGCGGATACTGCGAGGAAAACATGCTCGTCAGCGACTCCAGCGTCGAGGCGATCGGCGTCAGGCAGCGCTCGAAGTTCACTCCCTGTGCCGCGAGACGGTCGATGTTCGGCGAAGTTAGGCGCGGGTAGCCGTTGCAGGAGAGATGATCCGCACGCAGCGAATCCGATCCCAGGATGACGATGTTCTTCGGGCGTTTTCGGCCACCCGCCAGTTCCACGGCATCCGGCGTACGGCCCACGCCATACCCGCTCACCACCAGCAGCGCCAAGATGCCCGCCACCGCCGCAAAGCTGAACAGCAGCGGCCGGGCCGTACGTGCAAACCATCCGCGCAGCTCAAACAGATAAAAGCCCGCTGCTGCGGCGATGGCCATGAGCGGAAACATCTGCGTGATCAGCGCATGCACCGCATCCTGCACCCCCGTGCCGCACACGCGTCCCAGCGCGTCATACCAGCCCAGCAGATAGCTGTAGTCGCCGAAGTACGGCTTCTCCAACATCAGTTTAAAGATGAAAAACCCGTACAGCAGCCCCGCGAACAGCAGCGTCCGCCATACCACACCCCAGCGTGCAAACGTCCGCACTTTCCCCCACAGCCGTACCAGCGGATAAATCAGCGCCACATAGCCCGCCGCCACTAGCAGGTAGCCTTTCAGCACCACCAGATTGCTCCACACCAGGAACCACCAGTGATGCTGCACCGCTACCTCCGAGAAACGGTTGTTAAAACCATACGAGCTGCCGGCAAAACTCAGGATCGCACTCGCATACCACACCACCAGCGTGCCGAACACCGTCAGCGCGACGAGTTTCAGGATATGCCGACGTTGCAGGGAGGAGGGGAGCATGTGGGTGGGAAAGAAACTGACTACATACAGCGCTTCACGCCATAGCTCAATCCTTCTTCTCCCTCAAGACCAGACACCCCTCCTAGCGCATCGCGTTCACCGTTCTCATCCCGCGCTGAATTCGCATCTGTGGCCCCGTCCTTAGCACCTACATGCTAAGAAGCGGCGGCTCGAACTGTGGCAGTTTTTCAAAGTGATGCGTTGAGGTTTGTAGCATTCCGCCACAGAGCGCGTTATCTGGCTGCTCATGCCCCGCATTCTCTGGCAAAACACCGACATCACCTGGCTCGCCGCCGTGGTGGTCGCTTTGGTGCTCGCGCTGCTCGTGGCGGGCTATTGGCGTTCGCCGCTGCGCGGCTGGCGGCGACTCGCGGCGATGCTATGCAAGCTCACGGCCCTCGCATTGCTCGCGCTATGTCTGCTCGATCCGCTGTGGACGCAGCAGCAGCCGAAGAAGGGCGAGAATGAGGTGATCGTGCTCGTGGACAACAGCGCGTCGCTCGAAACAGCGGAGCAAGCCGGTGATCAAACCCGCGCGGCCCAGGTCGCGGCCGCATTGAAGTCCGGCGATGCGGATGCGGAATGGATCAAGGTGCTCGGCGAAGATTTTCGGCTGCGCTTGATGACCGCCGGCGCGCAAACCCGCAGCGTGCCGCATTTTCGCGCGCTGACGTTTGATGGCACGCGTTCCGATCTCTGCCGCACGCTCATGACCTTGCGCACCGGTGGCTCAAACCTCGCGGCGGTGGTCGTAGTGAGCGATGGCAACGCCACCGATGCCTCGGCATGGAAGAGCGCGGGCAAGGGCGCGCCGGTTTTCACCGTGCTGGCCGGCAAACAAGCTCCCACGCCTGATCTCGCGTTGCTGGATGCATCGGTGGCGGTGAGTCCGTTTGAAGATGCACCGATCACCATCACCACCCGCGTGGCCGCGCATGGTCTCAACGGCAAGCAGGGCACGCTTTCCGCGCTCGATGAGAAGGGCAAAACCATCGCGACCGAAAAAATCGCCATCAGCGGCGATTCACCGCAGACGGCGCGGTTGCGCATCCCGGTGGCGAAGCCGGGCGTGTCGTTTCATCGGCTGGAATTGAAGTGTGACGGCGTGAAGGAGGCCACGTTGGCCAACAACACGCGCCTGCTGGCAGCGGATCGCGGCACCGGGCCGTATCGCGTGCTCTACATCGCGGGCAGGCCGAATTGGGAGTATAAATTTCTGCGCCGGGCCATCGCCGGAGATGATGACGTGCAGATGCCGAGCCTCATCCGCATTGCCAAACGCGAACCGAAGTTTGAATGGCGCGGCCGTGCGGGTGAGAGCGTGAATCCGCTGTTTCGCGGCTTCGGCGCGAAGGACGGCGAGGAAGCGCAGCGCTATGACCAGCCGGTGCTGATCCGCCTCGGCACCCGTGATGCCAAAGAACTCACCGACGGCTTCCCCAAATCGTCTGAGGAGCTGTTCAGCGAGTATCGCGCGATCATCATCGACGATCTCGAAGCCGCCTTCTTCACGCAGGAGCAAATGCATCTCATCGAGCGCTTCGTCAGCGAGCGCGGCGGTGCGCTGCTCATGCTCGGCGGGCAGGAAAGCTTTCAGGCGGGCGGTTACGATCACACACCGGTCGGCCGCATGCTGCCGGTCTATCTCGACCGCGCAGCCACTGGCGCACCGGTGCTGGATGCGCGCTTCAATTTGACCCGCGAAGGCTGGCTGGAGTCGTGGATGCGGCTGCGCACGAATCGTGATGAAGACGAGCAGCGTCTCGCCACCATGCCCGCGTTTCACTCGATCAATCAGACCTTCTCGATCAAACCTGGCGCCAGCATCCTCGCCACCATCGCCGATGCCTCGCAGACCTCTTATCCTGCGATTGTCGCGCAACGTTTCGGCGAAGGCCGCGTCGGCAGCGTACTGGTCGCTGACATCTGGCGCTGGGGCATGCAAAACGAAGACGCGCGCAAGGACATGGAGCGCACGTGGCGTCAGCTGATGCGCTGGCTCGTCGTCGATGTGGCCGACAGCATCGCCTTCACCGCCGAAACCGAGCCTGCGGACCACGAGCACATGAAACTGGCCGTGCGCGTGCGCGACCGCAGCTTCCGCGCGCAGAGCGATGCCATCGTGAAGGTCGAAATCACGCAGCCGGATGGCACCAAGTCGCAGCTCTTTGCCGAACCGAGCTTGAAGGAGGCAGGATTGTTTGAAGCTGAGTTTTTTGCCACGAAACCCGGCAGCTATCGCGCTACCGCAAGTGTGGAGGACGCGGAGAAACGCACGCCGCTCGGCAGCAAAGCCACCGGCTGGGCGTTTGACCCGCAGGCGGATGAATTTGCCCATTTGGAGCCGGACACGGCCTTGATGCAGCGCATCGCGAGCGAGAGCGGCGGACAGATGCTCATGCTCGACGAGATCACGAAACTGCCAGAGATGCTGAAGCACATCCGCGTGCCGGTGGAAGTGACGCTGGCGACGCCGTTGTGGCATTCACCGTGGGTGTTTGTGGCATTGCTGCTGCTGCTGGGTGCCGAGTGGTTTCTGCGCAGGAAGGGAGGGATGGCGTGATGACGGATGCTTTGAATCGACCCCTCACCCAACCTCTCCCCGAACATTATCGTGGGGCATCGAAGGCGTGCGACGGGGAGAGGGGAATCGTTTTATGGCCGGGAAAAGCGTACTCCCTCGCCCCGCTAAGAGCTTCGTTGGTGAAAAGAATGCACTTCGGGGAGAGGGCTGGGGTGAGGGGCATTCTTTTGGCTCTCTTTCTCTGCGTAACCTCGCTCTACGCGAGAAATCTTGATGTCGTCATCGTCGTCGGTGCTCCAGGAGCCGAGGAATACGGCAAAAAATTCACGGCGCAGGTGAATGCATGGACAACGGCCTGCGCTAGAGCAGGGATCGCACCGGAAATCTACCGTGGCGAGAAAACCACCGCAGAACTCGAACAACGTCTCGCCAGAGCCAAACCCGAGCGCTCGCTGTGGCTCGTACTCATCGGTCACGGCACGTTTGATGGCCGTGAGGCCAAGTTCAGCGCCGAGGGGCCTGATTTCGATGTGAAACAGCTCTCTGACTGGCTAAAGCCGCTGAAGCAGGAAATCGCGATCATTCACGCCGCCTCTGCCAGCGGCGGTTTTTTGAAATCGCTGTCAGGAAAGGGCCGCATCATCATCACAGCGACGAAAAGTCCCGATGAAGTGTTCTATGCGCGCTTTGGCGAGCACTTCGCTGAAGCCATCGGCGGCTTGGCCGAGGCCGATCTCGATCAGGACAAGCAAGTCTCCCTGCTCGAAGCCTTCCGTCATGCCAGCAAGGCGGCGGCGACGTTTTATGAGAATGAAGGACGCCTGGCGACAGAACATGCACTCATCGAGGACAACGGTGATGGTGTTGGCACGCGCTATGAAACGATTGATGGCGCAGAGGATGGTGAGCGTGCGGCGCAGATGGTGCTGGTGCTCAGTGAGGAGGAGCAGAAACTCACGGATGCGCAGCGCAGCACGCGTGACGGACTGGAGCGTGAGCTGAAATCGCTCAAAGATCAGCGCGCAAAGCTGAGCGAGGATGAGTATTACACGAAGCTCGAAGCGCAGATGCGGAAGCTGGGCGAGGTTTACTCGAAGCCATGACGATCAGCGTCCATCTTTCGCCATCAAACCCGTCCGAGCATGAGCCTGGACACATGGCGGCGGCATGGGCGATGGTTCCAGATGCGCGGCATTTTCGCGGATTCGTCTTTGATGTCAGCGACCTGCCGGAGGAGTTTCAAACAGCGGAGCGATGGCGGGACTATCTATTCGATCACACGGTGCCTGGGCATGTGATCCAAGACAAACGCATGGCCGCGCTGGTCCGGCACAGAAGGGACTCGTTGCTGTCCCAGGAATGGGCGGCGGAGCCTGCCCAGGTGCGCGAGTTGGAAAGCCTGACAAAGACCGGGCAGGCGGGACGCTACAGCTTCAACCCGGACGATCATCCTGGCTGCCACAACTGTGTGACATGGGCCACCGAGGTGGTGAACAATGCCCTGGGCCAGGTCTTGCCAAGAGTGCGGCAAGGGCGTATTAAGTTGATGACTGAGGTGCTTCGAGCACAGCCAAACAAGCCGGAACCCGCATGAGCAAAACCATCGAGAGCTTTCGAGAAACCACTGAGGCGCTGTTCATCGATCTCATTGACTCGTTTGCCAGCGTCACGGTCGATACCGACACTGGCGACATGCTGCTTTTTGAAGGCGCGGGGAACGACCGTTTTCACGGCATGCTGATCGCGCCGGGATTTTTTCGCGGCTTCGCGCTGAATCTGACGGAGGCGGATGACTGGGAGGTGCTGCTGCGGTTTGGCGAGGGCAAGAGCCATAGCCTGGGAGTTACCACCTCGGCCGAGGAGGCCACACGCTGGCTGCGCAAGGCTGCGGAAATCATCCGCGCCAAACAAGCGGACAGCCCGAAGCCAGAACTCGAAGCCGCCGAACTCGTGGTGGCCTGACAGGTTCAAGGGTCATCCCGCCCCACCACATAATCCCGAAACGTCTGGGCCACACGCTGGGTGACGGGACCGACCACGCCTAGCATCATGCGCTGATCAATCTGTGCCAAAGGATGCACATCACGCGTGCTGGAGGTCAGAAACGCTTCGTCACAGGTTTGCAGGATGGCGATGGGCAGTGCTATTTCATCGACGGTGATTCCAGCAGCCTGACAAGCTTCGAGAGTCAGAGCGCGGGTAACGCCAGCAAGACAGCCGGAGCTGAGCGGCGGTGTTTGCACGCGGCCATTGACGACGACGAAGATGTTCGTGCCGGTGCCCTCGCAGAGTTCATCGCGGGTATTGGCAAACAAGGCCTCCCCTGTCCCTTGGGCATGCGCCAGGGCCAGGGCACGGACATTTTCGGCATAGGAGGTCGATTTGATGCCGACGAGCGCACCGCGCTCATTGCGCCGCCATGGGATGACCGCAGCGGTCTCGGTGGGCGGCCAGGGTTTGAGCACGGTAGCGGCCACCGTCATCGTTGCGAGTGAATCGCCACGATCCGAACCGAGTGGACCATCGCCGCTGGTGAGTGTGACACGAACTCGAGCATTTTGGAGACCGTTGGCCTGCATGACTTCATGGATGGCACTCAAATATGCGTCAAAGGCAGGCGGTTTGATTCCCATGAATTCGCAGGAGGCGACGAGACGCTGCCAATGCCGGGTGGGCGTGAACGGTTTACCGTCGCGGGCGACGAGGGTCTCGAATACGCCGTCCCCGACGAGAAAACCGTGGTCGAAGGGTGAGATGCGCGCGGCGGCGGTGCTGATGATGCGACCATTGAGCCAGATGAATGAGGGAAAGTTCACCCGCGCATGATGCCTTGAAGCCAATCATTCTCAACCGACGCAACTTTGCACTTGCGCAGAAAGCAGCTTGAGCCAATATCCGGCCCGCAAGTTTTGCGGGTGTAGCTCAGTGGTAGAGCATCTCCTTGCCAAGGAGAATGTCGCGCGTTCGAATCGCGTCACCCGCTCCATCTCCCAGTGAGATGGCTGCCGTCCCCAAGCCTTCATGTTTGTCTGGTCCAAACTTTCCGCCTCACGCTGGGCCGACGCCTGGGAAGAACGCTTCGCCGGCACCACCGATGCCACGCTGGTCATCACCAACTTCCCTGGTCGCCAAACGATCCGTGTGGAGGTCTATTGCACGACGCAGAAGCGAGCGAACGCCATCCAGAAACAGTTTGGCGGCAGTGTGCGTGAGTTGAAGAACCAAAACTGGGCCGCCCATGCCTCGCAGGCACCACCGCCATTGAAGGTGCGCGAAACCTTCGTCATCTGCACGGCTCGGACGCCTGCGGAAGTCGCGAAAGCCAAAAAGAGCTTCCCGAGTCGTGAGATCATCGCCGTGCCGGCCGACATGGCCTTTGGCACCGGGCATCATGCCACCACGGCCACGGTGTTGCGCCTGCTGGTCGATGCTGCGAAGCCGCTGCAGACCACAGACAAAACATGGAGCATGGCCGATCTCGGCTGTGGCAGTGGCATTCTCGCCATCGCAGCCGCGAAACTCGGTGCCAGCCATGTCTGGGGCTGCGACTACGATCCTGCCGCCGTACGCATCGCGAAGGAGAACGCCGCACGCAATGACACGCCCAAGGTGCGTTTCTCGCAGATCGACGTGCTCAAATGGCAGCCGAAGCGGACCTGGGACATCGTGGCGGCAAACATCTTCCATGACGTGCTGGAGGCAGCGTTTCCGCAACTGCTCCGATCCGTAGCTCCCGGCGGCATTCTAATGCTGTCGGGCATCATGAAGTCACAAGCTAAAGACTGCCTCGCCGCAGGCAAGCGTGCCGGGTTTGTGGTCGAGAAAGTCATCACCAAGGGCAAGTGGGTGACGGCGATGGGGCATGCGCAAACAGCCAAGAAATGAGTTTTGCCGCAAATCCGCAACGGGAGGGCGTATCAACTTAAACCTGGCCAAGTGCATGATGCTTATGGAGACATGGCCGGCCTCGGTCTCGACAGGGTGCGTCGTAGAGTAGGCAGGAGAGCCGCAGCTCCCCTGCCCCTCATCAAACCGGACGGGCGGTTTTCCCGCATCCGGCTTTCCGAATCTTGTTCATCAGAGGCCATTATGTGCGCCTTGCCAC
>NZ_JBJXFV010000003.1:0-19935 GCF_046154365.1 Prosthecobacter sp.
GCTGCTTCCAACGTGCCCGCTGCCTAATACGCCCAGGGCGCTCCAATCCGCGCACGCCTCGCGCCAAACGCATGGCGCCCACCGCATACAAAAACTTGTGATCGCCTTAACTTAACGACATTGAATGCAGAATGACGAATGACGAAGTTTTCCGCTGCGTTCTGATACCTGACATGACCGGCAAGATTGCGTTGACCACACTGCTGCTCGCTGCCTCGCTCCACGCGCAGGACGCGGAGGCGTTGTTTGTGCGCCGCGTGTGGCCGCTGTTCCAGGAAAAATGCCTCGCCTGCCACGGGAATGACGCGAAGAAGATCAAGGGCGGTTTCGACCTGCGCACGCTGGCCAGCACGCTCAAGGGCGGTGAGAGCGAGATGAAGTCGCTGGTGCCAGGAAAGCCGGACGACAGCCCGCTCTATCTCGCGACGACACGCAAACATGATGACTGGGAGCCGATGCCACCCAAAGAGGCGGACCAGCTTTACGCCGCGCAACTGGCCTGGATCAAAGACTGGATCACCGCCGGTGCGCCGTGGCCGGATGATGAAAAGCAAAAGGCCATTGCAACAGCCAACGCCGAGAAGTGGAGCACGGAAGATGGCATCACAGTGAAAACAACCGGGGCGCTGTCGCCAGAGTGGGCGAAACGGCGGTATAAGACGGCGGCGTTGTGGGCGTATCAGCCGGTGAAGAAGCCAGTGCTCAGTGCTCAGTCCTCAGTGCATCCCATTGATGCGCTGCTCGCTGTGAAGGAGCCTGCTCCAGCGGCGGATGCGCGCACCTTCATCCGCCGCGCCACTTATGATCTCACCGGCCTGCCACCGACGCCGGAGGAGGTGGAGATGTTCGTGGATGAAATGAATAGGACGAATAAGTCCTATAAGACCTATTCAAAACTCATCGACCGCTTGCTGGAGTCACCGCACTACGGCGAACGCATGGCCCGCCATTGGCTGGACGTGGTGCGCTACGCGGACAGCAGCGGCTTTGCCAATGACTACGAGCGCGGCAATGCCTGGCGCTACCGTGATTATGTGGTGCGCAGCTTCAATGCTGACAAACCCTACGACCAGTTCATCAAAGAACAGATCGCTGGTGATGAACTGAAGCCGGACGATCCCGAGATGCTCATCGCGGTCGGCTTTCTGCGCATGGGGCCGTGGGAGCTGACCGGCATGGAGGTGGCGAAGATCGCACGGCAGCGCTTCCTCGATGATGTGACGAACAGCGTGGGTGAAACTTTCCTCGCGCACTCGCTGCAATGCGCGCGCTGCCACGACCACAAGTTCGATCCGGTGCCGACGCATGATTACTACTCGATGCAGGCCTGCTTCGCGACGACACAGCTCGCGGAGCATGCCGCGCCGTTCCTGAAGGACGAGAACACGGCGGGATTTGAGGAGCGGAAGCATCTGGAAGCCCGCAAAGCTGAACACATGGCCATGTTGAAGACCTTGGACGACAAGCTGCTGACGAATGCGCAGCAGTGGTTCGCGAAGAAGAAGCTGGATGCCGCCCCATGGCATGCGGCGGTCGCGCAGGCACGGAAGCAGCCAAAAACCGGCGCCAAAGCACCGCGGCGGGAGTTTCAGGAGGTGTTTTCGACCACACGGCAGATCCTCACGAAGCAGGGCGTGCCAGAGGATCAGTATCCGCCAAAGCTCGTCGGGTTCGAGCCGGAGGACTATGGCAACGAGCGTGTGGCCCGCAAAGGCCTGGAGCGGCTGAAGTGGGAACTGGAGCGCTATGAGCCCTTCGCGTTCAGCGTCTATAACGGGCGCACGCCGCAGCTCACCAGCGTGTATCAGCCCATGCGCATGCCTCTGGATCGCATGACGAACGGTGAACTGGAGCAGACGGCCATCCTCGGCGGCGGCGATCCGTTTTCACCGACGAAGCCGGTCAAACCTGGTGTGCTTTCCGCATTATCTGAAATCTCAAATTTGGAATTTCAAATTGCCGAAGGCATTGAGGGTCGTCGCTCGACGCTGGCGAACTGGATCGGGAGCAAGGACAACCCGCTGACCACACGCGCCATCGTAAACCGCCTGTGGCTCTGGCATTTCGGCCAGGCCATCGCCGGCAATCCGAACAACTTCGGCAGCACTGGCAAAAAGCCCACCCATCCCGAACTGCTCGACTGGCTGGCGGCAACGTTGGTACAGAAGCAATGGAGCCTCAAGGAGATGCACCGCGTGATCATGATGAGTGACGCTTATCGAAGAAGTGCTCAGTTCTCAGTGCTTAGTGCTCAGTCTGGCGCTGGTTCAAAACTGAGCACTCAGCACTCAGCACTGAGCACTAAAACCGCCGTTAGCAGGGAGGATCTCGAATTCCACTACGCCGCCTTCAAACCCCGCCGCCTCACCGCCGAGGAGCTGCGCGACACGATGCTGCGCATCACCGGCGAGCTGAATCCGACCCTCGGCGGCATTCCTAACCGGCCGGAGATCAACCTCGAGGTGGCCATGCAGCCGCGTCAGGTGATGGGCACGTTTGCTGCCGCCTGGGTGCCGAATGCGCAGCCGGAACAACGTCACCGACGCAGTTTGTATGCGCTCAAAATTCGCGGCGTGCGCGATCCATTCATGGAGGTCTTCAATGAGCCTGCGCCGGATTTTTCATGTGAGGCACGCGAAGTCTCTACCGTCACGCCGCAGGTTTTCAGCCTGTTCAACGGTCAGACGAGCCATGATCGCGCCCTGGCGCTGGCGCATCGCGTTTTGAAGGAAAAATCAGCCGATCCCATTGCGCGTGTGTTTGAACTCGCCTACGGCCGCCCACCGTCCACCGATGAAAAAAACGCCTGCGAGAGCCACTGGAAGCAAATGGCGGCCAAACAGGCCAAACTGGCCCTCACGAAGCCCAAACCGCCGCTGAGCGTGAAGCGCGACGCCGTGGAGGAGAACACGGGCGAGAAATTTTCATTCAACGAAAAGCTGCCAGGCTACACCGAGTTCGTCCCAGACCTCCAGCCTGCTGGTGTCGATGCACGGACCCGAGCGCTGGCGGATGTGTGCCTCGTGCTGCTGAATTCGAACGAGTTTTCTTATCTCTACTGAGCCATGAACACTTCCTTCTTCCCTTGTGCCGGATCGCAAGCACTGCATGCCCCGACGCGACGTGAGTTTGTGTATGGGCTGGGCACTTCGCTGGGAAGCGTAGCTTTGACATCATTGATGGCGGCGGAGACGAGTCCGCTGGCTCCAAAGGCACAGCAGGTGCCGACAAAGGCGAAGAACTGCATCTTCCTCATGATGGAGGGCGGCCCGTCGCACATCGACTGTTTTGACCCGAAGCCGATGCTGGAGCAGCTGCATCTGAAGGAGTTCACTCGCGAGGGAAAGCAGAAGTCGGCGATGGAGAGCGGGAAGCGGTATTATGTGAAGTCGCCGTTCAAGTTCGCACAGCATGGTCAAAGCGGTGCGTGGATGAGCGAGCCGTGGCAGCATCTCAGCGGCGTGGCGGATGAGTTATGTTTCTTTCGCGGCTGTCAGGTCGATTCGGTTAATCATCCGACGGCGATGTACCAGATGAACTGCGGAAATCGCTTCGGTGGTGATCCGGCGATTGGCTCGTGGGTGACGTATGGGCTGGGATCGGTGAATCAAGACCTGCCGGGTTTCATCGTGCTGCCAGAAATCAGCTATCCGCAGGGTGGCAGCGCAAACTGGGGCAATGGCTACCTGCCGGCGCAATTTCAAGGGACGCCGCTAAGACCGAAAGGCTCGCCGATTCTCGATTTGCGTCCGCCGCAGGGCATCGCGCCGGAGCATCAGCGGGCGAATCTCAATCTGCTGGCACAGTTGAACCAAAAACACGCGGAGGAGCATCCGTGGCACGACGAATTGAAGGCGCGGATGAACAATTACGAGCTGGCCTTTCGGATGCAGACGCAGGTGCCTGAAACGCTGGACCTGAGCAAGGAGGATGAAAAGACCAAGGCCATGTACGGCATTGGCAATGACGCCACAGATGCCTTTGGCCGAAAGTGTTTGTTAGCACGCAAGCTCGTGGAGAAAGGCGTGCGCTTCGTGCAACTCTACGCGGGCACCTGGGACAGCCACGACTACATTGAGCGTGCGCATGGCAATCTGATCCGGCAGGTGGACCAGCCCATCGCGGCATTGATCAAGGATTTGAAACAACGCGGGCTGCTGGATGACACGCTGCTCGTCTGGTGCGGTGAATTTGGCCGTACACCCGACAACGGCGTGCGCGGCGGCACCGCGTATGGCCGCGATCACAACTCGAAGGCGATGACGGTGTGGTTTGCCGGTGGCGGCGTGAAGGCCGGACACACCATTGGCAGCACGGATGATCGCGGCATGGAGGCCGTCGAAGAAGTGCATCATGTGCGCGATCTGCATGTGACGCTGCTGCGATTGCTCGGCCTGGATGACAACAAGCTGACGTTTTACCACGCGGGAAGGTTCAAGCAGCTCTCACAGTTCGGTGGGCAGGTGATCGACAAATTGATCGGCTAAAAATGAGCAATGCCCGCGACAACACACGTTCAAGCATGGCATGATGAAAAAGTTTTTCTCTCTTCTCCTTCTGGCAGCCGCCACAGCGGCGGTGTGGGTCGTGTTGAAACCTGACAAGCAGGGTTCTGGCACGCTCACGGTCTTCTGCGCCGCCGGATTGAAAAAACCGGTGGAAGAAATCGCCCTCGCTTATCAAAAGGAAACAGGGACGGAGGTGCGGCTGCAATACGGCGGCACGGGAACGCTGCTCAGCCAGCTCAAAATCGCCAGGCAGGGTGATCTTTTCATTGCCGCAGATGATGGCGCGCTGGCGGATGCCAAAAAGCTGGAGGTGACTCGCGAGGAGTTTCAACTGGTGAAGCAGAAACCGGTGCTGGCGGTGGCCAAGGGCAATCCCAAGCACATTGACAGCCTGGAGGCGCTGAAGAAGGCCGAAATCAAGCTGGCGCTGCCAAATCCTGAAGCGGCCAGCATCGGGCGGGTGAGCAAAAAACTGCTCGGTGCTGAATGGAATGCGCTGGCAGCCAAGGCAGCCGTGATGAAACCAACCGTGACGGAAATCGCGGCGGATCTCTCGCTGGGAGCGGTGGATGCGGCGATTGTGTGGGACTCGACCGTGCCGCAGTTCAAGGGACTGGAGACCGTGATGCTGCCGGAACTGGCAAAGCACGAGGAATTTGCCACGGCGGCGGTGCTTTCGTTCTGCCAACAGTCTGCGGAGGCGATGCGATTCGCCCGTTATCTGGCCGCCCCTGAAAAAGGAGGCGCTATTTTTCAGAAGCATGGCTTCAAGGCTATGCCTGGAGATAAGTGGGCGGCGCGACCCGATCTGATCCTTTACAGCGGTGGTGTGAACCGCACGGCCATCGAGAAACTGCTGCAGCAATTCGCCACACGCGAAGGCATCACGATGACAACGGTGTTCAACGGCTGCGGCATCCTGTGTGCGACGATGAAAACAATGGGAGACAGCAGCAACCCAAAATTCCCGGATGCGTATTATGCCTGTGACATCTGCTTTGTGCCGCCCGTGGCACAGCAGTTTCCTGAGTCAGTGGTCCTGACAGAGGCTGAGATCGTGATCGCCGTGCCGAAGGGCAATGCACAGAATATCCGCACGCTAGCCGATCTGGCACGGCCAGGACTGCGTGTCGGCCTGTGCAATGCGGAACAGTCCACGCTGGGCTTTCTCACAAAGTCGATGCTGAAGTCGATGAACCTGTGGGACAGCGTGAGCAAGAATGCCTCGTCGCAGGTGCCCACGGCAGATTTTCTCGTCAACCAGATGCGCACCGGCTCGCTGGACGCAGCGGTGGTGTATCGCATCAACATTCACAACGACAGCGCGCACTTTGATGCGGTGCCGCTGCCAGCGGACAAATCGAAAGCGGTGCAACCCTTCGCTGTGCGCCATGATTCGCCGAATCAGCAGATGGGACGCAGGCTGCTGGCCTTCCTGCGTGAGCATCGTGAAAGCTTCGAAAGCGCAGGCTTTGTCTGGAAAGGTGACACCGCGCCGATCAAAAGCGCCGAGATCGTGCTGCCTGACTGGTTGAAGCAGAAGTAACGCCGTGAAGGCGGATTATTCCGCCTGAAGCACCTGTTCCAAGCCACGGGCCATCAAGTCGTGCTGCCAGCTCATGAGATGGTTCGCAGGATTGCCGTCAACGACGAGTTCTTCAATGGTGCTGCGTGAGCCGAGCAGCGAAGGCTCGATCTCCAGCTCCTGGGCCACTTTTTCACGATGGGCGCAGAGTTTATCGATCTGATCGCGCTGGGAGTCACTGAGTCGTCCTTTGATTTTTTTTGCCCGTGCCGGCCATTCGGAAGATGGGGACGCGATGACAGCGGCCACGATGTCATGGAACTCTTTTTTCCAGCGCGGACGCCAACCGTTGGGAGGATTGAGCGACTGATCGACCTCGAACTGCTCGGCGTAGGCGACCATCTGCTTGTTCGACATGATTTTGAAGCACGGGGTGTCACGTTCCTTCGCGATGCCTTCACGCCACTCCCACATGGCTTTCAAAACGGCCAAGCCTTTGGGATGCAATCGACCACAGCCTTGCACACGCCAGGGATCTTCGCGCTGAGCATTGTCACGTGCGGCGACATCTGCCTGCAACTCACGACAGCTTTGATGGAACCAGTCTTCCCTGCCCTTCTCCCGAAGCTGAGAGACGAACTTGTCCGCGATCGTCAGCAGGTAGCGCACATCATCGACGGCATACGAGAGCATGTTGGGTGGGAGCGGGCGACGGCTCCAGTCGGCTTTCTGCGAAGCTTTGCAGAGATCGAGGTCGAAGGTGTTCTTCACCAATGCAGCGAGACCGAACTGACGTGCGCCGAGGAGACGTGCGGCGATCTGCGTGTCGCGAATCACACGCGGACTCCAATCGTAGGTGCGCCTGAGCATGGTCAGATCATAATCCGCGCCATGAAACCACAGTTCATGCGTATCAAGCAGTTCGAGCAGCGGTGAAACATCGGCAATGGCCAGAGGATCGACGAGGGCATAGCGCCCGGCACAGTTCACCTGCAGGAGGCAGAGCTTTTCATGGTAGTGGTGCAGGCTGTCGGCCTCGGTGTCGAGACAGCAGCGTTTGTCAGGGCTGGTTGAAAGCCACTGCCGCATCTGTGTGACCCATTGATCGAGATGCGCTGGCGTGTCGATGAACTCGTAGTCCGCCTGGGTTGATGCGGCTTCGTTCATTTCAGGCCCATGAGAAGGATTTCGGCGTTGTTGCCAGTGCGGTTGATGTTGCGAATGAGCAACTCCAACGCTTCGGCAGCAGGGACGGCGGCGAGTTGTTTGCGCACCTGGGTGATGCGTTTGAATTCGTCGGGATGATAGAGCAGGTCGTCGCGACGCGTGCCGGATTTGAGCAGATGCAGCGCCGGGAAAATGCGGCGTTCGGAGATTTCGCGGTCGAGCGTGGCCTCCATGTTGCCGGTGCCTTTGAATTCCTCAAAGATCACCTCGTCCATGCGGCTTTCGGTTTCGATGAGCGCGGTGGCGATGATGGTGAGGCTGCCCCCCTCTTCAACGTTGCGTGCAGCGCCAAAGAATTTCTTGGGCTTCATGAGCGCCTTGGTGCCGACACCACCGGACATAACGGCCCCTTTGCCCCCCTGCATCGCATTGTAACCACGCGCAAGACGCGTGATGCTGTCGAGCAGGATGACGACATCCTTTTTCATCTCGACGAGACGGCAGGCACGCTCGCGCACGACTTCGGCGACCTGGCTGTGGCGTTTGGGGCTTTCGTCGAAGGTAGAGCTGTAGATTTCGCAGCCCTGGACGGTTTCCTCGAAATCAGTGACTTCCTCGGGACGCTCATCAAGCAGAAGAACGATGAGTGCGATCTCCTTGTGATTCTGCGAGATGGATTTGGCGATGTCCTTTAGGATGACCGTTTTGCCTGAACGCGGTGGCGCGCAAATGAGGCCGCGTTGGCCTTTGCCAAGCGGTGCCACGATGTCGAGAATGCGGGAGCTAATGGCGCAGGGCTTGGCCGTCTCCAAGATGATGCGTTTATTGGGAAAGGTTGCAGTCAGCTTGTCGAACTCGACGGGTGACTCCCATTCCCCGATGGGCATACCTTCGACTTCGGTGAGGCGATCGATAGCCAAGTACTTATCGCGGTCCTTGGGGGCTTTGGCGTAACCGACGATTCTCTGGCTGGGACGCAGATTGAATTTTCTGACCAAGAAAAGGGGAACAAAGACATCCTCCGGCAACGGCGTGAAGCTGTATTTCGGAAAGCGGATGAGGCCGTAGTTGTCGAGGCCGATTTCGAGGATACCCTCGACTTTGAGACGAGTTTTGTGCTCGGCGAGCCAGGAGCAGAGATCATAGATGAGCTGATGCTTCGTTCGGCTGGCGTTCAAACGGAAGCCAACGGTCTCCGCAAGTTCCAACAGCTCTGCCAGAGTACTGTCTTGCAGATCATTGATGGACACCTCCTGCGGAAACGGTGCCTGCGCGCCTTCTGGTTTCTGTGGCTCACCGGCCTGCGAGGATACGGTAGAATGATCCGGCGATGCGGGAGGCGCGGCAGAAATCAATTCAGGCGTTTCAATAACAGGAGGGAGTGCCACGGTGGCGGGGAATTCGGTAGATTGGTCGTTCATGCTTGCAAGAGTGGACTTGCCAGCGTCAGCACCTGGGCTTCAAGAGAGGCCAGACTGCCATCATTCCAAATGACGGCATCCGCTCTTTCAACCTTGGCTTCGATGGGCCATTGGGCCTCCAGGAACTTGTGAACGGTCTGTTCATCGAGACCCCGGGTTTCCATCATCCGCCTGACCTGCACCGACCGGCTGGAAGCCACCACGATGACAAAGTCTGCTGAAACTGTGGATCCAATCTCATAGTGGAGGGGGACTTCCGCAAGGAAAAGATTCATACCTGACCTGCTGGCGTCGGAACGAGCAACTTCCAAAGCGGCGAGAACCGGCGGGTGCAGAATCTCTTCCAATTGTTTGCGAAGAGCAGCATCGGGCAACACCACCTCCCTCAGCCATTGCCGGTTTATCTCGCCGGAAATTTGCAGTGCCTGGGTGCCAAACGCAGCCACAAGCCTTCCGATTATTGTTACAGTTTTCATCTGTTCCGCAGCAGCCAAATCCGCAGAAAAAAAACAACCAGACATAGGGAACTGCTTCAACATCAAAGCCGCCACTGAGCTTTTGCCAGAGCCAGCACATCCTGTGATCAACCAAGATTTCATGGAATTTGATTACCGGCCACAAAATGCATCAGGCAGGATGCTTATCGCAATCCTGCCTGATTTCACTCGAAGGTTTACAGTGTTTTTAGCGCACAGGTGCCACGGAAGGCAGAAGAGTGCCAACTGAACCCGGTCCGGCGATTGCACTGTCTGACTGCGGAACGGCGCTGTTTTTGACTCTCTGGCCTGACGGATCAATCAAATGCGCCGTGACAAAGATCATGAGGTTACGCTTGAAGTGCTGTTCGGATTCCGATTTGAACAGTCGGCCAATGATTGGAAGGTCACCGAGGATTGGGATCTTATCCTGCACATCTTGTACGTCTTCCCGAATCAGCCCACCCAAACCCACTGTCTGCCCATCCCAAATGGACACTCCTGTTGTCACCTTGCGCACCGAAAAAATCGGCTGATTGATGATGTTAGGAGTGATGATGCGTTCAGCCTGCTGGAGCGGAACGTAGCCAGCAATAGTATTGGCTGCGGATTGAATTGGCTGAAACGACGAACTCGCAGGAGAGAGGATGGGAGAGCCATAGTTAATGAATCCATCAAATTCAACCACCTCAGGGGCCAAGGTAAGCTCAATGGTGTTGCCATCTGCACCTACGGTCGGCTCGGCTTCCAAGCGGACCCCCGTCTGCCGCATTTCAAAGGCGGTCGGAGTCGTCGGCGTTGCGATTTGACTGCTGCTGCCTCCACCCAATGTAACAGCTCCACCGCCACCTTGGGGCAACTGCGGAGGATCAAATTCGGTGGGGTAGATGAACTCACGGGTTACTTCCATCGTAGCACGCGTGCCACTTTTCGTAGTCACACTGGGCGCGCTCATCAAATCCACCCCCTTCTTCTGACTGAGTCCGCGAATCACCGATTGAAAATTCGGATCAGTGAAAATGCCCGCCACGGAAAAAATGCCTGGGGCGGCGGTCGTGGCACCCGTTGTGGAGCCGGTGCTCAGCAAGTTATCAATGCTGTTATTGTTGAGAGCAAAGCTGCCATTTCTAAGCCCAGACGTGATGTTTCCACCACCGCCGCCGTTTACAGGGGTTACCCCTAGCGGCGTTGGACCTCCAACAGCATTTTGCACCGTCTGCGACGGGAAAACTATTGTCGTGCCCAACGTCACGTTTGGTATGACGGCGGTGCCGCCAAATGGATAATTACCGGGAGAGTATGGAGCCCCGTTACCGGGAGTGCCACCGCCAAGGAAGACATTGTTGCCGTTCGTCCCGACGCCACCCAGCAGCCAATCAAAACCAAGCTCTTCGGTGTTTTTCTGGGTCACTTCGACAAATTTGGAGGTGATGACCACCATCTTGGGCGCTGTCTTGGTGATGGTTTCAACAAAGGCCTCCACCAAATCGAGATTGGGCTGTGTGTTTCTGACCACCAACTGAGAAGTGGCCGGATTGTAACTGGCCGAGGAACCCTCAGGGAAAGTGATGCCTGATCCTTCCAGAATCTGTTTCGCCGTTTTTCTCGCGATCAATCCGCCACCGCCACCTGCGGCCGCGCCGCCACCTGCGGCAAACGGATCTGCGGGAGCAGCTGGAGCAGCACCACCGCCAACATCCCCACCACCCGAGCTCAGGAAGTCCGGGGGGACGCGATAACTGCGTGTGTACTGCTCACTGGCATTTTCCGAAAGCGGCACCACCAGCACAGCATGCGCTTCCACTTTAAATTTCATCTGCGCCAGTTCAGTCACATAGCGCAGCGCCTCAGACATCGGCACATCCTTCAAATCGAGACTGATTGAGGCGTTGCTCGGAGCATCACCAGTGCGGAGAATGATATTGACCCCCTTTACGCCGGAAGCATCCGTAAAGGTGTCCAAGTCACGGCTTTTGATACGCAGATATTCAATGGCCTCTTCAATCGTGGCACCCTGGAACTGCACTGTGGGGAAAATGATTTTGTTCATCTTCTCTGTCAAATAAGCACCGGGGCTGCGGCCAACACCGTAGTCGAAGACCACCTGCTGCCCCTGCACTGGCACCTTGTCTTCCCAAGCTTCATCAACCGCTGAAAGCATCTTGGCACGCTGTTGATCGTAGGCTGCTTTAAAATACGCCATGCGCTTGCGTTCAGCGTTTTCCATGCCACGGCGGGCAGCGCTATTGTAAGGGTCCGTGCGAAGCACATCTTGATACTGAGTGATGGCCGTGTCGTAGTTGCCAATCTCAACCGAGCTGTTTGCGACCAGCAGGCCTGTCTTTACTTTGCCTACATTTTCCACATGCTCGGGTGTGAGCGCAGGCGGCCAGCGATCTGGATCCTCGAGTTGTTTCAAGAATGAAACCGCACCTTTGTGACCAGGAATGATAATCATGGCCCCCTCCAGCAGTGTGCGTGCCTCCTTATAGTTGCCCGCTTTGGCTCGTTCACGTGCGACCACAACGCTACAGTCAGCATACTTGAGCTGGGCCAGATCGAGCCAGTCACGCGTCAACGGGGCATTGGGCAGGGCATCAATGGCGGCTTTGTATGAGCCAAGCGCGCCTTCGTAATCACCTTCACTGAAAAGCTTGTCGCCACGATCCATGGCGGTACGAGCATCTTCAATGCGGGCGTAGCGGCGGGCAATTTCGCGATTGGCCATTCCTGAAACGGAACTTTGAGCCATGATTTGCGGGGAAGCCGCAGTCAGGACGACGAGAGACAGGTTGAGCACCAGACGGGAGTGATGGATCATAAGGCAGACTAACAGCGTTTTTTGTGGTAAAGATAGATTACTAGCAGATGGGGCCGAACTTTGGCGAGACAAATTTTGGGGCGTTTGAAAAAAATGAAAGGCCTCAACCTTGCTTAATTTCAATGGTCTGCGGTGACGGCTTGCCACCTTTGTCCGGCGCGATGACCGCCTTGGTCTCTTCCAATTTCAAAATGTGGTAGGTGACCCCAAGACCAGGCAGTTGGAACGTCTTGCCCTCCCTGACACCGGGGATGGTCTGACGCTTCTTCCAGAGAAATTCGAGTTCGGCCTCGTACTCCGCCAGATTCGTTTCTTTGCCTTGGATGAGTTCGAACTCCTTGTTCGTGGACAAATCAAGCACCTTGACCACAAAGGCATCCATGGGGCCGAGGGTTGGATGCTGTATGATCTGCTTCTGCGCCGCAAGCAGCTTGAAACGGTTCGCCCCCTTGTCGAAGCCAAACTCTTCGTTGAGCGGCTTGAAGACGTTGCCCTTGGTCGGCACCAAGCGCTGTATTTGAAAAGTGCCATCGCTACCCCCCTTCAAAATCAAGATGTAATCATGGCTGATGCGCTTGCGCAGCACCAGCTTGTTCGTAAGCGGGGGCATGCTGGTCGCATCTCGCGGATCCGTTTTGGCGTTAAACTCCTCCAGATTGGAGAAGCCGTCGTCATCAGCATCCAAATCCCCCACGTTAGGAGAAAAAATATCAGGAAGCTGGGATTCTGGCGGGTTTTTGGTCAGGTCTCCGGTGAGGAAAATATTGGTCATGGGCTCACGGAGTTTCGGCTCCGGTAGCAGGAGATCGAACAACTGGCCGCTTTTCATCACGAGGAGCACGGATTTGTTCAAGGGAACGGCCTTGCCTTGCTTCACGGGTGAAACCCAGGAATATTTTTTCTTGATGGTTTCGGTGGCCTTGGCAACCGCGTCTTTGTCGGGCGCATTCAGGTCGTTTTTGGAGGATGCCTGCGCCAGCGCAAGACTCTCCTCGAATCCCTGGGATTCGAAGACCAGATACACCGCCACCCCGATGGCGAGGACGGCGGAGATGGTCAGGATGATTTTTTCGTAGCTTCCCTGGCTGTTCTGCATGGTGCGTAAAGGCTGCGGGTTCAATTAAAGGTGCAAATACGATCAGCGTGCGGCAGGAGACTGGGCCGCGACGCCTTTGGCGGCGTCTAAAAATTTGATCAAATCGATCTCCATTCTGACCTTCAGAAATTCTTTGCCAATGACAGGCACGGAGTCAACGGGGGCGGGCGGCGGCGCTTTGATTTCATCTGTTGCAGCCGGAGCTGGTGTTGTTCCTCCCGACGGGTCTGGAGGAGTGGGAGCGGCCGGCAGCTTTACATCCGAGCGCAACGGGCCGTCCTGGCGTTCGTTCTCGATGCGCAACTGCCGAAGGCTGGTGAAGAACTTCATATCCGAAGGATTGGCGAGGCGGCTGATCAGAAGCTGCAACGGTCCCTGATCCAAGGTCAGAATCACGGAGATCTGCCGCTTTTCCAGAATCGCAGACGCCGACTGCTGCTGGACTTGCATCCCGGTGGCATTGCTTCCCGGTGGCGACGTGGTTGTTTGCGCCTGTTCGACGGCAAGTTTGGAGCGTTCAAGCAGATCCACCGACTGGACACCGCATTGCATGAACAGTTTGACCAGTTCATCCATGGCATCGAGAAAAACGGCAAGCTCGGCAGCAGCGGCGGCGGATTTCGGTAAACCCGCGGTGTATTCATCAAAGCCAAATGCGAACTCCGGAGGAAGTTGCATTTTGGATGCCGCCGCCGTTTTGCGCGCCTCTGCGATCTTGGTTTTGAGCAGGGCCTGAAATTCGATGTCCTTGATCGGCTGAACTGGAGGCTGCAAAATCAGCAACGCCCCGCCGAGCCGGTTCACCAGCGCCGCATATTCATCCACGAGCGCCTGCTTGGCCTTGACGTTGTCCTCGGTAGGCGCCAGCCGTGAGCCTTTTAGCCCGGCCACCTGGCTGCCCAAGTTAAGATAACCATCCTTGGTTTCAGTGTAACTGCTCCATGCGTCGAACAAGAGATAGCCCAGGGCCAGTGAGCCTGCGAGGATGACGCCAAGAATGGCGGCCAGCGGTTTGTTTTCACGAATCCAGTCCATGGGTCTTTATTGGAATTGCAGAGGCTTGCGCAGCGGCATTTTGATCTCGAAGTGGAAAGCGTAGCGGTCTTCCTCCACACCAGTGTCCACCTTCACGTATTGATCACGCTTGGTTTCAAAATCTGTCATGATGAAGGCGTCGAGTTTCGCCAGTTTGGCGGCAAAATCATAGACCACCTTCTGCTCCCCCTCGGTGTTCCCACGATACAGTCCCTGCAGACGCAATTCATAGACCGGAGCGCCAGGTGTACCCGCTTTGGCCGGGGCCGACGATTTTTTCTCATCATTGTTGCCGCCCCACAGCGGCGCGGTGACGGGCTTATCATCCTTGATCAACTCAATGACGGTCAGCCAGATGAGATCATTGTCGAACTGCTGATTGAGGTCATTGAGCAGGCGCACCCACCAGGAGCGATCGGTCACCGCCTGCTCGAGCTGCGAACTGCGCAGACGCAGCTCCTCCTGCCTAGCATCCAGCAGTCGAATGTCATTGGACAGCTTGTTCAAACGCGCGCCGTCAGACTGCATGGCGGCGGCACGGTCTTGAATCGCCGCACTGGCGCTCTGGAACCAGAAAATGGCGGCTCCCAGCGCCGCCATAATGCACAGACCGGCAAGAATCAGCGTCGGAGCACGACGTGCGGCGTCACGCGCAGCAGCCAAGGCGTCAGGAATCAGTTCGATCTCACATGGGCAGGCCCCCATGCCGCGCAGCGCCAGTCCGACCAGTTCTCCAAGTGCCGGCGCGTCCACCTGGGCAGCCGCCGCATTGACACCGCGCTCTGGCTGCACCCCGCGCAGACCGTTGAAAACTTCCACCGGCAGCTTCAATTTTTCTGAGAAAAACTCGGCAATGTAGCCAGCCCCCGAACCACCGCCGGCCAGGAAGACCCGTTTCGGCGCACTGCCGCCCTGCTGGCTGCGGTAGAAAGTGATCGTGCGCATGATTTCGGCGTGCAGCCGAGTCATCGAATTGCGCATGACCTTGGACATGGCGTTCACACCTTCATCGGGGTGATCTTCCACCGCCCCGCCAAGGGCAACGAAACCCTGCGAGCATTTCTGCCGTTCCGCCTCGGCGAAAGGCACACCAAACTCCTTGGCGATCGCGTTGGTAACCGCCGCACCGCCGACAAGCAGGTTGCGGGTGAAAAAACGTGCCCCCTCGATGAACACCAGATTGGTGGAACGTGCGCCCAAATCAACGACCAAGGCAGGCTCGTCCACATCAGGATAGCTGTAACGAAATGTATTGTAGAGCGCCAACGGGCCGACATCGACACCCGTCACTTTAATACCGCAGGAGGTCGTCTCCTCATACATTTCATTCAATGGCTCCCGCTTCATGGCGGCCAGCACCACTTCGATTTCACCGAGATCTGACTTGGTGACCACCTCATAGTCCCACGAAACTTCATCAAGCTGCCACGGCACATTTTGCCGCGCTTCAAACTCGACGATCTGCGCCAGCTTGTCCCCCTGCACGGGCGGCAGTTTCACAAAGCGACTGAACACCGGATGTCCGGGAACGGCACACCATGCATTCTGCCCTCTGATCTTCAGTTTGGCGACGAGTTCGCTGAGCGCCACCTTGAGCTGCGGCAGACGGCTGACGTCAACGGATGGGTCACCATCCATCTCCACAATTTCATACCGCTTCAGAATAAGATCTCCCCCCGGCGTTTTGCCGAAAACTGCTCCGCTGACACGCTGGGAGCCGAGATTGATGACTGCAATGCTGTTTGGAGCTGCCATGCTGGGTGAAGCTTTGTTTGTCTGAATTCGGTTATTTAAATGCGCACGAACCTAGCTTATTTCGCCCTCACCTCGACATCATAGTCACCCCAGAGTGGAGCAAACGGAGTTTTTGACTTGCTCAGCAACATCCCCTGTAAAAAGGCGAAACTGTCCTTTTTATCTTCCCACCACGCACCTGTTCCCAGGTTGGTGTCTCCTGCAATGCGTTTCCCTTCAGCGAGCACTTCCACGCCACATCCCTTAACATCTGAAGAAACGGTCACGATATCCTTCTGAAAAACCAGTCTCATGGTGGAAGGCGCCACATAAGCAAGGACATGGTTTTCACCTGCTGGAACGTTGACGAGATCCAACGTGCCTTCCACAACCTCGAACTTGCCCTCTTTGTTGGTATGGTTGAGAGCAATATAAATCCCCATTTGCAAAGATGGATATGTCCCTTTGCTGCCACCTGCGCTGTTTGGCACATCGACGTCAAACTCCACATCCACCTCCACCCAGTTCTTCGGCCGCCAGCGTTTTTCCTTCACACTGCCGGCACTGAATTGCGGCGTCGGCTGCTCTATCACAGTAATACGCTTGATTTTCACCCTGACCGCAGGCAGCGGCTCTTGTACAGCAGGAGCCTGGGCCTGCAGCGCAGTGGCCAGCAGAAGGAATACAAAAGTCGATGCGAGTGATTTCATAAAGGCGGATGGTTGTTCTTGTTATTTTAGTGTTTTATCAGCAAACCACGTCACGCATCAAGCAGGGATTCTCAGAAAGTCGCGAAAATACTCCACCGTGCGCGAAATCCCCTCCTCAAAGGGCACTTGCGGCTCCCAGCCGAGAAGTTTACGCGCCAACGTGATGTCTGGCTGGCGCACTTTGGGGTCGTCCGCAGGCAATTCGCGATAAACAATCTCCGATTCGCTGCCCGTGATGCGCAGGATCGCCTTGGCGAACTCCAGAACGGTCATCTCCATCGGATTGCCAATGTTCACGGGTTCATGGTAGTCGCTCTGCGACAGTCGATAAATGCCGTCGATCAAATCCGAAACAAAGCAGAAACTGCGCGTCTGCTGGCCCTTGCCAAACACGGTCAATGGCTCGCCCGCCAACGCCTGACCGATGAAGGCAGGCACCACCCGCCCGTCCTCCAGGCGCATGCGCGGGCCGTAGGTGTTGAAGATGCGCACGATCTTCGTGTCCATGTCATGCGTGCGATGATAGGCCATCACCAACGCCTCGGCAAAACGCTTCGCCTCGTCATACACACCGCGCAGGCCGATGGGATTCACATTACCCCAGTACGTTTCCTTCTGCGGATGCTCCAGCGGGTCACCATACGTTTCGGACGTTGATGCCAGCAAAAAGGTGGCCCCCTTCGCCTTCGCCAGCCCCAGCGCGTGATGCGTGCCGATGGAGCCCACCTTCAACGTCTCAATCGGCAGTTTCAGATAATCGATCGGACTCGCGGGCGAAGCAAAATGAAACACCAGATGCACATCCCCCGGCAGATAGATGAACTCCGTCACATCGTGGTGGATGAAGCGGTAGTTCCCCTTCCCGGCCAGGTGCTCGATGTTGTGGACGTTGCCAGTCAGAAGATTGTCGATGCCGATCACCTTGTAGCCCTCTTTCAACAGACGGTCAGTGAGATGCGAACCGAGGAATCCAGCGGCTCCGGTAACGACAGCGGTCTTCTTTTTGTGGCTCATTGTGAGTGGGTTGGGGGGGGGTGAAAGAGGCGCGGAGTCTGGGGCAATCCCATCATTCTGCAAGCAAAAGCCTGCGAGTGTTTTCCGTGACCATCGCAGACTTGTGCAAGTTCAACTTTCTGGGCTAAACTGCCGCCCTCACCATGTCCACCCGCACTCGACTCGCCGCCCTGCTTCTTTGCCCCCTCTTCCTGGCCGCCTGCGGGCCGTCTGCGGACCCGGATGTTGAGACGGCGGTCAGCAAACTTGAAAAGAAACCGCAGCAGACGGCGGTCCCACAGCAAAACGGCACCACTCCGCCGCCATCCCTTCTCGATGCCTCCGGTCTCACCGCCAAAGACGAACGGGCGGAAATCATCCTGCTGCTGCCCGACACCCGCATTGCCATGCAGGCGTTTCAGCGCAACGGCCTCGCGATGCTCGTTGGCAGGCAGGCGGGCTACAAGCTCACCACGCTTGACGCCGCAGGCAGCGCCACGCAGCAGGTCGAACAGTTCCGTCAGGCCATCGCCACGAAACCCGCAGCCATCTTCATCAGCCCCATTGACCCAGCCTCGCTTGCCGCCTTGATCATCGAGGCACAGACCGCCGGCATCGCCGTCATCGGCCTCGACAAGCGCATGCTCAAAGACGGCTGTACCAGCATTGTGTTCAGCGAACAGCGTCACGTCGGACGCATGGCCGCGCAGACCGTCCTAGAAGCCCTCAAACGCAAAGCGGACGAGGAGGGCCGTGCCGAGGTCACCGGTCGCGTCATCCAATTGCGCGGTGTGGAGGACAGCTACCCCACCAACGAAATGGCCGAAGGCTTCAGCGAAGGTCTGCACGCCCAGCCCGGCGTCATTCTCGTCCACGATGCCGCTACCGACTGGACGGCTGAAAAAGCCACGCAGATCACCACCGAAGCCTTGCGCCTGCAGAAAAACTTCGACGCCATCTACGCCCACAACGACGTCATCGCCCTCGGTGCGGCAAAAGCCGCCGAAACCGCCGGCCTGCGCGAAAACGTCTTCATCATTGGCGCCGACGGCCTAGCTGGGCAGAAGCGCGGCATCGAACTCGTCCGCCAGGGTGAGATTGACGCCACCATCGTCCAGCCCGCCCTCGTCGATCTCGCCCTGCAGCTCATCGTGAAACTGCGCAAAGATAAAACCTTCAAGCCGGAGCCAGCCTATGAAATCCAGCCCGTGGCCGTCGTGCCGAAAACCGTCGAGCGCTCCCTCCGCTTCGGCACCTACACGCTGCCGAAGCTCTAGCCCCGTGGCACGGAGCCTCAGCGGCATGCCCCGCGCAAAAAATGCCCACACCTCCTCGTTCCCGGTCAAAAACCATCCACGTCTCGTCACCCCCAAGGAACATCCTTGCCCCGGTGTTCCCTTCCCCTAACCTCCCCAGCCCCATGCTCCGCTCCTTCGTCGCATTCCTCCTGTTCCTCGCCTCACTCCCCTGCGTGACCGCTCAGGACATCGCCGCGTCCAAGCCTGACGCGGCACAGCAGCTCGAAGACGCCAAGAAGCTCCTCAAACAAATTTCCCCCGGTGTCTTTGACCTCAACGGCATCCAGATCACCGCCGCCACTCGTGAGTTGCGCGTCCCTTGCTCCATCCTGCACCAGAAACTCCCCATTGAATACGCCCTCTGCCACGAAGCCGGCGAAAAAGTCCACGAAACCATCCTGCAGACCGCCGTCCGCCCCATTCATATCCAGCTCGCCCTCCTCCTCGCCAACTACCAGCCAGCCACCCTTGGCATTCTCGAAAAACTTCCACTCCACGAAGAACGTCCCTACAAAGACAAGGACACCGAACCCAAGACACCCGGTGCCAACCGCCTCGCCATCCACGTCGAGTGGCAAGACGGCGACCAAACCAAACGCGTCCCGCTCTCCCACTTCATCCAGGACATCGACAAACGCAAAACACCCGACGACCTCGGCACCTGGATCTTCAACGGCTCCCAAATCGACGAAACTGGCTTCGTCGCCGAACTCACCGGCAACATCATCTCCACCTACGTGGACCGCTCCGCCATCATCAACTCCCCCGCCAAAGGCAATTACCGCGACGACCTCTGGATCAGCATGCCCGCCAACATCCCCGCTGAGGAGACAAAGGTGTCTTTGATCATCACCCCTGCACCGATCCCCAAATAGCCAGCCACATTTAAGTGCTCAGTGCTCAGTCTTCAAACCCCGGCGCCAAACTGAGCACTGAGCACTGAGCACTGAGCACTGAGCACTGAGCACTGAGCACTGAGCACTGAGCACTGAGCACTGAGCACTGAGCACTGAGCACTCAATGTCATTAAGTTAAGGACAGCACATGAATGAATGCCGCAGATTCAGGAAAACCACAGATTAGACGATTCAGGCGAGAAATCTGCGGCTTCCCTGAATCTGCGGCAATCCCTTCTTAACTTAACGACATTG
>NZ_JBJXFV010000004.1:0-4488 GCF_046154365.1 Prosthecobacter sp.
TCGCCAAACAGGCTCGGCAGCCGAAGGCCTGTCTTCGCCGGCACGGCAATTTCTGATGGTTTCTGCGTGGCCTCCGCAGCCTTGCGCCTCGCCTGTCGTTTGGCGGCTTTGTCGTCCTCAGCCTTCGCCGTGTAGGACGCAGCCAAGAGAAGGATCAGCGAGAGTGTGGTCAATGTTTTCATGGTTTGATCAAAGGGATCGTCATCGAAGTAGGGGCCAACGCGGCCAATGTCACAACGGCGGCGGCAATAGCGGAAGAAAACCAGCGCGCAGCCAATCGTCACCGCGCTGTCGGTGAATCAGACACATCCACGATGACGCGGATTTGAACCAATCCATGCTCGATGGCCTGTTCCACCTGCCAGTCGAGCTTGAGCGTCCGGCGGTCTTGACTCAGCGAGAGGCGGTCGCGGCTCTTGAGGGATCGTCCCCCGCCTGACGAATAGACGAACCTCTTTTTGCCGAGCACTTCATCGGAGGCCGTGAGTTGATCTCCATCCGCGATGATGGCGATGATCGGACGGTCAAAGCTCACTTCACCGACGAAACGCATGGAATCGGGCTTGGCGGTGCCCTCCGCTGGTGGCGGACTGTATTGGATGAGATAGGTGTTCACGCGCCGTTTTTCAGCATGCAGCGTCTCCTCTCGTCTAACGATCTCATCCGGCCCATAGTCTCCTGGCTCGGTGAGGCTCACGGTGAAATCCGTCCTCAGCTTGGTCGCGAATCGTTCGGGGAAAATCACGAGGTTGTCGGCATCCATGACATCCGCCGGATTCAAGCCGGGCTGCGGAGCGGCGAAGCGAATCTTGCCCCCCGTGTTCACGACGCCAAACAAGACCTCCGCGCCGCGAAACGTGCGAGTGTTGAACTGCCGAGGCTTCAGCGCACCCGAGCCTTCGTTGATGGTCACCTCGCTGCCTTCCTCGATGACCTTCTCCTCGCGGCTCGCTAGTGAAGTCACCGCGACTAGGCCCTCATAGACCGCCACATCCGTCGCACCATTCGTCCCCACCGAGACGCCGAAGGTCGTGCCGAGATCCACCACCTTCGCCCGCTCGGTGTGGACCTGAAATCCAATGCCTTCTGGAGGAACATTCGCGGTGAGCTTTCCCGAATGAAGTCGCGTCTCACCGGGACCGATGAGCTCCAGATCTGCCGGACCTTCCAGAGTCAATCGAACGTCCTTGGCAAAATCGAGCCGCACCACGCCTGCGGCCAGCCTCAGGCGACCTTTCCCGACTCGCTCACCCGGAGCGAGCTTCCGATCACCCGACCAAGTGGCATCGATCTGATGCGCGACCGTGGCGAGCGACTCGTCTGCCCTCGGCAAACTCCACATCACGAACCATCCCAGCGCGATCACCGCCGCAATCGCCGCCGCAATCGCCGTCGCCTTTTGCACCACCGAATACCAACGCACGAGCGGCTTCGATGGTCTCAGCGCTGACAGCACCGCAGCGGATACATCGCGTGAACTCGTGCTGGGAAGAATGCACTGCATCACCTCACTCACCCGGCGATCTGCTTCATCCAGCAAAGGAAGACCAAGCAGAGAGTTCTGAATGCGAAGTTCATCCAGAAACCGCGCCTTCAAATCCGCATCCGCAGAGAAGGCCGTCAGCAACTCCCGCGACGCCTCCTCATCGAGCGTTCCGTCTGCATAGCCTTCCAGCAGTTCGTAGAATCGCTCGTCGTTCATGACGCACCTCCCGTTTGCGCTGACCGCTCCATGCACTCTCGCAGCGTCTTGCGGACGCGGTTCAAAGTCGTTGTCACCCAGCTCACGGTGCGCTGCTTCTGCTCCGCGATCTCCTTGCAGCTCCGCTTCTTGAAATAGCGGAGCGCCACCAGACCCGACGCCTCACGACCCAGCTTCCCGACGCAATCCCGCAGCCCGGCCAATTGATCCAAGCGAGAGTCCGGCTCCATGTCCTCCGTCACCGCCGTGGCAATCTCGACCTCCAACTGTTCGCGATAGTTCGACAGGTTGTTCACCTCCCGCCGCTTCTTCTCCATTTCGGTGAGGATCAAATATCGGCACGTCACGCACAGCCACACGCCAAACTCCTCGTCCGCCCGGAACTCCGCCAGCCGCTGATAAGCGCGAATAAACGTCAACTGCACCACCTCCTCCGCCAGAGTCCAATCCCCCAGCCTGCGCAGCGCGTATCCCAACAGCATGTCCTGATGCTCTCGCACGACCTCGCCATAAGCGTCGAGATCGCCATCTAAGATGCGTTGTTGAGTGAATGGGTTCATGCCGTCTCCGAAGTAGGGGCTGGAGTGAACTTTGTCACAAAATACATCCTTAACCTCGGAGAGAGGCCCATGCAGGCTTTTCCAAGTCCGGCAACTTCGCTTCCAATTGGTAAAGTTTGTCATTCAGATTCAACCCCGGCACCTCGGGCGCGAGGCCGTTGCTTCGCGGTGTGTCTTTGACTTCCGCAAACGCATTCAGCGATGCGATCAGCAAGCTGACGACGAGTGTGGCAACGTGTTTCATGGAGTGATGTCTGTTTTCGATCATGTGCTATTTCAAGCGCGTCACTTTCACATAGAACGCGTTGCACAGCATCTTGCCGTCTTTGTCCAGGAACTCCGCGGCCAGCTTGGTTTTGCCGGCGGTGAGGCGGACTGTGAACGTGGCGGACTTGTCCTCTGGTTTCGTGTCCATCGCCCATTTGTCCTTCGCGATGATGAGCTGCGCTTTGGCAATCGGTCGTGCGCCCGCCGAATCGGATGACCCTTTGGTGCCTTCGATGAGCGTCTTGCCGGATTCGAAAGGCCAGCGGCTTAGCTCGACCCGATACTCGCCGTCACTTTCGATTTCGACATCCCACTTACCCTTGCCTGCTCCGAGGGCGAGCGTGCCGGGGTTGTCATTGGAGTCACCTTGCCAGTCGCTGGCATAGAGCATCACCTCCGGCACGCTGGGATGCCCCAGAGGAATGTAACGGACATGGCGGTATTCCGCAGAGGCCTGCTGATACCATTCGTCATAGTAGGTGCTCAGCTCTTTGAGTATCCCGTCGTGTTGGGTGGCTACGTCGGTGTCCTGATGCGGATCGCTGGCCACATTAAACAAGGTCTTCCCGCCACCGAGCAGCCGCCATTTCTCGGAAAGAATGCAGGCGTCCACCCAACGCTTGCCAGGCACGCCATACTGAATGGTGATCTTCCGCTTGGCATGAGGCCAGGCTTCCTGACGCAGCAGGCCAGCCAAACTCACGCCGTCCATGGGAAAGCGGTTCTTTGGGTTGATGCGGCATAAGTCGAGCAAGGTCGGCGCGATGTCCTGCACTTGGGTCAACTCGGGAACATCCCGGCCATGCTTGATGCCGGATTGCGGCCAGCGAACGAAACACGGCACGCGGTGGCCACCCTCCCACAACTCGGTCTTGTGGCCGCGCATGCCGCTATTCGAAATCTGAGTGGCGGGCTCGGACCGCGAGCCGTTGTCGCTGAAATACACCACGATGGTGTTCTCCTTGAGCCCGTTCTTCGCGAGGAACTCGTCCAACCGCCCCATGTTCTCGTCAATGTTTGCGATCTGCCCGTAGTAGGGCGCATGCACCTTGAATTCTTTCCCATTGGCACTCTTCCACTTTCCCATGGAGCCATACGGCTTCGAGTATTTCTCCGGCACGCTATCGGGGACATGCGCGAGATGATTGGCCAGATAGACAAAGAACGGCTGCTGCTTTTGCTGGCACGTCGTCATGTATTTCATGGCCTCGGTGAACCAGATATCGCCCGAGAAGCCAGGATAGCGGATGTCCACGCCGTTGTGTTCCAGCACAGGATCCATGTAGGCGTCTGCAAACGTCTTTTTGGGGTTCAGCGTGCTGTTCTCCCAGTTCGACGCCAGCGATGGCAGCCCCCACGCACGGAAGGAGAGCACTTCCTGAAACCCACGATCCTGCGGGCGATAGGGATAGCTGTCGCCCATGTGCCATTTGCCGAAAAGGCCAGTCGCATAGCCCGCATCGGCGAAGTAATTCGACAGCATCGGAATGTCTTTCCGCACCATCGAGCGTCCGGCGTTGACCATGGTGCAACCGTTCTTCATCGCGTCCACGCCCGTCATCAATTGTGCCCGCGTGGGCGAGCACATCGGCGCGACATGAAAATCGGTGAAGCGCACGCTCTCCGCATGGAGCCTGTCCAGGTTCGGTGTCTTGAGAAACGGATGCCCGTGAGCACCGATGTCCCCGTAGCCCTGGTCGTCCGTCAGAATGATGATGACGTTGGGCTTGTTCGCAGGCTGTGGTGAGGCGGCGGGCAGCGCAGCCAGCGGTGTGAGTAACAGGGCGGTGAGAAGAGTGAGTGTGTGTTTCATGAATGTCTTTTCGTGCGGACCATGAGTTTTTGAAGGCGGCTCCGTCTTCACTTCGTCGGCCCGGGCGGCATGGGTGTGATCCATACCGTAGGAGTTGATGGATTCTTTGCCCACGAAGAAGGCCTGGAGCCCATTTTAAAATCGAG
>NZ_JBJXFV010000006.1:0-166618 GCF_046154365.1 Prosthecobacter sp.
ATCTCATCTTTGGCCTCGGCGCGGGTTATTGGGTGGTGCAGCAAATTCAAGCCAAGCGGAAACTGCAATTCAGCGGCGGTCCACCGACCGTCAGCGCCAGCAAGCGTGCGCTGGAGCATAAAGTCTCGCTGCAAAAGAAAAAGAACGCCGGTGGAGCACCTGCACAGGCGCGGCGCATCGCCGTGACCGGCCTCGCTGCCAGCATCACTCTGCCGGAGATGCCCAGCATGCCAAACAGCAGCACGCAGATCGTCGCCGGGCGCATGAGTGGCATGGGCGGCGCGGGATTCGGCACGGGACTGGGCTTTGGCAATGGTAGCGGCATGGGCGTCGGTGGCATGGGCAAGGGCGGACTCGGTTTGACCATGTTTGGTGCACGAGGAGGTGCTGGTTTAGTCGGCACCTTCTATGATCTGAAGCGCGACAAGGACGGCCAACCCACCGGCGTGAAGCAAAATCGCGATCTTTACACCAAAGTGCTAAAAGACTTCGCCTCCGGTGCCACCTGGAAGATGCCCGCAAGCGTGAAGTGCTACACCGGCAAATCACGCCTCGTCGCCAAAGCCTTCCTGTTTCCCGCCATTGCGGATACGGAGGCGGGCAAGGCGTTTGAAGAATCAGAAACGGGCCCCGGCATGTGGATCGCGCATTACACCGGCACGGTGAAGGTGCCGGTGAGTGGCAAATACCGCTTCGTCGGCTGGGGGGACAATCTCATGGCCGTGCGCTTCGGCTCCAAGATCGTGCTCGACGCCAGCGACATCGGCTACCTCGCCACCAAGGGCAACCGCAGCGCACGCGGCAGCGTCGCCTTCCCGCGCAAAGGCACCACTCCGCTCCTCAACGGTGACTGGATCGACATGAAGCTCGGCGATATGATCAAAATGGATGTGCTCCTCGGCGACGAAGGCGGCATCTACTGCGCCGGCCTGCTGCTCGAAAAAGAGGGCGATGCGGCCAAACCCGGCAAAGGTAACATCCCCGAGTTGCCACTCTTCCTCGTCGCCCCGCTCAGCGCTGCCGAAAATAAACTCTTTGACGATCACGTGCCCGACAGCTCACTCAAAGGCCCCATTTTCAACACCCTCGGCTCCAGCACCAGCCCGCTGGACATGCTGAAACGGTGACCGCAGTCTTAGAACATCCAATCGCGCATGAACCCGCCGACCGACATTCACACCTGGCTCGCAGAGCACGATTTGAGCGATCTCGTGCCGCATTTCGAGGCGAACGCCATCACGCCGGACCTGCTGCTCACGCTCAATGCGGAGGAATTGCGTGAAATGGGCATCACCGCGCTCGGACACCGGAAAAAGCTGCTCGCGGCGATTGAAGCGATGAAAGCGCCGGTGGTGACTGCCGCGCCAAAACCTGCCGTCGCAGCCAAAATACCCGTACCGAGCGCTGTAGCGCCCAAACCACCTCCCGCGCCGACCGCGCCATCGGATCTGTCGGATCTGTCGGATCAGACAGCTCCGACTGATTCACCCAAATCCAAGCGCAAAGCCTGGTCCGCTGGCTTTCTCGGCGTCTCCATTGCGCTGCATCTCGTCTTTGGCCTTGGCGCAGGTTATTGGGTGGTGCAGCAGATTCAGGCAAAGCGGAAACTCCAGTTCAGCGGCGGTCCGCCGACGGTCAGTGCCAGCAAGCGTGCGCTGGAACACAAAGTCTCGCTGCAAAAGAAAAAGAACGCGGGTGGCGCACCTGCACAGGCACGGCGCATCGCCGTCACCGGCCTCGCGGCCAGCATCACGCTGCCGGAGATGCCTAGCATGCCAAACAGCAGCACGCAGATCGTCGCCGGGCGCATGAGTGGCATGGGCGGCGCGGGATTCGGCACCGGCATGGGTTTTGGCAATGGCAGCGGCATGGGAGTGGGCGGCATGGGCAAAGGCGGACTCGGCTTGACCATGTTCGGTGCGCGCAATGGCGGCGGCCTGCGCGGCACCTTTTATGATTTGAAGCAGACGAGCAAGAAAGAGCCTTCCGGTGTCACGGCGCAAACTTACAACGGCATCGTGCGTTCCTGGGTGGCAGGCGGCTTGAAGGAGTCCTTCATCGACAAATACTTCCAAGCGCCGGAAAAACTCTATGCCACGCAGTTCATGCTGCCGCAAATGGATGCCACGGAGGCCCCGAAGGCCTATGGAGTGGAAAAAGATGTGAAGCCCGCGCAGTGGGTCGCCCACTACAACGGCAAGGTCTCTCCGCCCACGAGTGGCACCTATCAATTCGTCGGCACGGCGGATGACACGCTCGTGGTGAACTTCAACGGCAAGCTCGTGCTCGATGGCTCTTGGTTCCCCGTCTCCGCCTTGCAGCCGACTGGCATCGAGCCACGCGGAAATTACGGCGGTCATCCGCGCAAAGGCTACGTCAAAGGCACGCCCTTCAAAGCCACCGCCGGACAATGGTATGACATCGATGTCGTTATCGGCGAGCAACCTGGCGGCAAATTCTTCGCCTGCCTGTGCGTCATGGAAGCGGGCAAGACCGCGATGCCGCTCTTCCGCCTCTCCGCCGGCAAGCTCCCCAAGAGCAACGACCCGCCGCCCTTCGACGAAAATGGCCCCATTTGGAAAGCGATCAGCTCCAGCACGTCGATGAGTCCGCTGGACATGCTGAAGCGAAGCACGCCGTAGCCTTGACGGCGCAAGCTCTCTCTGCTTTCCTCTGCGTTGTCATGACCACGCCCCGCCAGGCCCTCCTTCTGCTTTCCCTGCGACTTACGCAAGGGTAGGCGGCCCGTGTTTCCTCGTCATGCAGTCCTTGCCGTCACGTCACGGCAGCTTTTCAATTCAGGAACGCCCTGATCAATCTCATCTTCGTCATCTCATGTTAAAAAATCCTTCTGCTAAATACCAGCGCTTCGATCCCGTTTCGTTGCCGAATCGTCGCTGGCCGTCCCAAACCATCTCCAAAGCCCCGATCTGGTGCAGTGTCGATCTGCGCGATGGCAATCAAGCGCTCGCCGTGCCGATGAACGTCTCGCAGAAGCTCGACATGTTCGATGCGCTGGTGAAATGCGGCTTTAAGGAGATCGAGGTCGGCTTTCCCTCCGCCTCGAACACCGAGTTCGCCTTCAATCGCCGTCTCATCGAAGAAAAGCGCATCCCTGACGATGTGACGATCCAGTGTCTGGTCCAAGCGCGTGAGGATTTGATCGAGAAGACCGTCGAATCGCTCATCGGCGCGAAGAAGGTCGTCATCCACATGTATAATTCGACTTCACCTGCGCAGCGGAAGTATGTGTTTGGCAAAACGATGGAGGAAATCATCGCCGTGGCTGTCAAAGGCGCGCAAATGATCAAAGACCGCCTGCACCGCCTCACCGAGGGCGGCACGCAGGTCACGTTGCAATACTCGCCCGAGAGCTTCAGCGCCACCGAGGTCGAGTTCGCCAAGGAGATCAGCGAGGCCGTCATGGACGTGTGGCAGCCCACGCCACAGCACAAAATGATCCTCAACCTGCCTGACACCGTCGAGGTGGCCATGCCCAACGTGTATGCGGATCAGATTGAGTGGATCTGCACCAACATCAAAAACCGTGACAGCCTCATCGTCAGCCTGCACACGCACAATGACCGCGGCACCGGCACCGCCGCCACGGAGCTGGGCTTGCTCGCGGGCGCAGATCGCGTGGAAGGCACCTTGTTTGGCAATGGCGAACGCACTGGCAATCTCGACATCGTGCAGGTTGCCATGAACTTGTACATGCACGGCATCGCGCCTGAACTGGACTTCAGCGACATGAACGGCCTCATCCGCATGTACGAGCGCACCACCGGCATGACCGTGGCTCCCCGTCATCCTTACAGCGGAGAACTCGTCTTCACCGCGTTCAGCGGCAGCCATCAGGATGCCATCAAGAAGGGCTTCGCCGGTTACGATCAGCACAAAACCATCTGGGATGTGCCATACCTGACGATCGACCCGAAGGACATTGGCCGCGAATACCACGAGGTCATCCGCGTGAACTCGCAGAGCGGCAAAGGCGGCGTCGCCTACCTGCTCGAAAGCGAGTTCGGTATCGAGTTGCCGAAGGACATGCAGCGCGAGTTCGGCCCCATCGCCAACGACATCGTTGATAAGCTCGGTCGCGAGGTCAGTGGCGCGGAATTGAAGGACATGTTCTGGCAGGAATACATCCAGCGCGAGACGCCCTACGCCCTGCATCACTTCCACGCCGACGGTGTGGACGGCGTCTTCACCTGCCGCTGCAGTTTGGTCATCAACGGCAAAGAACGCGGCATCACCGGCACTGGCAACGGCCCCATCGCCGCCTTCGCCGATGCGCTCATCAAAGACGCCGGTGCCCCGAGCTTCGAAGTCACCACCTACCGCGAGCAAAGCCTCAGCAGTGGCACTGAAGCCAGCGCCCTCGCCTTCATCCAGATCAAAACCAGCGATGGCAAGACGATCTGGGGAGCAGGCGTCGATACGAACATCGAACTAGCCTCGATCAAAGCCGTACTCAGTGCGGTGAACCGGGCTTCAAACTAACACGTCAACGATTCCTTCATGTCCCTCCAAATCCCCGACTACCCCTTCCAAGCCTACATCTTTGATTGCGACGGCACACTCGTTGATTCGATGCCGCTGCACTACATCGCCTGGGTGGAGGCGTTGAAGCGGTATGATGCGCCGTTCGTCTTCACCGAGGACGACTTCTACGGCAGCGCCGGCATGAAGGAGCAGGATGTGGTCAGGCAGCTCAATACGCGTCATGGCTCCAGCCTCGATCCCGTCGGCGTGGATGAGTTGAAGATGGAAATCTTCGCCAAACGCATTCCAGAGCTCCAGCTCGTAGGCCCGGTGGCTGAGTTTGCCAGATCCATCCATGGTCGCTTTCCGATGGCGGTGGCGTCCGGCAGCGCTGAACCCACCGTGCGTGCGAGTTTGCAGGCGACCGGACTCATCGACCTGTTCCCCATCATCATCACTCCGGAACGTGTGAAACATGGCAAGCCTGCGCCGGACATGTTCCTGCTCGCCGCCGAACTGATGGGAGTGCCTCCCGGCGAATGTCTCGTGCTGGAAGACGGCAACAGTGGCCTCGAAGCCGCCAAGGCCGCAGGCATGCAGGCGGTGTTTATTCCGCGCAGCTTGAGGTAAGTAGTCCCGAGCTTTAGCTCGTTCTGGATAAAGCGCCGCGGCCTCCCAAGCCCCAGAACGAGCTAAAGCTCTCGACTACTTTGCTTCGCGCTTCAGCGCGAATCTCGACAGCACTTCGTCGGCGGTGAGTCCCGATTCAGCCCCAACGCCGAGCACAAAGCCGTCGCGTAACCCAGCCTTCTCAGGGTTCAACGCGATGTAGCGCCGGAAGTGGTTCAACTGTGCTTCGCTGCGCAGGATGTGATCGAACGGCTCATGCTGCCAAAGCTGGCCGGAGCGCCCGCACGCAAGGTTGATCTCCCGGGCGCTGCCGCCCTTCCAGCGTTGGATAATTTCGCCAAGCAGGGTTCCCTCGATTGGCTCGACCAAGGCGTGGAAGTGATTGGGCATGATGACCCAGGCGTCGAGATAATAATCACTCCCGTGTCCTGCTGTAAGCTTGCTGACGAGCATTGCGGCAAGGTCTGCTTTCGCTAGAACGCATTCACCGTGACCTGCATCCAGCAGTTCATGAAAGCGTGCGGTAAATTCGCGATGATAGGCATGGCGCTGGTCCTCCGGGAGTTGATCAAGCTGTCGTGCGGATGAGATGCCATGGGCGGCAAGCCAGGAGTCTCGCAGCTCACGCCATTCATCCAGAACATGCGTGGGCAGAGAGTCGGCGAGACGTGCGGTGATGAAATAAGTCGTGCCCCATTGCCGCCAGTGCGGGAGTTTCAGTCGATGGTTATGAACCTCCTTGCCTGGATCAAATGGTATGAAGGGCATGACGAAAGTAGTTCCGAGCTTTCATCCTTCGCAGTCTTGCTACGGAGAACGGATCAGCTCGTTCTGGATGTGGCGGGACTGAACAGAGTCGAGCTGAAGCTCTGGACTACTTTCCAGCACGTCACGAAGCCCTTGGCGAAGTCCTGCGGCCTTGCCTCGACCCAGGCGGTGATGTCCTCCGGCTTGAACCAGTCGCCGGTGGCGATTTCCTCGGGCAGGCAGCGGATGGGGCCATCGTGTCTCGCTAGATGCAGTTCGACGAACTCGTGATCGGTGTTGTCGCCCGCAGGAATGGTGGCGGCGACTTCGGTGGTCCCGACCTCGATGCCGATTTCCTCGTGGGTTTCGCGGATGGCGGCACTGGCATAGCTTTCACCGGCATCGAGGTGACCAGCGGCGCTGCTGTCCCACTTCAAGGGCGACACGTCTTTGAGATGCGAGCGCTGTTGGAGGTAAATATGACCGCGTTTGTTGATGACGAAGATGTGAACCGCACGATGCAGCAGTTTGCGCTTGTGCACCTCGCCACGCGTGAGCTGGCCGGTGACTTCATTGCGTTCGTTGACCACGTCGAACATCTCGCTGGCCTTCTGCCCGGCGTCCGCTTCATGGCGCTGCTCATACCAGCGGGCGATGTGAATCCACTGTGTAAGCGAGAGCGCCTCCGCACGCACCGTCGGTGAGACGTTGAGCGCTTGAATCAACGCCTCCCAGCCGCCGGGAGCTTCGGGAAGCAAGTTTTTGAGTTGTTTGCGACGCTGCGAGAAACCCATGCGCACGAGGCGGTCGAATAGCACATGATCAAACACCGGCAGTGTTGCCGGATCGCGTGGCGTGAGACGGATGACGGCGGAATCGACTCTCGGCTTCGGCACAAACACCTCCGGCGGCACAATGCGCAGCAGTTCGACATTCCAGTCCTTCTGCACCAGCAGGCTGAGCGCTCCGTAGGCATCGTCTTCGCAGGTGGCAGCGAGACGATCACACACTTCCTTTTGCAGCATAAACACGGCACAGCCAACCGGCGACGGCGGAGTGAGCCAGTGCTTCAAGATCTCGCTGCCGACCGAGTACGGCAGATTGCCCACGATGCGCAGCGGGCCGTGCTTGAACCACGAGCGCAGATTGATGCGCGTGGCGTCGTTGTGGATGACTTCGACATCTTTGCGGCCTTCAAACTGGCCTTGCAGCTCGGGAGCAAGCTGGGAGTCCTTTTCGATGAGCACGAGATGCTTTGGCCGGCCGACGAGATGCTTGGTCAATGCCCCCATGCCTGGACCGATCTCGACCACAAAGTCAGCGCCATCCGGCTGCACCTGATCGGCGATCCAGCGGGCCACCTCCTCATCCTGGAGGAAGTTCTGCCCCATGCTCTTGCGCGGAGTGAAGTGCGGGCGTGGGGCAGGGGATTCGGAGCGTCGTTGATCGCGGTATCTCATTGCCGCATCATTCACGCATTCGGTGATCCATCAAACACTCATCCCGGTGAGGCACCACTTGACCCCCGGCATGATCGACGCACTCTGACGCGTGCTCCGAACCTCCCTCAAATCCAAGCTCCACCGCGCCGCCGTCACCGATGCCAACATCAACTACGAAGGCAGCATCACCATTCCCACCGACCTCATGGAACTGGCCGACCTCTGGGACGGCGAAAAAGTGCTGGTGACCTCGATCACCAACGGTGCGCGCCTCGAAACCTACGTCATCCCCGGCCCACGTGGTTCTGGCCAGATCGTCATCAACGGTGCTGCCGCCCATCTCATCAACACCGGCCACCGCGTCACCATCATGGCTTGGGGTGAGAGCGAGCATCCGATCATTCCGAAACGCCTGCTGCTCAACGAGCGTAACGAGGTGGTGAACGAGACGGTGCTGTGATTCTTGGACGGCCACGCCGTCACAAGAATACCACGATGGGAAACATTCGGCTGTTCATGGGGAGCCTGGATTCCGTATGATTCAGCCATGAAACACCTCGTTCTCGGCCTGCTTTCTTTGCCCTTCGCCCTTGGTTCTGCGCTGCTCGCGCAGGCAGATGGGATCAGAACGAAGACGACCTACGCCAAGGCCTACGGTGAGACAAAGAATGCCGTGACCGTGGATGCGGCGAAGGATCTGCCTCGCTATCCCGCCGTGGAGCCGAAGGATGCCATCGGCACTTGGCAGGTGAAGAAGGGCTTCAAGCTGCAACTCGCTGCGCATGAGCCGCAGGTGCGCGATCCCATCGCGATCTGCTTCGATGAGAGCGGACGCATGTTTGTGTGCGAAATGAACGACTACAGCGAGATGCGCGAGGTGACGCCGCACATGGGCCGGATTTCCATGCTTCAGGACAAGGACGGCGACGGCTACTTCGAGACGAGCCAGGTCTTCGCCGATGACCTGCCGTGGCCGACAGGACTGGTCTGGGCGAATGGCGGCCTGTATGTCGGTGCGACACCGGACATCTGGCGATTTGAGGACAAGGACGGCGATGGCAAGGCCGAGGTGCGGGAGAAGGTCTTCACCGGCTTCGGCACCGGTTTGAAAATGCTCAACGTGCAGGGCTTGATGAACAGTTTCATGTGGGGGCAGGACAATCGCATTCATGTTCTCGCCGGTGGTGGCAATCGTGGTGTGGTGCGTAGGGTGGGCGTCCCGCCTGCCACAAGTGCCTCAGGCATCCTGCCTGATGAATCAAAGGCGGGCAAAATGCCCGCAACACAGGGGGCAGGCAGAATGCCTGACCTACAGGATGGCATTGAGCTCGGCGGCAAAGATTTCTGGTTTGATCCGCTCACGCATGAGTTCGGCCTCGAAGGCGGCGGCGCGCAATACGGCATGAGCTTCGACAACTACGGCCGCAAATTCGGCTGCTCGAACTCTGACCACCTCCAATACTGGGTTTACGACGATAAATATGCCAACCGCAATCCCTACTACCAGATGCCGCCTGCGCGTCAGAGCATCGCGGCAGACGGCGGAGCAGCGGAGGTGTTTCGCATCAGCCCGGACGAGCCCTGGCGCATCATCCGCACGCGTTGGCGTATTGCGGGTGTTGTCAAAGGCGCCGTCGAGGGCGGCGGACGCGTCAGCGGCTACTTCACCGGTGCCACGGGCACCACGATCTATCGCGGCGATGCCTACGGTCCCGAGTTCGTGAACAACAGCTTCACCGGCGACGCCGGTGGCCAGCTCGTGCATCGCAAAATCATCAAACCGAGCGCCGACGGCATCAGCCTCGTCGGCGAACGCCCCGCGGACGAGCACGGCTTCGAATTCGCCGCCTCCAAAGACACCTGGGTGCGCGTGGTGAACTTCGCCAACGCCCCCGACGGCTGTCTGCACATCTGCGACATGTATCGCGAAGTCATCGAGCACCCGTGGAGCATCCCCGACGAGATCAAAAAACACATTGACCTCAACAGCGGCAATGATCGTGGCCGCATCTACCGCATTGTGCCGGACAAAGGAGCGGAGCGCATCGGCCAAAAGGTCAATCTCGCCAACGCGAGCACCGAAGAACTCGTGAAGCTCCTCGGCCATCCCAACGGCTGGCACCGCGACACCGCGCAGCGCTTGCTTTATGAGCGCCAGGACAAAGCGGCGGTGCCGCTGCTGGAAAAGGTAGTCACAAGCACAAGTGGATGGGATCCTCTGGCAAAGCTCCACGCACTTAGTGCACTGGCTGGTTTTGGTCCTGTGGGGGAAGCTCCCATGATTTCTGCACTCACAAGTTACGGCCTCATGGAGCGTGCATGGAGTCTTGTCGAGGCACATCTGGCACAGAAACCCAGTCATGCGTTAAGTGAAGCCCTCAGATCAGCATGCACGGTCGAATCTCCACGCGAGGCTTTTCATGTGATGCTTCATGCACCGCAGTTGTTTGCATGCATTCCTTCGGATTGGAGAGGATTTGATGATGCGACGAATGATTTGAACAACATTGGCCGCACTCTGATCGCGGCGTCACAAACTTGGAGTCACAATGCTTGGGTGACAAACGCTTGGTTTGCCAGTGATCCCGAACTCGCATGGCTAATGCTTGCCCCCCTGCTCGATGTCATTAGTCCAGAAAACCCAAACTTGGCTAGAATTCTCGAGTTGAGCCTCGCTTCGAGTACTAGCCGACCAAAGCTATGCCCTAGTGTGGCCCGTTTGTCTCAAGGAGAAATTATCGGTTGGGTGGCCGGGCATCCTAGAGCCGAACTGCTTGTAGCTGTCGCAAGGGGCCTTCGCAAAGCCGGCACCAGTATCGAGAAAGCTGATACCGATCACAAATTCGCCGTCGTCTTCACTAAGGCCGCCGAGACTGCCCTCGCTAACAAAGCCTCCGAGTCTGCCCGGCTCGAAGCCATCGAGCTTCTCGGCCTCGCGTCATCCGAGCAAGCGACCGAGACGCTGCACGCCTGTATCGCGAATGGTCAGCCGGATGCGATTCAGGCGGCTGCTCTAAAGCAGCTTGTCGGCTCGAAGGCACAGGGCACGACGAAGACTTTACTGGTGGCATGGCCGACACTCGGTCCAAAGGCAAGAGCCGCCGCGATGGATGCTTTGCTTTCGCGTGACGAGTCTGCCATCGCTTTGCTCGAAGCGAACGTGATGAAGCCTGCCGACTTTTCCGCAGCGCAGGTGCAGGCGCTGACCAAACACAAATCAGAAAAGGTGGCGGCGGCAGCGAAAACGGCGCTGGCTTCGGTCATTCCGCCCTCACGCGAGGAAATGACAGCGAAGTTCAAACCTGCCATCGCGGCGAAGGGGGATGCCAAAAAAGGACAGGTTCAATACATGACCCGCTGTGTGGCTTGTCACAAGGCTGGGACACTCGGAATGGCAGTGGGACCGGATTTGATCACAGTGAAGACGAAGGGCCGCGAGGCGTTGCTGACGGCGATTTTGGAGCCGCACAAGGAGGTGGCGTCGCAGTTCATCGCCTACACGGTGAACACGAAGGACGGGCAGACGCTGGCAGGCATCATCACGAATGACACGGCCTCCAGCATGACCATTCGGATGATGGGCGGCATCGAAAAGACGCTGCAACGTTCGGAGATCAAAGGCAGCAGTTCCACCGGGCAGAGTCTGATGCCGGAGGGCCTCGAAACCGGCATGACCGTGCAGGACATGGCAGATCTGATCAGCTATATCGAGAGCCTCTGAGCCTAGCTGGCAAACAACCTCTGTTTTCCTTTGCAGCACCCGCGCTTCGCGCTCCTTTGCACCACCATGAAAACCACCCCCGTCACTTTTGAAGACCTGCAGTCTTCGGTCATCGCTGTTCCGCCGCTCTGCCGGAACAAGGATCTGTCCCTGGCCAAGTCGCAGAACAGCCGGTTGATCAAACACATGTACAAGGGTGGCATCCGCACGCTGCTCTATGGCGGCAATGCGAACCTCTACAACGTGGCGCTGAGCGAGTATCACTCGCTGCTGAAGATGCTCGTGGATATCTCGCCCGAGGACATGTGGATCGTGCCTTCCGTCGGCCCGATGTATGGCACCGCCATGGATCAGGCGAAAATCCTCAGCGAATACGCCTTCCCGACCGCGATGCTGCTGCCCACGCTGTTCCCGTCGAAGCCTGCCGGTGTTGCCACGGCCATCCGCCACTTCGTGGAGAAGTCCGGCATGAAAGCCGTGCTCTACATCAAGGACGGTGCCTACATCACGCCCGAACTCGCCGCCGAACTCGTCAACGACGGTCTGATCTCCTGGATCAAATACGCCATCGTCGAGCCGGATCCGTTGAAGGACCCTTATCTCAAGAAACTCATCAAGCTGGTGGACCCCAAGCTCATCGTCAGCGGCATCGGTGAGCAGCCTTCCATCATCCATCTGCGTGACTTTGGGGTCACCGGCTTCACCGCCGGTTGCGTGTGTATTGCTCCTTCGCGCTCCACCGCATTGTTGAAGGCGATTCTGAAGAAAAACTGGGACGCCGCCGAAGCGATCCGCGAAGAATTCGTTGCACTCGAAGACCTGCGCAACGCGCACAGCCCGATCCTCGTGCTGCATCACGCTGTTGAACTCGCTGGTGTGGCTCAAACCGGCCCCGTGTTGCCGCTGTTGACCGAACTCCCGGCCAGTCTGCTGCCGAAGATCGAGAAAGCCGCCAAGGCACTGCTCGCCAAGAACGGCTGAGCCAGTCTTGACCTCTTGACGGTCCCTTGACCACCTCTTGACATCTCCCGTGAAACTCACGGCTTGAATCTCCGTATCCACCTCATGTCCTCCCGCCGCCACTTCCTCCAATCCCTCTCCAGTACCGCTCTTCTCGCCGCAACGGGCAGCATCAACGCTCAAGAAGCCGCCAAACCAGCACGCAAGCTGCGCAAGGCTATCATGGGCGGCACGCTTGGTATCAAGGGCACGCTGATTGAAAAATACACCGCCGCCAAAACGGCTGGCTATGAAGGTGTGGAGCCTGCGGGTGGCATGAACCAGCAGGAAGTGCTCGACGCCCTCGGTAAATCGGGTCTGCAAGCCGCCAGCGTGTGCTGCCACACGCATTGGAAGCAGACGCTCACGCACAACGACCCGGCGGTTCGCGAACAGGGCCTGCAAGGCGTGCTGCAAACCCTGCGCGATGCCAAAGCTTATGGTACCGACTCGATTCTCGTCGTGCCCGGCGTCTGCAATGAAGAGGTGCCGTATGACCTTGCCTGGGAGCGCTCGATTGCCGAAATCAAAAAGGCCGTGCCGCTGGCGAAGGAACTCGGCGTGAAGATTTCCATCGAGAACGTCTGGAACAATTTCATCCTCAGCCCGCTCGAAGCCGTGCGTTACCTCGATGAAGTTGGCGATCCCATCGTCGGCTGGCATTTCGACATCGGCAACGTGCTGCGCTACGGCTGGCCGGAGCAGTGGATCAAGGTGCTCGGCAAGCGCATCAACCGCATCCACGTCAAAGAATACAGCACCAAGAAAATGAAGGACGAAGGCGTCTGGAAGGGTTTCGACTGCGATCTCACCGAAGGCGACAACAACTGGCCCGCCATCATGCAGGCCCTCGACGCCGCCAGCTACACCGGCTGGGCCATCAGCGAACAGCGAGGCGGCATCAACCCCGGCGGTCTCAAGACCCTCACCGAGCGCATGGACAAAATCTTCGCGCTGTAATCAACGCATTCGACATTCGTCATTCGGATTTCGTCATTTCTAAGATGCCCTCCGCCCTCGCCCTCTTCGCTCATCCTGACGACATCGAGTTCGTCGCCGCCGGAACCATGCTGCTGCTCAAAGAGCGCGGCTGGGACATCCACTACATGAACATGTGTACGGGCAACGGCGGCTCCGTGCAGATGGACGGCCCGACGACGACGAAAAAACGCCTCGAAGAGGGCAGGGAAGCCGCCCGCATCCTCGGTGCCACGTTTTATCCGCCGATCAGTGACGATCTGGAGCTGACCTACGACGTGAAATACCTGCGCCAGGTCGCCGCTGTCGTGCGCATGGCGCAGCCGAGTATCGTGCTCACACATGCGCCGGCGGATTACATGGAGGATCACATGGCCGCCTCACGCCTCGCCGTCACCGCCGCTTTCGCGCACTGCATCCCGAACTTCCAGACTGATCCGCACCTGCCGTCCTACGCGCATGACGTGACTGTTTATCACGCCATGCCGCACGGTTTGTGCGATCCGCTGCGTCAGAAGCTCATGGCCGGGTCCTACGTGAACACGAGCAGCGTTCACACCCGCAAACGCGAGTCGCTCGCCGCGCATGAAAGCCAGAAGCACTGGCTCGATGTCAGCCAGGGCATGGATTCCTATCTCATCAGCATGGACGCGGCATCCCGTGCCATCGGCAAACTCTCCGGCCGCTTTGAATTCGCCGAAGGCTGGCGCCGGCATCTGCACCTCGGCTTTAGCGCGAAGGAGATCGACCCGCTCAAGGATGCGCTCGGGGAGCTGTGCCTGATCAACGAGGTGTATGAGGAAGCGAAGGCCACGCCTGTTTGAGTGGCATTGAGTGCTCAGTGCTCAGTGCTCAGTGCTCAGTGCTCAGTGCTCAGTTTTTGCAGATGCAGTCGCCACTTGCCAACTGAGCACTGAGCACTGAGCACTGAGCACTTAACCTCCCGCATGCCCGCCCCGCTCACTTATCTCCTCATCGACGGCCACAGCGTCATCCACGCGTGGCCGGAGCTGCTGCGAGAGCACCGGGTCGCCTCACGCCGCCATCTCGCCCGCATTGAGCTGTTGAAACGTCTGCGCAATCTCCAGGACATGAGCGGCATGCAGGTCGTTGTCGTCTTTGACGGCGCGAAGCAAGGAACGAACGAGGAGCGTGAAAAAGACGGCCTCCAGATCATCTACGCCGACCCCGGCACCACAGCGGACACGATTATCGAGCGCCTCGTCGCCAGATACGCCAAGGAGCGCCCCATGCGCGTTGTTTCAGCCGATGGCATGGTGCGTGAAACGATTCTGTCACTTGGAGCCGAGTGGATCAGCCCCGAAATCCTCCGCAGCCATTGCGACAGTGCCGAAACGAACATGCGCGCCCGCCTTGCCTGATGCCGAATCACGTTTAAACATCTACCCATGAGCCTGCTCAAATCCCTCCTGTTCCTGACACTCGGTCTTTCCTCCGCACTGGCGCAAGCCCCCGCCGCCGCCGACCGCTCCAAAATTTCCGATGAAGTGAAAAAGCTGCTCACCGAGGCACGCGATATGCGCATTCAGCACCGCTACACCGATGCGCTCGATAAACTCGACGCTGCCGAAAAACTCGCCCCCACCCTCGCCGACATCTACGCCTTGCGTGGTGACATCTACCTGGCTCCACGTCGTCGCGATTTCGATCTCGCCCTGCCGCAGTTTCAAAAGGCCGCCGAACTCGAGCCGCAAAGCCCGTTGCCCAAGTTCAACCTCGCCGAGTACTATTTCGTGAAGCACGAGTTCGACACCGCGCTGCAAGCCTTCACCAAGCTGACGACCGATTACCCGAAGCTGCCGATGGTCATTCGCCATCTGGTGCATTACAAACGGGCGCTGTGTGAACTCAAGCTCGGCCATCGGACTGCGGCGGAGCAGATCATCGCCGACAGCTTCACCTTCATGGACGACACGCCCGCCTACTACTTCAGTAAGTCGGCGCTGGCCTTTGAGTCAGGCAACACCGCCAAGGCCAATGAATGGGTGCAGCGCGGTGTGGCTGTCTTCAAAGGCCCGGCCTGCGAGCCGTATTACGATGCCTTCAAGGAACTGCGCTGGGTGCCCGACATGGATCTCAACGCGCCGAAAGACCAGCCGAAGCAGCCGTGAAATGGCGCATCGCAGCCGATACCGGCGGCACCTTTACGGATTGCCATGCCCTGGACCCGCAGGGCCGCGAGTCTCGCTGCAAAGTTCTCTCCACCGGCCATCTGCGGGCCAAATGCATCCTCCCTCTCCCCGCCGAGGACGTTGCATCGTTTGAAATTCACCTTCGGGGAGAGGGTCGGGGTGAGGGGCCAGCCTTCAGCCTCGTCGGCCTCCCACCGCTTCCCTCGGACTTCCTCATTGGCTTCCTCATCAAAGCCATCGGCGATTCCGAGCAGCGCTGCATCATCCACGCTGACCCGCTGACTCTCGACGGTCCCATGCCATCCAGTTGGCAAACCGGCACGCTGCTCGAACTCACCACCGGTGAAGAAGCTCCCGTCCTCGGTGCCCGCATCCTCACCAACACCCCGCCCGGCCACGACTTCCCGGCGCTGAGCCTGCGCCTCGCCACCACACGCGCCACCAACGCGTTGCTGGAACGTAAAGGCGGCCGCGTCGCGCTTTTCATCACGCGTGGCTTTGGCGATCTTCTTCAAATCGGTGACCAGCGCCGCAGTAATCTCTTTGCGTTGCGCCACGAGCCGCGCCCCATCTTCCACGAGTGCGTCTGCGAAGTCCCCGAGCGTCTCAGCGTCTGCGGTGAAATTATCGCAGCTCTCGATGAAGCCGCCGTGATGGCTGAAGCCAGGCGCTGCATCGCTCTTGGCTTCACCACCGCCGCCGTTTCGCTACTGCACGCCCACGCCCATCCGCAGCACGAGTTGCGCGTCGGCGAAATCCTGCGGCAATGCGGCTTCACACAGGTTGTACTCTCGCATCAAACCGCCGCGTTTGCCAAGTTGCTGCCGCGCACACAGAGCACCGTGGCTGATGCCTATCTGCACGGCCCGGTGCATGAGTTCCTGAGCGCCCTCCGCACCGTCGCTGACGACATGCAGATCATGACCAGTGCTGGCGGCCTCGAAACCGCCGATGCCATCCGCCCCAAGGACATGCTGCTCAGCGGGCCCGCCGCTGGAGCCATCGGCGCGGCGAACGCCGCCCGCCGCCTCGGCATCACCAAAATCATCACCCTCGACATGGGCGGCACCAGCACCGATGTGGCGCGCATCGACACACGGCCCGGTTATCGCTTCACGCAGGAAGTCGCCGGCATGAAGCTGCTCGCGCCGTGCATCGACATCGAAACTGTCGCCGCAGGCGGCGGCTCGATCTGTTGCTGGACGCATCACGGCCTCGCCGTTGGGCCGCAGAGCGCCGGGTCCAATCCCGGCCCTGCTTGCTATGGCAAAGGCGGCCCGCTCACCATCACGGACGTGAACCTGCTGCTCGGTCGCTTCGATCCTGCCCGTGCACCGATCCCGCTGAACATTGAAGCCGCACGCCAGCGTTTGCGCGAACTGCACGTGCAAACTGATGGTGGTATGAGCGAATCCGAACTCCTCCATGCGCTGCTCCGCCTCGCCGTCGAGCACATGACCGATGCGATCCGCCGCATTTCCATCGGCGAAGGCTATGATCCCGCCAACCACGCACTGCTCGCGTTTGGTGGTGCCGGACCGCAGCATGCCTGTGCTGTCGCGGCCCAACTCGGGATGAAGATCATCCTTGTTCCTGAACATGCTGGCATCCTCAGCGCCGTCGGTTTGCAGGAAGCCGTGCCAGAGCGGATCATCGAGAAAGAATACCGTGTTCCGTTGCATGCATTTTTGTCGGACACGTCTGACTTGTCTGACAAGTCAGGCCACACCACCCAGATCGCCGAACTCCGGCTTCAGGGGCAGGACACACCGCTTCAAATCGAGTTCAGCGCTCCAAACGACCTCCCACGGCTCTATCGCGAGTCCTACCAGCGCTTGTTCGGCTACACACCGCCAGCGAACCGCGAAATCGAACTCGTCAGCATACGCCGCATCCTCAAGGAGGAGGGGGGGCCAGCCTCCTCATCGCCCCAACGGGGCGAAAGAAAGTGCCTCAATCCACCACCAGCCCTCATCCAGGACGCTTTCAGCACCATCGTCGTCGAACCCGGCTGGCTCGTCGATCACATCGAAGGCTTCGGCCACATGCTGAGTCATCCAACGCCGCAATCTGGTCCCGCCACGCTCGAGCGCGATCTCCTTCGTCATCGCTTTCATTCCATCGTCAGCGACATGGGCGCGCTGCTCTGCCGCACGGCCATCTCCACCAACATTCGTGAGCGACTCGACTTTTCATGCGCGCTGCTCGATCCGCACGGCCGTCTGCTTTCCAGCGCACCGCACATCCCGGTGCATCTCGGCGCGCTCGGCGTCTGCGTGCGTGAAGTCGCCAAGGCCATCCCGATGCAGCCGGGGGACACCATCATCACCAATCATCCGGCCTTCGGTGGCTCGCATCTGCCCGATGTCACGCTCATCACGCCCGTGCATGATCAAACTGGCCAGCTCCTCGGTTACATCGCCAATCGCGCCCACCATGCCGAGATCGGCGGCATCACGCCCGGTTCGATGCCCGCCAATGCCACGCGCCTCATCGAAGAAGGCGTCGTCATCGCCCCGCAGCACCTGATTCGCGCCGAGAAATCCTGCTTTGACGAAATCAGCGCACTGCTCACCGGTGCGCAGCATCCCACACGCAATCTCGCTGACAATCTCGCCGACCTGCACGCCCAGCTCGCCGCCAACCTGCACGGCGTTGAGCGCCTGCGTGCGCTCGCGACTGATGCGTTGCCAGACGTGATGCAAAGCATCCTGGATCACTCGGCGCAGGTCATGCGCGCCCACATCGACCGCCTGCCTGCTGCCGTCGCCGCACGCGAAGAACTCGACGATGGCAGTGTGATCGCCGTGGAGATACGCAAACAAGCCGACAAGCTGATCCTCGACTTCACCGGCACCGCCGCCGTGCATCCGCGCAATCTCAACGCCACCCCTGCCATCGTGCGCAGCGCCGTGTTGTATGTGATGCGGCTGCTGTTGCAGGAAGATCTGCCGCTCAACGAGGGGCTGCTCGATCCCGTCGAGGTCATCCTTCCCATCTCTCTCCTCAATCCCATCTTCACGGGCGATCCATCCAATGATCCCGCTGTCGTCGGGGGCAATGTCGAAGTCAGCCAGCGCCTCGTCGATACGCTCATCAAAGCGCTCGGCCTTCAAGCCTGCAGCCAGGGTACGATGAACAACTTCCTCTTCGGTGGTGGTCGATTTGGCTATTACGAAACAATTGCGGGCGGGTCGGGCGCTGGAGACGGCTACGCTGGCGCACATGCGCTGCACACGCACATGACCAACACCGCCATCACCGATCCTGAAATCATCGAACAACGTTATCCCGTGCGGCTGCATCGTTTCGCGATACGCCATGGCTCCGGCGGGGCCGGAGAATGGCAGGGCGGCGATGGCGTGATCCGAGAGTTTGAATTTCTGGAGCCGCTGACGGTGAGTTTGCTCACGCAGCATCGTGTGCAGGCTCCATTCGGCATGAACGGCGGCTCCGCCGGTCAAACAGGGCGTCAAACTCTCGTGCGTGAGGGGCAAAGCACGAAGCTCGCTGGCTGCACAACGTTCGAAGCGCAGGCCGGAGATCGTGTGATCCTCGAAACACCCGGCGGCGGCGGTTGGGGAATGGCTACGGCTTCTTCGCGGGCACTGTGAGCCACGGCTGCGTGTCGGACATGATCAGCAAATCGCCGCGTGGTTCGACAAATGGGACTGCATAACTTGCCACCACGGTTTGCACGGCATCCGGTGCGCTGGTCACGATTTCGACCGCGAACGGGGCCTGGCTGACGGCGGCATCCGCCGCCGCTTTGAGCGTGAGCTTCACGTCGCCGCCTTTCGCTGGCACCTCGACAGCAGCCGCCGTGATTCCAGCAGGCAGTTTCACCGCCGTGGCTTGGATCTTGCCGGTGAATTTGCCATCGGTCTTCACATTGAGCTTCACTTCGACCGATTTGCCTGCCTCCACGCGATATGCGTGGGTATCGAGCGTGGCGGTGATCTTGGGCGTGAAGGGCTTCACCGTGAGTTCATACCAGTGATCTGCGCTGCCATGCTGGAAGCGATCGGCGACCACCAGCTTGAACTCACCGTCCTTCGGTGCCTTCCAGCGCAGTGCGGGGTCAACATGGTCCTTCGCGCCGTCATCCGCCTGCTGCAGTGATTTCCCATCCGCGTCCTCAATGCGCAGCGTTGCATCGAGCGGGCTGTCCAACGCGCTGGCTTTCACATCGATCTGCCAGTCGTCGCCTTTCTTCGCAGTGAAGCCGTAGCGATCCTCCTCGCCCGCTTTGCTGATGCTGCCGGAGATCGTGGCAGGCAGTGTGAGCGTCTTCGGTTCGTTCACGGGGGCGGTTTTTTTTGCTTCGTCCGTTACCATGAGCCGGTACCCATGGTTTGCGCTGCCCTTGAGCGCCACATCGGCGGCTGGAGGATGCGCAAATGCAAAAACCTGCACGAACAGCGTGCCATCAGCGGCGGGCGTGTAGTCGATGCGCGGGTCCAGATTGTGCGTGTCATGTCCGGCGGCGAGTTCGACGCCGCGTTCGTTCAGCAGCCGCAGCGCCGGGTCCATGGGAGATCCAAGTGCATAGCCGTGCAGGTCGAGCGTGATGTGTTTGCCCTGCTGCACGCGGAGCGCATGCGTATCGACATCGCCCGCCTTTTCCAGCACGCCGTTGATGGTCACATTCATCTTCGGCTCGGCAGTCTTGGCATCAGCCAGGGCGTCGTTCGGCTCTGTTTCGACGCTCTCCTCGAACTTGCCGACCTCGATGATGCGCGGCGGCGTGGCACCGTCGTCGGTGTAAAGCCGTACGAGGTACGGCCCCGGCAGAGCGTCCTTGGCGATGCTGAGGAAGTACTTCTTCGGCTGATCACCGGCGAGCACCACGATCTTGGGGTCACTCGACCAGGCTTGTGGCGAATTCTTCTCCAGTCCGGCACCGGCCACCTTCACTTCGACACGGCTGCCCACGCTGCCACCGGCAGGGAAAATGCTCTCAAAGCCGGGCGGGGCCGCATGCGCAGCAAGCCCGAACATGAGCACGAGCCAACTCACACGCGCATGCATCACGCAAACAGCTCACGGATTGGCCGACCGCCGTTGATGAGCTGCACGGGCCGTCCGGTGTTGGTGTGCAGGACTTGATGCGGATCAATGCCCAGCTTCGTGTACAGCGTGTTGGCGAAGTCTTCCGGCGAGTAGATGTTGTCGCTGGCGTAGTAGCCCTTGGGATCGGTGGCACCGATGATGCCGCCGCGTGGCACTCCCGCACCAGCGAAGAGGATGTTCATCGCGCCCGGCCAGTGATCACGACCCGAGTCCTTGTTGATCTTCGGCGTGCGGCCAAATTCTCCGAGCGCAATGACCAGCGTGCTCTCCAGCAGGCCACGGCGGTCGAGATCGGTGATCAGCCCGGCCATGCCCTGGTCGAACTTCTGCATGAACTCGCCTTTGCAGGTCTTGAACAGCTCGCGGTGATGATCCCAGCCGCCGTAGTTCACGGTAACAAACGGGACGCCCACTTCGACGAGACGCCGCGCCAGCAGCATGCGCTGGCCCACATCGTTGCGGCCATAAAGGTCACGCGTCTTGTCATCCTCGCGTGAGATGTCGAACGCCTCCTGCGCCGGCTTCGAGGCGATCAAATCGACTGCCTGGCCGTAGAAAGTGTCGAAACTCACCGCCGGATCTTCCGCCACGGCATCATTCAGCCGCTTCATGCGATCCAGCGAGTGGCGCAACTCACGACGGGCCAGACCACGGGCATCGGAAATGTCCGTTGGCAGCACCACATCGCGTACTTTGAAGCCTTTGGAGTTCGGATCGCCACCGGCGACGAACGGCGCATGCTCCGCGCCGAGGAAATTCGGCCCACCGCTGCGGGTGATGCTCGGCAGCGTCATGTAGGCGGGCAGACCATTCTGCACGCCGCGTTTGTAGCTCACCACGCTGCCAAACGATGGATGGAAGGTCACGAACGCGCCGCAGCCCACCGGCACCGGCGTCGGCGCACCGGTCATCATGTAATGATTGCCGCCGCCGTGGTTCGGATCCTTGTGGGTCACGCTGCGCAGCACGGTGAACTTGTCCGCCGCCTTGGCCAGATGCGGCACGCACTCGCTGAATCGCACGCCCGGCACGCTGGTCGGGATCGTGCCGAACTCACCGCGAATCTCGCTCGGCGCATCCGGCTTCGGGTCAAACATCTCGTAGTGTGACGGCCCGCCATCCAGCCATACCAGGATGCAGTTCACCGGCCGTGCCAGCGAAGGCTGTGGAGCCGTCGCGGCCATCGCTCGTGCTCGCAGCAGATCGGTGAAGCCCAGCCCACCGCCTGCAGCCGTGAGACCGAGCTTCAAAAAATCGCGGCGCAGGTGGCCGGCACAGTTGTGAGTGAGACGAGACATTCGTTGGGGGGAAAGACCTGCAAATTACGAGCGTGGGAGAGGGTTCTTGCGTGGGGCGCGAGATTGGAAGGCATCTTGCCAAATTCCCAGCCTGCCTTTACTCTCCGCATGCCCGCCAATGTCCCCGCACCCCGCCATAGCGAAACCCGTGAAACCTCTGCTCACCCAGGAGCAGATGGATCGCATCTTATCCTCGCGGCGCTCGGTCACCTCCGAAGAAGCCTACCGGCAGATGGCGGAGCATACGGGTCGCCCTCTCTCTCCCGGCAGAAAGAAGGCCTGCGTGAATGGGCGCGAGATCTGGGTCTCCTGCTGACCGCGACCGATTTGCCGTCTAAAGTTGTTCGCGGCGGTCAGGAGCATGATCTTTATCACGATCAAGCAACCGATCGTTACTTCAAAGTCACTCGCGACGGCATCTTCGGCCTCTCGCCCGGCATTGATCTGGCATTGGTCTCGTCAGACATGGATGCGCGTCGGTTTCATCTGTGGGAAGCCTCGCCGCTGGAGTATCTCGAACGTCTGCAGCTCCAGAATGAAATGGTTCCCGGCCTGAACGCACTCGAAGGTGTCATCGACCAAGGCGACGATCTTGCCATCGTCACATCACAGCCACGATTCGACATTGTGAACGTCACGCTGGCCGAAATCGATGTTTGGTTTGCCGCACAGGGCTTCGAGAAGATCACCGCGTGCGGCTACTATCGCGCGGAAGACAATCTCGGTGTCTTCGATGTCCATGCGAAGAATGTTGTCCGTTCTGGCGATCAGTTGATTCCTTTTGATGCCATCCCGTGTCATCCCGAAGGAGGGTTCCTGCAGTTTATTCAAGACACCACCGCCAGGGGGCACAGCGTCAGTGTGGTGCGCACCGTCAGCACGTCGCCACGCCTCAATGATTGAACACGAACTCCGCCGAGTTCAGCAGGCTCCACAGCACATCTTCGATGGCCGCCTGCCGGTTGGCGATGCCGACATCGAGCGCTTTACCGGCAATGGCCGCTTCCTCAGCCGTGGGCAGGCGTGAGTAGCAGGCGAGATACAATTCTTCCATGATGTGCTCGGGCGTCAGCTCGCTCTTCGCCAGCCTCGTGGCGCGGCCTTTGCTGCTGATGAGCATCTCTTGCAGCTTGGTCGAATTCATCAGATGCAGCGCCTGCACCACGCTGGGCTTCGCATCGCGCTCACAGGGGCACTCGGAGCTGGCGTTGGGACGACCAAAGGCGTCCATGAACTGGCTTTCGAGCTTGTGGTTCCACGTCTGCTTCGCCAGTGCCTCGGGCGGCATGCCGGAGAAGGTTTCTTTGACCTCAGTGACGGCGCAGACAGCATCGAGCAACGTTTCGGCGGGCAGCCGGCGGCGGTAGCTGCGGCTGTAGTTCTTGAGATCGGCAATGTTCGTCTCATTCGGCAGGCTGCTGAGTCGATAGACCTGCGACAGCATGATGGTGCGCATCAGGTGCTTCAAATCGTAGCCGTGTTTCACGAAATCCTGCGCCAGCCAGTCGAGCAGCGGGCCGTTCGTTGGCGGATTGGAGGCGCGGAAGTCGTCCACTGGATCGACGATGCCTCGGCCCATAAAGCTCGACCACACTCGGTTCACCATGGCATGGGCGAAGTGCGGATTCTTCGGGTTCGTCATCCAATCAGCCAGCACGACACGCGGATCTTGCGTTTCGGCGATGGGAATCTCCTGTTCAGCCGGTGGACGTGGTTTGAGTGTGGCTTTCGTGACCGGATGTTCGATGCCCGCGCTGCCAGGACCGAACCACCAGGACTCCGGCTCACCGCTGATCGGGGCGGAGATGCCCTGGCCCTTGCGTTTCATCTGCGTGAAGAATGCCGCGAGCTGGTAGTAGTCCGTCTGATCCCACTTTTCGGTCGGGTGATGGTGGCACTTCGCGCATTCGAGGCGGACTCCGAGGAAGATTTGACCGACGAAGGTGGCGGCGTCGATGGGTTCACGTTTGTCACGCCAGATGGCCACCGGGCCGTCCTTGTGCGTGTTGCCCTGGGCCGTGAGCAACTCGCGCACGAAGCGATCCCACGGCTTGTTCTCGCGAAAACTCTGCCGAATCCATTGATCGAGCAAATACACCGGCTTCACACCAACACGCGAGGGATTGGGCCGCAGCAGATCGCCCCACTTGATGGCCCAATGATCCGCCCACTCGGGGCGTTGCAGCAGCGCATCGATCCAGCGCTCGTATTTGGCTGCATCCTTGTCTGCCGCAAAGGCACGCGCCTCTGCCACCGTCGGCAGCATGCCGATGGCATCCAGCGTGCTGCGGCGCAGGAATTCCGCATCGCTGCACGTCTCGCTCGGCAGATGGCCGAGTCTTTGCAGACGTGCATAGACGAGCTTGTCGATGTCGTTGCGCACGGTGAGCTGCGCATAGGCCGCCGCTGGCAGCAGCTTGTCCGCCGGCACTGCCACGCGTGAGATCGCCACCTGACCCATGTAGCGCGCCACGATCACCGTTTCGCCGCTCTCGGTGCTCGTTTTGACTTTTCCGGCCTCATCTACGGCGGCGATGGCTTTCTCGGATGAAATGTAATCCGTCAACGCCGTCACATCGCGTGTGGAGCCGTCGCTGTACTTCGCCACGACCTTCAAGACCTGCTCCTCGTTCTTGCGATAGGTCTTTTCGCTCGGTGTGACCTCGATGCCAGCCAGTGCCGGCTGATTCGGCGTTTCATACGGCATGCCCTGGCGAATCCACGCCGCGATGGTCTTCGCCGATTCAGAGTCCGGTTCAAAGCGCTGCCCGCCTTCATGCTGGACGCGCACGGTGGCCTTTTGCAGCAGCAGACTGTCTTCCGGCAGCGCCGGAAACACCCGGCGGCCACGCGCATCGGTCACCAGCTCGGCGTAATCGTTCTTTGGATCGTAAGCGAAGATGGAAAGCTTGAAGCCCGCCTGACCGGAGGACTTCGCATGACAGGAACCGAGATTGCAGCCGGCCTTGCTGAGGACGGGGAGGATGTCCTTGGTGAAGGAGAGGGCTTTGGCAGAAGTGCTCAGTGCGGAGTGCGCAGTGCTCAGTTTCTGACTCTGAGCACTGAGCACTGAGGACTGAGCACTTGGCAGCTTCTGCACATTCTGCTTCTCATCCACCCGATAGACGTCGCCAGCATGCACGGCGGCGAAGATGTTCTTTCCATCGGCGGCCAGCACGGCGGCATGCGGCACGCCGTCGAGAGTGGCGAGCTTCTTCTCTTTGCCCGAGTTGAAGGCGAGCCGCACGCCGTCGTGGGTCTTCAACTCGGTGACGCCTTGCACGTTACCATTGTCGCAGAGGTAGGTGAGGCTGGTGGAGTCGGGGGACCACATCAATGCCGTGACCGGCGTCGCTTTGTCGCCCAGCAGCATCAGCATTTCCTTGCTGGCGATGTCCCAGACCTTCAGATCCTTGTCCGCTGATCCGGTGGCGAGCCATTTGCCGTCGTGGTTGAAGCCGAGCGCCACCACATGGCCGACATGGCCTTCGATCTTGGCGATCTCCTTGAACGTCGCCGCCTCCCACACCTTCGCGAGGTTGTCCGCGCCTCCCGTCGCGAGTTGTTTGCCATCGCGGCTCAGCGCGAGGCTCAAGATGTTGTCCGCATGTGCTTCCACGGTCTGCGCGGGTTTCGCCTCACCGAGTTTCCAGCGATGCAGCATGCCCTTCAGGCTCGTGGCACCCTCAGCAAGCACGAGCGTGATGTTGTCCGGCAGGAAAACGAGTCCCGTCACACGGCCTTCGAGCGGAGCAGTCATCGTGTGTGCTACTTTCCAATCCGCGGCATGCCACACCAGCACCGTGCGATACCCACCCGCTGCGAGCAGTGAACCATCCGCATTCCACGCCAGCGACTGCACCACATCCTGGTGGCCTTCGAGCGTCGCGACCACCGGCGTATCCTTGGCGGCCACATCACGAATCAAGACGCGATGCCCAAAGCCCATAGCGAGTTTTTTGCCATCTGGACTCAGCGCCAGCGTCGTGGAAGGCGTATGACCGGCCGGCAGGGCCACGAGCTTGTCCGCCGGCGTCAGTTCGCCGAATTTCTTCAGCGCTACTTCATCCCAGGCCGCGCCGGAGTTGATCCAGGCCTTGAGCAGATTGATCTGCTTCTCCGGCAACTGCTGCTTCGGCGGCATGTGCGCATCGCCCGGATCATTCAGCGCCTTGATCAACGCACTGTGCCCCGCATCGCCCGCTTTGAGTGCGGCACCATTCTCGCCGCCCTTGAGCGCCAGATCGCGCGTCTCCAGCGACAGACCACCTTTCTTCTTCTCCGCATTGTGACAGCCCAGGCACTGCGTCTTCAAAATCCCCATCGCCTGTACCGGACGCACCTTCGCCTCCTCCGCAGCGAGTGAGGAAGTGAGCAAGACGAGCAACAGGGCATTTCGGCGGGCAATCATGAGCGTCGCAGACTACGGGCGCTCTGGCGTATCTCTTGCCACACTCACGACCCAACAAAAACGCCTGACCGTTCTCGGCCGTAGCCGTGCAGAATGTGAACCACAGAGGCACCGGGTACGCAGAGGAATTAAGAAACGCCTGGAAGTCACCTCATGGTGAAGTCGATCAACAAGACTCTTCCCTCTGTGTCCCCTGTGTCTCTGTGGTTCCATGGCATGGACACGGCTCAGGATCAGGCGTTCGTTGAATGAATCAGTCCGCAGAACTCAGTTCGCGCGGCCGAGGTAGGTGCCGTCTTCGGTCTTGACGCTGATCTTGTCGCCATTGCCGACGAACAACGGCACCTGCACGCGCATGCCGGATTCGATGATGGCTTCCTTGCACACGTTGTTGGCGGAGTCGCCCTCTCACGGCTTGCGGCGGTAGTCACCACGGCTGAAATGTTTTTCCAGCCAGATGTAAACCATGATAAAGAAGTAGCGGCTGCCCATTTCCTTGAGTTGGAACTTCGCGGCGCCGGTGCGCCGGTTTTTCCAGGTGATGGGCATGGTGGTCCAGGAGTAACCGCGCACGACGGCCTTCAATGGCAGCTCGATGGTGAGGTTGAAGTGGGGGGAGAGCAGCGGACGGCAGCCCGCGATCACTTCGCGGCGGTAGGCCTTGAAGGCGTTGGTGGTGTCGTTGAAGCGCAGGTTGAAAATCAGGGCGATGAGCTTGTTGGCGGCGCGGTTGAGGAGGAGCTTCAAACGTGGGTAGTCAACAACACTGCCGCCCGTGATGAAGCGGCTGCCGAAGACACACTCCCAGCCTGCGTTCAGCAGTGACCAGTAGCGCACCACATCCTGCGGATCGTCGGATTCATCCGCCATCATGATCACGGCGGCATCCCCGTGCATGGCGTCGAGACCGGCGCTGACCGCGCGGCCAAAGCCGTGCGGTCCGGCATGATCCAGCGGCCGCAGCACGGTGATTTCCCGCACCGTGTTTTGCAGCAACTGCCAGGAGCCGTCACGGCTGCCGTCATTGACCACGAGGATCTCATGCGGGACGCCGGCGTCACTCAGCACACGGTGGAGATGGCGCACGGTGCCGATGATGCAGCCCGCCTCATCACGCGCGGGGATGATGACGGAGAGCAGTGTGAGGGCGGGCAGGGAGGCGGATGACATCTCAGGTGTGCCCAGAAAGCCTTTGCGGGAGTAAAAGGCAACCTCTAGCATCGCGCCCCATTTGATATGAGCATTGCCATTGTCACCGGATCAGCTGGTCTGATCGGCTCCGAAACCTGTCGTGCGCTGCATGCCGACGGCATGGACGTGACCGGTGTGGACAATGACATGCGCGCTACATTTTTCGGGCCGGAGGCTTCGACCGCAGGTGTCTGTGGCAGGCTGCAACGCGAACTGCCGCGCTACCGGCATGAAAATACGGACATTCGTGATTTTGCGGCAGTGGAGGCCATTTTCGCACGGCATGGCCAAGAGATCGGTGTGGTGGTGCATACGGCAGCGCAACCCTCGCATGACTGGGCGGTACGCGAGCCGCTGACTGACTTCGCGGTGAACGCCACGGGCACGCTGCATGTGCTGGAGGCGGCGCGGCGGCACTGCCCGGACGCGGTGTTTCTTTTCACCAGCACGAGCAAGGTCTATGGCGACACGCCGAACCGCCTGCCGCTGGTGGAGCGGGAAACGCGCTGGGAGGTGGCCTCCGATCATCCGTTTCATGAACGAGGCATTGATGAGTCCATGAGCATCGACGCCAGCCTGCACAGCATTTTCGGCGCGGGCAAGGTGGCTGCAGATGTGATGGTGCAGGAGTATGGCCGCTACTTCGGCATGAAGACGGCGGTGTTTCGCCCTGGCTGTCTCACTGGCCCGGCGCATGCGGGCACGGAGCTGCATGGGTTCCTCTCGCATCTGATGAAATGCACAGCGCTGGGCCGCCCTTACACCGTGTTCGGCCACCAGGGTAAACAGGTGCGCGACAACATCCACAGCGCCGATTTGGTGGCGGCATTCCGACAGGTCATCGCCGCGCCGCGCTGTGGCGAGGTTTACAACATCGGCGCTTCACGCCAGTCCGACTGCTCGATGCTGGAGGCCATCTCGTTGTGTGAAGAGATCAGCGGCCGGAAGCTGGAGTGGGCCTACCGCGAAACAGCACGCATCGGCGATCACGTCTGGTGGATCAGTGACATCACGAAGTTTCAGCGGCACTACCCGCAGTGGCGCTGCCGGTATGACCTGCGGGGCATGCTGTCAGAAATGCATGACGCGTGTCTGCGCGACGAAACCAGCGGCGCTTTGGCCCCATGAACATCCTGGCAAAAATGCGCCGGGAATGGGGCTTGGCACTGACGCTGCTGCTGGCCGTGCTCGTTGCCTACCAGCCGGCACTGAACGGCGGATTCGTTTGGGATGACGACGCCTGGACGACGAACATCACGCATCTCACGGGTGATCTGCATGGTTTGTGGGAGATGTGGAGCAGGCCCACGGCCTTGCAGCAGTATTATCCGCTGACGGGAACCACCTTCTGGCTGGATCATCAACTCTGGGGCGCGTGGACGCTGCCGTATCATTTGGAAAACGTCGCACTGCATGGCATCGCGGTGCTGTTGTTCTGGCGGTTGCTGCAACAACTCCAGGTGCCGGGCGCGTGGCTGGCGGCGGCGATTTTGGCGCTGCATCCGATGATGATCGAATCGGTGGCCTGGATCGCCGAACGCAAAAACGTGCTGTCCATGGTGCTGTTTCTGGCGGCGCTGCTGGCGTACGGGAGCGCGGTGTCGTTTTGGTCCGATGATGGTGCGGTGCCATGGCGGCAGAAAGGTTACAAGCTCGCGCTGGCGCTGTTTCTGGCGGCGCTGCTGGCGAAGATCAGCACTTTCGCGCTGCCACCGGTGATTCTGCTGCTGGCATGGTGGAAGCGCGGCAGACTGCGCTGGCGGGACGAGGTGCTGCCAGTGCTGCCATTCTTCCTGCTGGCGATGATTCTGGGAGCCGGGGTGATGTGGCTGGAGCAGCATCATGTGGGAGCCGAAGGCGTGGCATGGCAGATGTCGTTCATGGAACGCACGGTCAATGCCTGCCGGGCCTGGTGGTTCTATGTGGGGAAGCTGCTGTGGCCCGTGCCATTGCCGCCCATTCATCCACCGTGGGACGCTACGCAGGCGTTTGTACCGTCATGGTGCTGGCCGCTGGCGGTGCTGCTGTTCGCAGCGGTGGTCTGGTGGCAGCGATCATGGCTGGGCAGGGGCACGGTGGTGGCGCTGCTGTTTTTCACTGGCACACTGCTGCCCGTACTGGGCTTCTTGGATGTCTATGGGATGCTTTACGCACCGGTGGCCGACCGCTGGGTGCATTTGCCGTGCCTGGGCCTGATCGCGCTCTTTGCCGCCGCTGTGAGTGTCCTGTCCGGACGTTTCCATTGTCCATGGTTCATCCCTGCGCTGGCCTGCGTCCTGCTGCCGGCGCTCGGCTGGCTCACTTGGCGGCAGGCGCGTCTTTATCAGGACAATGAAACACTCATGCGTGCCGCTTTGCGCATGAATCCCCGCTGCTGGGTGGCGGCCTATAACTTGGGCAACATCCTGAAGCAGCACAACCGGGCGGACGAGGCCATTGCTCTTTATGAGGTAACACTCCGGCTCAATCCGCTGCATGTCAAAGCGCACAACAATCTTGCCACGAGCCTGATGGAAGCCGGGCGTTTCGAGGCGGCGCTTGTTGAGCTGCGGACCACCATCGCACTCATGCCGGGGCTTGCGGGGGCACACCAAAATCTGGGCAACTGTCTTCTGCGCATGGGCAAGGTGGAGGCGGCTGCGGGCTGTTATCAAAAGGCGGTTGAACTCGCTCCCGATCTTGCTGATGCGCACAACAATCTGGCAGGCATCCTCTACCAGCAGGGCAACCATGCCGGGGCGCTGGCGCATTACCAGCGTGTCGTCGCGCTCCGCCCCGGCAGTGCTGACGCGCATGGGAATCTCGGCGTGGTGCTTGCGCATGGCGGGCGGCCGAGTGAGGGCGCTGCCGAATACGCGGCCGCACTTCAATTGCAGCCCAAGCACCCGGTCATCCTCGCCAATCTGGCCTGGCTGCTGGCCACCTGCCCCGATGATGCCGTGCGTGACGGCCCACGTGCGCTGGCCTGCGCGCAAGAGGCCGACACGCTCACCGCTGGCAGGAATCCTGAGGTGCTGCGCTCTCTGGCGGCGGCACTGGCGGAAAACCACAGGAAGGACGAGGCGGATGCCATCGCCGTTCGTGCGGCACGGCTGGCACAGCAGCAAGGCAACACGGTTCTCGCAGCGGCCATGTTCCTGGAAGTCGATCTGTACCGCGCCGGACTCACTAAGCGTGACCCAGATCTGGCGCCAGCAGCGCCATAAGCTGGCGCACACCCCAACAAAAACGCCTGACCGTTCTCACGATCAGGCGTTCGTTGAATGAATCAGTCCGCAGAACTCAGTTCGCGCGGCCGAGGTAGGTGCCGTCTTCGGTCTTGACGCTGATCTTGTCGCCATTGCCGACGAACAGCGGCACCTGCACGCGCATGCCAGACTCGGTGATGGCTTCCTTGTACACGTTGTTGGCGGAGTCGCCCTTCACGCCCGCAGGGCTGTCGGTGATGGTCATGATGATGTTGGCGGGCAGTTCGATGCCGGCGACGACGTCGTCAGCGAAGACGACGAGGTACTTCTGGCCTTCGATGAGGTAGCCGCGGGTCTTGGCGTCGAGCTTGTCCTCGCCGATGAGCACGTCTTCAAAGGTGTCCGGGTGGATGAAGTGGTAGCCGTCGCCGTCCTTGTAGCTGTACTCGTGGTTGTCGCGCACGAGGTTCACGGATTCGAGCGACTCGTTGGAGGTCATGCGCAGGTTGTACATCTTGCCGATGGTGATGCTGCGGATGGACATCTGCACGAACGACGCCATGCGCGGCGGCGTCTTGAGTTCAGTGTCGGTGACGACGCAGACGTCATTGTTGTGACGGACGGCGTGGCCTTTGCGGAGATTGATGACGGGGGTGGCTGGCATAAGAGCGTGCTTTCATGGCGAGTTTACGGTGCTTTGCAAGCGCCGGTTCGGGGTGCGCGGGCAGGGGGCGGCGTAGCCGGTGGCATCGTACTCCTCCTCGAACTCGTCCTCGATCATGGCGCAAGATCGCCATGTGATCGTCCGAGCATCCGCGCTGGCCCGCTGCATTGGCTTGGTCGCGCTGGGAGTTAGCGAACCGCACTGATCGAGGACGAGGACGAGTTCGAGTAGGAGGACGAAAATGACCGTAGCTACCGTACCATCACAGTCGCCGTGGGACTCGGCGTGGCTTCGCCGTTTTTGTTCGCGGCGATGACGCGCACCTCGGTGAACTCGTCCAGCGGCAGGTCTTGGAGCCATGCTTCGGGTTCCGCCACCGTGGTGGCGGTGGTAAACTCCGCCGTGCCCATGCTGCGCATCTGCACGCGGTAGCGCGTGGCATGCGGGGCAGGGGGCCATTGCACGAAGACCTTGCCCTGGCCCGTGGCTTCGAGCGTCACTCGCTCCACCGGCTCCGGCATGGGCAGCCGTGCAGGCAGCTTTAGGCCAAAGCGCAGCCAGCGCGCGTCATCCGCCGGCAGCAGAATCCACAACTCGCGGATCAGGCTGCGCATGCGCTTGCGCAGCTTCTTGAGCGCTGCGTTTTTTGCCAGCACGGCGGTGCGCAGCGCGGACTTGTTGAAGTTCACCGCCGACCGCGCCGCCGACAGAGCTTCAAAGGTGGCTTCGCAGATCATTGCCGTGGCGCCCATGTCCATGCTTTCGTGCTCCGGCTTCAGCTCAAAATACCGCGCCAGACTCGACAGCAGGCTCAGCCGTTTCGCGAAGACCTCTGGCACCATCGTGGACCGGTCGGTAAAGCCCGCCGCACCCCACTGCGTGTTGAACCCGGTGCCAAAGACCGCCGTCAGCCGCAACCGGCAGCGGCCGATCACCACCTCGCCTTCACGGTCCCGGTCCCGCAGGTTCTTGCGCCGCTGCGCACGCTCCGTTTTCACCCGTCCCACCTCCGTCTGGGCGGCACGCGCTGCATCCCAGGCCGCCTGCATCGCCGCCGCCGTGTTCTGCTTGAGGCCGATCTCCACCTCCAGCGCCTCGCAGCCCTTGATCAAGTCATGGCAACGGGCCAGCAGCACCATGTCGTTGGTTGGAGTCGGGTTCGCAGCCATGGCAGCATCAGGTAGGTTGAAACGACACACCTTACAGCCCACCGGCATCTGCCCGACGGGCCCCGCCTTCGCCGTCCGGCCCAGTGCCAGCGCTGCGAAGACAAACCCATTCTCCTCCCAGTCAGGAACAGCCTCAAGCACTATTTGCCGACTGTCGGTGAGTGATGCTTGAGACTCCTGATCCTCAGTTGGCCATCCCGCCGCAGGTTCCCGAAGCTCCCCCACCTCCAAACGGCTTCCGTCCCTGCCTTAGTGAGCTTCATCACCCATTCACCGACTCTCGGTGAGTGGGACACGAGACTCCGTTGCCTCAAGCCAGCTTCCCGGCCAAGTTGAGCGAGTTTCAATGCTTATCCACCGACACGCGTTGAGTAGTCATTGAGACACCTACGCATCAAACGAGAACCCTGCTCAAGCCTGCAGAGTCTCAAGCGGTGCTCACCGACACTCGGCGAGCAATCCATGAATCTACCCCAGGTCACGCCCATTCTCCTTTTACCACCTCGGAGCCTCCCCCAGATGCCCCAGCCAAGGAAGTTCTGCCTCCCGAGCCGCCGCTGGGTGAAATCATTCGTCCGCTGAGCTCCTCCGAGCCTCCGGTGGGTCTCGCTGAGATGTCAATGGAGTGTCCCGAGTCTCGGGCGGATGGAATCAGGAACGGTCTTGGCTCCTCTGAGCTTCCGGCGGCCCAATCAGATGATCGAATCGTCGTTCCCGAATTTGGCATGGGATCTTGGAGCCGTCGTTTTGCCGTTCAACAGCCCGGAGTAGGCCGCGCGACTTGACGATGAGTGTCATCCCCGCCTTCTTGATCCTGATAGCAGCAAAGTTTGTAACCTTATGCCCGACACCACCCCGCATCCGCCTCGTCATGTGCCGCAGGTCATGGTGTCCAGCACCTTCACGGATTTGAAGGATCATCGAGAGGCGCTCATCAAGGCCATCAGCAAACACGACATGCATCCAATCGGCATGGAGTTCAGTGATGCGAAACTCACCGGCGACGTGGTGGATGCATCGCTCGGCATGGTGGCGAAGAGTGCCGCTTACATCCTGATCATCGGGCGCAAGTATGGTCAGACGCCGGAGTGTCTCACGCGCAATCCCGAGAAACTGTCGATCACCGAGCTGGAATACCGCGAGGCCGTCCGATTGATGCGGCCCGTGCTGCTGTTCCTCATGGGAGATAAGCACCCGCGCATCGAGTCGGAGATCGAGCTTGAACCTGACAAGCGCACCAAGCTCGCCGCCTTCCGTGAACTGGCGAAGAAGTCGGCTCCCGGCTCAGCGGTTAACCGCGTTTACGGCACCTTCGAAAGCCTGGAGCAGTTGAAGGAAATCATCGGCGCTCCACTTGCCGAGATGCAGCGTCACTTGGAACCGAAAGCGCCCGCCGGTCCTCCACCGTCCACTGACGCACCGCCTTCTGACGCACTGCCCACCCTCCCCAAGCCACCCGCTTTCTACGCCGAGCCCGACTACATAGGCTCCCACCAGTTCGTCGGGCGCCAGGCCGAACTCGACGCCCTTAGCGATTGGGCGAACGGTGCCGATCCCACCAATCTTCTCCTGTTTGAAGCCATCGGTGGAAACGGCAAGAGCATGCTCACCTGGGAGTGGACCACGAAGCACGCTAGCGCGGTCCGCCCCGACTGGGCCGGGCGCTTCTGGTATTCGTTCTACGAACGCGGGGCCGTCATGCAGGACTTCTGTCAGCGCGCTCTCGCCTACATGACTGGTCAGCCGTTGAAGGAATTCGAGAAGCGGAAGACCGCCGAGATGAAAGACGAACTCATCTCCCAGCTTCATGCCCGGCCTTGGCTGCTCATCCTCGACGGCCTGGAGCGCGTGCTCGTCGCCTACCACCGCATCGATGCCGCCGAAGTCCCTGACGAAGAAGCCAACGCTCCCACCGACAAAATCCTCAATCGAAACCCCTGCGATGCTATCCGTGACGAGGACAGCGATCTCCTCCGCGCCCTCGCCGCCTGTGCCCCGTCGAAGATCCTCGCCAGCTCCCGGCTCACCCCGCGCATCTTGCTCAATCACGCCGGACAACCCATCCCCGGAGCCAAGCGCATCACCCTCCACGGTCTGCGCCCGCCCGATGCTGAGGCGCTCATGCGCCAATGCGGCATCAGCGGTGACAGCACCGCCATTCAGGACTACCTCCAACAAAACTGCGACAATCACCCTCTCGTGATCGGCATCCTTGCCGGCCTCATCGTCAACTACCTGCCCAACCGCAGCAACTTCGACGCATGGAGCGTTGATCCGAGCGGTGGAGCCGCACTCGACCTGGGCAAACTCGACATCATTCAGCGGCGCAACCACATCCTCCACGCAGCTATCGACGCTCTACCCGACGCCAGCCGCCAACTTCTATCCACACTCGCCCTCCTGTCCGAGTCTGTGAACTATGATACGCTAAAAGCAGTAAACCCACACCTTCCACCAATGCCACGCAAGGTGGACGAGCCAAAAACTCCGGAAAACGATCCCGACTGGGAACAGTTGTCCGGGCGCGGCAAAGCGAAGAGCCGGAAACAATATGAAGCTGCATTCACCCATTGGAAACAATACACGAGTATCCTGAAAGATTGGCTCGAGTCTCCAGCAGTCCTCGCCGCCGAGATTTTTTTGTCTGAAGCAGTTGGCGATTTGGAACAACGCGGACTTCTACAGTATGATCGACAACAAAGGAGACATGATCTTCATCCAGTAGTCAGAGGTGTCGCTGCTGGCGGAATGAACCCAAAGGAACGAGAACACTACGGTTCACAATTGATCGACCATTTCGTTTCGCAGCCTCATAAGCCATATCGCGAAGCGGAAACTCTGGAGGATTTGCGCCCGGCGCTCAACGTTGTCCATACACTGTTAAAGCTCGGGCGTCTCAAAGAGGCTGCGACGTCCTTTCGTAGCATTCTTGCTGAACCTCTCTTGTTCAATGTTGAGGCGTATGCCGAGACAACATCTATACTTCGATCATTCTTTACTGAGGGTTGGGGTAAAATTCCGTCAATTTTAGATGAAAAAGCTGCCTGCTCCCTGACGGCTTGGGCGGCGACTACGCTTGATCGTTGCGGTGAATTGGTTGCAGGTTTTGAAGCGCAGAACGCTCTGATGAAAGCCAAAATTGATCGCAAAGATATAGTGGGCACCGTCATTGATTTGGGACGGATGTCCCGAAATCTACGCTTACAGATGAAGTTAGAACAAGCTTCACGCATAGATGAATTGGCTGTTAAAATGGCATCTGCCACTCGCAACAAAAACGACTTGTTCATGAGTGCCTTGTTTCGTTTTGACGGATTAGCTGCTGTCGGGAGCTGGGAGCTAGCGGAAAACACTTGGCTGTTTCTTGACTCGCTTGGGCGTGACTTCCCTCGCAGTTACTACCGATCTGGAGACGCAGAGCTCTATCAAGCTCGGTTTAGGTTATGGAAAGGTTCGCTACTGGAACTAGACTTTGAGCTCGTTGAGGAATTGGCTATTGCCGGAAGGAATCGGACTGCAATTCGCATACTATATTCTCTCCGAGGCTCTTGGCACTTAGAGCAGCACGACCACACCCAAGCTTTAGCCAGCTTCCATGAAGCCGTCCGCATGGCCCGCGAACGACGCCTCGTGCATGCCGAGTCCGAGACCGGACTCGCGCTAACCAAATTCCACCTCGGTCAACTCACGGACGACGATGCCCGCAGCGAAGCGGAGCGCCTCGCCGGACTGCGCCAGCCTGCGCATCGCACCCTCGCCATGCTCTGGCTTGCCCTCGGCGACACCGAGCATGCGAAGCACCACGCCCTGGCCGCCTACACCTGGGCTTGGGCCGATGGCGAGCCGTATGTGCATCGCTACGAACTCACCCAGACGACCGAACTGCTCCAGCAGATGAAGGTCCCCGTGCCCGTGCTGCCGCCGTATGACCCGGCGAAGGACGAGCCTTTCCCGTGGGAAGCAGATGTGCGCGCGGCGATTGAGAAGCTGAAGGCGGAGAAGGCAACCAAGGAGGCCAATAAGAAGCCATGAAGACCGGAAAAGAAGCCAAGCCTGCCGGGATGATCCATCGCCAGCAGTTGTTTTACTGGATGGGGCGGAGCATTGACGACCGCAACGGGAAGCGGAAGCTGCTGCGGGATGCGCTGGTGCAGGAGGTGCTGGCGCAGTTGCACGGGAGTTTGGAGCAGGGACTGTGGGTGAAGCCGCCACGCTTCCCGGAGATCTTTGAGCAGCGGGGGCAGGTGTTTGCGCTGGATCTGCCGATCACCTGCTTCACGGAGTGGTCGCTGGGGGAGAGCCTGCCGCACACGGCGGAGTATGGCCGCATCGGCCTGGGGTTTCCGAAGCGCTGGGTGATCGAGCGCGGCGGTCAGTCGGTGACGTATTTTCGCCACAGCACGAAGGGCAGTTTCCTGCCGGCGATGTTCAAGGTGCTGGCTGCGCTGGGAACGGGCAGCGCGAGCGGCGCATGGACGCCGCGTGCCGGGATGGCGACGGCGTTTGCGGAACTGCGGTATCTCCTGCACTTCGCGAAGATGATCCGGCTGAAGACGCCGAAGCAGCCACGCCCTGCGGTCAAGGCGGCGCTGAAGAAGCCCCCGACGGCGAAGCGTGCGCCCGCAGCGGCGGCGGTGGAGGCGCAGATGTTCAAACGCAAGTTCGGCCTGCCGCTGCAGTTTGTGGAGGAACGGGAGTGGCGGATCGTGCATCACGCGTCGAATCAGGCCTTCGTGAAAGGGCTGGGCGTGCCGGACTATTATCTGCCCTACCTGCCGGGGGAGGAATTGTTCACGCTGGTGCTGCCGGACGCGAAGGTGGTGAGCGAGGTGCTGCAAGCGGACTGGTTTACCGAGCGTCTGTTCACGCCGTGGCAGCACTACCCCGAGCTGAAGGGCCGCCGCGTGCCGCCCGTCACGGTGCTGTCGCACGCGGACCTCGGGACGTTTTGAAGCGGAGCTAACTCATCGCCACGCGACAAGAACTCGACGCCGCCCGCAAGGCGGCTCGATTATGGCCGTTGATCACAGCCTTATTCTCCAACCCTCCATGAACCGCCTCTCTCTCGCTGCTTTCCTTTTCGCCAGCGCCTTGCTCACCGCCGATTCTTTTGCTGCCGATGACTTGAAGAAGGTCGCCGCCGCCATCGACGGCTACCGCTTCGAGTTCCCCTGCAAAGACCCCATGCCGGAGAACCCGAAGCCCGGTGCGGACGGCATCTCGGCGCGGATGACGGACGATCCGAAGACCAACGACAAGTTCACCGACGTGAAGACCTTCGGCGGGGAAGCCGGCAAGCGCTACAAGGTCACGCTGCGCGTGCGCGGCGTGGTGGAGCCGATGATGTATAAGGACGGCCAGCAGGTCGGCGAGCGTTTCTACATCGGCGGCGTGCCGAACAACAAGACCTACAACATCTACCAGCTCACGGTCTCCTCACCCGCGCAGCATTTCTTCTTCAACCGCGATGACAAGGTCGGCCACCGCATCTTCACCATCGACTACACCACAACCATCGAGATCGAGGGCGGTGCCACGCTCACCCTACACGGCAACGGCCAGAACGGCCATATGATCACCAACTTCGCGAAGCTCGTGGTGCCTGATGTCGCCCCAGCGCCGAAGCCGTTCAATGGCCAGTTCATCCAACTCGACGTGACTGATGTGTTGGAAGTGAAGTAGTCCGGCCCGCCTTGACCGACGAAGTCTTGACCTGTTGACCACGTCTTGACTTCCTTTCATTCCCAGTTGCCTGCCGTTGCCGACCCGCTAGCCTCGCGCCCATGGAACGTCTCATCTGCCGGCTTTGTCTTGGAGTCTCATTGCTGCTCACGCTCACCGGATGCGATGCGCACTGGGGCATGCCGGTGCGGGGTTATGGCTATCCAGGCGGACTGGCCGCTTTTGCCCCGCGGACTGGCGGCGCTGTCAACTTCACCTACTACCCGCGCTTCGAGGCCTACTACCACCACTCCTCGCAGCAGTTCTATTTTCCCAACGGCAAGAAGTGGGAAACGCAGCCGGCTTTGCCCGGTGCCACGCCGCAGGAGATCCGCCGCTCGCCGGGCGTGCCGTTTCAGTTTGCCGATCACCCGTCGATCTATCACCCGCAGGTCAAGCAGGCCTTCCCTCCCAACTGGACACCGTCCTCCCGCCGCGCTGAAGAAGGGTATGAGTGGGGCCGCAGTGGCTGGGATCTGGATCGTCGGTAAATCTATCTCACCCACTTCTGCGCATGGAACGTCTCATCTGCCTTCTCGGTCTCGTGGTGTTCGTGGCGCTGGCGTGGGCCATGTCGTCGAACCGGCGGTTGTTTCCGTGGCGCACGGTGGTGAGCGGACTGGCGCTGCAGGTGACGCTGGCGTGGCTGATTCTCGGCACGCAGGCGGGGAAGGCGGCATTTGTGTATGTGGATCGCGGGTTCAACCGGTTGCTGGGTTTCGCCAATGAGGGCGCAGCGATGGTCTTCGGCCCGCTGGCGAATGAGAAGCTCATGACGGAGAAGCTGGGGGAGGGGAACGCCTTCATCTTTGTCATCACGGTGACGGGCACGATCGTGCTGGTGTCGGCGCTGTCTTCGCTGTTGTATCACTACGGCATCCTGCAGTTTGTGGTCAAAGGCATGGCGTGGGTGATGCGCCGTGTCATGGGCACCAGCGGTAGCGAGACGCTGGCCGCCGCCGCGAACATCTTCATGGGCCAGACCGAAGCGCCGCTGGTGGTGAAGCCCTATCTCGCGCGCATGACCCGCAGCGAGCTGATGGCGCTGATGGTGCCCGGCATGGCGAGCATCGCCGGCGGAGTGCTGGCGGCCTATGTGGGCCTGGGCATCCCGGCGACGCACTTGCTGACGGCCTCCATCATGAGCGCACCCGCAGCGCTGATGATGGCGAAGATCATCCTGCCCGAGACGGAGAAGAGCGAAACGATGAGCGGCGCGAATGCGGAGATCGAGCGCGAGTCTGTCAACGGCATCGACGCGATGTGTACGGGCGCCAGCGACGGCGTGAAGCTGGCAATCAACGTGATGGGCATGCTCATTGCCTTTGTCGCGATGGTGGCGCTGATCAATTACACGCTCTCCTTCGGCCTGCGCTTCGTCGGTGTGAACGAGCCGCACCCGCTGCAAACCGTGCTCGGCTGGGTCAATGCGCCCTTTGCCTGGCTGATGGGTGTGCCGTGGCAGGACTGCCTCACCGTGGGCGGCATTCTGGGCGAGCGCATCGTGTTGAATGAGTTCATCGGCTACCTCTCGCTCAAGGAGGCGCGGGCCGCGCTGGACCCACGCAGTTACGCGCTGGCGACGTATGCGCTGTGCGGCTTCGCCAACTTCGCCAGCATCGCGATTCAAATCGGCGGCATCGGTGCGCTGGTACCGGAGCGCCGGGAAGAACTGGCGCAGATCGGCCTCAAGGCGATGATCGGCGGCCTGCTGGCCTGCTATTGCACCGCTTGTGTCGCGGGATTGCTGCTGTGAATCTGGAAGCGGGGGTTGATGGTTGAGAGTTGATGGTTGATAGCCAGAAAGTCGAGCCAAACGCCCGCCAACGGTTGCTGTTCCGACCATCAACCATCAACTATTCACCATCAACTCATCGTGCCCGACCCCAGCGGCCTCAACGTCACCGATCTGCACTTCGCCTATTCAGGCGACGGGTTTCGTGTGCAGGTGCCGCGGCTCGAACTCGCCGCTGGCAAGGCATTGGCACTGGCTGGGCCGAGCGGGGCAGGGAAGTCCACCCTGCTGCGTCTGCTCACCGGCCTGCTGACGCCGACGGCAGGACAAGTCCGCTTGGGTGCGACGCAGATGGATTCGCTCAGCCACGAACAACGCCGTGCCTTCCGCCTTCAGCATATCGGCCTCGTGTTTCAGGACTTCGCGTTGCTCGATTACCTCACCGTCACCGAAAACATTCTTCTGCCGCATCAGTTTCGCGGTGATGTGGGCACTCCTGCCCGAGCGAAGATGCACGACCTCACCGAGCGTCTGCACATCGGCCAATACCTCAACAAACGTGTCTCCCAGCTCTCCCAAGGCGAGCGCCAACGTGTCGCCGTCGCCCGTGCGCTGGTGCATGAGCCGAAGTTTGTCTTCGCCGATGAACCCACCGCTTCGCTCGATCCGGCACGCGGACGCATCGTGGTTGATATGCTGCTCGAAGATGCGCGCAAACGCGGCACGTGCCTGGTGATGGTCACGCACGATCCGAATCTGCTGCCGATGTTTGATCAAACCGTGCGCATGGAGGACTTCGCCACCGCATGAGCGCCGCTTTCCATCTCGCGGCGCGTTATGTGCTGCGGCATCGCATTCAAAGTGCCCTGCTCGCCGGAGCGCTCGGTCTCGTCTTTGCACTGCCGCTGTGTTTGCGCGTCTTGATCGAGCATGCGCAGCAGGAACTCCGTGCGCGTGCCGCCGCCACGCCGCAGATCGTCGGCACGCGCGGCAGCGCGCTGGATCTGATGATGACCGCGCTCTATTTCAAACGCGAAAACCTCACGCCGCTGCCATTCGATGCCTTGGCGGAACTCCGGCGCACAAAATCAGCCCCCGCCATCCCGCTGCACCTCCGCTATCAAGCGCAGGGAGCACCCATCGTCGGCACCGAGCTCGAATACTTCACGTTTCGCGGCCTCAAACTCGCAGCCGGCAAACAACTCAGCCGCTTGGGCGATTGCATCGTCGGTGCCAACTTCGCCAAGCAGCGTGGACTGCATCCCGGTGGCCATGTGTTCTCCTCACCCGAGCAAGCCTTCGACATGGCGGGCGTCTATCCTTTGAAGATGCGCATCGCAGGCGTTCTCGCCCCGAATGGCACGCCGGATGACGAGGCCATCTTTGTTGATTTAAAGACCACCTGGCTCATCGAAGGACGTTCGCATGGCCATGACGACCTGAAGCAGGATGCGGCCGTCGTGTTGCAGCAGGAGGAGGGCAACATCGTCGGCAACGCCGCCGTGCGCATGTTCAACGAGGTCACCGATGCCAACCTCGCTTCGTTCCACTTCCACGGCGACATCGCCACCTATCCCATCAGCGCCATGATCGTGCTGCCCAACGATGCCAAAGCAGAGGCGCTGCTCGCTGGACAGTTTGCCCGCTCCAAAGACAAACAGCTCATCCGGCCACGCGATGAAATGGAGTCGCTGCTCGCCCAGCTCGTGCGGCTCGAAGGCTTCGCCGCCAGTGCGCTGCTCCTCACCGCCACGGCGGCCTTGTTCGTCACCGCGCTCGTCTTTGCGCTCTCCTTCCGCTTGCGCCAGCGCGAATTCGCCACGCTCGAAGACGTGGGCGTCTCGCGTCTCTCGCTCATCACGGTCAAAGTGCTCGAAATCGCCTTCGTCGGCGTCGCCGCGAGCGTGATCGGGCTGCTGCTGCTGCTGCTCGCCTCTGAAGTGGCTCCGCATCTCCTGCGCTGGGCGCTCTAACTCCATTTTTTCATGTCCGACACTCTCGACGCCCTCATTTACGCCCTTGATGTTAACCCCGACATCAGCACCGAAGGTCGTGTGCTCTTCCTGCGCGCGCAGGAGCATCCCGCCCTCGAACACTTCGCCGGACGCCTCGTGTGTCAGCAGACATGGAAACCACGCGCCAAGGAACTCGAAGCCGCCGGTCATCGTGTCGAACGCGAAGCCCATGGATTGTTTGATCTCGTGCTCGTGCTGCCCGATCCGCAGCGCGATCTCATGGTGGGCGATCTCGCCCGTGCGCACGATCATCTGGCACCCGGCGGTCTCCTGATGGCCGCACAGCACAACGATGCTGGCAGCAAGCGCTGCGAGCAGCACCTGCGCGAAGTGGCTGGCGGCGCGGAATCGCTCTCCAAACATCACAGCCGCGTGTTCTGGGCCACCAAAGACGAAACCAAGCCCTGGAAGGCCGATTTGCTCGAACGCTGGCGTCAGGGTGCCGCCATGCGCCGCATTCTCGACGGTCGTTTCTGGTCACGGCCCGGCTTGTTCAGTTGGGATCGCATCGACGGCGGCTCCGCGTTGCTGGTGCAGCATCTGCCGCTGACTTTGGCCGGCGACGTGGCCGATCTCGGCTGCGGCTGGGGCTTTTTGAGCGATCACCTGCTGCGCAACTGCCATGACATCGACTCGCTCGACATCTACGACGCCGACGGCGACTGCTTCGAGTGCGCACGGCGCAATCTTGGCCTCATTCCCACTCGGGTGAAGGCGAAACCACGCTGGCATGATGTCACCACCGGCCTGGAGCGGGTGCAATACGACGCCATCGTGATGAACCCGCCCTTTCACGAAGGCAAGGATGCTGATCCGCTCATCGGCATGAAGTTCATCGCCGCCGCCGCCCAAGCCCTGCGCCCCGACGGCCAGCTCTGGCTCGTTGCCAACCGGCAACTGCCGTACGAGAACCTGCTGACCGAAACTTTTGCGAACGTGGAGAAAATCGTCGAGACCGGCGGCTACAAGGTTTTGCAGGCAACCCAGCCCAAGGTGAAGCCCGTGTTTCAGCGTCGCGGCAAGCGCCGCCGGTGAATCCAAAAGAGAATGCGAAACGCCGGAACAAAGCGTTTGCAAACGCATCGCCCAACACCATAATCGCGGCCCTTCCGCAAGGAAGGAATGGGTAGGTGCCCGAGCGGTTAAAGGGGGCAGACTGTAAATCTGCTGGCTTACGCCTACGCTGGTTCGAACCCAGCCCTACCCACCATTCTCACTCTGAGTGAGTTACGAAGAAAAGCCTCGCTGAACAAGCGGGGCTTCTTTTTTCGCTCATGGCCGAAGTTAGTGGCTCAGAGCGGGGTGAGGTTGAGGAAGCCGAGGAAGAAGAGGATGCGTGAGCGGTAGTCGGCGAAGTTGCCGAACCCGCGTGCGGCGGCTTTGAGTTGCTGGATGTGGCTGTTGAAGCCTTCACTCAAGGCATGGGTGATGCGGTGGATGAAATAGTTGAGCAGGAGCGCACGAGTATCCGCATGGGCGATGACGGTCGCGTGCCCATCGCCGGGCAGCGTTACAAAGTCAGCGCAGCTTCTCGGACACGGCTCGTGCATTGCCTGCACACCAACGGCTCGACCAGCATCCTGGCAAACAAGCCCGACAAAAAGCAGCGTCCACAACTGTTGTTTCACCTCGGTCCGAAGCTCGTCTGAAAAAAACGTCCCGCTTTGAGTGCTACACGACAATGGCTTTCATCCATCAATGACACGCACAGGTGCCGCAGCCTTTGCTTTTCAGACCTGCGAGTTTCCGCTCGATCTCCAGTGAGGTCGGAGTGATCGCCAAACCGCCGAGGGAGGTGCAGCGGTGCTCGCGCGGCATGGATGCAGAGACGTGCTTCGCGGCGTCGATGACTTCATCGAGCGGGATGAGCGGATCGAAGTTTGCTAAGGCCATGTTGGCACAAGAAAGTGCGTTGCTGGCGGCCATGACGTTCTTGCCGAGGCAAGGTGCTTCGACACGATTGGCGATGGGATCGCAAATGAGGCCGAGCATGCTCTGAAAGGCCATGGAGGCGGCGGCGATGGCCTGATCTCGCGTTCCGCCAGCAAGTGTGATGAGTGCCGCCGCCGCCATGCTGGCCGCAGAACCGCCCTCGGCCTGACAACCGCCAACTTCTGCCGCAAACGTCCAGCGCGTGGCGATGAAGACACCGATCAATCCGGCAGCGAGCATCGCCTTGGCCATTTCGTCTTCGTTTTGATTCATCGCCTCCGCCATGCCGATCACCGCACCGGGCAGCGCCGCACAGGCTCCAGCCGTCGGTGCGGCGACGATGACGCCCATGCTGCTCTTCACTTCCATCAGCGCGGTGACGTAAAGCACGATGCGGTTCAAGGCACCGCCATCGAGGAGACGACCTGCGTTCATGAGTTCGGCAAAACGTCCGCTTTGATGATGTAGCACGCGGTCTTCGTAACTCGTGCCTGCGATGCCACTGGCGATGGATTTGCGCAGGATGCGGATGATGGCGATCATCTTGTCGATGACTTCGAGCTCGGTGAAATTGCCGCGAGCACGCTCATACTCGATGGCGAGCTGCCAGAGCGGGGTGTTTTGGCTGCCGTCGTGTTTCAGCATCTCCGTGCAGCTCGTGAAGGGCACACGCATGTCTTTGCGTGATGGCACCGGAAGCACCGGAGAGAGCCGTTTGACTGAAATAGGGCTGGATAGGTCGGATGGGACGAATGTGTTGGCTTTGATCTGCCAGAGCACGGTGTCGCCCAAATCGTGTTGGATGACTTCATCGGCCGCAAAGGCCGCTGCGGTGCCTTTGGGGAGCCAAATCAGCGTCTCGTGATAACCGCCGTCCATGTGCAGCGCCACGCCGTCGATACTGAGCACCTCCATCATGCCGCCACCGGTGGAGATGGCGATGAGCGAGTGTTCCTCCCGGTTATTCTTCAATTTCAGCCGATACGTGTTCGGATGCGGGTCTCCCACATCCACAGTTTCAATCCGCAGGCGCACACCCGCATCTGCCAGCGCCTTCGCCGAGTCCGGCAGCCGTTCATCATCCGCTTCCCAGCCCAGCAAGCCGCCAAACAGGCCCATATCACTGCCCTGGCTCTCATGCGTGGTCGGTAGCGAGCCTGCGCGATCAAACTCGACGAGCACATCCGTGATCTCGCCGTCCATCAAGTCACGTGCCAGCCTGCCGATGCGTAATGCCGCCGCGCAGTGCGAACTCGATGGCCCGCGCATCACGGGGCCGATGACGTCGTTGAAAATGGAGACGGTGTTCATGGTTTCGTTTGGTGGATAGGGGCGATGTTCGTGGGCTTAAGCAAACGCATTTCAGCGAGTTTGGCGGCATGCTCGGGCTTCGTGGCGAGGTTGGTCCATTCGTGCGGATCGGTTTAGGCCTGGATGCCCTTCCTCCACTGCTCGTGCTTCTGAATGTGCGCGAAGTAGCGATTCCCCGCGAGTCGCTGGCCTGCGGGTGGCAAATCATCGACATCATCCGACTTGTAGCCGGGAGGAAGCTGGATGCTTTCGAGCGGAAACGGCTCGAAATACTGCTTCGGCACAAACCACGGCTCATGCGGCCGGTAAATGCCGCAGGCGAGGAAGAAGGGCTTGTCGTGCTGGCGCTGGAGTTGCTCGCCAATCCACTTCGTCACCGCCCAATCGCCGCCAAACTGTTCATCGGTGACATCCAGCGCGGCCCAGTCGGCCTCGACGTATTGCCAGTCACCGGCACGCGGCAGGTTCACGGGCCTTTTCGCGGGATAAAACGTGTGCGGGAAGGGATTGTCCTTCGCTTTGGCCGGGAAGTAATCATCCCACGACGGCGGATCGATGATGTAGTGCAGCATCTTGCCCGAGCCCGCGCTCCAGTAGCCATGATTGGAAAAGTAGCGCGGCAGCAGCTCCGCCTCCGGCATCACCTCGCGCATCTTTTGCAGGTTATGATAAAGCCCGGAGCGATGCGGCGGCTGACCGCTGAAGATCGCCGTCCGCGAAGGATTGCACGAAGCCGCCGCCGTGTAGGCATTCCGAAACAACACGCCACTCGCCGCCAACCGGTCGAGATTCGGCGTCTTCGTCTGCGGATGCCCGCCAAGGCAGCCGATCCAGTCATTGAGATCATCCAGCGCGATGAAAAGCACGTTGGGCTTCGACGCATGGAGCAGGGAGCACGGCGCAAGGAGCCAGAAAAGGGCGATGACGAGTTTCACAAACCTGATTCTGCCGCAAACAGCACGCCGCGTCTTGACAAGATTGTCGGCGCAGAGCGGTGAATCAGGCACAGCGCAGCGCATGGATCAGCTCACCCACCTTGTTGATGAGGTCCTGCATCTGCCGATGAGCAGCAATGGCAGGCATTCAGATTATCCCAGTATCTCTCGCACAACATTTCCGTAGAGGTCAGTCAGCCGCATGTTCCGGCCCCCGAAGCGGTAGGTGAGCTTTCGTGATCGAAGCCGAGGAGGTGCAGCACGGTGGCGTGCCAGTCGTGGATGTGGACTTTGCCGGTGACGGCTTCGTAGCCGTGCTCGTCGGTCTCACCGTGGGAGTGGCCGGCCTTCACCCCGCCTCCGGCCATCCAGAGCGTGTAGCCTTTGTGGTTGTGGTCGCGGCCATTGCCATCGGGTGAATACGAAGTTCGGCCGAACTCACCGCCCCAGATGACGAGCGTGTCTTTGAGCATGTCGCGTTGTTTGAGATCGGCCAGCAGGCCCGCGATGGGTTTGTCGGTTTGGGAGCAGTTTTGGCCGAGCGCGGTCTGGATGTTGGCGTGCTGATCCCAGGAACCGTGACCGAGCTCGATGAAGCGCACGCCTGCCTCGGCAAAGCGCCGTGCGAGCAGGCACTGGCGGCCAAATCCATCGGTGGGGTCTTCATTGATGCCGTAGAGCGCGAGTGTCTGCGGAGACTCCTTGCTGAGGTCCATCACGCCGGGCACCGCATCCTGCATGCGAAAGGCGAGCTCGTAGCTCTCGATGGCTCCTTCGATGAGCGGCGCATGCGTGTCTTGCGCGAGCTTTTCGCGGTTCAGTGCATTGATGAAGTCAATCTGGCGACGCTGCTGCGCGTCGGTGAGGTGTTCATTGCGGAGGTGGGCAAGGCCGTCGGTGTTCACCTCGCCACGGCGTTTGATGTCGATCATGCGGTTGCGCTGGCTGCTGTCGCTGATTTGAAACTTCGTGCCCTGATAGGCGGCGGGCAAAAAGGCGCTGCCGTAGTTTTGCGAGCCGCCATTCGCGCTTGGCGGATTGATCGTGATGTAACCGGGCAGGTTCATATTTTCCGTGCCAAGACCATAAAGCGTCCAGGCACCGAGGGATGGCCGCACAAACTGCGACTCGCCCGTGTGCATCTGCACGAAGGCCTGGGCGTGGCTGGGCTGGTCGCAGGTCATGCCGCGCAACAGGCAGAGGTCGTCCGCGTGCTGCGCCACATTTGGAAACGCCTCGGAAATCCACAGCCCGCTCTGTCCGCGCTGCTTGAACTCCCAAAGTGACGGCATGAGCTGCGATCCAGCATAGCGTGAGGGTTTGCCCGCATCGGCGATAAGTCGCGGTTTGTAGTCGAAGGTGTCGAGATGCGATGGCCCGCCTCTCATGCAGAGAAAAATGACCCGCTTGGCCTTCGGGGCGAAATGCGGCTGCTTGCTGGCGAGGGGCGATGTAGCCGCCGCAGCGAGGCTTTGGAACGCGAGATAGCCAAAACCCGCCGAAAGCGAACGCAGCGCCTCCCGGCGAGTGACGGCAGCGGAGCGATTGAGGCAGAATGAGTTGGGTTTCATGAGAAGAAGGGTGCTGGAATCAATCCACGACGACAAACTCCGCCGCGCAGAGAAGGGATTGGGCGAGTGTGATGAGTGCCTCGCGCTGGGATTGCGTTCTGGGGCCTTCGAGGCTCGCTTCGATCTCGAATGAGAACGCGTTGGCGAGTTCACGCTCCTTGGCGATCGGTGGACGACCGAAGGTAGAGAGCCAGGCGTGATCGAGCTGCTCAAACACGGTGAGTTTGCCGAGGCGGTCGGCAAAGGCTTCCGCCTGCTGCCGGACGAAGGCGGAGTTCAGCGCGTGCAGTGCCTGGAGCGGCACGGTGGTCGTTTCGCGTGCGCCCATGACGTTGCTGGCGTCCGGTGCGTCATAGAGTTCCATCATCTCGGGCAGCACGCTGCGCACACGCGGCAGATACACACTGCGCACGGGCGCTTCGATCTTGCGAATCTCCGGCTCGAACACAGCCTGGCCCACCGTTCCTTCGCCTGCGGCGGCGATGAGCGGCTTTGCGGGCCGGGCGAGGTCGAGCTTGCCGCTCACGGCGAGCATGGCATCGCGCACCGCCTCGGCTTCGAGACGGCGCGGACTCATGCGCCAGAGAAGCAGGTTGTCGGGGTCGTGGTCGAATTTGTCTGCATCAAAGGAGGATGCCTGCTGCCAAGTGCGCGTGAGCACGAGTTCGCGGATGAGCGATTTCAGCGACCCTTTGTGCTCAATGAGGCGCAGGGCGAGAAAATCGAGCAACTCGGGATGCGTGGGCTTGTCACCCGTGAATCCAAAGTCGTCCACGGTGCGGACCAAGCCTTGTCCAAAAAGCCAGTGCCATGCGCGGTTGGCGATGACGCGGGCTGTCAGTGGATTGCGTGGGCTGGCGAGCCAGTCGGCGAGTTGCAGGCGTCCGCTGCCTTCACGCAGACGCAGCACGGGAGGTGAGGATTGCGGATGCAGCGCATGCAGAAAGCCGGGCGTGACGGGAGCGCCGGGCTTGTCCAGCTCGCCACGTTCGAGGATGCGTGTCTCCAGCGGTGCATCGCGGTCCTGCACGCCCATGACAAAAGTGAGCGGGTTGCCCTGGGCATCGTAGGATTGCATCAGAGCCTCGCTTTCATCCCGCTGTGTGCGTGAACGCCGCAGCATCGCACGCGTGACACCATCGCCACCGCGAATCGTGCGCATGATGTCATCCATCTTCTGCGCGGCGGCCTCGCGCTCGGCTTTCATGTCCGCGAGCTGCTGCGCGGTCAGAGCATCGCGTCCCACAGGCAAACCCATGCCGGTGACATCGAGCAGCGTGGAATACTGCCGCGACTGCGCCTTGATGAGGCCGTAGTGCGTCTCCGTGTTCCGAAAAATGGCAGCGAGCGCATAGTAGTCCGCCTGCGGGATGGGATCGGTCTTATGATCATGGCACCGCGCACATGAAACGGTGAGGCCGAGGAAAGCGCGAGTGGTCGCATCAATCTGCTCATCCACCAGATCGGCAAAAAACTTCCGGTCTTCGACCTCGCCGACGAGTTTTTGACCCACGGCGAGGAAACCCGTGGCGACGAGGTTTTGCGCCCACTCCTTGTCCGACGAGATCGGCAACAAATCACCCGCGATCTGCTCTCGGATGAAGCGGTCGAAAGGCTTGTCCGCATTCAGGTTATCAATGACATAGTCTCGATAGCGCCAGGCATGGAGATGGATGCCATTGGCGTCACCGCCGGTGGATTCGGCAAAACGGGCGACATCGAGCCAGTGCTGGCCCCAATGCTCGCCGAAGCGTGGTGACTTGAGCAGCGAGTCCACGAGCGCTGCGATGGCGGTTTGATTCAGCTCAGGTCCGATTTCGCGATTCCAGTGCTCCATTACGTCCGCAGCAGGCGGCAGCCCGCAGAGCGCGAAGAACAAGCGGCGCACGAGTACGCGTGGTTCCGCTGCTTTCGACTGTGACAGGCCTTTTTTCTCCTGCGCTGCCAAAATGAAGCGATCCACCGTGCCGAGTGGCCATTCGGTGTTTTTCACCACCGGCGACGAAACCGTCGCTGGCGGACGAAAAGACCAAAACACCTCCTTTTTCGCACTCTGCTGGGCGAGACAGGTCGGTGCGGCGAGCAGGGTCAGCAGAAGCAATCGTTTCATGGTGTGAGCGTGGTAGATTTCGAGGGCGGACGCTTGGGTTTCACGGCAATGGGCGCATCGCTTTCCTCCTGGGCCGTGATGAGATTCAGCTCCGTGATCTGCCCTTCCTTCACGACGAGATGCGCCCTCGCACCACCCTGCCGCACCGCATCAAAAGCCGGATTCGACAACCCGCCGCTCAACTCGATGCCCACCAGCAAATCCTGCGTGCGCCGTGCCAGTGTGGCGGAGGTGATGAGCGCCTTGTCTGCGAGTTTTTGCGTCGTTTCACTGCCTCCGTCGCGCATCGCGCCGCCCTTGCCCTTTCCTTTGCCCATGCCGCCACGCATCATGCCCCCGCCAGCATCATCACGGGTGTAAGTGACTGAGTTGCCGCGCACCGCCGTGAGGGTGGCGAAGAAGCCGCCGCCCTCCGTGGCAGCCACTGGCGCGGTATTGCTCGCTACCGGAGTGGCGTTCGTGCCGAAGGGCGCACCCATTTCGATCCACTTTTTGAAATCCGCCAGCACCGACGCGGAGAGCCGTTCACGCGGCGGCATTTGCAAGTCGTCATCCGCATAGGTCATCGAGAGATAGAGCAGGCTCTTCGAGGCATCACCGGGCACGAGCGAGGGGCCGCTGTCACCACCCGCAATCAGTGCCGCGTGGGAGTCCACCGCGAGCCCGCCCTTCATTTTGCGCCCGGTCTGATGGCAGTTGAAGCACTTCTGCTGAAGCACAGGCAGGATTTTCTGATTGAAGAAGTCCGCGCTGGCAGCCTGGCCTCCCTTGGCACCAGTTGGCGTCTGACCCGTCGGCGTGTTCGGAGGCACTGCTGGAGCCGGTGCAGGCGTCGGAGGCCCGGGAGGCATGAAGCGGCCTTTGCCCTTGCCCTTTCCCTTTCCTTTGCCAAAACCTCCTCGCATGACCGGTGGGGGAGTTTCACCCGGCTTTTCTGGAGTCGGCTCCTGACCAAGCACCTGCATAGTGGTGAAGGTCAGAAGCAGAATGGTGGTCGTCGTTTGCGTCATGAAGCCATCTTGCAGACGGAAAATGACGTGAACATGATGCGCCGGGAGAAAACAAACGATCACACCTCCGCCCCCGCCATCATGTTCGCGTCATCTTTCTTCGCCATGATGCACAGTGCCTGATTCCCGCTTTTGCAGCGGCGGCGAGCGGGCTAGGCTTCCCCATGCGCATCCTTGTCGTCGAAGATTCCAACCGCCTCCGCGAGTCCATCGTGCTCGCGCTGCGGCGCAGTGGTTACGCCGTGGATACCACGGGCGATGGACGCGAGGGCCTGGAGATGGCGGAGGATCACCCTTACGATGCCGCCATTCTGGACATCATGCTGCCTTCGCTGGATGGCGTCAGCATCCTCAAGACGCTGCGTGGAGCGGGCAATCGCACGCCCGTCATGTTCCTCACTGCGAAGGATGCTGTTTCCGATCGTGTGACCGGTTTGCGCAGTGGAGCCGATGACTACCTCGTCAAACCCTTCGCCCTGGAGGAACTGCTGGCCCGGGTGGAGGCGCTGTGCCGCCGTGGTTATCAAAAAGCCGCCAGCGAGACCACTCTGGCCGATCTTACCCTCGATTCGACGGCGAAAACGGCCACACGAGCAGGTGTGGCGCTCGACCTCACCGCTCGTGAGTTTGCGCTGCTGGAGTATCTCATGCTGCGTGCCGGCCAGATCGTCACGCGCACTCAAATCGAGGAGCACATCTATGACGATCTCGTTTCGCCCATGAGCAACGTCGTGGACTCTGCTGTGTGTGCGCTGCGCAAAAAAAATCGCCGTGAGTGAAGATTCGCTGCCGCTGATTCATACCCGGCGCGGACAGGGCTATGTGATGGAGGCGCGTCCCGCATGAGGTCCATTAAACAACGCCTCATGCTCTGGCTGCTCGCCGGATTGGCCGTGCTGTGGTGCGCTACCGGCGCGGGCATCTATTTCAGTGTCAGGCACAGTTTGTATCAATCCATCGACACCGCACTTGCCTTGGATGCACGACTTGCCCGCTTCACCACGCTCGGCGATTCCGACTCCGAGGATGGCACGGCGCGAGGTCGAGGTCAGCGATTGCAAGATCGTCTGGCGGACTACCACGACCCTCAAGGCCGCTCATTCTACCAGGTCTGGAACAGTCAAGGCGAGGTCAGCGAGCGCTCCGAGAGCCTCGGTGATGTCACGCTGCCCAAACTGGACATCTCCGGCAATGATCCTGTGTTTTCATCCACAGTGCTCGCCGATGGCCGCGCGGTTCGACTCATGAGCTTTCGCACGGCGGCAGCAGGCGGCGGTGGACCGAAAGGCAAGGGCAAGGGGCGTCACGGTGCAGGCTCCAGCCTCATCGCTTTAGCCAAGGAAACCTCGGAGATGGAGGGAACGCTTGCTTCATTGCTCGGTGGCATCGGCATCGCGGGCCTGCTCGCGGCAGCGGGCACGTTCTTCCTCGTCACCATGGCTCTGCGTCATAGTCTGCGCCCCTTGAAGACCCTAAGCGAGCAGACACGAAACATCGACGCGCCATCGCTGAACGCACGCTTCGATGCCGCGCCTGCTCCCGCCGAATTGCAGCCGATTTATGCGGCCCTCAATGAGCTGCTGCACCGTCTTGAGCAGGGATTTGAGCGTGAGAGACGCTTCAGCGCCGATCTCGCCCACGAAATGCGCACGCCCGTGGCGGAACTCAAGATGCTCGGTGAGGTCGCATTGAAATGGCCTGATCAGACTGATCCCGAGCTTCCGGCTCACACGCTCGCCATTGCCTCGCAACTCGAAAACCTGATCGAAGCCCTGCTCACGCTCGCCCGGCTCGAATCCGGTGAGACGGCCCTCCAACTCTCCACTGTCGATCTTAGCGCCCTGTGTCACGAATGCCTGCAACCCTGCGCTGAAAAGGTGGAAGCAAAGCAGCTCGAACTTCACCTTCGCTCGGAGCCCGGACTCACGATGGAAACCGATGCGCGGCTGCTACGCATCATCCTTTCCAATTTGCTCACCAACGCCGTGGAATACGCACCCGCATCCACCCGCATCGAGATCCAACTCGATCCCGGCAGCATCACCATCGCCAATGCCGCGCCCGAGCTGACTCAAGAAGACCTGCCGCATTTGTTCGACCGCTTTTGGCGTGCTGAGAAGTCACGCAGCAACAGCGCCCATAGCGGCCTCGGCCTCTCGCTCGCACGGCAGTCAGCCAGCGCCATCGGTTTTCGGCTCGACGCATCGCTGTCTGGCGGCGTGTTGAGTTTCACGCTGAAAAAATGCTGAGACATCACCTTCGCGTCATTTTCGCGAGTCATCATGGGCCTGTGACTGAAACAACCCGGTCACACCAACGCACCATGAAGAAAACACTCATCACACTCATCGCCGCCGCGCTCGCAGTTTCCATCCCCGCCGCCTTCGCCCACGGTGGAGCCCGCATGAATGCCGCAGCCGGTCAGGACAACCCTCCAGAAGCCGGTCCCGGAGCCATGCACGGCAAAGGAAAAGGTAAGGGGAAGGGAAAAGGCGGCCCCGGTCGCGGCGGCAAAGGCATCAAGGGCGGCATGCCGGAGCAGGATTGATGCTCGCTGCATCTTCGCCCACAAAGACCCATGGCAAGCCGCGTCAGACCTGACGCGGCTTACCTACCTATTCGCTGGTCAGCCACCGCCACATTTTTGCCGAGGAAAGTTTCGCTATTGAGCTGCCGCGCGCTCACGCGCGTCTCATGGACGACTGCGACCGGTGGTTTTCGATTGTTCGAGCAACGCCTGAAGCTCCTTCACGATCTCCGGCTTCTTGGAGTAAAGATTCGTCGTCTCGCCGGGATCGGTGGCGAGATCGTAGAGTTGGGCGGGAGCTTCTGGATCGGCCTCGGGCAGGGCAAAGGGCTTCAGATCGCCTTTGTCGTAGTTGTTTCCGCCGGAGCCGCGGTGGGCGATGTATTTCCACTGACCGCGACGAATCGAAAGCGTGCGCTGTCCGCCAAAGGCCTGGGTGAGCAGATAAGGCCGGATCGGAGCGGTGGCGGTGCCTTCGAGAGCAGGGAGCATGTTGAAACTGTCTTCCGCAACATCGCGCGGCAATTCGGCGCCGGTGATCGCCGCCACGGTGGCCAGGATGTCCGTGAGGCAGAGGGTTTGATCGCTGGTGGTGCCCGCTTTGACCTTTCCAGGCCAGCGCACAATGAAGGGCACGCGATGGCCTCCTTCCCAGGCGTCGCGCTTCATGCCGCGCCAGGGTTTGGCGGCATCGTGACCGTGGTCGGAGCGCATGTGGAGGACGCTGGTGGTTTCAGGTCCGTTGTCGCTGGAGAGAAGGACGAGCGTGTTGTCGGCGATGCCGAGCTTTTCGAGGTGTTTTGTTAACTCGCCGACGATGTGATCGAGTTCGTGAATGAAATCGCCATGCGGCCCGGCGCTGGTTTTGCCTTGGAATGCCTTGCCTGGAAAGGACGGCAGATGCACGGCCTGCGTGGCGTGGTAGAGGAAGAAGGGCTTCTCTGGTGAGGTGCGATGGTGTTCGGCGATGAACTCGCGACTCTTGTTCAGGAAGATCATGTCCACCTCCTCCATCGGGAAATCCGGCGCGAGCATGCCTGCGCGACAATCGTTCGCGTAAGGGTGCTTGGGCAGCGTCGATTTGTCGAGACGACCCGTCGGCGGCACGGGAATGCGGTCACCATCAATGAAGGCATAAAGCCAATCCGTCGTGGGACAACAGGCGGTGCCGAAGAAGCGATCGAAGCCATGATCCAACGGGCCACCTTCAATGCGGCGTGAGAAATCAATGCGCTGAGCGTCCTCGAATTTACCACTGTGAATCGGTGCACCCGCCTTGTCGCGAAACGTGAAGCCCACATGCCATTTGCCGACTGCCGCGGTGGTGTAGCCTTGCTTCTTCAGCATCGCCGGAAGCGTGAGGCGACCCGGTGCGATTAGCGATGGTCCGCCAGCGCCCTGGAACACCGTTCCTCCATTCGGCACGCGAAACGCCATCTGTCCCGTCATGAGGCTGTAGCGCGACGGTGTGCAAACCGTGGCCGGGCTGTGCGCATCGGTGAAACGGAGGCCTTCGCTGGCGAGATGGTCGATGTTCGGCGTCGGAACTTTCGACTCGGCATTGTAGCAACGCACATCGCCGTAGCCGAGATCATCCGCGAGGATGAGGAGGATGTTGGGGGGCACTGCCATCAGCCCTGAGCAGGTCGCGAAGATAAGGAGGCCGCTGAGGGTAGGTTTCATGCGTCGGATTGGATGGCAAAAATAAGTGCGGCAAAAAATGGGGGAGGCTTTTGTGTTTATATTTTGCCACCCATATTCGTTGCCATCAATTCAGTGCTCCATTTTATGTCACTCCACTCACTCATCGCCGCTTATCTCGTTTTAATGTCGTGCGCGGCCGTGGCTCAGAGCCCGATACCTCGTGGTGAGGAGGTCTATTCGGTGGAGCGCTGGGGTGCCAAAGGCTTCCCGGCGGATGACACGGCAGCGATTCAGGCTGCGCTGGATTTCGCACGCGTGACGCCGTGCGTGCTGTTCTTTCCGGCGCAGCGCTACCTCGTGCATCAAACACTCACGATCACCAACCCTGGCCGCACTCGCGCCTCGGCACCCACGCTTCGCGGACGTGGATCGGAGTCCACGAGCATCGAGTTTCGCGGTGGCTCGGGGCCGCTGTTCGATGTGACGGGCCTGAGGGCTGCGGGGCAGTTTCTGCATGATTTGTCATTCGAAAAGCTCCGGTTAGTGGGCCGCAGTCGCGATACGGATGAGCACGCGATTCAAATGATGGGCTGTTACGCGCCGAGCATCAAAAATGTTTCCATCACCGGCTTTGGCGGCGATGGCATTCGGGTGATTGGCGATCTGAAGATCGATGCGAATCCAGACTTCACGGCAACCATCTTTCTCGCCATCGAAGGCTGCACCATCAGCCGCATCGGCGGCCTCGGTTTCCGCGATCATCATCCCATCGGCTGCCCGAGTGTGTCCATTGAGCGCAGTGTCTTCAACATGTGCGGCGCGGGAGGTGCGCTGATCCGCAGCGCGGGTTTCGTGGTGGATCGGTCGGCGTTCGCCGGTTGCGGCTGGAGCGGCGAGACCACGCTGGTGAACGCCGCCGGCATCGGGCTGCAAATTCATGCTCCAGGAGGCAGCGTGTCACGCGGGCTGCTGCGTGCGTGCGAGTTCGACACGAATCGCGCCGAGCATCTGCGGATGGATAACTTCGCAATGGCCCGCCTGGAGAACAATCGCTTCATCTACCATGATCGCTACGCCATGGGCTTCCTTTGTCCGCCCATCGGGGCCAACATGGCTCCCCTCGGCCCGAACTCCGTGCTCACCGAGATCGTCATTGATGGGCTGTTTCATCGCATCGACCAGCCAGGCACCGCCGTGGGAATCAAGTGGTCCAACTCCGCCAACGTCGATGAAACCTCGATCGAAGTCGTGCGAACCCGCACCACGAATGCGCCCAAGGCCAACTTCACGGCTGTGGAGGGAAAGCCATGATGCAGGCACTCGTTACTTGTAAGCCGACACCGGCTTTGGCATGACGCCGAGTGCCTTGTAGTTGAAGCCGCTTTCGAGCGGTTGGTAGCTGCCGACGATGTCCACGCTGCTGGCGGGAGTGATGGCGGCCTCCATGCCCATGCTCCAGTAGGCCGCGTTGATGATCAATCGACGCAGGCCCGCGTTTTCGAGGTCGCGGCCGCTGCCCATGGTGGAGTGAAATACGCGGGCGCTTTTGCCGCTGCTGGTCTGCCAATTTTTAAACCACGCGACAGGCAGTGGCTCCAGCTTGGGGTTTGGCGGATCGTCGTGCTTGCGGCCCATGAGCGGCTGCCCCCAGACGAGGGCGGTGCAGTCGGCAGGCAGGCTGGTACCTTCTTTGTAAGTGCGATAGACATCCGAGTTGCCCCAGATGTCGCTCACGCCGGTGAGGATGGGGTGAGCCTTTTGCTCTTCGACAATGATGCCGCGTGTGGAGTCGGCCTGCCAGCGGCCATGATGACCCATGAACGCGCCACCGAGCACGTCGCTGCCCCAGTTGACTTGTTTGCCATTGATCTTGTAAGGCAGCGGGCCGTGGAAGCCGTGGTTTCCTGTCCGTAGTGAGATGATGGGTTTGCCGGAGTCGATGTACTTCACGATGAGTTCGCGTTCGCTCATCGGCAGCGTGAGCAGTCGCGGAAAAAAGATCACGAGATCCGCCGAGGCGAGATGTTCGAGTCCGGGAATGTGATGCTGCTTGAACTCGCTCTCCTTTCCCTTCTCGGGATAGACCGGCATCGTTGGATCGACCTCGCCCTTGTCGTTCAAACCAAAAAGCACGGTGCAATCGAAGCCATGATGTCTGCTGAGCACCTTTGCCATCATCGGCATCGACTGCTCGCTGCGGTATTCCTGATCCGCAGCGATGAGCACGATGTGCTTGCCTTTGCCAGGGCCATCTCCGCCAGGATAAGTGAGCCACTGCTCACTTTCCGGGACAGGATGCGCCAGAGCTGGCAGGGCGATAGCGAAGCTGATGATGAGCAGTTGTTTGAGCATAGCAGATCAGTTCAAAGGGATTTCATTCACGGTGTAGTAGGCCTTGGTGTGCAGTAACGGTTCGCCAGTCTTGGATTTCATCTTGGCTAGATCGAAATCGTGAATGTGGCCTTCCTCTAACTTTTCGAGACTCACCATCACGGAGAGGCTGTCAGCCGCTGGCATTGCCTTGGTCACATGCGCCGTCGTTTGATCCACCTCGGGGCTGCCATAGGCGCCGTGGTAGATGTGCGTGTAAGTCGTGATCGCATAGCTGTCCGCCTTGGCGGCGATTTGGATGTCCACAGGTTTCGTGAAGGTGATGAGGAAGCCGTCCTTCTTGATATTGATCTCCTTGATCTCAAAAGGCGTCACGCCATTCCAGTCGATGCGCTGGAGCGCAAAGGGTTCCGCGCCGCGCACGGGCCACTGCAAGTTGGTCGTGAAGCCACCGGCGATGAGCTGACCCTTGGGCGAAAACTCCACATTCATGATGCCTGACGCGAGTCCTTCACGAAACGGATAACACGCGCCCTGCCACACGCCGTTGATCTCCTCCGTCGTGGCCCGCATGAGGATGCTGAGCGTGTAGTCGCCGAGGAAAATCTGATTCTCGAACGGGCCAAACTTGCCGCCGGTTTGATTGAGTCGAAAGCCGGAAATGGAGCGCCCCATTTTGATATACGGAAAGCGCACCGCAGGCGGCACCAGCTCCTTCACACGCTTCCTTTCGATGTGGATGCGCGACTGACTGTTCGGCTTCACCGGCTCCTTCATGCCGGGCACAAAGGCATACCAATTGTAACTCGCCGGATGACCCATGAAGCCGCCTGGCTTCAAATGCTTGAGCGAGCAGCAGCCATTCCACGGCCCCTGGCTCTCGATGGCAAACATCGCGCCCTGTGCGTTCGCGGCGACACCGCCTGGACTGCGCAATCCACTGCACACCGGGATCATTTCACCTTTCGGCGTGACCTTCACCGCCCAACCGCGAAACAGGTTGTGCGATTCATAGGAACCACTCAGCCCCAGCGCCACCCAGATGTTGCCCTCGGGATCATGCTTCGAGGCAAAAGCGAACTCGTGACCTTCCGCGTAGCCCCAGTTGTTCGTCAGCGCGTCGTAGCGATCCGCCACGCCATCACCATCGACATCCAAGATGCGCGTGACTTCTCCAAACGACGTGGTGGTCATCGCTCCATCCTTCCAGGCCAGAGAAAAAATCTCATCCTGACCACTGGCGAACAAATGATACTCCGGCTGCGGCGGCGAATCGAAGGCCCCCTTGATGAAGTAGATGTCGCCACGCCGCGTGCCCACCGCCAGCCGTCCATCCGGCAGAATCTCCAAGCCACCGGGCCGCATCGGCACCGACGGCGGGATCGGCACATTCACGATGGGGTAATACTTCGCCTCCTCCGCAGCCGTGCCCCACATCTCGCCAAGCTCTTCGGCATGAAGAACGGACGTTAAAACCGCGAGGGCGATGATGGTTCGGTAAGCTACCATTGGTATTCGAGAGTGAGAGTGGAGCGGCCTTTCGGCAGCGTGAGGGGAATCAAGACTTCGCCATCACGGGTGATGCCTTGGTGCTTGCTGGTGAGGCGGAGTTGTAGTTCGTCGATCTTGAAATCGCGCTCCGTGGTCGTGCTTATCTTCTCTCCACAGGCAGCGCGGAAATAGAATGGCTGCGGTGCGGCTGGTGCATCAAACTGGAAGCTCCGTTTGAAATACGCTTTGCCGTCTTTGTCGCGGGCGTCTTCGAAGAACTCCTCCACGGCGATCACGCCATATTGATAGCGAAACGTTGGCCTCCGCAGGACATCAAGGTGGTAGCCGCGGAACTGGTAGCCGTGATCATGCGGGAAAGTGTAGTTGGCTTTGCCTTTCGACGGCCATTCGTCATCCAATGACTTCAAACGATGAAACGGAATGCCAGCCGGGAAGGCGATGCGGTCCGTGCCTATCGCGCGGAAGGAGCCGAGATCGACATTGGCGAAGTCGCCCTTCCAAAGCATACGCAGAGCCATCTCTTCAGAATCAAACGCGAGATTGATCCGCGCAGGATAGCCGACACCGATGCCGCGATACCCCGCCGTGCCGCGACCGCGACACATCTCCGCCACATCAGCCACGCGCAGCTCGTTCGACGTGCGTGCCAAGCCCAGCGGCTTCTTCGCCTGCGGCCCGCCTTCGAGATAGGTCCAAAGTGCCTCGATCTGCTGCGCGGTGTCACCGCCGAGGATGTTGGGACGCATGGACTGCCCACCCGGCCAATAAGTCGGCATGATCACCGTTGGATGAAAACGCTGCGGCTGCCGAAGGTAGAGGTGGAACCAACTCTTTTGCAGTCGCTCGGTCGTATGCACGATGTCGAGAGCACCTGCGGCTGACTTTTGCCCATTGAAGTCATGACAGGCGATGCAACTGAAGCCCGTGACGCCGATCATCTCGTAACCCGCGTTCTTCGACTCTTGGATGTTCGCGATCTTGGGGAACGTGACATCTTCGAGGTGATCGACTTTGCCAAACAAGTCCACCAAGTGTCCCACATTCGTCTCACCGAACTGCGGCATCGCCGCATCGAGGTAGTGGCGCTGCCGTTGTCCATTCAAGAGCACGGCAGCGATCCAAGATGGCGTGAGTTTGGCCCCCACATCCGTCAACGGCGGCGGCAGACGGCCTTGATCGCCCAGCGCCGGTGCGGTGCCGGTGAAGATACCATTTCGATCAGCAGCGATGCCACCGAGGCCGCTGCGCTCATGGCAAGCGATGCAGTTGAAGGTGGCGAGCGTCTTGTGCAGCCTCTCCTTGTCCGTGAGTTGCCGCGTTTCCATCTGCGGCAATGCCTTCGCGATCAAAGCACGTTGTCCGGCGCTCAGATCAAAACGTGGCCAAGTTCCGGCTGCATCACTTAGGCATCCGCGAGTGGCATCGAGCTTCCCAAAAGCGATGGAAGGAGCGGACTGCACGCCAACATCGTCATGGCACTTCGCGCAGCCGAGTTTGGCGAAGTGCTCGCGACCACGTGCAGCGAGCTCGGCGTTCACTTTGAGCGGTTCAAACGTTGGAATGGGCTCATTGGAGACAGAAAGCATCGACGACGGAATCGCCCCTCTCGCGAACTGCGGACCCTCCATCTCGAAAGTGAGCAATGGCTCACGCCCCGTGTGAAAATAGACCAACTCGATCTTCCGCCATCCAGCCGCGAGTTCCGCAGTGCCTTGCAGCTTCTTTATGCCGCGCCGGTCCTTTGGCTCTTCGTTGACGACCTCCCTGCCATCCAGATGCAGTGAGCCGCCGTTCATCTGAAGATGAAACGTGTAGCGCCCTGCATTGGCGATGTTGAGCCAGCCTTCGTATCGGATCGCTGCGTGGTGATGCAATTTACCGAAGTTCGACAAAGACAAATCCTTCACATGCCCAGCTCGCTCCGGCTCCACTTCCGCGCTGTCGAGTCCTTGCCAGACTTGGCCGCGATACATCGTGTAGCTGAGATTGCCGGGCACTCGCGTGTCACGCAGCAGGTAGTGCGCGATGCAGTCTAGCTCACGCCCTTGCAATCGCATGTCCGGCATCCGTCCCGAGGGCCGACTTGCATGAGGTTGTCGCAAAAAGCCCACCAAACTCTTGAAGCTGTATTTTTTCTCCAGCACACCGAGCGGCACCGAAGTTGGCTTCATCGTCTCAGTGCCCTTTGCATCGCGCGGTGAGTGACAAGCCGCACAGCCTCGCGAATGGAACAGTTTTGCCCCCAAACTCGCCGCCACCGCATCCGGCGGCTGCAAGGCAAAGTCGTTCTTCTTCAACGAGAGCAAGAAGTGCGTGATCTCCGTCGCAATTCGCCCTTTGTTCGCTGTTGGCATCACATCCGGCATCGTCGTGCCCGGCTTCGTGCCATGCGGATCACGAATGAACGCCTCGAGATAAGCAGGATTCACCCGAGAACCCACCTCAGCTAGTCGCGGTGCCTTCTTCGACTGTGCTGCAAACGCTGCCGCGCTCGCATGACATGCCACGCAGTTCATTTCCTCGATCAAGACCTGACCTTTGGTTTCATCCATGAGTTGGCTTGCTGAGTTGCCCGGAATGATCACCTCGGCTGATGCCATAACACTGGCGAACAGCAATGCCGCCAGTACTCGGCAGAGAAAGTCGTGGGAATGAGTTGGTGAATGGCTTGTCATTTCGAAAGGGGGCGGGGCTTCGTCATCCCGAGTTGATCAAAGAGAAAGGCCAAAACATCGGCTTTCTGCGCGATTTTTTCAGACAGCGCGGTGCCCATGCCGTGGCCGGAGGCGGAGCTGAGACGGACGAGGATCGGGTGGGCGGAGCTGGTGGCGGCTTGCAGGCGGGCGGTCATGCGGCGGGAGTGGGCGGGGTTCACGCGGCCATCGGTTTCGCCGGCGAGGAAGAACACAGCAGGATACGTTGTGCCATCGGTGACATTGTGGAAGGGCGAGTAGGCGTGCAGGGCGCGGAACTGCGCGGAGTCCTTCACCGTGCCGAATTCGGTGACGTTGAAGGTTCCGTTGGGGTCCAGCTCGACGCGCAGCATGTCATAGAGACCGACGTGGGCTACGACGGCGCGGGCAAGCCCCGGATGCTGAGTGAGGAAGGCTCCCATGAGCAGTCCGCCATTGCTACCGCCTTCGACGGCGAGTTTGTCGGACCGCGTGTGGCCTTGTTTGATGAGGTGCTCGGCGCAGGCGGCGAAATCATCGAAGACGTTTTGTTTCTTCGTCAGATTGCCCGCGAGATGCCATTCTTCGCCGTATTCGCCGCCGCCGCGAATGTTGGCGACGACGTAGATGCCATCGCGATCAAACCACAGGCGTTGCTCGAAATTGAACGCCGGCCTCATGCTGTGACCATAGCCGCCGTAGGCGTAGAGCAGCGCGGGATTGCTGCCGTCGAGCCGCGTGCCTTTGCGCCGCAGGATGTTGATGGGAACCTTGGTGCCGTCCTTGCTGATCGCGAACTCACGCACGGCCTCGATGTCGTTAAAATCGACGGGCGAGGTATTAAAGAGCGCGGTCTTCTTCACGGTCGTGTCGGCAGGATCGTAGAGCATGTAGGCGGCAGGCTCGACGTAGCTGGTCTGGCGAAACAGGATGCGATCTCCCACTTCAATGAGTCCGCCAACGCCCGTTGCAGCGGGCAATGGCACTTCGCGTGCGTTTTTCCCATCAAGATCAAATTGCCGAATGCGCGAGGGGCCACCGAGCAGATCCGAGACAAACAAAAACTTCGCGGTGGGAGTGATGCCCTCGATGACCGCTTCACTTTCCGGCACGATCACCTCGGCATCCGCCAAAGTGCCGTCGATGGCTAAACGCAGCGCCTTGCCACGCGGCGCGTCTTTGACCGAGCGCAGAAATAGGCTCGCCCCATCATGACTGAACGTGACCTCTTTGATGCCGTCCTCATGGCGCGTGATCTGTCGCCAAGCCGCGCCGTCCTTGATCGCGCGGAGGTGATGGGAAAACTCTCCGCCATCGCCATTGGCCACGCTTGCGAGCAGCCAACGTCCGTCATGCGAGGCGTGGAGTTCGATCTCGGCGATGCGTGGGAAATCACGGCCAGCCGAGTATTCATCGCTGCTCGTGGGCGTGCCGAGTTGGTGGAAATAGATCTGCTGGAAAAAGTTCAAGTCCGCCTCGGGCTTCTCGCCTTGGTGCGGATAGCGCGTGTAAAACACCGCGCTGCTATCAGGCGTCCACGCCACGCTGCCGCCGCCGGTCGGGTATTGCACGCGGGTGACTCGATCAGGCAGATGCTCGCCGCTCTCGGTGCGGTAAAAATGCAGCGTGCCATCCTCGCTGCCGTTCTCGGAGAGGCACACCGCGATCAGTTTTCCATCCGGTGACGGCACAAACCAATCCATCGCGACCTGGCCCTTTGGTTCGATCTCATTCGGATCGAGCACGACCTTCTCCGACGCCAAATCATCCGCCGAAGCGAGCGTGACGAGCAGCCGCTGCTGCTTCGGTGGTTGGAACTTCAGCGCAAACAGTCGCTCCGGCCTGGAAACGATGCCGCTGTGCGATGGCGTGTCTTTGGCATACAGCGCCGTGAGTTTCGCCTCCACCTCAGCCCGATCCGGTCGCGCATCCAGCCAAGCCCGCGAGTATTGATTCTGCACCTCCGTCCAAGCCTTCACTGCAGGCGAACCGGCCTCCTCCAGCCAGCGATAATCGTCCACGACCTTCACGCCGTGATATTCATCCGTGACGGGTTTCTTGTCAGTCGGTGGCGCAGCAGCAGCGATGGACATGGCGAGAGTGAGTGAGGAGATGAGAAGCTTCATGGCGCGGATCATGGGTGTTCGAGGTAACTTCGTGCGAGCAACTCGCCCAGCTTCAAAATGCCTGCGGTATCGAGCACGAGTTTTTCACGCTGCGGCGGCAGATCGAAGGCTCTGACGTGAATGAAGGCTGGATCAGCCATGGCGATGGCGGCGAGATCGGCGGTGCTGTCGATGTTGTGGAGTCCCTTCTCATCAGGCGGTGATTGCTGGCTGACATACCATTTCATCGATGGCATCGCCAAGTCCACGCGGCTCTGTGCAACCGTCGCTTGCAGCCATTTCGCGGCCTGTCTGCGATAAGGACCAAAAGCCATATCGTTCTCGCCGGCATGATAAAAGATACCCGCCAGTTCCACCGGATGACCTTTGTCCTTCAGTTCCTGGATCGCGCTTCGGACGAACGCGATGAAAGCAGGATAAACATGCATGTCCTTCGCGACGGTTCCCTCGGGCGTCCAATCGTTCATCTGCGTGCCGCTGTGCGTGAACTTGGCGATGGCGATGTTGCCCTTGCCTTGCAGCGCCCTGCCAAAGCTCAACTCCGGCCCAAAGGTGTCGTAAGGACCAGCGGGTCCGAGAGGCTCCCAGCCCTTCGAGACCTTGAAGCCCCCTCCGACGCTGTATTTGAAGGCGATCTGCGCATCATCACTCGCCGCCGCGCCGAGTTCTTGTTGGAAGGATCGTTCGCCCTCCATGTTGCGATGTCCGGCGAGGATGAAGAGCTTCACGGAACTGCCCTTGGCATAAGGCCAGACTTTGAGCGGACTGTCGGAGCCCGTTTTGATGCCAGTCGTGCGCAGATAGGCATTGGCGTAGTTCACGCCATGCTCGAGTTGGCCCAGCGTGCCGTAATGATAATGCAAACCCGCGTCACCACCGATCTCCACCGCGTCATGTGACGTGGGAATGTATTCCGTGAGCGGATCAGCGGCGGTGACGGCTTTCTGCGCTGTGCGGATCGCGAGCATGTTGTCGCGATTGTCCATGCCCCAGATGGTCTTGGTGCAAAGCTCGCCGATGTAGAACTTGAGCTTCGGAGCCTTCAGATCGCGACGCCAGCAGGCGATGAAGTTCTTCAAGTTCTGGGCGTAAATCGGCTTGAAGGCTTTGTCGAACATGTCGTTCTCGCCCTGATGCCACATGAAGCCTTCGACACGGTAGGCGATCTTCTTTCGATCCAACTCAGCGAGCGAGGCACGCACGTGATCGAGTGCGAGTGGGTAAAGTTTGAAGCCATCCGGCATGTCCGGGTTCCAGTCCTTGCCCAAGGTCGTGCCCCCCGAGGCCACCTTGATGATCGCAATCGGCGCTTCGATGTTTTGCGACACTCGCCGCGCAAAGCTCAGCTCCGGCCCAAAGTAATCGCCCGTCGGCTGCATGGCGATCCAGCCATCGGAGGTCTGCATTTGTTCACGACCGAGCTTGTAGGAAAACAGCACGTCCTTCTGCGGCTTGTCGAGATCAGCAAACGGCGGGAAGCGCTGGATGTCCGCCACCTTCGAATGCGTGCCGACCATGTTGGACTGGCCCGCGAAGATGAAGACGCGAAGGGTTTTGCTGTCGGCAGCGCGATCGGCAGCGTTCGTGGTTTCAGCGAGAAGTGCGGACAGCGAAGCCAGCAGCAGAACGGGGATGAAGGCGTATCTCATGATTTATGTTTGGTAGAGTGTCTGTGAACGTCATTCCACCCTTTTGAGCCGGGCATCCGTGAGGTCGAAGGTGCCTTTGGCATTTTTGGGGAGCTTGAAACGCAGGGTGGGCTCGTTTTTGAACATCGACTTCACTTCGAACTCGATGACGTGCTCCCGCCACTCGGTCGTGAGCGGAATCTGGGTCTCTTGGGTCATACCGTGCCAGCCGTCGCCCATTTCAAATTCGGCGGTTAGGCCGGGTGTGCCTCGGACGCGGCAGGTGAATCGGTAGCGGCCTTTGTTGAGTTTGTAGTCCTTGCCGAAGGTGTAGTCGAGGCGGGTGCGGTCGCCGAAGTCGCCGGTGATGCGGATCACTTGGCCACCTGTGGGGTCTTTTACGGGGCCGTCCATGCGGGTTTGTTTCTCCACGGTCTTGGTGGCCGCGTCGAGAGTCCAGTAGCGCCAGGGATTGATGAGTTCCTGTTTTGGATCTGGAGTCCACTGGGCCACGGCTTTCACCGCAGGGATGGAAGGCATTTTCACGGCCAGGAGTTTTTCAGGAACCTTGTAGCTCAGGCTGTCGTCGAAGGCGGGGCTATCGAAGGTGATGTTCGTCAAAGCGGCATCGTCAGGAGCTTGGCCGATGCCGATGAATCCAAAGGGATGCCAGCCACCGCGGAAGTAGTTCTCGGTCGCAAAGCGTGCGCTGGGCATCATACCGCCTTGGCGATCGAGAATGGCGAGCGCGAGGATGTAGCGGCCCGCTTTCAAGCCGCTGGGCAGTGTGGCTGTGCCGCTGCTGATATTTTGTTTTGCTGCGCTGCGGTAAGCGAATGCGGCGCTGTCCCAGTCCTCGCCCGGCAGCCATTTCCGAAGGTCCACACCGCTGAGCGGGGCAGACCACACGGGCTTTTTCGTCTCGGGATCGAGCAGCGCGACCGCCACGGGCCAGTCGAGGTAAAAAGGAGCGCTGCCAGTGTTTCGCACGGCCAGCTTCACCGTCAGTTTGCCATCAGGTTTGGCGGTCGGCGGGTAGCTGACGGAGTCGAGCACGAAGCGATAGCCAAAGGCTTTTTGCAGCTCTGCGGCACCTGCCAGCACGTCGCGGTTGGAGTCGTCGTAGTTATTGATCCAGCCGAGATAGCTCGCGTGGTAACGGCGGATCTTGTCGATCATGTAGCGCCGGTAGGCAGGCTCCTTCATCGTCTCGTCTGGCGTGCGGCCAAAGGTCTGCTTGGGTTTCGCGCTGTCCTTCTTCTGCTGCCAGTTGTATTCCACCTCACCTTCGATGGGACCACGTTTCCAGAGGTCGGGATACACATGCGTGGCCTGCCAGGGAAATTGATCCTGCGACCCAGCTTCTGGTTCGCGGTCGATGAAGGCAAAGGTGTCGTAGTAGATGCCGAATCCGGCCTGCATGAACTCCGGGTCCGTATGCCGGACCAGCACGGGCTTGTGCTTGAACGCCGCTTGAAAGGCTTCCGCGAGCCGTTGGCGCTGGTCTGCTGTGGGGGCAGGATTGTGATGCTCGCCAAAGTGGCCGATGAGGCCCATCTGCACCGCAAAGATGCGCGGATCATTGTCCCAGGCCTGTCCCAGCTTTGCCACGAGCGCCGCAAGCCTCGCCTGAAAAGCCGGGCTGTCGTAGTCGAAGGTTTGCATGTCAGCGGGCCAATGCTGCTGCGGGTCTTTCGCCGACCCCGCCTCACCATTCCAGTCGAGATACACACGCGGCACGAGCTTGACGTTTAGCTCCTCGAAGCGCTTGCCCTTGGTGGAGGTGATCTTGTTCGTGTGGGCAATGATGCGCTCCACGCTGTCATCCGCGCTGACCTCGATGTCGCTCCACTTGATGTATTGCCGCTCCACCAGCCCGTAACCATTCTTCTTGTAGTCACGGAAGCCTTTGAGCGGATTGTTGATCGCGCCTTGGAACTCGGGCGGGGTGACAGTTACCCAGCCGTCTTGGACAATAGGTTTGTCCTCGGCGAGCACGCTCTCCAGCGGAGAAAGCGAGGTAATCAATAGCAACGCAGCCAGCGGAGCGCGGCGCAGTGTGGTGAGTAGTTTGAAAATGAGCTTCATGGATCGATTCATCACTTTGCCCCCTACTTCCGCTTCTGCTGAGGCTCTGTGCCGGGCTTCCAGGTGCGGATGATTTCGATGTCTTCTGCGGCTTTAGTCGTCAGGGCGGGGATGTCTGCGGTGCCGACGCGATTGAGCAGTTGGGGGGTGTATTGGCGGTCGTAGATGGCGGCGTATTGCTTCCAGTGGGCGAGGGCGTTTTTGGCGTGTTTGAGGGCGGATGTTTGGGTGGCGGCATCGGCGCTGGCGTTGAACTCAGCGAGGTCGATGGCGCTGCGGATCTTGGCGGCGTAGTAGCGGCCTAGCAGCGCCTGCGCTTCGTAGTCGCCGAGCGTGAGCGCTAGTTCTTTGTCAGTGACGGCGGCTTGTGGGCGGAGTTCGGTGAGGAGTTTTAAGGTGGTGTCGGCATCGCGTTCGAGGGCGGTGGCGACTTCGGGTGGTGTTTGGGCGGTGATGGCTTTTTTGGCGCTGAGAGCTTTCCGCCACTCGGAGATGCTGAACACGTCCTCGCCGGGCATGGTCTTGCCTGCCATGAAATGGCGCACGGTGTAGTAGCCCTTGTATTGCTTGGGATGACTGAGGTTGGCCTCGGGATACCAATGCAGGTCGATTCCCCCCCAATTGAAACGGGTCACCTGTGGAATGATGCGCGAGGAGGACTGTGACGCGGCGAAGAGTTTCTCGGCTGAGACGGAAGGATGCCGTGTGCCGAGCAGTCGCTGAAAATGGCTGTCTGGCAGCGAGGGATCATAGCTGAGGCGGCCCCAGAGATTGAAGCTGAACCACTGGCGATCCCAGACCAACTGACGGCGTCCGTCGGCGGCCACGGCGTCGCGGCTGAGGAAGTCGCGGCCCCAGATGTAGCCGTCTGGGCCCATGTAAAAGCCAGCGAGCTTTTCGGGCCCGGGCATGTTCGTGATGAAGGCACGGGCGAAGTCTGGATCACCCCAGCGGAAGCTGTAGAGGTCGTCGTTGCGCACGGTGAGCCAGGTGCGGTGTTCGGGCGTGATCTCGGGCAGCAGGTCTTTGATGAACGATGGTGAGCGGGAGGCATACATGTGCGCCACGGCGTATTTGTAGCTGAACTCGAAGGGGCCTGGATAGTCCTTCCATTGCTTCAAAATGGGGCTCAGTCCGGTTTCATGCAGACGGTGAATGAGGCGGAACTTGCGTTCGGGTTGGATTTTCAACGCATCGTTGATGCCCTCGCCATAGGTCGCCCAAAGCCACTCTTCCTTGCCCTTGGAGCCGTCTTTGTGTTCCATGTTTTCGCCTGACGTGATACCGATGCCAGCGAGACGCGGATAGGTGAGCACGGTCTCGCGCACGCTCTTGCGGAAGTAGTCGCGGGTGGTGGCGTTGTCGAGGTCGTCGGTGATGCCGTATTGGTCGCCAGTGCCGTTGGTGAAGACGTTCCAAGTGAACCAATAGACCTCGATGCCGCGATCATGCGCATGGTCCATGACCGCACGCCAAAACGCGATCTTTTCATCAATGGTGATGCGTTTTTCGACTTCGTGACTCTCCAGCATCCACGGCTTCACCATGCCGGTGCCGCGAGGGGAGAAGGATTCGAAGGGCTTCACCAAATCCGCCGTGGTGCGCCACACATCGTCCAGCGCGATCTTGGGATACTCCGGCACTTTCACGATGGATGGGAATGGATGCAGATTCCAAAGGGTGAGCACGTTGTAGCGATCCTGCGCCATCCGGTCGATGAACTCATGCCAGAACTCCAGGCTCCACATCTCGGTGATGTTTGCCTGCGCTGAGGTGCTGTTGTCGGAATAGCTCGGCGTGCGCAGATCGAGCGGGATATTGAACTTGATGCCGCGCCGCTCGATGTGCGGTTTGTGGTCGGAGTCCTTCACTGAGTCGAGCGTGCCCATGCGGATCGCCTCAGCGATGTCTAGGCCGCCATACATCGCGCCCGACTCATCCGCGCCGATGACGCGAATATTGGCACCAACTCGGACGATGCGGTAGCTCTGCGCTGCGGCTTTGGCTTCCTTTTCGACGGTGAGGGTGATTTGTGCGGCGGTGGGTTTGGTGGCGGCTTCACGACGGATCTCTGCTTCAGCAAACTTACCGGGTCCGCCAGTGGAGTGGTCATTGGTTAGACTGAAACTCGCTGCTCCTGTTGGAGAAGTCAGAGCGACGAGCACGGTGAGTAGTGTGAGGACGTGTTTCATGGTTGGCGAAAGGTGGATGTTTACGAATCAGATTACTGGCGGCGTGTCCGCCACTCTCGAAGCATTCGTCGCACTGGCGTCGGGACGCGACTCCAGTCTTCAGGTAAGCCGCCGCATTGGTCAGAAATGCCGGGCCCTGCGCCGCGCTCCAACAAGTAATGAGCGAGACGCTCCGAGCGCAGATGGAACAAGCACGTCCAGCCGTCGCAATCGGTGGCATTCACGTCAGCACCGGCATCCAGCAGCAGGCGGACGCATTCCAAGTTGTCGCTGGAGACCGCCGCAAAGAGTGCGGTCTCTCCTGTCGAGGTGAGGTTGGGGTTTGCGCCGACTTGGAGCAGAAAGGCGACGGCGGCAGCATCGCCCGACTGGCAGGCGTCTTTCAAAGGCCAGTCTCCGCCACCGGAAACGTCGTTCACTTCCGCGCCCGCGTTGAGCAGCAGCTTGAGCATCGCCATGTCGTTCTTGAAGGACACCGTGTGGATAAGCGCAAATCCGTTTCCATCCGGCTCATGCACACTCGCCCCTTTTTGCAGGAGCAGCGCCGCAGCATCCACGCAATCGCGGCTGACTGCGGCATGGAGAGCTGAGTTGCCGAAATCGTTTCGCGCGTCGAAAGGCAGGTCGTTGTCCAGCAGCCAATCGAGCATACGGCAGTAATTGTATTCCGCAGCCAGATGGAGCGCCGTGGCACCGCAGTGGCCCTTCGCGCGAATGTCGATCCCGCGCTCGAACAAGGCTCGTGCCACTTCCAAATTACCCGCCGCGACAGCGAGCAAGAAGGGCGTGCGGCTCCAAGCGTCCCGGTGATGCAATTCCTCCACCGCCAGACCAGCCACGGCTCGCACCTCGGCGATGCCCAAAGCCATGTTCAGCATGAAGGGCGTCCAGCCCGTCACATCGGTCGGGATGCCCAGTGCGAGCAATGCGGGAACGTCTGGCCATGATTCGGGCTGCCCGGTTGCCCATACCAGCTTCCTCCGGCTATCGGCGCAGAGCGGGTCGATTCGCAGACCCTGCTGTGTCAGCCACTCACGCACTTGCGCCAGCTCCGGCGTGTCCGCTCTGGGTGCCTGCCCGGCCCTGCTCGGCAGAGTCTCGCTCAACGCGTTGGTGCCAGTCGGACTCGCCCAAAAAACGTCCGCGCCAGCCGCAGCGAGCTTCTGAATCAAATCAAGACGCCCCGCCCGAGCCGCAGTGACCAGCGGCGTGTGCTGATAGTCCGGACCAATGCGGTCATAGACACTGTGTGCCGGGACACCGGATTGGAGCAGCAAGCCGAGAAGCTCATCCGCCGCCTCCCCGGAGTGGATGGCAGTGTCCATGAGTTCCGCCAGCTCATGACTTATGAACTTCGCGAGCCACTGTCCCTTTTCCCGCAGTAACTCGCGGCAGGAGGCCACGTCTTTGAGTTCCATCGCGGTCTTTAGCTCCATCTCCAGCTCCGAGCACTCCCGCGGGCGGCGCAACATCTCGTTGAAGGAGGTCGCTCCCGTCTGCATGAGTTTTTCGATTTCTTCCGGGTTCATTGTGATGCGGGAATTAGGCTGGGTTCACTTGTTGAAAGCAGCCGGGGCTTTCATGACTTGGTTCATATCGACCGATTTATGGCGACGCCGACTTCCGTGTCGTCCTGGAAAATGAGGCGGCCGTTGAGGATTGGCGCTGGAGAGTCATCGCAGTTGCGGCGAGCCTGGGACGACGCCGGCTTTGTGCGCGGTCACTGCCTCGGTGATGCGGGCGAGCACGTCGGGGTGCTGCGCGGCGACGTTGCGTTTCTCTGCGGCATCGCGGCCAAGGTGGAAGAGCAGCGGCGGGTCGTGCGGCTCGGCTTTCGGCTGACTCCAGCCGCTCTGCGTCTGGAAGTGGGCTTTCCATTCGCCGACGCGGCAGGCGAAAAGCTGGTCGCTGCGATAATAGAAAAACGGGCGTGCGGGCAGCGGCTTCGACTCGAAGAGCAGCGGCGCGAGATCCGTGCCGTCGAGCGTGACGTCTTTGGGCAGCGGCGTTCCGGCGAGTGCGAGTGCAGTCGGGAACAGGTCCATCATGTGCGCGAGTTCGCTGGTGACGCCCGGCTTGATGCGGCCAGGCATCCACGCGATGCCCGGCACACGCATCCCGCCTTCCCATGTGCTGCCTTTGCCTTCGCGCAGCAGCCCGGCGCTGCCACCCTGGTCGCCCATGATGAGCCACGGGCCGTTGTCGCTGGTGAAAAAGACGAGCGTGTTCTCCGCGATGCCGTTTTTCTTCAGCGCCGCGAGCACTTCGCCCACGCTCCAGTCGAGTTCCTCCACCGCGTCGCCGTAAATGCCCGCGCGGCTTTTGCCCTTGAACGCAGGCGACGCAAACATCGGCACATGCGGGAAAGTATGCGCGAGGTAGATGAAAAACGGCCCGCCCTTTTTCTCGCCGATGAACTTCACCACCTCCTCGGTGTAACGCTGCGTCAGCGTCGTCTGGTCGGCAGGCTGCTCGACGACTTTGCCATCGCGGTGCAGCGCCACGTTCCAGCCATCGTGCGGCGGTGTCGGCGAATCGACGCTGCCCTTCGGCAAATCCGCGCGGGCGTCCATGTCGTTCGAGTAAGGCAGGCCGAAGCTGTGCTCAAAGCCCTGGTCGAGCGGGCGCGAGCCTTCGTGGATGCCGAGGTGCCATTTGCCCACATGCGCCGTCGCGTAACCCGCGCCTTTCAACGCCTCGGCAATGGTGACCTCGGACGCCGGCAGTCCGCCTTTCGAGTTGGGAAAAAGCACGCGCCGATTGCCACACATGCCGCTGCGAATCGGATAGCGCCCCGTGAGCAACGCCGCGCGGCTCGGCGTGCAGACTTCCGCCGCAGAGTAAAAGTCCGTGAACCGCAGCCCCTCCGCCGCCATGCGGTCTAGGTTTGGCGTGCGGATGACCGGCGATCCGTAGCAGCCGAGGTCGCCATAGCCCAGGTCATCGCAGAAAATGACAACGACGTTGGGTTTCGGCGCGGCGAACGCAGACGATAGGGCCAGGGCGAGGCTGGCGAGAAAGCTGAGGGTGGGATTCATGGGCTGAGTTATTCGATTTGCGTGCCGCATTCATGGCTTAGAAACGGCCTGGGGCAAAGATCCCATCATTAGTCCGACTCCCGGAGATGAGGCTCCATCTCTTGACGGACATTCTATTGCCGACTGAAACGCTGAAGAATGATGGTGAAGTGAACATGGCCGTGAGTGGCTGAAGGGGTTAGTGACTGAAATGAAACGCCTTCAGCACCTCGCCATACTGAGGGAAGAGGGTGAGAGCGGGGTAGTCGTTCTGGGCGGCGCTGTCGGGACTGCCGTAATGCCAGTGCAGGAGACCGGCGAAGGGCTGCGGGGCGAGGGCTTGATGAAACTCTCTCAGCAGCGCCACGCTGGCATCGTGGCGGATGGTCTGCCAGTCTGGACCACGACGGGTGACGTGCGCACCGATGCCGCTCTCTCCGATGAGGATGGGTTTACCGAGCCGCTTGGCAGCTGCGATGAGTGAGGGCAACTCCACGGACGTGAGATCGTGCTGAAGATGCTGGGTGATGTTTCGGCTGTTTGATCTGCCCGCGTAAAGATGCAGGTCCACGAAGTCGAGGCTGCTATCAAGCAACGCCAGCGGCCTGGCGGGGATGCGCATGTCTTTGGTGTCATCCTTTGACCAAGTGCCTGGGCCTTGCCTGCCGACTGCCGCAAAGGTGAAAACACTGGCGCTGACCAAAGCCTCAGCATCGGCGGCATGAATGGCGTCCGCGCAGGCAGTGGCCCAGACGCTCGTGGCGGTGTCCATGAGTGCCTGTGCGCCATCATCACTGCGGAGATCAAACGATCGCCCGCCAAAGGCAAACGCAGCCGAGCGTGAGACAAAGGGTTCTTGATCGAGTTTAAAATGCACCTCGTTTTCCAATTCCCAGGCCAGGACGACTGCTAGCAGCTCTGGGGTGCTTTTTCGCAAGGCTTCGATGAGGGTGCAGATGGCAATCGCTTTAGCCCGGATGGGTTTGGGGTTGAGACGGTATCCGTTCACGGAAAAGTGCGATTTCGTGTCGCTCGAAAAACCGTGCCGAGCTTCGTCAGTGAGCGGTTTCTCGGCCCAGGCACGGGAATCTGGTGACCACGTGTCCCAAGTGAGGATGACGTGAAGGTGGTGCTTTTCCGCTGCTCGCAGAAAGTGGATCAAGTTAGCCAAATAGGCCGGATTGATCTCGCCTGACTGCGGATCGGTGACTATGCCGTTCAGTCCACTGTGATTGCTCAGAAAGGAGCGAACGGTGTTGAAGCCATCGTGTGAGACCTTCTGCATCATCTGAGTGATGAATGCCTCATCATAGCTGCCAGGGCTAAAGGAACAGTGTCCGCGCTTTTTACCATCGATGGGTGCGGTGCGGTAGTAGTTCACGCCAAACGGGCGGAAGGGCTTGCCGCTGTTCTTTTCAACGAAACGTCCGTCTTGGATGCCGATGCGTGTGGTGGATGCCAAGACGGCGCCGGCAAAAAGATGGGCGGCAAAAAATGAGATGAGGATTTTGGCTGGTAAAAGATGGTGGGTAAAAGATGAAATCCAGCTCTGATCTTTTACCGCTAATCTTTTACCGGCTTCTGAGTCGGTGGAGGGCGTTGCAGGGGGACGTTGCGTGAACATTGGTGATTGTGTCTCAGGACTATTTGAGTTCAGCCAAGTTTCGCCGGGGCTTGATGGTCGGATCGGGTGCCGCTTTCTTGGGCGTTCCCTCTGCTGGTTCGGGGGCCTCTTCGCTGCCATTCTTCGGCTTCTTCTCTTTGGATTCGGGGAGGCTATCCACCTCATTCACCGGCATAAAGGTGCGCAGGTAAGCTTTCATTTCATCGAACTCTGGGGACTTCTCGCTGGCGAGGTTCTTCCACTCCATGGGGTCTTTCTCCAAGTCATACAACTCTTCGACTCCGTCCGCATAGGTGATGTAGTGCCACTTCTCGGACATCACGGAATGATTGCCCTTGCCTGCGGTGGTTACGGTTGGTGCCCATGGCATCTCGGGCTTGTCGAACAAGGGTTTGAAGGACGCGCCATCCAGCTTCTTCTCGGGAAGTCCGCACAGTTCAATCAAGGTCGGATAAAGATCGAGCAGGTTCACATTGCGGTAGCATTCCTTCTTCTCGGTCATGCCGGGAAGGTGGACGATGAGGGGCATTTGAGTGGATTCCTTCCACAGCGTGGCTTTGCGAAACCTTAGCTTCTCGCCGAGGTGCCAGCCGTGATCACCCCAAAGGACCACGATGGTATTGTCGGCGTATGGGCTGTTTTTGAGGGCATCGAGCATCACGCCAATGCAGTCATCGGCATAGCTACAGGCGGCCAGATAGGCCTGCACGGCCCGCGCATGCAGATCATACTCCCGCACCCACAGGAAGTCGGGCTCAGGCTCGAGCGGGCGCTTTCTCTTTCCTCCACCAATGTCATCCAGATCATCCATTCGATACTCAGGGACTTTGATGCTTTCGAGAGGGTGCATGTCATAATACTCCTGCGGAACAAACCACGACAGATGCGGCTTGGAGATGCCCGCGAGCATGAAGAATGGCTTGCTGTGTTGCTCCTGCAGTTGCTTCTCGAACCACTTGGCGGTGCGATAGTCCTGGGTGAAATCTTTGCCCTTCTCCGTCACGCCCCAGGAGAACTCGGAGCCTCCGCCGACCTTGTGCTTGGGGTTGTCGATTTGCTTGCCTGCGATGATGCCTTTGTTGCGGGAATAGACGCTCTCAGGCTTTTGACCTCCGCGATTCAGCTCGTCACCCCAGACATCATAGGCCCAGTGGCCGGAGTCAAAACCGTTCGCGGTTTCATGTTTGTGGAAGATCTTGCCGCTGGAGATGGTCGTGTAGCCGTGCTTGGAAAAATACTCCGGCAGCGTGGCATGAGTCTGCACGATCGTTGAATCCAGCATGTTGGTGTCGTTGCCATAGGCTCCGGTGGTGCTGGGCCTGAAGCCTGACAACAAAGCCGATCTGGACGGACCACAAACCGGCCCAGCGCAGCTTGCATTGCGAAACACCATCGACCGCTGAGCAAGGCGATCCATATGCGGCGTCTTCGCCTGAGGATTTCCGCCAAAGGCACCGACCCAGTCGTTCAAGTCATCCACAGCAATCATGAGGATGTTATATGGCACGCGTGATCCCTCGGCGGCGTGCAGCGTGACGGATGCCATGAAAAGCGACGCGAAAATGATCGCTCTTCGGGCGAGGAGTAATGGGGTAGGTGACATTGGGTTCTTGGTTGAAGTAATGACTTCGATGAGCCGTCTTCAGTTCGTCTCTGGCAGCTTGATGCTGATGTCGTCGTTCAGTCGGCCTGTGAGCTTCCAGACGCCTTCGATCTTGATGAGATCATCCACGTCGATGGTCAGCATCGTGCCGTCAGCGGTGCGGAGAAGGAGATCGATGTCGTCGTAGGCGGGTTGCTCGGCGGGTGCATCCTTGTCCACATCGAGATCCACGGATTGCAGGGTGAGTCCGGAGACTTCACCGAAGTGTTTGCCGAGAAATGCACGCAACCGAGCCGCTCGTTCGGTAGTGTCTTTGTTTTCATTCGTGCGATCCTTGATCTCGTCTTCGCCTTCTTCGGCGAGGTCTTCCGGCGACAGGGTTTTGCCTTCCGCAGCGGCCTCGGTGGCTTCTTCAGCTTGTTTCACCTTGGCGAGAGCCTCTGGCGTGTGCCAGCAGGCAAGGAGCGCGGCATCGTCGGCACTCTTGAGAGCAGCGACGAGGTTCTCAGCCAGTTTCTGAACCTCTGGTGGCACAGGTGTGTCCTTATCGGCGTGAGCTAAGGAGCCTGAGAGAATGAGGAGCGTGGTAAGGATGGATTTGGTGTTCATGTTTGTTGGATTGGAGGGGTGATGGCTTGAAGTGGAGGAACTATTGCTTGCGGATGACGGCTAGCCAATCGTTAGCGTCGGGAGCGGTGAGCGTGGTGTTTTTACCGCCTTGGAGCTTTGTCTCTGTGTCCTTCAAAGCGCCACCTTCGCGTGGATTAAACCAATGAAGCGTGAACGTGTCTTTAGCGGCGGAGAGGTCGAGGCCTGTGGTGCCGCCATTCGGCAGGTAAACGAGGTAAAGCTCACCAGCCTTGGCGAAGCAGTATTTGTCGTTGTTGTCCTTCGTATTGCCGATGAGTGCATTCGCGCTGCTCATTTCGGCGAAAGGAATTTTTGCATCGCGAAAGAAGTCGAAGGCGATACGGCAGTAATCCCATGATTGATCGCGGCTGCGGAAGTCTTGGCAGATGAGGTCGTTCTCGGGCAGCTTGTAACCGAAATAGTATTCCACACCTGCACCACCGGCCATGAGACTGCCCCAGAGCGTGAGTTTGCGCACGTCATGCATGGTGTAGGCTTTGGAGGAAACGTAACCTTCGCCTTTGGGGCCTTTGGCGTCTTTTTCTTCGGCGATGCCGCTATGGCCCTTGTAGCCAGGATCAGGCGGCACGCCGAGACTGGCGGAGTTTTGCTCGTCGTTCGCGACGACCCACGGACGCCCCGCCGCAGCGGACTCATGCCGCCACTGCAGCGTGCGCTGATGGGCTGCTTTCCAGGAGTTTTGCAGGGAAAGACCCGTGAGTAGGGATTTGTCGCCCAGCAGCGGGCGATAGACCTTTTCCTGCTCCGGCGGGAAGGTGTGGAGGACGATGTGATGCTGATAAGGATCAGTGTCGTGGAGGTATTTCACCATGTCGCGGACCTCCTCCGTGCTCTGCGTGTTCTCTTCACCGATGTTCCAGTTCAATGCGAGCGCATGGCCGAATCGAGCGATGAGTTCACGACAATAAAGTTTGCGCTCAGGACCGAGTTTGCCTCCGTCGAGGGCCTCGGGCAACTTTCCATCCTTGCGGCCCATGCCGAGGCGTTCGTCGTCGGATTCGTTCTCCTGAAGTTTGAAGTGCAGATAAAGGCCGAGCTTCGTCGCATGATCGAAAACGATGCCCCATTGATCGAGTTTGGAGCAGTCGTAGTTCAGCTTGGCGTTTCGCTCGATGAAGGGCCAGACGTTGTCGCCATCGCCTGCGACGTTGTAGGTGAGGAAGGAGAAGGCGTTCACGCCTTTGCCCGCGAGATAATTCAGAGCGCCGATGAGGTTTTTGCCCTTGCCTTTCTTCCATGTGGGATCGCCCGACTTCCAGTCACCTGAATGAGGTGCCCATGTCTTGAGCGGCACTTTGTCGGCCTTGTTCGCGCTGGTGTTGTCGAAGTCGGTGAAGGCCAGCAGGGTTTCCGGCGAGTCCGGGCCGGCTTTCAGGAAATACTGCTTCGAGCCGGCAAACTGGAGGTGATGCTTGCCGACGTATTGCAGGCGACCTTGAGACCGAAAGTCGCGTCCGGTTTTGTCGGTGGCGCTGATTTGAAACCAGCCTTTGATGCCATCAAAGGGCTTCAAAGCCTCACCGCCGCCCTCAATCGCGGTGTTTTGGCCCTTCGTGAAGGAGATGCTGTAGTTCCATGTGCCTGCTTTATCCGGTGAGAGATGCGCCCGCCATTTCGTGCCGGATTCGGCGGACGTTTCGCCCGCATTGCCATCTGCGGCGAAGTAGCCGGGGACGGTGTATTTGGGTGAACCGCTCTCGTGCGTAAAGGTGACGTTGAATGCGAGGTCGGTGAAGGCGTTGAGCTTGTCATCAGTCTCCGCAGCAAAAGGGCCATCAAGCGTCAGCGTGACCTTATGCCACTGCTTGAGTTCGCCAGTGACGGCGATAGTGGCGTTGCCGTCGGGTTGACGAGGGACAGCTTTGAACTGAGTCTGGGCGACGGGGGCGCTGTTGTTTTCTGCGGGCAGGCTCTTTCTGAGGCTGATCTGGTCCACCTCTGCTCCGTCTTCACGCATGGACATCATCAGCGTGTGTTTGCCGGGTTTGGCGATGTCGAGCCATAGCTGCATGGGCACTCCGGTGTGAACTTCGGCGGTGCGTTGTTTGCAGTCCCAGTGCCAGCCGCTTTTCTTTGTGGTCTGCCAACGCTTGCCGCTGTCCGGCCACTGGCCATCGAGACCGAAGTGCAGGCCGTTGTCCTCCGAATCACTGGACCACACACGTGCCCAAACGAAGTAGCGACCCGATTCCTTTACCTCGATGTCATACTCGACCACAGCCATAGCTCCGGCTTCGTCGGTGAAGTTCTCGCCTTTGATGAGTTTGTCATCGTGCGTGACCCGCGTGTCGGGCAAGGCTTCAATGTAGCTGCCTCCGCTTGCATCAGATCGCTCCCTTTTGATCTCCCATTTGCGTTTTTCGTCATGGGTTTGTTTCACAAAGCTTTCGGCTTCGATGGTGATGTCGGACGGGGCTGCGGCGACAGGGATGTCGTCTTTCCCGAGCGCGGCGGTGGCGAGGAGGGCGAAGAGGAGGGTAAGGTTAGTTTTCATGCTGATGAGAGGGCTGGTTGCGTGAAGGAGTAGGCGTTCTCGACGAGCCGGACGGTGCGGAGATAGGCTCGCCCCTCGCTCTCCGCTTCCTGGCGGTTGCGCAGGCAATCGATGAGATGCTTCTGGGTGGCGAAAACACTGTCCCCTTTGTATCCGGTCGTGGATGGTGTGAAATCGAGGTGCCTGCCATTGATGGACACGCTGCCATCTGGCGTGATGCGCAGGGTGCCTTGCTCGCCTTCGATCTCCATGCTGCCCATCGCCACCGGAGAAGGCACGGGGCCGGTTTGACGGTCACCATGAATGAAGCCGGTGCTGCCGCTGGCAAAGCGCACCTTGATCTCCGCCCAATCCTCACCAGCGATCAGTGGATTCACGCGACGTGTCATGCAGCCCGTGATCTCCAGCTCTCCCGCGAGAAAGCGTAAGGTATCGAGGATATGCACGAGGCTCTCAAAAATGATGAAGCGTGGCATATCACGAAAGTAAGGCTGCTCGGCGTAGGGTTCCGGGCCGTTGCCATCGCCCGTGCGCCAGTCGAATGAGAGATGGTGAATGGCCCCGATGGTGCCGTCTTCGATGAGTCGTTTCGCTTCCCGATACCATGGCTGCCAGCGCCAGTTCTCGTGAATGAGGAGGCGCACATCCGCCGCCTCGCAAACCTCGCACATGGTGATGCATTCGTGCAGCGTTGGAGCCATCGGCTTCTGGCAAATGACATTCAGCCCCATGGCTGCGGCGAGCCGGGTGAGTGGCAGGTGCGTGTCCGGCCTTGTCGTAATGTCCACAAACGCGGCCGGCTCGCGCTGAAGCATGTCCTCCGTGCATTCGTAACTGCGTGGGATGCCATGCCTAGCAGCAAAAGCAGCCGCCTTACCCGGTGTTGGATCTGCGACGGCAAGAATGCCAACGCCGTCGATTCTCTTCCAGGCTTCTGCATGATGCTCGGCAAAGAATCCAGCTCCGATCAACAGGCCGGAAAGGGCAAAACCGGAGTTCCTTTGCGTCTGCGTGATCATCGGCTCAAAAATGGCTCACTGGTCACCACCGCTTCGATCAACGAGCGCAGGCCGTATTGTTTCATCGGCAAACCCGCGACGATTCGTTCAATGGTGGCTTCGTCGAGGGCCTCCATGCGGCGGCCGCAGGCGTAGGTGAGGAGGCGGTCAGTCAGCATGCGGGCGAAGAGGTCTTTGCGCTGCACGAGGATCTTTTTCAAACCGGACACGTCCTCGAATTTCTCGCCGCTGGGCAGTTCGCCGCTGGAGTCGATCTTGGTTTTGTCGATGCGTGGCCGCCAGTCGCCGATGGCGTCGAAGTTTTCGAGCGCAAAGCCAAGCGGGTCGATCTTCTGATGGCAACCGTAGCAGTTTGGCGATTCGCGATGCTTGCTGAGCAGCTCGCGGATGGATTTGGCACCGCGCACATCGGGATCAATGGCGGGCACGTCATCGGGTGGTGGTGGCGGCGGCGTGCCGAGGATGTTTTCCAGCAAAAAGACGCCGCGTGTGACCGGCGAGGTGTCGATGCCATTGGCGGTGATGGTGAGCACGGAGCCCATGCCGAGCAGACCGCCGCGTTTGTCGGTCTTGAAGCTCACTTTGCGAAACTCGTGCGCCTTGGCGGGATCGCCGAGCTCACCAAGCTCGTAGTGCGTGGCGAGCGGCTGGTTGAGGAAGCTGTAGTCGCTGTCGAGGAAGTTCACGATGCTGGCATCACGGTCGATGAGGTCACGCATGAACATCCGCGTCTCGGTCTTGAAGGCCTCCTGGAAGCCCTTCGAGTAGTATTCCTCAAACTCGCCGCGATCCGGTGGCATGCCGCCCAGGTTGCGAAGGTTCAGCCAGCTATCGAGGAATCCGGCCACGAAGGCATTGGAGCGTTTGTCTTGAAGCATGCGGCGTGTCTGTGCCAGCAGCACCTCAGGCTTGGTGAGGTCATGGTTCATGAGCTCCGCATCCGGCATGGTGGACCAGAGGAAGTAGGACAGTCGTGAAGCGAGCGCGTTGCTGGAGAGCTTGTTCGAGCCGTCTTGAGACTCTTGGGAGAGATAAACGAAGCCCGGCGAGCAAAGCGCGGTCTTCAGCGCCGCTTTGAAGCCGTCCAGCGGTGAATGGCCCTGCTGCATGCGTTTGTCCGCCACGGCCATGAGACGCTTCATTTCATCTTCCGTGGCTTTTCGACGGTAAGCTTGGTCAGCGAAGGCTTGGAGCCGCTCGTGCATCTTTTCCGGCTGGAAGGCTTCTTTGCCCAAAACGGCCTGTTGAGATGCTGGAGGCCACGTTTCGGCGATGGGGCCGCGGATTTTCAATTCGTGGATGCGGATATGCGGGTGCTTGTGAACGTGCAGCGTGATCTGGCGTGCCGCGACGATGCCGAGCTTGCCTTTTTGCTTGTCGTCCTCGTCCATGAACTGATCCCAGAGGTCTTTGTGCTGGTCCGCGATTCTGAACCAGGTGCCGCGGGCATCATCGGGGCCGTTCGGGAACACGAAGCGGGGCGTGTGCCCGGCATCAAGCCAGATCTTCATCGTGATCCATTTTGCATCACCGTCGTCGAGTGCGACCTCCGCAAGCATCGGCTGCTGAGGCTGCGGCAGATCAAGCGGGCCCGCTTTGGAATCGCCCGGCACAATGCCGAGGCGGAAGGGTTCGCGCGGATCGGTGCCGAACCATTTGGGATCATACGGATGCTCCCGGTTCATGGCTTTGACGAGGACCTTCACCTCGTAAAAGCCATCCGCAGGCACGCCATCGACGAAGTCTTCGATCACGCCAAATCCGGCGGTGTGCTTGTCGGAGTCCATGCACTCTTCCACGAGCAGATGCGCGTTGTTGTAGTCCTTCTCCTTCCGCTTGAGATTGGACCTGAAGTTCTTGGTGAAGTGCCAGGCCTGCTCTTTTACTGGCTTCTGCTGAGCAAAGGCCTTCTCCACCACCGCATCCGCGGCATCGAGATACTGATCGAGGAGGTAGCCGGAGGTTTGCAGGACGTCGCCGAGGTTCTCCATGTACTCGGCGGATTGATCCCGTGGGAACTTCGTCGTCGGGTCAAAAGCCGCCATGTTCAGCGAGAAAAGGTCGCCAATGGTGTTGAGGTATTCGTGACGATTCAGTCGGCGCAAGACAGTGCTGCCACCCGTGCTGGCGAGTTTTTCACGGCCTTGGGTGAGAGCCTGATTCGCCTGTTCAATGAAGGCTTTGAGTTCGTCGGATGAAGGTTGCTTGGACTTCTTCGGCGGCATTTCGGCGAGGTTGATTTGATCGAGGATGTCTTTGATCTCGATCAAGGTGTCCACCTTGCTCACGGGAAGTGCGAGTTGGTCAAAGCGGCGGTCACCTTTTTGCTTTTCAGCTCCGTGGCAGTCGTTGCAGTAGGTGGTGAGGAAGTGATGAACCTCGGGAGGGCCGGCAAAAACATGGGCGGTAAGAGATAAGAAGAACAGAAGTCCCCATTGTTTAGCGGAGGGTCGTGAAGGCAGCATGGCTGTGCGTGATTTTGGGATTCGTGTGATCCAGCGGTCCTATGGGTCGAATAAGTCCTATATGCCTTATGCGAGTCCCGTGAGCGTGCCCGTGCTGGTGCCGAACTTCTCCACTTCGGCCCCGAAGCGATGCAGCATGGAGAGATACAGATTGCACAGCAACTGGCGGCCCGGGCCTTTGGCGGGATGCGCCTTGTGTTCACCATGTTTCAATCCACCACCGGCGAGGATGATGGGAAGGTTGTTGTTCTGGTGGGAGTTCGCATTGCCCATGCCACTGCCAAAGAGCACCATGGAGTGATCCAGCAGCGTGCCTGCGCCGTCCTCGATGGATTTGAGCTTGGCGAGGAACTTGGCGAACTGCTCCACCTGATAGCGCTCCATTTTGATGAGGCCCTTGATGGCATCAGGCCGCTGGCCGTGGTGCGAGAGACCGTGATAGCCGCCATTCAAACCAAAGGCTGAAGCCTCGAAGTCACCACCGATCTCCAGCGTGGCGATGCGGGTGGAATCGGTCTGCAAAGCGAGCGCGATGAGGTCATACATCACGGGCAGGTCAGAAACGAAGTCAGTGTTCTTCGGCTCCTTCATCTGTGGATCAGGCTTCGGCACGCTGGCCCACTTGCGATGCAACTCGATCTGCTTCTCCACATCGCGGACAGAAGTAAAATACTCGTCGAGCTTTTCCTTGTCGCGCTGTCCGAGATGGCGCTGGAGCGATTTTGCATCGCCCTGCACTGAGTCGAGGATGGAGCCTTTCATATCGAGCCGATCCATGGATGCCGCGAGGCTGGCGGCATCGTCGGAGACGAATAGTTTCCGAAACAGTTCACGCGGTGTGCGAATGGGCGGCACACGCGTGCCGCTGCGTGTCCACGACATGAGACAGCCGCCGTGAATGCCATCCTCTGAGCCCAATGTGAGTGAGGGAAACCTCGTGGCTCCGCCCATCGTCTCCGCTGCTCGCTGATCCACGGTGAGGTTGCCCTCGGGCATGCCTTTCGCATCCGACGTGCGCACGCCACTGAGGAACGAACTCATGGCAAAGTGCCCGCCTTTGACCCCATGATCGAGCCCCGAGTAGAGCGTGAAATCTTTCTGGTGCGGCTTGAGCGCTTCGATGGACTCCGGCAGCTCGTAATCCGCGCCTGTTTTCGTGGGAAAGAAGGCGGGCGGATAAAAGCCGAGCAAGTTGCCAATGCACACCATTCGCATCGGCCGTTCCGCATTCACCGCTTTGCCCGCGAGAGAGCCTACGGCAGAGTTTTGCGCGAAAAGGCGACCGCCGAGGGATTCGAGCAGCGGCAGGGCGAGACTGATACCGGTGCTACGCAGAAAGATACGACGGTTGGGTGATGAAGGTGCGTGGGTGTTCATGATATATTCAAGGCAACGTGGTTTCAGCGGTGAGCAGCGTGACGCTCACCTCATCGAGGTAATGCACGGAAGCTTCCATCGCCGCATCCTCCGGCGGCACGGCTCCGAGGATGAAAATCAATGTCTGCGATCCATGTGGCAGGGGCATTTTCAGCGAGAAGCTGTGCCAGCCACGATCTCCCGGCGATGTGTCAAACCTCTGTGCCATGGACACCACGCCATCGTCCTCTGTTTTCGACCAGAAGTCTTTCGTGGCCTGCTCCGGTTTTTCATTGAGGGCAAAGGCACGAATCAGGTAGCGCGAGCTGATCTCGCTTTTCGTCGCGAAGAATGAAGCTGTCACCTGCACCTCCGCACTGCCATTGTTCGCATCCGTCGGGAGTGCGCGAAGGTCGAGCACCTGATATACGCGGGACGCTAGGTTCTTCACGTTCTTCTCTCTCGGGATCGGCTCCAACCGCAACATGCGCTGCCCTTCCTTTGGCTGCACGCCGTTCTCCGCCGTGACCAGCCGCGCCGAATCGACCCCCCATTGGCCAGGCTGATGGGGCAACCCTTTGTCGAACACGGCTTCCACGCTCTCCAGGCCTTGATCAAAAACCACCAGCGGCACCTTCTTCACTGTAGCCCGCTGCGACACATAACCAAACACCATAGAGGTACAAAACATGCCGAAGACAATCCCCGCCGCCGCCGCAGTGAGCGGACGCCAGGTGAACCAACGTGGAGTTCTGGCTACTTTCACCAGACTCATCGGCGCAGGGTCCAACAACGACACGATGCTGTCGTCTCGCAGTCGGCTGATCAGCACTTGCTCATCCACGAGCAACCGTGCCATCGCGGCGCGGGCTGCGGGATCGGTGCGCAGCAGGTCATTGAGCGTGGCACGCGCCGAGCCGTCGTGAGTCTCGCGCACGGCTTGTAGCAGCGAGAGAAGCCGGTGTTCAAGAGTGGTCATATCGTTGTTCATGAAGAGTGCTGGAGTTGAAGATTGATACAGGCGCTGAGTTGTTCCCGGAGTCGCAGCAAAATCATTTTCACCGCGCTCTCGCTGCGACCTGTGGCCGTGGATAGCTCGCGGATGCTACGTCCGGCGATGTAGTGCTCCTGGAGCAGGTCACGCTGCTCGGGCTTCAGTTTCTGGAGGCAAGCGCCCAGCGCCTCGCGACGGTCCTCAAACTGGGCTGCCGCTCTCTCGGTCTCGTCAGCCATCGCCAGCATCACTTCTTCGTCAAAGACGAGCCGGTCACGCATCCGGTCACGGATATGCGAGAGCACCGTGAACCGCGCCACCGCAAAGGCCCATGGCAAAAACTCCGTCTCAGGGTTCCATTCAGCGGATTTCTCCCACAGCTTCACACACGTCGACTGCAAGGCCTCCTGTGCATCCTGCCGGTTCGCCAACTGCGCATGACAAAACGCCTCCAACGCCGGCTGATGCCGGGTCAGCGCGGCGATGAATCGAGAAAGGTCTGGTGCAGAGGAGGCCATTACAGCAGGTAAATTCCAAATGCGGCGGCTTTGGTCACAAATTTTTGCTGATTCTCTGCCGCCAGCGATTGGAAGGCCGCAGGGAATCTTCTCCGCGACAATTACCGGCGGATGATAGCCAACCAATCTTCGCCTTCATCGGCGGGAGGATTGCCGAGGGTCACGGTCCCGCCGCCTTGGACGGAGTTAACAGAGCCATTCACTTGCTCGCCGCCGCTGCGAGGGTTGAACCATTTCACGGTGTAGGTGCCCTTGGCGGCAGAGAGGTCGAGGTCAGTCGAGCCACCGTTGGGGAGATAGACGAGGTAAAGCTCGCCTGCTTTGGCGAAACAGAACTTGGAGTTGTCATCCTTCGTGTTGCCGATGAGGGCATTGGCGTTCGCCATTTCCGCAAAGGGGATATTCTCGTTGCGGAAGAAGTCCAAGGCGATGCGGCAGTAATCCCATGATTTGTCACGACTGCGGAAGTCTTGGCAGATTAAATCGTTCTCGGGCAGCGCATAACCGAAGTAATACTCCACGCCTGCGCCGCCTGCCATGAGGCTGCCCCAGAGCGTGAGCTTGCGAATGTCGTGCATCGTGTAGGCGTTGGATTTCACGTCTCCGGTGCTGGCATTTTCCTCTTTTTTGCCTTTCTCGATGGCGATGCCGTCGTGGCCTTTGTAGCCGGCATCGGGTGGCACTCCGAGGCCAGCGGGATTTTGCTCATCATTCGCGACGACCCACGGACGACCCGCAGCGGAGGATGCACGCAGCCATTGCAGGGTGCGCTGGTGGGTCGCTTTCCATGAGTTTTGCAATGACACGCCTGTGAGTAGTGATTTGTCTCCAAGCAGTGGCGCATAGACCTTTTCCTGCTCGGGCGGGAAAGTGTGGAGGACGATGTGATGCTGATACGGATCGGTGTCGTGGAGGAACTTCACCATGTCGCGGACCTCGTCGCTGCTCTGGGTATTCTCCTCGCCGATGTTCCAATTCAGCGCCAGCGCATGGCCAAAGCGGGCGATGAGTTCGCGGCAATACAGTTTGCGCTCGATGCCGAGTTTTCCGCCGTCGAGGGATTCGGGCTGGGTGCCATCCTTGCGGCCCGCACCGAGACGGTTGTCGTCCATTTCATTCTCCTGAAGTTTGAAATGCAGATACAGACCGAGCGCGGTGGCATGGTCGAATGCAACGCCCCATTGGTCGAGCTTGGAGCAGTCGTAGTGCAGCTTGTCCTCGCGTTGAATGAAGGGCCAAACGTTGTCGCCATCTCCAGCAGCGTTGTAGGTGAGCAAGGAGAACGCATTGACGCCTTTGCCCGCTAGGTAGTTCAACGCACCGATCAGACCTTTGCCTTTGCCATCGCGCCAAGTCGGATCACCCGGCTTCCAATCACCCACATGCGGTTCCCAAGTCTTGAGCGGCACTTTGGCAGGCTTGCCCGCGAGGGTGTTGTCGAAGTCGGCATAACCCAGCAGCGTCTCGGGCGCATCGGGTCCGGCTTTGAGGAAATATTGCTTCGACCCAGCAAATTGCAGGAAGTGCTTGCCGACGTATTGCAGACGACCTTGGGCGCGGAAATCGCGGGCGTTCTTGTCTGTCTCCGTGATCGTGAAGCTACCGGTGGCACCATTAAAAGGGGGCAATGGTTGCCCGCCGCCTTCGATCGCCGCGTGTTTGCCTTTGTTGAACGACACGGAATACTTCCACGTGCCTGCTTTGTCTGGCGAGAGATGCGCACGCCATTTCGTGCCCGATTCGGCGGAGCTGTTGCCCGCGCTGCCGTCTGCCGCGAAGTAGCCCGGCACTTTGTAACTGGGTGCGCCCGACTCGTGGGTGAACTGGACACTCAACGCGAGGTCGGTGAACGCATTTGGCTGTGTGTCGCGCTCGTGCGCGAACGGCCCATCCAGCGTGAGCGTGACCTTGTGCCACTGCTTGAGTTCGCCGCTGATGGCGATCTCACCTTTGCCATCAGGCTGTCGCGGCTGCACCAGATGCAGTCCTATGGGCATTGTGGCGGAGGCGGTAAGTCCCGTTGCCAGCGCGGCAATGGTCATCAAGGTTCGAGCAAGCGGTATCATGGAGCTTGGTTTTGAAATGATTCGGCTAAAGACGAAACTATTTACTTTCGAGGCGCACCAAAGTCGGCGTGTCAGTGCTCGACTCGATGGCGCGGATGGTCTCGCGCACAGAGTTGGCTTTCATGAGCATCAGCTCCTTGGGGAAGTCTTTCTCTTCCTTCTCGAAGTAGTCGGCGAGGCGTATTAGCTCTGGAATGACCGCCTTGGCGTGAGTGCCGTAGGTGAGGAGAATCGTCATGAGTTCAGGCGTGCGCTTTTGGCTGGCCCAGGGATTTTGATCGCGTGTGTAGTTCACACAGGCGATGATGCCTTCCTGAATGTGGTGTTTGGCCAGGAGGCGCAGACCTTCGACGCGGATGGTGTCGGCAAACATCTCGCCGCTGGGGGCGGGTTCGAGGATGGCTTGATGGATGGCGGGTAAGAGCGGGCGGATTTCTTCGGCGGAGAGATTGCGATACACCGAGCCGATGCTACCGCGTGCGCGGCCGTCCTGGTTCTGAAGTCCAGCCTGCACGGCTTTGTAGAGCGCTTTGCGGTCCACGCCATCGAGTGACCGGTTGAGCATGCCGTCGCGATTTTCAAATAGAGCGAAGGTCAGGTAACGCTGCTGCATCCCACGTGGATCGTTCGCAGTGTCCGCCTGAGCGAGCAGTTCGAGGAGTTGCGGCACCGCTGGCATGGCTGGTTTGCCGATGCTAGCGAGTGCATCAGCTGCTTTGATGCGCAACCACAGGTCTTTTGCGGCCAATGATTTCTGGAGCAAATCAACAGCGGGTGCGCCGCGTCCACGAAGGGCGACGAGGGCCTGGCAGGCTCCGTAGCGGGCTTCAAGAGTTGGTGAATCGAGTAGCGTGAGCAAAGGCTGAACGGGCACATCCTTGCGGCGGGCCAGCGCCATCGCAGTACGCTCGCGGACGATGGGCGACCAGCTTCCTAGACGCTGGATGAGCTGGTCAGCGCTGAATTGGTCATAGGCGCTGTTGCGGTCTTTGTTACTCCATCCGCGTCCGTCGAGGATGAGTGCCTGTGCGGCTTCCGCGTCGATTTGTGGGGCGATCAAAGGGCGTTTGCCGGTCAGCATGATCTTTTTGAGCGGCATCGCATAGGCGAGCAGGTAGCTGCCGGTGCAGTCCCAGCCTGCGTAGCTGTCTTTGTTGTTCTCGGGTGGGCCTTGATGAAGAAAGGTGCCATCCCAGCGCCGTGCGAGGTCGAAATACCACGCTCCAAACTCCTTCATCCATGCCCCCGTGGCTTGCGGGCCAGATTGAGCCACGCCCGGCATCGACCACAGGATGTTGAAGAAATTGCCCGAGTGTCCAGTATCGCGTTCGGGTCCGTGAGAGGCGATGCTCATGCGGGAGAAGAACTCCGCGCCTTTTGGCTCATTGAGCAGATGAAACAACACCGCAGCCATGCCGCACTTCCCGTTGTCGTCGTGGTTTTCGATCCATGGATGATGATCGCCATAGGGAATGGCACCCTTACCGATGTAGAAGCGCAGCAGCCGCGCACTGCGCTCGATGGCCAGCTCCAACGCTGCGTCTTTCACGCCTGCCTCACGAGCCATCACCAGCGAGATCGTCAAAGGCAAGCCGGGTGAGTTCATCATGCCGTAACCGCGAAGACGACCATCGGCCTTGGCAAATCCATGCCCCCAAGAACCCACCGCGCTCTGTCCCTTCGCGGCTTCCAGGGCGAGACGCTTCAGCCCTGGCATGACGGAAGCATCACCAGTCGCCATCACATACTCAGAGAGCAACATGATGACATAACCGTAGCGCCACGTTTGCATGCTATCGGCTGAGTAGTCCGCAGCCCACAGGGCTTCCTTTTTGACCAACGGAAGGTAGGAATGATCACCGCTGGCCAGGAGAGCGAGCGCATTGAGCGATCGTGTGATGGGTTCACCACTCGGTCCTTTTGTGTATGCCGGATCAGCCATGCGAGCCGCGAGTGCTGCACATCCCTGCTCCAGAATGCGCTTCGACTTGGGACAATGAAAAGGTGCCGTAGCGCTGTAGCTGCCGAGCACGGGGAGTTTAACGATGACCTCTTCCGTCTTACCACCGCGCCAGCGCGTGAGAGCGAGATTCCCTTCGCCAGTCTCGGATTCGGCAACGGTCAGCGCGATGCCCAACTCCGTGCGCGGGTCGTATGAAAACGGCTTGCCGCCGACACCGAGCAAAACATCACCCACCGCGAGTACAGCGTCCGCAGGAGAGCCTTTTTCGACTTGGGTGATGGCTATCTGCCGTGCGTCACTCGTCACCAACTTGTCACAAAACATCCAACCGCGTGCGCCGATAGCACCGAGGTTCCAATCGTGCTTCGCTTTTTCAGGAATGGCATCGCCCTTGGTGAAATCGGGCATCTTGGCCGTCTGGTCATTGCCTGCGGCAAAAGTTGGAAACGGCACAGCGAAGATGGCGGAAAAGGCGAGCGAGAGGAGCAAGCAATCGGGTTTTGGGGTTGGTTTCATAGAGGATTGGAAGGGGTCGGGTGATTTTCTGATTTCATGATTACTCAGCTTTGATGTTATTAGCCTTGAGCAGTGCTTTTGCGGCTTCGATCTGGCGTTTGCGATCCTCAACCTTCAAGGCTGCGGTCAACTCCCTCTGCTCTGCTGCATCAAGGACATTGGCGGTCTTGGACTTTTTGTCGGTGTAGATTTCAAACATGTCGGCGAGCGACCAGGTGTCATTGCGCTGCGTGTCGAATGGCAAGCCCGTGAGGTCGGCGGACTTGAGGCTCTCCATCGGGTTCCTGGCCCAGGCATAGCGGAAATAGAGCGGGTCCGGCACAAAGGGACTGCTGAGCACAACGACGCTGCGCTCCCAATTCGGACCGCCGGCTTTGCCAGCGTTCTTGTCGAGCCATTCTGCCTTGGCTGGTTGGAAGCGCCCATCCTTGCCAGCAATGGCGAAGCCTTGGATCGGTCCGTCGTGGAAAGAAATGACCCAGGAATCGAGCTGCAAGAAGAGTTTTCCATCGGCGACTTTCACTTCTTTGAGCTGTGGTGGCAGCCAGCGGATTGACTTTCCATATTGCGTCGCCAAGGCCCAACTGGCGATGCGTTCGCCTACCTGGATCTTGAGTTGCGGATGATACCAGGCGCGGTGCTGATCGAAACTACTCGCGTAGCCGATCGTTTGATCACCCGCTTTGCGGAGATTGAGAAAGGTCTGATAGTGCGCCTCGCGGACGTAATTTCCTTCGTCCACCATGTTCGGCAGGAAGTTATCAAGGGTCTGCGGCTCACCTTGGGTCTCTTGGGTGATGATCCCGAATGGCATGTTCGGATCATTGAAGGCGGTGCGCCAAGCCTTGATCATCTCGGGGAAGACACGAGCATATGCTTTGTGGCCATTCGGTATGCCGGATTCGTTGTAGCCCTGATGCCAGATGGCTCCTTTGACAGCAATGCCAGCGATGGGCGAGAGCATGCTGGCGTAGAGGTTGCCAGGGCGGTTCATGTCCAGGGCCGGTCCAGGCAGCAAATCGATCGGAACTTTGCGGTCAGCCGGGATTGGCTTGCCATCGGTCTTCATGCGGGCTGCCCAGTCATGGTATTGTTTGACCCGGTTCTCGAGATCTGTTTGCGGATTGAAGTCAGCGACCTTTAGGTCCCATTCGGCCAGAGTGTCTTTGACTTCCGGCGTGTCGATGGACTTCAAGACCTCCGTGGGCGTCCAACTCACGAGACTGGAGCCGCCACGCGACACGTCCATGATGCCGATAGGAATCTGCGTCGCCATGTGGAGCCTTCTCGCAAAGATATATCCAATCCCCGACATCTCGCCCACTGTCTCGGGCGTGCAAACATCCCAGTAGCCTTGCCGGAGATGTTGCCCAAAAAAGGCGATCCATTGGTATTGGCGAGGGAAGGATTTCTTGATGTCCGGGCCGTTTTGTTGCGGGACTGAAAACAGGCGGATGTTGTTAAAGTTGGCCGAGATCATCTCGAGTGGACCGCCTTCCGTTTTATGAATCTCAAACTCCATATTGCTCTGGCCGCCGAGCAGCCAGAGGTCACCGATGAGAATGTTTGTCAGCTCGAGCTTTTCGCTCTTACCCTGAACCACGATGGTTTGCGGCTCTGCACTGGCGGGCAGGGCTGGCAACTCCACTTTCCACGACCTATCGGCAGCAGCGATGTTGGATTGCGTTCTCCCGCCAAAGGACACGGTGACATTCTCCTTCGGTTCCGCCCAGCCCCACAAGTGAATCGGCTTGTCGCGTTGCAGCACCATGTTGGACTGGAACAGATTGTGAACACACAAGCCGCTGCCGATGGCGGGAGTGTCGATACGGTCCTTTCCTCGCTCCAGTTGCTCCGCAGCGCTTACCTGCGTGGTAAGGATTGATGCGGTCAAACTGACCAGCAGGATGGTTAGATAATGGTTCTTCATATCACTGTTATTTCATGTCCATGAGTTCCGGGGAGTCGGTCGAGGCATTGATCGCAGCGATCGTGTCGCGGACGGAGTTTGCTTTCTTGATCATCAGATTAGGAGGGAAGTCTTTCTCGTCCTTCTCAAAGTAATGGGCGACTTTCTCGAGCTCGGGGACGACCGCTTTCGCGTGCGTGCCGTAGGTTAGGATGATCTCCATGATTTCAGGTGTTCGGTTCTCGCTGCTCCATGGATTTTGACTCATGGCGTATTTGACACAGGCGTCGATGCCCTCCTTGACCCGATGTTTGGCCAAAACGCGCAGCCCCTCGATGCGGACATCCTCCGCGAACATCTCGCCACTTGGAGCCGGGGTGATGATCGCCTGATAGATGGCGGGGAACAGTGGCTTGATCTGCTCCAATGAGAGGGTTTTATAGACCGAGGAAATGATGCTTCGGGCATGGCCATCTTGATTCTGGAGACCGGCTTGCACGGCCTTGCTGAGAGCGGCTTGGTCCGCCATTGCGAGAAGCTTTAACATCTGTCCTCCGCGATCAAAAATAGCCGCTGAGAAACAGCGTTGCTGCATGCCGCGCGGGTCGTTCATGGTGTCAATCTCTGGCAGCATGCGAAGAAGAACGGGCAGCGCTTTTGCGGCTGGTTCACCGATTTTGCAGAGTGCCTCGGTCGCTTTGATGCGGAGCCAGATGTCCTTTTCGCTCAGTTGCGTGATGAGAGCGTCCACGGCGGGTGCGGAGTGCCCGCCTAGCCGCTGGAGTGCTTCACAGGCTCCGTATCGCGTGTTGAGGTCGGGTGATTCGAGCAGCTTGATCAGCGCATCCATCGGGAAGGGGGGCTTGCGGCGGGCCAGGGCCATCGCGGCACGCTCGCGGACGACCGGCGACCAACTCGCGAGACACTCCAGCAGGGCCTTCGGGCTGAGTTTGTCATACGCACTGAAGCGATCCTTGTTGTCCCAGCCGCGTCCGTCTTGAATGATGGCTTGCGCGGCGGTGGCATCGACTTGTGGCGCGGTGCTGGCTTGTTTGCCGGTGAGCATGATCTTCTTGAGCGGCATCGCATAGGCCAGCAAGTATCCGCCGGTGGCATCCCAGTCGTGGTAGCTGTCGAGACCCGGCTCCGGCGGTCCTAGATGTCGGAATTCACCGTCCCATGCGCGGGCGAGATCGAAATACCATGCGCCGAACTCCTTCATCCATGCGCCGGTGGCTTGTGGGCCTGCTAGGGCCACGCCAGGCATCGACCACAGGATGTTGAAATAGTTGCCCGTGTGTCCGCCGTCGCGCTCGGCCCCATGTGCGGCCAAGCTCATGCGTGAAAAGAAATACGCGCCGTTTTTCTCGCCGAGCAGGTTGAACATCACACCTGCCATGCCGCATTTGCCGTTGTCCTCGTGGTTCTCCAGCCATGGCATGTGGTCGCCATAGGGCACCGCGCCCTTGCCGATGTAGAAGCGCAGGAGCCTGGAACTGCGCTCGATGGCGAGGTCAACGGCAGGCTCCTTGAGACCTGTCTGCCGCGCCATGATTAGCGAAATTGTCAACGGCAAGCCAGGTGCGTTCATCATGCCATAGCCGGAGAGCCTTCCGTCCGGTTTGGCGAATCGGTGGCCCCAGGAGCCGACCTTGCTCTGGCCTTCCGCCGCCTCTAACGCAAGCCGCTTGAGCCCCGGCATGACCGCATCGTCTCCGGTGGCCGTGTGGTATTCAGAGAGCAGCATGATGACATAGGCGTAATACCAAGTCTGGTAACTATCCGTCGTGAAATCAGCCGCCCATCGTGCTTCCCTGCGGATCAGTGGCATGTATTCTTCTTCGCCACTGGCGAGCAAAGCCAATGCATTGAGCGAACGTGGAATGGGATCTTGCTTCGTGTAGTCGGCCTGCTCCATGCGTTTGGCCAACGCCTTGCAACCGGCTTCAAGGATGCGTTTCGATTTTGGGCAATCATAGGGCGCGGTGACGCTGTAGCTGCCGAGCGGCGGTAGTTTCACCACCACTTCGGTGGTGGCTCCGGCACGCCAGCGGGTGAGTTTGAAATTGCCATCTCCCGCTTCCGCAGCCGTGAGCGCCTTGCCTAACTCAGTGCGCGGATCGTATGCGAACGCTTTTCCACCCACTCCCAGGATCACGTCGCCGACGTTGATCACCCCATCCGATGGCGATCGTTTCTCAACCTTCGTGACGGCGACTTGGCGGGCTTCATAGGTCACGAACTCGTTGGTGTAGATCCAGCCGCGCAGCCCCGTGGCACCGAGGTTCCAGTCGTGCTTCGCCTTGGCAGGGATGGTGTCGCCTTTGGTGAAATCAGGATTCGGAACCTTGCCGTCGCCGCCAGCCGCGTGGACGTGGAGGGCGAGAACGGACAGAATGGCAGCAGCAGTATTGATGGTGGCTTTCATTATTTGGATGGGAGATCTTGGAGAGTGGCTAGCAGCGGGTGCAGTGCTTTCGTTAGCATCGCAGCGGTTTTTGCGGCGTCGCCGACACGCTGATTTGTTTCAGCCGCGACCACGGGTTGCAGAACCGAGGCTGACGAGCTGGCGAGTTGGGATATTCTTTGATTGAGCAGAACGGAGGTCTCTTCCTTGCCTTCGACTGGTGGGACTTTCGCGATCACGATCTTCACTCGTTGGTTTTTGGAACCAAGCGCTTGGATCACGCGGTCGATGTTTTGGACGATGCCGTCGGGGGTTTGGTTTGCATCGATGTCTTCGACTCCAAGATGGATCACGGCCACATCGGGCACATTGCGTTCCAATAGGCGAGGCATGTTTTCCGCGATCCAGGTGGAGTCTTTGCCCCAGTGGCCTTCGTGATCAGGGTCAAATTCATAGCTGCCCGGCTCGGTGCTGTCATTGTTGTGTTTGTTGCGGCTTCCTACGAAGTCGATCAAGTGCCCGCTCCTCCTCAGCATGCCGTCAAGATAGCGCCTGTAGGAGGAGTTTGAGTCGAGTCCTTCCGTGGCAGAGCCGCCAATCAGCATGATCTTCACCGGCGTGAGTGGAGGGGCTTTCATGAACTTCTCGATGAGTGGAGCAATGCCCTTCGCCCATGCCTGATAACCTTCTTTGCTGAGATGGATGCCATCGGTAAACAGCGCCCGGTTGATGGTGCCGTCGGGAAGGAGGAAGCGGTCCTGCAAGTCGAGATAGGCTACTTGGTTGGGATCACGAGCGAGACTGGCATTGATCGCGTTGACGCGTTGGCATTTCTCCCATTTGGCCTTATCGGCGACGGGCAGCAAGGCCATCATGATCACGCGGGTCTGCGGCAGTCTGCGACGGAATACCTGAGCGATTGCCCGTTGTCCTTCAGCGATGTCCTCTGGCGGACAGTTGATGCCCAAGGCCCACGTCTCCTTACCGCCGTCGCTTTTGGAGACGATGAAGTTATTGATGCCGCATAACACCACCGCGACTTTGGGCTGCCGCCCCGCTGGGAAATCTAGGTTGCCGCGCGTGACGCGGTGAAGCATCACCGGGGTGATGTCGCCGGAGTTTCCCATGTTGATGGGGTTGTAAGCAGCGAATTGGTCCGCCCATACATCTCGCCCGGTGGCAGGCCCAAGCGACCATGACCAAGTGATCGAATCGCCAAAGAATATCAGTCGGGTTTCTTGTGCAGCAGCTACCTCGCGATTCACTCTGAGAAACTGGCTGTTCCAGTAATCATCCTGGACTTTGGATGGTCGCGTGGTGCTGGCGGAGAGCGGTATCTCATCCCAGAAGTGCTCTGCGGCTTGGACTGCGGAGATCAGGAAGACGCCTGACAAATAGATCCATCGTGAAGTCATCGGCTGAGAATCATATTGAACGATGAGAGGCCACGCTATCACCTGAACTGCTTGAGTTTCGCCATCGCCTCGGCCAAGCCTTTGCCGATGCCGCCGAGAATCTTGGCGGAGCCGAGGTAGTGGAACTCGAGGTTGGAGATGCCTTTTTCCAAGATCAAGCGCTCGCGCTCGGTGAGGCCTGAGGTTCGGAGTTTCTCCAGCGCGACCTTGTCCTCGATGCCCTGCTTTTTGGCCTGTTGCTTGATGTCGTTGTCCTTTGCCTTGGCGGCAGTCAATTCAAGGTCCCAATACTTCTCGGTGCGGATGGCCACCACGTTGTGTTGGAACTCGGGCAACTGCGCTGGTGCGGCCATCGCGGCGCGGAAGTTGTCGTGCGTGCTTTTGTAGCGCTGCTGGTCGGGGCCATACTTATCGGTCGGACCACCGACTCCGAGCACGCCGATGACGAAGGGCAGCTTTGGCGTGTTCAAATCCTTGCGCACGTCGTGGATGAAGTGCGCCATCGCGGTGCTGTAGGCATCGTAGCCGCCGGGCTTGTCGCGGTTGGGATAGGTGCCGGAGTCCACGAGGTCGTTCCAACCTTGGAACCATGCGAAACCGGCGAGTTCGTAGCCCTGAGCCGCATCGTAGCTCGGCACCACGCGTTTGAGGTCGCCGAGCACTTTCTTCACATGCTCGATCATGAGCCGATAGTAAGCGCCGGTCTCTTTTTCCTTTGTCGTCTTGATCGCGGCGACGTCTTTGCCCTGCTTTTGAAACTGCGCGAGCTGCGTCTCATTGAAGACATACGGCCCGGCGCTTGGCGGACGAAAATCGGTATTCAAGCTCTTGCCGCCCCACGCGGTTTTGATGAGCAAGATGGGCGCATCCGTGAACTTCTGCATGTAGAGGCCAAAGGTGAACTCGGGGCCAATTTTCTCCGTTGTGGCACCAAAGCCCGCCGTCAACTTGCCCGTCTGCTCTGTCGTGTCATCTTTGGCGCAGCCGATCGATGAAAGCCACACGCGCTCGCAGACCTTTGGCGTGCCATCGGCGTTCTGCATCTCATCCAGCATCGGCTTCGTCGCCGCGTCCATGCCGATGTGTTCGAAGGTGCTGATCTTGGCGTGGCCTTGCATGTTCGACTGGCCCGCGAGGATGAAGACTTGCAGGGGCTTGGCAGCAGCTGGCAGTGCGATAGCGAGTAGCGAGAGGAGGATGAGTTTCATGATGGGGAATGAGTGCGAATCGTTTTGCAGGGGGATCATTTATAAGCGGAGACAGGTTTGGGCTTCACGCCGAGTTTGGCGTAGTTGAAGCCGCTCTCCAGCGGTTCGTAGCTGCCGACGATGTCCACGCTGCGTGTGGGATTGATGGCGGCCTCCATGCTCATGCCCCAATAGACCGCGTTGATGATGAGACGTCGCAGGCCCGCGCTTTGGAGATCGTGGCCGCTGCCCATGGTGGAGTGAAAAACGCGGGCGCTTTGGCCGCTGCTGGTCTGCCATGTTTTGATCCACGCGACGGGCAGAGGCTCCAATTTGGTGTTCGGCGGATCATCGTGCTTGCGGCCCATGAGCGGCTGGCCCCAGACGAGCGCGGTGCAGTCGGCGGGCAGGCTGGTGCCCTCCTTGTAGGTGCGATAGACATCCGAGTTTCCCCAGATGTCGCTCACGCCGCTGAGGATGGGATGCTGCTTTTGTTCCTCGACGATCATGCCGCGTGTGGAGTCGGCGTGCCAGCGACCATGATGGCCCATGAAGGCACCACCGAGCACTTCGGTGCCCCAGTTGACTTGCTTGCCGTTGATCTTGTAGGGCAGCGGCGCGTGGAAGCCGTGGTTGGCCGTGCGCAGGGCGATGAAGGGCTTGCCCGAGTCGATATACTTCACGATGAGTTCGCGCTCGTTCATCGGCAAGGTCAGCAGTCGGGTGAAGTAGATAACGAGGTCTGCGGAGGCGAGGTGTTCGAGTCCGGGAATGTGATGCTGCTTGAACTCACTCTCTTTTCCTTTCTCGGGATAAACCGGCATCGTTGGGTCCACCTCGCCTTTCTCATTCACGCCAAAGAGCACGGTGCAATCGAAGCCATGATGTGTGCTCAGGATCTTCGCCATCATCGGCATGGATTGCTCGCTGCGGTATTCCTGATCGGCGGCGATGAGCATGATGTGCCGGCCTTTGCCGGGGCCGTCGCCATCGGGATAGGTGAGCCATTGCGTGCTTTCCGGCACGGGATGCGCGAGCGCATGAGTGTAAAGGACGAGTGCGAAGAAGAATCGGAGCATGAGATTAGTCGTGTGGGATTTCATTCACCGTGTAGTAGGCCTTCCGGTGCAGCAGCAGCTCGTTTTGCTGCGAGGTGATTTTGCTGAAGTCGAAGTCGTGGATGTGGTCTTCGGTGATTTTTTCGAGTCGCAGCCGCACGCTGAGCCCATCGGCGGCAGGCGTGGCGCTGAGGATACGCGGCTCGGTGTGATCCACTTCGGGGCTGCCATAGGCACCGTGGTAAATGTGCGTGTAGGTGGTGAGCGCGTAGTTTTCGATCTTGGACGCGATGGCGGCATTCACTGGCTTCGTGAAGGTGACGATGAAGCCGTCTTTGCGAATGTTGATCTCCTTCACCTCGAACGACACGAGGCCGGTCCAATCGAGTCGCTGCAGTGCAAAAGGCTCGGTGCCGCGCACGGGCCACTGGCGGTTGGTGGTGAAGCCAGCGGCGATGAGCTGGCCGCGCGGTGAGAACTCCACATTCATGATGCCGGTGGCGAGTCCTTCGCGGAAGGGATAACACGCGCCCTGCCACACGCCATTCACCTGCTCGGTGGTGGCACGCATGATGATGCTGAGGCTGTAGTCGCCGAGAAAAAGCTGGCCGTCGAAGGGTCCAAATTTTCCGCCCGTCTGTGCAAGGCGGAAGCCGGAGATGCTGCGGCCCATTTTGATATACGGAAAGAGCACGGCAGGCGGCACGAGTTCCGGCACGCGGCGCTTTTCCACGGCCATGCGCGAGTCGCTGTTCGGCTTCTGCGCGGGCGCTTTGACGTTCGGCGCGAAGGGATACCAGTTGTAGCTCGCGGGATGGCCGAGGAACGCACCTTCTTTGAGATGCTTGAGCGAACAGCAGCCGTTCCACGGACCCTGGCTCTCGATGGCAAACATCGCGCCTTGTGCGTTCGCGCCCGTGCCGCCGGGGCTGCGCAGGCCGCTGCAAACGGGAATCATCTTGCCCGCAGGCGTGACCTTCACCGCCCAGCCACGAAAGAGATTGTGCGATTCATAAGAGCCGCTGAGTCCGAGCGTGACCCAGAGATTGCCATCGGCGTCGGGCTTCGAGGCAAAGGCGAACTCATGGCCCTCGGCGTAGCCCCAGTTGCTGGTGAGCGTGTCGTAGCGGTCGGCCACTTCATCGCCATCGGTGTCGGAGATGCGTGTGACCTCGCCAAAAGTCGTCGCCAGCATCGCGCCGTCACGCCAAGCGAGTGAAAATATCTCATCCTGACCCGTGGCGAACAAATGAAACTGCGGCTGCGGCGGCGAATCGAGCGCGCCCTTCACGAAATAGATGTCACCGCGCCGTGTGCCGACCGCGAGGCGACCATCCGGCAGGAACTCCAAGCGGCCGGGACGCATCGGCACGGTGGGCGGGATGGGGATGTTCGTGATGGGATAATACTTCGCCTCCTCGGCGGCGGTGCCCCACATTTCGCCGAGGTCTTCCGCCCCACGCAGCAGCGGAGCGAGTGCCAGGGCGGCGATAGCGATGTGGCGTGTGATTACCATTGGTAGTCGAGGACGAGTGTGGTGGTGCCTTGTGACAAAGTGAGCGGGATGAGCACTTCAGCAGGCGAACCGTCGCGAATCATGGCGCTGAGGCCATCCCCGAGCCGCAGCGTGAGTTTTTCGATGTGAAATTCACGCTCAGACACCTTCGTCACGCTGCCTCCCGCTGCGGCGCGGAAATGGAAGGGCTGTTGTGGAGCGGGTGCGGTCAGGCGAAGCGTGCGATTGAAGAAGCTGCGGCCATTCGGGCCTCGCATGTCTTCGAAAAACTCCTCCACGACAATCTCGCCGAACAGGTAGCGGAAAGTCGGGCAGTGCTTCGCATCGAGCACGTAGCCGCGCCACTCGTAGCCGTGATCCTGCGGAAAGGCGTGGTTCGTTTTGCCCTTGGAGGGCCAGTTCTCCTCCAGCGACTTCAACCGATGAAACGGAATGCCGGGCGGAAATGAAATCGCATCGTCACCGCGCCGATTGAAGGAGCCGTTGTCCACATTAGCAAACTCGCCGCGCCACAACATGCGCAGCGACATTTCACCGGAGTCGAAGGCGAGATTCACTTGCTCGGGATAGCCGACGCCGATGCCACGATAACCTGCAGGGCCCCGCCCACGGCAAATCTCCGCCACATCGCCGACGCGCAGCTCGGAGGACTGGCGCGAGAGTCCGGCGGGCTTCTTCGCGCGTTCGCCATCAGCGAGGTAATTCCAAATCGCCTCGATCTGCTGTGCGGAATCGCCCGCGAGGATGCTGGGGCGCAGGGATTTCCCATCGGGCCAGAAGCCCGGCATGATGACGGTGGGATGAAAGCGCGAGGGCTGACGCATGAAGAGCGTGAACCAGTTTTTTTGCAGACGCTCCGTCGTGCGGGCGAGGTCGAGCGCGCTGATCTCGCCTGCTTTCTGACCGTTGAACTCATGACAAATGATGCAGCCGAGTCCGGTGGCGCCGACCATCTCGTAGCCTGCCGCTTTGGATTCCTGAAGCTGCGTCACCTTTGGCAACACGGCGTCTTCAAGCTTGTCCACACGGCCAAACAGTTCCGCCAAGTGCCCCACCTGCGCCTCGCCGAACTGCGGCATCGACGCGTCCATGTAATCGCGCTGCCGCTGCCCGTGCAGCATCACGGCGGCGAGCCATTCCGGTGTGAGTTTCGCCCCGACATGTGAAAGCGGCGGCGGGATGCGCCCCTGATCGCCGAGAGAGGGCTGCGTGCCGGTGAACAGCGCTCGCCGCTCCGTCGCAGGACCGCCGAGGCCACCGCGCTCGTGGCAGGCGATGCAGTTGAGCGACGCGAGCGTTTTGTGAATCTGCTGCGTGTCATCGAGCTGCGGATTCAGCACGGTGGGCAGTGACTGGGTGATGAGTTCGCGCTGCGCCGCACTCAAGCCGAAACGCGGGCCTGTGGAATCGGCCAGACAACCGCGAGTGGCATCGAGCGTGGCAAAAGCGGGTGCGGAAAGGCGGGGCAGTTTCAAATCATCATGGCAGTTCGCGCATCCGAGTTTGCCAAACTGCTCACGACCTCTCACAGCGAGTGCCGCATTCACTTTCGTTGATGCAAACGCAGCGAGCTGCTCTTTGGAAACCGAGAGCATCGCAGTGGGAATCTGCCCGCGCGGGAACTGCGGCGCTTCCATTTCAAAGGTGAGTTCAGGCTTCCGCCCGGTGTGAAAATAGATGAGTTCGATGGCGTGCGGCCCCGCTTCAAGTTCCAGCGTCGCCGTGAAGTCCTTCACGTCTCGACGGTCGCTGGGAGCCTCTTGCACGAGCATCTTGCCATCCACCATGAGCGAGCCGCCATTCATCTTGAGGAAAAACTTGTGAGTTCCCTTTGCTTTCACATTCAGCCAGCCTTCATAACGAATCGCTGTGTGCTGCTCCACCTTGCCGAGACTGCTCAAAGCAAAGTCCGCTACCTGTCCGCCACGTTCAGCGGTGACGTTTTCACCCTCCAAACCTTCCCAAACCTGCCCGCGATACAGCGTGAAGCGCAAGCCACCCGGCACGCGTGTCTTTTGCATCAAAAAGTGGCCGATGCGCTCCGCGTCACGGCCCTGGAGCTGCATGTTGGGCATCCGACCGCTGGGACGCACGGCATGCGGATCGCGCAAAAACTTCACGAGGCTTGCGTGGCTGTATTTGGCCTCCAGCGGGCCGAGCGGCACGGAATTCGCCATCGCCAGTTCATTCGCGGATTCATCACGCGGCGCATGGCAGGCCGCGCAGCCGCGAGAATGGAACAGATTGTGCCCGGCAGCCGCCGCGACGTGATCGGGAGCCTGCGGAGCAAAATCCGGCTTTTGCAGCGAGAGCAGGAAATGAGTCAATTCAGCCGCCGTGGAGGCTTTTTCGGCCTCGGGGAGCTTTGCGAGCACATCGGGCATCGTGGTGCCTTTTTTCGTGCCGTGTGGATCGCGGATGAAAGTTTCGATGAAGGCCGGATTCAGCCGTGAGCCGACCTCCGCGAGCCGTGGGGCCCTTTTGGAGCTTTGTTTGAGAGATTCCGCCTCATGACAGGCCACGCAGTTCAGTTCTTCGATCAGAATCTGGCCTGCCAATCCGCCAGTCAATACCGGCTCAGCGAGCAACGGCGCGGCCAGACTCAGAAAGGAGGCAATGAAGTGCGGGTAAATGTGCATGTTCGGACAAAGGATCAGTTTGCGTCGCGATGCTTCAACAAGACATCGGCAAACGCCTTCCCCATTAGCGCGAAAGTCTTCGCGCAGCCGAGGTAGTGGTAGCCGGCGTTGGAGGCTCCGCGTTTCCACAGGGCCTCCTCGGCAGGTGAGATGAGCTTCGCCTCGAACTGCTTCACATGCTCGCGCTTCTGCTCTTCGGTCATTTTGCCATCGGCATTCGCGTGGTCTTTGTGCTTGGAGTTGAGGAAATGGCCCATCTGGCGGACTTGGGCACGTTTGTCGTCGATGGCAGCCAGCTCCTCCGACCAGAACGGCGCGGTGGGAACGGCGAAGACGTTGCCTTTGAACTCCGGCAGCAGTGCTGGCGCGGTCATCGCCTCGCGGAAAGCGACAGTGTCAGGATTTGCCTTCAAACCGCCGACTCCCATCACGCCGATGACAAACGGCATCTTGGGTGCGCCGAAATCCTTGCGCACATCGCGAATGAAGTGTGCAAGCAGATCGCTGTAGGCAGCAAAGCGATTCGGCTTGCCGCGATCAGGATAGGTGTGGCCGTCCACCATGTCGTTGAAGCCCTGGAGCCACACGAAGCCCGCGATCTCATAGCCATCCTTCGCGTCATATCCCGGGCAGACGCGCCTTGGATCAGCGAGCACGCGTTTCACATGCTCGACCATGAAGCGGTAGAAGCGTCCCGTTTCTTGCTTCTTCTCCGCGAGCCACTGGTTCATGTCCTTGGGCACGCCATGACCGGGCGGGCCGTAGTAGAGCTTGCGCTGGTAGTCATTGAGTTCATACGGCCCCGCGCTTGGCGGACGAAACTCCGTGTGCAGGCTTCTGCCGCCCCATGCGGTCTTGATGATGAGCACCGGCTCCTTCAGCGCAGCGCCCATCGTGAGGCCGAAGGTGAACTCCGGGCCAATCTTGCCATTCGACTTCGTCGCATCGTCTCGTGCACCAAAACCAGCCGTGAGCTTCCCGCTGCCTTCGCCATTCGCGCTGCCGTCGTATTTGCCGGTGAAGTAGGAGATCCAGGTGTGATCGCAAACGCGCGGCTGGCCATCGTCGCCGTGCATCATTTTCAAAAGCGGCGCGGTGGCAGGATCATCACCGATGTAATCAAAGGTCTCGATCTTCGCATGACCTTCCATGTTCGACTGACCGGCGAGGATGAAGACTTGGACGGGCGGTGCCGCGTGTAGGTCGGAGGCGATACTCCAGGAGATGAGCGCGATGAGGGTGATGTTATTGGTTTGCATGATGAGACGAGTGTTACCTAATTGAGCGGTGGCGTTGTTGAGCCTTGGTGCGCTGGTTTTTGGGACAAAAGTGGGACTTCGCAGAAGGTGAGCGCGGCGAGGCCGTTCGTGCCTTCGAGCAGGGTGTCCTGACTCCAGTCGGTTTCTTTGAGATAGGTGATCGTTTGCGCTGTGGACGCGGACCTTAGTTTCAGCGTGAGCACATTTCCAGCGACGCGGCCCGAGGCGACTTTGTCCTTTTCCCCATCGAGATAAAACTGATCCGCGAGTGCATCGCCCCAGAGCACGGGCTGATCAAACTCCAGAGTGATCATGTCATTCGTGCCGCCGGCATAAAACGCACGCCGGAGATTGGGCGGGGTGATGGAAGCGGCGGGCACTTTGCCATAGTTGTCACGCTCGATCAGCGGCTGAATCAGACGCGCAAACTCCGCCCAGCCAACTAGCGGGAAATGACAGCCGCCGGGCGGCCGCACGCCGAGCGTGGACATAATACTCATGTGGGAAAAGAGCTGCGGCAGCGTGCGCTGCTTCTCGCGCAGCTTGTCGCCGGAACCTAGATTGCCGCCCATGCTGCACGAGTTCGGCCAGATCTGGAAAGTGTAATAGTGCTGCACGTTCGGGAAATCCTGTTTCCAGGCGGCGGACATTTCCACGAACAATTGCTGATAGGTCTCCCACCCGTAGCCACCAGTCGGCCCGTCCGAGCCTTGGTCGCTCTCGCCTTGATGCCAGAGGATGGCGCGAATGCCGTGAGTCAGCTTTGCTTGTTGCACACGCCAGAGCATGCGTCCGTAAATGGTGGTGAGGTCGATTGGGTCGGCAGCGCTGCGCTGGTGCTGGTCAATGCGCGTTCCACCGACGGCGGCGTTGATGATGAAAATGGGAACCTGCTGGCTTTCGAGCAACCGCTTCGCCAATTCCATGCCCCACCAACCCAGCTCCGCCTTTTCGCCATTTCGCGCCTTCCAGACCGGGTTGCACCATAGGTTTCCAGGCGCGTCATTGAGGTTGGCTGGCGAGCTTCCATAGCTGCGAATCCACTCATTAGTTTCCGGCGGGGATTGCTCACGCGTGTCCGTCGCCAGCGCGTTGGACTGGCCTTCGATCAAGTAGGCGTCACCGCAAACGATGTTGTTCACCGTTTGCAGCACCGTCTCCTTACCACCGGCCTTCTTGCCGAACTCCACTTTGTATTTGATGAGTCCCGGTTTGAGCTTCACCGCGAGGGCATACGACTTGTCCGCACCTGGTTTGGCGGTCTCCAGTCTGTAAGGCTTCTCATCGGCAAAGACTTTGAGAAACACCGAATCGGCGGCTTCGGTCAGCGTGCCGTTGTAATAGAGCGTGCCCTCGCCCTTGTCGTCGCGTGCGTAAAACTGACCGTCCTCCGGCTGCTCGTCCTTCGCCGGAAGGCGCACGACCCATGCGTCACTCTTCGGTTCCGTCACGGCGATGTCCACACTCTGCGTGACGGGCAGGCCGCCGTTGCTGATCGTCGCCGTCACCGTCAGCTTCCCGCTGTTTTGCGCACGCTTGAGGGTGAGTTTGCCTGGCGCGATTTCCCTGATCACTGCCAGCGGTCCCGCGCTCCACTCCGCCTTCAAATTCCCCGCACTACCGGCCCGCATGGCTTCGAGGTTTGTCACCAGCGGCACGATGTTGATCGTCGCACGCCCGTCCCATGCCGCAGGAGCTGTGAGTGCAAAAACAGGATCGGGAATCGTCTCCTTGATCGAAATCCTAATGTCTTTCGTTTGCACCCCGGTGGGATAGACCGCCTTGCATTGCAGCATCAGCGCCTTGTCCCCCGTCACGCGGCCCGCATCGAAGGTGAACGTAAACCGATCCACCGCGACCAGCGTTTCCTGCTCGGCGCTTTTCAGAGTCCAATAGATCTTCTGAGCGCCGCCCGCCTGCGCGGTGAAAGTCGCGCTTTTGCCCTCCGGCACCATCGCCTGTGCGGGCGTCACCGCGAACGATGCACCCGCCTGCATCAATGGCCCCACGAGCGTTTGCAGCGGTTTCTGATTTTCAAATTCCAGCCGCACCCACTCCGCCGAGCGCGCCACTTTCGAGATGCGCACCTCATCGAGGTCGCCGACGAAATCGTAGTTGTTATACCAGCCGCCGAGCCACAAGCGTGCAGGGCTTTTGATGTCGAGCATCGTCGTCGCTTCGCCATCCACCTTGCCGTTGATATAGATGCGTCGTGGCCCGTCGCCGAATGTATGCGCGACGTGAATCCACTCGCCCACCGGCAGCGGACTCTTACCCGCCACATTGGAAAAATCGCTGTCCACATTGATATGCGGCGGGCTGCGAAACTGCATCCTCACCTTGCTCCCGCGTCCACCGCCCTCATTGCCCCAGCCGATGAACGTCCCATTCGGCTGCTCCGCACGTAACCACGTCTCTGTCGTGTGCGCCGCGTCCGCCACCGGATAGCCCGTGATTTTGTCACCGCCAAAAATGCCCTGCTTCCCCGCGAAATGCCGCGCCTTCCCCACGACACCAGCCGTCGCTGTCGTGCCCGTGTCCACCGACTCCAGCGTGCCCGTTTCATCCTGCACCACATCGCCCAAATGCCACACGCTCAGGTAGCCGTTTGATTCATTGAACACGCCCTTCGCATCCGACTCGTTCACTGCATCCGCCTTGCCCCAAAACATGCGAATAGTCTGCCGCGCATTCCCTTCGATGCGCGGGATGCGCACCCAGATGCTCGCCGTGCCGTTCATGGCATTCCATTCCTCGATTTCATACGCCAGAGGTTCGCCCACGCTCGTAGAGAAACGCACATCCTCGCCACGCGGCTTCGCCTTTGAAAAATCGAACCAGTCCTTGTGCAGCCGCACCAGCAACGGGAACTGCTCGACCGAAGCCGTCGCTGGTAGATTCGCGCCGTCCGGGGTTGTGAGAATTGTGAGCGGAGCCGAGCGCAACCAGCTTTGATAGCGGCCAGCGGACGCGGATCTTTGCTGTGCATTGGCGAAGCTGGGGATCAATACGGCGGCCAAAAGCAGCAGTGCGGAGGTGGTGTGTTTCATGCGATTGGGCCGTCGGAGCGAGCGATGAGTGTGAGAATGCGGTTCATGGTTTGCCAAACGCTTTTAACTCTGCGTGCGTCCACGGCGTTCTGCGGTCGGCGGTCTCTTTGCGCACGCGGGCGATGGCTTCTGAGGGGACGGATTGTTTCCATTTGTGCCAGCGTTCGCCGATGTAGTTGAGCACGCTAGCGATTTGGTCGTTGTTATAGACTTGGGCGAGCGGGAGCATCAGTCCTTCGCCATAGGTGATGCCTTCGATGGGGCCGGTCTGGCCGTGCAGGAGGATGCGGGCGAGGGTGGGGATATCGCCGTTATTTTTGAACCAGGCTGATCGGGCGATGGCGGGGGCGAGGAGTTTGTCGGCCAGCTTCATGCCCTGGCCATCGGGGCCGTGGCAGGCGGTGCAGAGGGTTTGGTAGATTTGCTGGCCTTGTTTGGCGGAGGTGCCGAGTTCGGCGCGTGAGGCGATGGCTTTGTCTTTATCAATGAGGGCGGCAATGAGTGGCTGCGTGGGGGCTTGGGCGGTGATGGCAGCGGGTATCGATGCTTTGATGCTGCGATGAGCGAGATAGACCTGCGCGAGCACTTGCGAATCGGCGTCGGTGGTCAGCGTGGCGAGTGCGGCTGCGATGTCAGCATCGTGTGTGGCGAGCAGACTCTCGCTGATCTGCACGGCGGCGCGGCGGATGCGTGGGTGGCGGTGCTTGAGATTCGCGAGCAGCACATCTTTGGGCAGCGACTTGAGGCCATCGAGTGTCCAGAGGGCGTGAATGCGGGCGTTCGTGTCGCTGTGATCGCTAGCTATCGCGATGAGGTCGGGGGCGATGCTGGCATCGCGCTTGGTCACGAGCAGCATCTGCGCGGTGTCGCGCCACCAGCCATTCGAATGCGCGAGGTGGGCGGCGAGTTGCGCGGGCGTTTCATCGAGCATGCGCGGCTGCGGACCGGGCTTTTTGCCATCGGGCACAAGGCGGTAGATGCGGCCATGACGCACGATTTTGGTCATGCCCCATTTTTTGACGCGATGATAACGGGCGACCCATTCCTTGTTGTCACCTTCGGTCGGGAACCATTCCTTCTCCTGAATGATGCCGCGATACATGTCGGCGATGTAGAGGCAGCCATCAGGGCCGGTTTCGCTCCACACGGGGCGAAAATAGGCGTGGGTGCTGCGGATGAACTCGCTCTGCGGATAGACGTTGTGTGCGGTGCCGAGGCCGTCTTTCCAATCGAAGCGCGTCATGCGGATGAGGCGGCCCACCGGCTCGCAGGTGATCATGTTGCCGTAGAACTCTGGCATCAGATGACTGCGCAGGATGGTCTGGCCGCAGCAGGAGGAAAAGTTGTTGAGGATGTGCTGCTCAGCGAAGTTGTAGCCGCCGGAGGAGTCGTCCCACACTTTGCAGATGGCGTAGGGCCTGCCGTAGTCCGGCCCGTGTTCATTCAGCCGCAGGATGGGATACCCGGCGGGCAGTTGAAACGAGTGCGCGGGATTCGCGCCGCCCGCAAGGGTGCAGAACAAGCGGCCATCGTCATCGCGTGCGAGTCCCCACTGGCTGACGCGGCCTTCGGGGTAGGGCACGACTTCCAAAGTACCATCTTCGCGGTAACGAAAGCGGCAATCGTTGGTGGCGACGATGTTGTCGAGATTCCACAGGATGCCGGTACGCTGATGCTCGATGTTGCCGTTGTCGGGGCCGCTTTTGAAAATGAGTTCCTTGCGGTCGGAGACGCCGTCTTTGTCATCGTCAAAGTAGGACCAGTAAGAGCCGTCGCCGGTGAAGCTGACGATCACGCGATCTCCCAGCGGCAACACCGTGCGGGGCAACAGCGCGTCGTCGATAAAGACGGTGCGCTTGTCCATGATGCCGTCGCCATCGGTGTCCACCAGCTTCACCACACGGCTGACGGGCTTCATTTGATCCGTGGCAAACTCGTCCTGCATGTAAGTGCGCCACTCGCAGACATAGAGCGCGCCATTCGGATCAAACGCGAAGGACACCGGCTCCTCGACCATCGGCTCGCTGGCCACACATTGGAGATGATAGCCCTTCGGCACCTCGATGGTCTTGATGGCATCGGCAGGCGAGAGAGCCGGAAAGGTTGTGTCCGGGTTCCAGCCTTGCTGGAGCGCGTCGGCGGCGGTGAGCTGGGCGGAGATGCCACCGAGAAGGGCAATGAGTGCGGGGATGATGATTTTCATGGCGAGGAATCGTCTTCAACGGTTGTCGATGACAAAAGCTGGCCGGGAGAGCACACCTTTCGACAGCGCGCCGTAGTGATCGGAGCGCCAGAAGTTCTTCAAATCATCCGCTGTGATGAGTTGCAGGCCGGGAGTGGCCACGGCGGGGTTGCAGAGGATGTAGAGGTTCTTTTTGGCGATGTAGCCGCAGACGTTCAACGTGTGACCGGCGCTGCCGTTGGGGAACTGCGGGCCGATGTATTTGAAATCCACGATCACGGGCCGTCCGGCATCGAGTTCGCTCCTCAGCATGTCGGTGGCTTTGACGAAACCTTCGTCGTCGGGCGTGTAGGTGACGAGTTTCCACTTCTGGCCGATCTTCTTTGAGGCATCGAGCAGATGGCCCCAATCGGTGCCGGTACCGAGCGGAGATGGACATAGTTTCTTGAAATCCCAGCCGCCGATTTTGCTACCGTGAAAGCGAGCGAAGATGGCGCAGGCGGTGGAGCCGCAGTTGTTGTAGCCCTGCTGAATGTGCGGCATTTGCACGAAGGCGAAGTTGCCTGGCTCGCTCTTGCGCTTGCGGTAATCGATGAGCTTCAAAAGGTCGGCGGCTTCTTGAGCGGAAGCATTGCCAGAAGGCTGCGCTGGATGCCCTGTGGCAGTGGTGGGAGAGAGTTTGGAGGCTTTGGTCCAGTTGGCCTTCGCGGCATCGAGTTTTCCGGCTTGAAAGTGCATCTCACCGAGCAACACGAGACCCGAGGGATCGTTCAACTCAGCCGCACGTTCAGCAAGTTGGCGAGCTAGAGCTGCATCAGGCTCGACGCCTTCTCCGGAGCGATAAGCCATCGCCGCATTCGCTGCGGCTCGACCGTTGCCCATCTTCGCGGCCTTCTTCCACCATTCGAGCGCCTTCGGGCAATCCTGCGCTGTTCCTTGTGCACCGAAGTAACATTGGCCGAGGTTAAAAGCCGCCTGCGCCGATTCATCCGCCGCTTCTTTAAAATAGGCGATGGCGATCTCTGGATTGCGCTTCACCACGGCACCACGGAGATAAGCAAAGCCAACGAAGTCCTGCGCCTCGGCGTTTCCCGCATCGGCGGCCTTGTGCGCCCATTGCATGGCTTCCGCGTCGTTTTTGGTGATGCCCTTGCCATCGCGCAGACGAATCGCGAGCGCGATTTGTGATTTGGCATCGCCACTGGCTGCTTGGCTTTGAAGATCCGTCAACTCATCGGCTGGCAGCGTGGTGGCGGTCATGATCATGGTGGCAAGGAATGTGAGTGTCGATGTTTGCATCCGTGAATGAGCCTAGTTTGGAGAGGGAGTTGCTGTCTTGAGAATTCATGCGTGTGGGAATGAGGCGCGATGGTATTCGCTCCGACAAGTCACGGACGTTTCTGCGGCTTCGATATGTCGAGTGTGGCTTCTGCAAACGCCTTGCCCATGAGCGCGAAAGTCTTCGCGCAACCAAGATAGTGATAGCCGGCGTTCGACGCGCCGCGTTTCCACAAGGCGACCTCGGCGGGACTGATGAGGTCGGCCTCGTATTTCTTCAAATACTCGCGCTGCTCTGCTTCGGTCATCGTGCCGTCTTTGTTGGCGTGGTCTTTGTGTTTGCTGCGGAGAAAATGGTCCATCTGGCGGACCTTCCCGCGCTTGTCATCAATCGCGCCGAGTTCATCCGACCAAAACGGTGCGGTCTGCACGGCGACGACGTTTCCTTTGAACTCCGGCAGTGCCGCCGGTGCCGCCATCGCCTGCCGGAAGGCCACCATCGACGGCGATTGATCCTTGAGCCCGCCTACGCCCATCACGCCGATCACGAACGGCATCTTTGGCGCGGACAAATCCTTGCGCATATCGCGGATGAAGTGGGCGAGCCATTCCGAGTATTGGTCGAAGCGGTCGGGCTTGTTGTGGCCGGGATAGACGTGGCTATCCACCATGTCGTTGAAGCCCTGAAGCCAGGCGAAGCCGGCAATTTCATAGCCCTGTGCGGGATCGTAGCCGGGAACGACCTTCTTGGGGTCGGCCAGCACCTTTTTTACATGCTCCATCATCAGGTGGTAATAGACCCCGGTGGCAGCGATCTTTTCGGCATTCCATTTCGGCCGATCCTCGGCCTTCGGAATTCCATGAGCTCCCTGGGGGTGCTTTTCCCAAAGTGCCTGGGTTTCCTTTGGCATCACGTAGGGTCCCGCGCTTGGAGAACGGAAATCCGTGTGCAGACTCTTGCCGCCCCACGCGGTTTTGATGATCAGGATCGGCTCATGGAGTGCTGCACTCATCGTGAGGCCAAAGGTGAACTCCGGGCCGATTTTGTCGCCGGACTTGGTGGAATCCTGACCCCACATCGAACCGTAGCCTGCGGTCAGTTTGCCGGAAAGAACGAAGTTCTTGTCGTTGGCTCCGGTCAGATATGAAATCCACGCGTCATCGCAAACGGTTGGTTTGCCATCGCTTCCTTTCATCATCTTGAGCAACGGCGCAGTCGCCGGGTCGTCGCCGATGTAGTCAAAGGTCGCGACATTGGCAGGGCCCTCCATGTTCGACTGGCCCGCGAGGATGAAGACTTTGAGCGGCTTCGCGTCCGCGATGGTGGCGGCGAAGAATGCGGTGATGAGGATGAGTGGAAGTTTCATGTTGGAGGTCATTTCGGGGCTGGGGGGCGGTAAAATGCCGCCGCGTTTTGGTGGAAGAGCTTTTCGGAAACGGCGCGGCCTTTGCGGTCGAAATACGCGCGGGTGAGGCGGAGGACGGCGGCGTAGTCGGCGGTTTGTTCGCTCACGGGCCAGTCGCTGCCGTAGATGAGGCGGTTTTCGCCGAAGCACTCGAATGCGAGGTCGAGCACCTCGGTGTAGGCGGCGAGGTCCTGCCGGGCGGGTTGCTTCTCCCAGCGGCCAAAGAGTGCGGAGACTTTGCAGCGGACGTTGGGATGTTTCGCGACGGCTCGGAAGGAGTCGATCCATGCGGCATCGAGCGGCTTGCCGTCGAGCTTTACGCCGCCGAGGTGGTCGAGAATGATGCGCAATTCCGGCACATGGTGTGCGATTTCGGCGACTTGTTCGAGGCGGTAGTTGCCGAGGAGAAAATCCACCGTGCGGCCTTTTTGCGCGGTTAGCCGCAGGTCGTCGAAGAATGCATCGCTGAGTTTTTGCTGGAAGCGACCGGAGAGCCGGTAGCCGACGTAGCGCGGGTTTTCGCAGAGCTTTTCGAAGAGCGGCTGGAATGCGGGCGTGCCGATGGTTTCGGAGAAATTTCCAACGACGCCGCGGTAGAGCCGCGGGTTATGCGCGGTGATGTCGAGGTTCCACTGGTTGTCGGGCAGGCTCTGACCGGCCTGGACGACGATGATGCCGCTGACGCCGTTGGCGCGGGCGAGGGCTTCGTGGTCTGCCGGGAGAAAGGAGCGGTTGAGCGTTTTGTCGTCCTTTTTGATCCAGCCAAGACCGGCGGGGCGCGCGATGTCCCATAGGTGAACGTGGCAATCCATGATGGCTGTCGGCCCATCCGCACGGGCCAGCGCAACGAGGCTGAGCCAGCAGAGGATGTGTGCACGAACGCTGCTCATGCCATGAACTCCTTGATGGGGCCGGTCTGCTCCAGCTTTAGCGAGAGGTCGGGGTCGCCGTAGTGTTTGATGGGGTTGCCATAGGCGTTGAGGATGCTGGTGTAGAAATTGCCGAGCGTCTTGTGGCCGGGATTGCCCCAGTAGGGCAGGCGGATGTAGCGGCTGCCGAGCTTGAGTTTGCTGTTCGAGCCGGAGAGCACGACGAACGGGAACTCCGTGCCTTGGGCGTGGTGCGTTTCACCGCTGTTCGGGAAATAGAAAATCATCGTGTTGTCGAACATCGTGCCTTTGCCCTCGGGCACGCTTTTGAGCCGAGCGACGATTTTTTCCATGACCTTCATGTGGTGCAGCTCGGTGCGGTGGCGGATTTCCTCCGCAGCGAGGCCGCTGATGACTTTGCCGTGCCCCACGTCGTGCATGTTGACGTTCTCGCCTTCGATGCCGGGGATGCCGGTGTAGTGGTGGCCGAGTTCATCCACGGTGAAGGAGACGACGTTGGTGAGGCCGGAGATGAGCGAGGCGAGGAGCACCTCGGCGTGGCCCATCTGGCGGTCGAGAGTGGTCATTTTTTCCGCGAGATACTTGCTGTCGAGCTTCGGCACATGGCGGCGCACGGTGTCGGCCATGAGGTCGATTTTGCGGTTGCGCTCGCGGATGTCATCGATGGAGCCGGCGTAGTTGCCGACCTTGCGCTGCTCGATGCCCGCGAGCTGCCGGGCGAGTTCCGTCTCGTGGACGGCGACGAACTCCAGCACGCGACGCTGGAGTTCATATTGCACCTGGCCGGTTTTGTCCGCGGCGACGGATTTGAAAATCTCCTCCACCGCGATTTTCGGCGAGCCGAAGGCGTAGTTCGGCTGTTGCGGGCCGCGTGCGGAAAATCCCTTCGCGATGCCGTCGAGACTGCCGCGCGCATTGCCGCCGTCGGTGGGGAAGCAGGCCAGCTCGATGTGCTCCATCGGCGAGGGAAAAAGGCGGGCGAGTTCGAAATCCACGGTGGCCCATTTGATGGAGCTGGGGCGCTCGTTGGCCTTATAAACGCCGAGCGAGGAGCACCACGAGTGATGGCCCACGGTGCACATCTTGCCGGAGAGGCCCTGAATGATGGTCAGGTTGTTTTTGTGCGCCTCCAGCGGCCCCATCCACTCGGGGAGCTGATGCTTGTCGAGGTCCACCTCGAAGGCGTCGTTGCGTTTTTCCTTCTCCTGCTCCGCAAGGCCGAGCGTCGGCGGCACGCAGACTTTCGGGAAGAGACCGTTGCCGCGATGCATGAAAATGAAACGCATCGGCGCGGCGCCTGTCTGCGCGGCGGAAAGGCGCGGCAGGAAGCCGGGCAGCGAAAGTCCGCCGAGAGAGAGGAAGGCGTTTTGGAGGAAGTCTCTGCGGTGTTGCATGGTCGTGGTGAGCTTTATTTGCGGTAGAGAAACGAGTCGGAAGTGAGCAGCGAGACGACGACGGCTCTGAAGCTGCCGCCGCTCTGCACGTAGGCTTTGTCGGCTTCGATGAGCGTGCGCGAGTCGGAGAGCATTTCATTTCGCCCCATGAAAAAGCGGAACGCGTGGCGGATGAAGGACTGGCGCACGCGCGGGGATTTGGCGAGGCGGTCAATCATGTCGAAGGCGTCCTTCACCTCGCCGTCGAGGGCGGCGGCTCCGGTGCTGTCGAGCGCACCGCGCGTGTTCACGGGCAGCGTTTTGTAAATGGGGGAATCGGCTTTCGCGCCGGGTGCATGTCCGACGATGTTTTCGGCATGCTCCAGCGCCTCCTGCGAGCGGAAGCGGCCAAAGTCGTCGAACTGCTCGAAGGGAAGGCCCAGCGGGTTCATGTATTGGTGGCATTTGATGCACTGCTGCGCGGAGGTGACTTTGTCGAGGCGCTCGCGCAGGGTTTTGTGGTGGTCCTCGGGAACCTTCGCGTCCACGGTGATGGGCACGTCGGGGACGCGTCCGGCGAGGAGTTTTTCGCGAATCCAACGGCCGCGGCGGACGGGGTCGGTTTCCGTGTTCAGCGAATGGGCGATGAGCCACGCGGGATGCGTGAGGATGCCTTTGCGGTTTTCGATTTTGAAGGGCTGCTCCAGCGGGTAATCCCAGAATGTCGCGTCGTCCAAGCCCTTGAACCTCGGGTTCTCGACCGGCTCGTAGCGCCCGCGCAGTGGCGTCGGCGGGAGGCTGTAGAACGGGGAGTGGTTGATGTAGTAGCCGTGCGCAGTCGGGATGGTGGTAAACGGCGTGACTCCTTTCTCGAAGTAATCGCTGAAGAAATACATGTGGCGCATGAACTCGCGCTTTTGGTGCGGGCCGTTCTTGGGGAACTGGAGAGTCTTGCTCGCCGTCAGCAGCGGGAGGTTCTCCGCCATGACCTTGTCGGGCTCGGTCTTCCACTTCGTGTCCTTGAGCGAGGCCCAGACCTTTTTCCACTCGGCGATAATTGCGCGGCCCACTGCGGGCTCCCGGTTGTAATAGACGATGAACTCGTCGGTGCCGAGCAGCGTGGCGAAAACGTCGCGGTCCTTTTGCAGGATGTGATCCACCACGCGGTCGGCTTCGTTCACGAGAAAGCCGGGAGTCCCCGCCGTGCCGCGGTCGGGATTCTGGTAGATGCCGGCCCCGCGCTCCGGGTCTTTGAAAACTTTCGTCGCCATCGGATACCCGAAGAAGTCGCGGAAGAAACGGACGAGGCGCGGGTGCGAAGTCACATGGGCGCGCATGTTTTTCCCGCTCAAGGCCGGGTCAATTTCGCCCGCGTAATAAGTCTTGTCGTCGAGCAGGCGCAGGACTTCGCGCTTGTAGTCCTCGCGCGTGGCGAACCGTCCCTGCTCGGCGGCTTGCAGCAGCTTTGCATCCGGGCCGCGATCGCCGAGCGCGTAGGCAATCGCGTAAGCTCCCTCGCGGGGCGCGAGCATCCTCCGGCCATGCGCGTCCGCCGCGCCCGCGCCGAATTCCATGCGGTAGAGAAACTCCGACTCCAGCAGCACGGCCAGCAGCATCTGCCGCAGTCCTTCCGAGTTGCCGCCAATCGCGACGGCGTCGCGCGTCAGCTTCGCATACTTCGCCAGTTCCGCCTCACCGGGCGCGCGCTGGAGCACACTGGCAAACTGCGCGCGCACCGCTTCGGTGATTTCCGCATCCGTCGGCGGTTCCTTTTTGATGACGATTGCATCGAACGCCGCCGGATAGTTTTTTGGCACCCAGCGGTCCTGCGGATTCGGCAACGCATCCGCTTTCATTTCGCCGCCTTTCACGCGTGGTCCGAGCAACTGCTTCTGCGACATCCAGTCCGCATTCGTGAGCATCACCAGCAGCGCGCCGCCATCGAGCGACTCGTTGTCATAATACCGCACACCGGAAGCATCCGGCAGCACGAAGGGATTCGTCACTCCGTAGAGAGTCGCCGGACGACCGAATCCCATTGGGCCAAACACATCGCTCGCCCGTTGCGAAAAAATCTGCGGACTCACCAGCCATCGTCGCGCCGGTGTGAAGGGCGCATCGGTGATCTCGCCGCTGAACAGCTTGTCGTGATCCACATAGTTCCCGTAGGCCGGCAGGCGCAGCTTGTCCTCCAGCGTCGAGGCATTGTGGACGTGCAACTCGCCGCCGATCCAATCCAGCAACGCCTTCCGCTCCGCCGCTGTGGGCTGCGACTTGCGGCTCTTCGGCGGCATGAAGCCGAGGTAAGCCTGCTCCTGCATCCGGTTCATCAAAGCAAGCCGCTCCGCGAGCGGCAGCGCGCCCAGCTTGTCAAAGCGCACGTCGCCTTTCTGGCTGTCCTCGCCGTGGCAGGACGAGCAATGGCTCTCGAGGAGCTGCTCCGCCGGTGCGATGCGCAAAGCGGCCTGCGGTTGCGCCGCTTGCGCATACGCCCGCCCGCCAATGACTGCGGCGAGTGACATCAAAACTGAGGCGAGTTTCTTCATCCGCACGGCTTGAGGGTAACGGCGTCGCTCATGCTTTGCTCGTTTGCTGAACGCGAAAGCCGCCGCCTGTCTTCCACAGTCGGAAGCGCAAACTTCCCCTGGTGCGGAAATCATGGCGCTCATTTGCCGCCTTTCAAAAGGTCCATCATGGCCTTGCCCATGGCTTCGCCGACATCCATGTAAACTTCGGCCTTGCCGCCGTAGTGGCCGTTGCCGCTGCCGCCTTGCGCCATGGGGTTCGTGTAGATGGTCGCGACGTTGCCTTTGAACTCGGGATACTTGCCACTGCTGCCGTCCACGGCGAGCTGCGCGTTGAGCACCTCGCCGCCAGGTCCGCTGCCGCCTTTGACGGACTCGCCCATGGTGGCGAGCACGAACTTCGCGTTCGGCGCGCTGAACTCCTGGCGCACCTGCTTGATGAAATGCACGAGGTTCTTCTCATAGACGGCGGCGTGCCCGGGATTGCCCGCGTCCTTCTCACCCTGCCAGTAAAAGAATCCTGCGACTTCATACTTAGTCGCGCCGGGATAGTGTTTATCGAGCTCGGAGAGCACGGTTTTGGCGTAGCTGATGTCATCATCCCACTGCTTGCCAGCATACCAGTCGATCGGCTTGCCGTTCTTGTCCACCCATGGCCCGGGCTCGGTCTTCAGTCCCTTCGCCGGGTCCATTTCCCATGACTCGGGTTTGTCCTTATAGCCGGCATAGACCAACTTTTTTTCCACGCCCGCTTTGTCCTTGATGACAAACTCGTAGCGCTCACTGCTGGGAGGAAGGAGATCCCAGCCGAGGCTGCGGTTGCCGATGCAACTCTTCAAGATGAGCACCGGGGCCTCCACGGCATTGCCGAGAGGTTCCGCGATGCCAAACTCCGGCCCGATCGTCTTGCACGTTTTGACCGTCATCCACTCATTGTTGAACCGCTGCATGCCGCCACCGCGACCGGACATGACGCGGGCGTAGCGCACGTCCTTGCGCTCGGCCCAGTTGCCGGATTCATCCATCAGAAAAGGATATTTCTTCTTTTCCTTCACCGCGAATTCAAGCGAGCCATCCGGCCCGGTGACTTTGCCGAGACCGACCATGTTTGACTGGCCCATCAAAATGAAGACCTGGACGGGCTTCGTCATGTCCGCCGGTTTTCCATCGGGCTTCTCCGCTGCGGACAATTGGGAGACGACGGACAGCATCGCCAAAGCGGCGAGCGTTGACACAATTCTGGCATGGTTGGCTGTGTTCATGATTCGGCGTCGATTCTAACTGACAGATCCCAGCGAACACAAACCTTCGCGTCCTCGACAACCTACCCCCTTTGGGAGTAAGTAACATCCATGCCACGACTACGCCCGCTTTCCGCCTCCGCACAAGCAGCCGCACATCTGCGAGCGGAGGTGGAACGCGGCCATTGGAGTGGAATGATGCCTGGTGTGAACCAACTGGCGCCGGAACTGGGAGTCACTCGCAAAACCGTCGAGGCAGCGCTGCGGCAACTCGAGCATGAGGGCCTGCTAGTCAGCCAGGGTCCAGGTCGCAAACGCCTCATCGTTCTTCCCAGTGGTGCGTCCATGCGGCCAATGCGAGTGGCCATCCTGCTCTATGAACCCACCGACCGTCACTTGGAATACATCGTCGAACTCCAGCATGCACTGGCGGAAGCGGGCCATACAGTCATCACCGCTGCCAATTCGCTGACGGAACTCAGCATGGACGTCACGCGTGTCAGTCGTCTCGTCAAACAAACTGCCGCAGATGCCTGGATCGTCGTCGCCGGCTCAAGTGAGGTGCTGAAGTGGTTTTGCGCCCAACCGGTCCCCGTTTTTGCCCTCTTTGGTCGCCGCGAGGGATTACCCATCGCAGCCGTGGGACCTGACAAAACGCCCGCTTTAGCTGCTGCCACCCGTCATCTGGTCAATCTCGGCCATCGTCGTATCGTGATGCTGTGCCGTCAATTGCGCCGGCTGCCGAAGCCCGGTGGGAGTGAGCAAGCTTTCCTCGACGAACTCAAAGCCCACGACCTCCCGGTTTCGGACTTCAACCTGCCCGACTGGGAGGAGAGCAAAGAAGGCTTTCAGAAGCTCCTTCGATCGCTCTTCCGTGTCACACCGCCGACCGCGCTCATCGTTGATGAAGCTTCATTCTTTGTCACGACGCAGCAGTTTCTCGCGGGTCGAGGCATCCGGGTGCCGGAGCAAGTTTCGCTCGTCTGCACCGATGCCGATCCCATCTTTGCCTGGTGCACGCCTTCCATATCCCACATCAGCTGGGATACGCGCACCGTCGTCCGCCGCATCGTGCGCTGGGCCGCCACAGTGAGCCGAGGCGGCAGAGATGTGAAACAAACAAGCGTTCCCGCACAGTTCGTCATCGGTGGCACGATAGGGCGCTTGGAATGACTTTGGGGAACTCATTCGCGCTCTTAATCGTAGCCATGCCAAGGTAAGGCTTGCTGATTTCGAAAATAAAAAACCGGCAAGAACCAACACACTCAGAAGGACGTCTTGAAATTCATCAAGGACGCCCTGCCGCGCTTGGAGCGGGCCAGTTTCGTGCATCGCTATGCGTGGTTCTGCACCACGCCAAAGAACGCCGCGCTCGGCTGCTCCGCACTCCTCGACAACGAAAGAAAAATCACCCCACTCGGCGAGGCCTATGCCAAAGAGGGATGAGATGCCAAGTCATCACTCACCGAGATCAGTACCTCTGTGAAGGATCTTTGACACTTCTAATCCCTACGGTCATTGATTCCCACATGCTCCGCTCGATCGCATCCTCACTTCTTTTCCTCTTCATCACAGCCGCTCACGCCGCAGCAGAGGCTGTACCCGTGAAGATCGTGCCCGGCATTGGGATCACTCGCGGAGGCGATCCTTACTTCGTCAAAGGTGCAGCGGGTGACAAGCATCTCGATGAATTGGTGGCAACCGGCGGTAATAGCATCCGCACCTGGAGCACCAATGGCCTGCGCGAGATCCTCGATAATGCCGAGAAGCGCGGCCTCACCGTATGCGCGGGCATTTGGCTGGAGCCTGAGTGCAACTGGTTCTCCTATGCGAACGCCGAGCACTGCGCACGTCAGACGGAGCGCGTGAAGAAGGAGGTGACGGAGTTTCGCGATCATCCGGCCCTGCTCTTCTGGGGCATCGGCAATGAAGCGGAAGGCGATGGCAACAACATGGCCTATTGGATTCAATTGGAGGTGTTGGCAAAGGCCGTGAAGGAGTTGGACCCTGCTCACCCCACCTTCACCGCCTTGGCTGGCCTCCAACCGCTGAAAATCGCGGGGCTCAATGCTCTCACGCCGAGTCTCGATTTTGTCGGCATCAACACCTACGGCGCACTCACCGGACTGCGCGGATATCTGGCGGAGCGTCAATGGAAACGCCCGTGGGTCGTTACCGAATACGGCCCACGCGGCTTCTGGGAGAGCCCACGTGCGCCATGGGCAGCCCCCATCGAGGCGACCAGCACCGAGAAAGCCAAATTCATCCGCAAAGCCTACGAGGCCGCCATTCTGCCCGCTGGCGACTGCTGGGGTGGCTACATCTTCCTCTGGGGCCAAAAGCAAGAGGCTACCTCCACTTGGTTCGGCATCTTCACCGAGTCCGGCGAATCCACCGCCACCAAAGACGTCATGCACGAATTCTGGAAGAAAGAGCCGCCGCCCGATCACGCTCCCGAACTCAAGAGTTTAACCAGTTCCGTTGCCAAAACAGAGATCGCAGCAGACAGCGAGTTCACCGCCCAGGCCGAAGCCACCGATCCTGATGGAGACTCACTCACCTATCACTGGACAGTCACCCAGGAATCCGCCGGCCGTGACGCCAACAATCGAGAGCGCAAAACCCAACCACTCCCGGTGTGTCTCATCAAAGTCGAAGACTCCTCCGCCACCTTTCACGCCCCCACCAAGCCCGGAGATTACCGCGTGCATGTCATCGTGACCGACAATCGCAAACGCGCCGCAACAGGGAACTTCCCGATCAAGGTGAAGTAGCTTGCATCTTCACGGGGGCGAATTCACACCCCAAAGTTTCTCCAGCAGCATGAACATCTCGGGGTCATGCTGCTTCAGTTCGTGGCGAGTGAAGGGGAAGAAGTCATTGCGGCTGAAGTAGGCCTCCGTGCATTCGGCGAAGTATTCCTGCGGCGTGGTCATGGCATACGCGCGGTCCATGCGGCTGCGGCCTGCGCTGTCCTTGCGCTCGACGCGGTCATACTTGCCGCTCGCCTTCGCCTTCTCGTAGGCGTTCTTGATCTCCAGATTGCCAAAGCTCATGCGCACCGTGCGATTGTGATACGCATGCGCCAGCTCATGCAGCGCGAAGTTCGGCATGCGCCGCGTTTCTTCTTCAAAGATGCGCACGTTGGTGAACTCCACGGCCTTCGCCATCACCGGATCGCGGCCATTCTCGCGCAGCCAGCCGGCATCAGGATGAAACTCGGCGCGTGGCTGCACCTTCGGATACTCGGGATTGACCCATAGCGGCACCTTGCGCAATTCGGCTACCGCTTGCGCTGGAACGACGCGCACGATCTCATCGAGCTGCGCCCGCAGCAGTTGCATCGCCTTTTCGACAGCCACGGCGTCCTGCTCGATCAACTTCGTGCTCACCTGCACCTTCCAGCCTGCGATCAGACGTTCGTCATGCGACTTCGCGCCTGTCGTTTCCTGAAAGCGCTTCACTTGCTGCCCCTTGATCAGGCCGCGTGCCTTCATAAGCCGCTCCGGCCACACGAACTTTGGCGCTTGCAACGGATCGTAGCCCGCGAGGTGCCCCGTGAGCCGTGTTTGCGGTTTCGTGTATTTCAAGACGGTGTCACCGAACACCTCGCGACACAGCGCGGCGAGCTTCGGGTCATACGCGATCAATTCGTCGCGGGTATCGACGTGATTGTGCTGCGCATCGTTCTGCCGGTTGTTGTCGAACCAGCTCTGCACACCCTCCGCCCAGTATTCGTGGTGATTCGACGAGGCGTAGGCTCCCTTCCACAGCCCGGCCTTCATCGCCGCATCAAAAGCGGCCTTCAATCGCGTGTCGAAGGTCGGATCGACATTCGTCATGCCGCGCAGGTGGATGTTGTGCGCGAATTCGTGGATGAGGATGTTCTCTGTGTCATACGGATCGCCGTCGTAGGCCAGCAGGTTCTCCTCTGCGCAGGAGCAGAACGGGTCCGTCTCGCTGCCACCAAGACCGCGTGCCCGTGCATCCCAAAACTCCTTCGCCGTCAATGCCTCGTAATCTTTGACCGGGCTGAGATGCGCGAACTCCGGCTGATCCATGGTGAATTCATTGTGCGCCAGAATGCACAGCCGCGCTCCGCTGGCGATCATTGCCTCACGCACATCGGGACGCTTCGCGAGCATCAGATTGACCAAATACTCCGCCTCCTTCAAGGCGTACGGGCTCACCTTCGCCGAGGCGACAATGGAAAAGCCATTCGCGCTCACTCGCTGCGTGTAATAGGCCGGCACGCCGTCCTTCGCCGTCGGATCGTGGCGGAATCCCTGCACGCGCACCTTGCTCACCACATCGGTCTCATGTTTTCCGTCCACGATCACAAACCGGTGCCCGATCGTCGTGCCGATGATCTTATCTTTGCCGGGTTCGATCGTGCCATTTGAGACGCGATGGCCGTCGTTCATCTCCCAAAACACCTCCACCGCATTCGGCGCGGCATTGATGATTTGCAGCTTCGGGCGGTCCAATGCCGGTGCCGCTGTTGAAGCGAGCAACAAGAGGGTGGTGGTAAGCTTCATAAATACCGGTCAGGTGACATCAAATCGAGCGCCACAGGTGATTTCTCGCCGCAAAGCACCTCCGCGACGATTTTCCCCGTCGCGGGAGCGAGGCTGAGGCCCATCATCGCATGGCCTGTCGCCACGGTGAGGTTCTTCCAGCGCTGCGTGCGTCCAATGTACGGCATGCCGTCGGGTGAAACGGGCCGCAGGCCGCTCCAGGGCTGCACCTCCGCGAAGTCGCGTTCGTCGAAGATGGGGAAGTAATTTGGGAATGCACGCGTGATGCCGCGCACGCGACGCTGCGTGATGGATTCATCGATCCCGGCCATTTCCATCGTGCCACCGACACGCAGCGCACCATCCATTGGCGTCACGGCGAGTCGTGCCTCGGTGCAGATGCTGCACCGCTCGGGAAGCTGCTTGGGATTCGCCAGCGTGAGGCTGTAGCCTTTGCCAGCCTGCATCGGCAGCCTCAAATCGAGTTCCTTCGCCAGCTCCGCCGACCATACGCCGCCACACAGCACCACCTCTTGACCCGCCACCGGACCTCTTGACGTCTTGACCGCTCGCAGTGCTCCACCTTCCGCTTCAAAGCCACGCACCTCCGTTTCCCACAGCATCTCGACATTGAGACGGCTCAACTCCGCCTCCAGTGCGGCGATGAAGCGTCCGGGCGCGAGGTGGCAGTCCTTCGGGAAGAACACGCTGCCGCAAACATCCATCGTCACGGCGGGATCGAGCGCGGCGGTGGCCTTCGCATCGAGCACTTCGGCGGGGATGCCGAGCTGGTTCGCCGTCGCGGCCATGTGGGCTTCTTCATCGAGCGTCTGCTGCTGTTTGCAGAGCATGAGCAGTCCCTTTTTCACCAGACCGAAGTCGAGACCGATCTCGTCGAAGCATTGGCGACTTAGCAGGCTCAAATCACGCAGCACCGGCGCAGCGGCATCAACGCGCGGCGTTGTTGCGGCTTTCCAGAATTGGAGGCCCCAGGTGAGCAGATCGAGATTGAGCCGTGGCTTGATGTAGAACGGCGATTCGGGATTCCACATCCATTTCAGGCCGAGTTTGACCATGCCTGGGGCTGCCAGCGGAATGAAATGACTCGGCACGATCATGCCTGCATTGCCAAACGAGCAGCCATCGCGCTGGCGCGGCTTCTGGTCGATGATCGTCACCTGCATGCCGCGTCGCGCGCAGTAAAGCGCCGTGCTGAGGCCGATGACGCCCGCACCGAGGATGGTGACCTGTTTGCTCATGTTGAGGTGACAGGTAATCGGCCTATCGCACAGCCGTCTTGGCCGCTTTGGCAGCCAACACCGCGATTTTTGCCAAGGTCACAGGCTGGACGTGCGGCGTGCGCTCGTTAGCATCGGCGGATGGATCAAAATTGGACTGACAAGATCGTGATCGTCACTGGCGGCGGCGGTGGCATGGGGCAGGCGGCGGCGAAGCGTTTTGCTGACGCCGGTGCGAAGACCTTTGTGTTTGGACGCACACTGGAGTCGCTCCAGGAAAGTGCGGCGCTCTCCTCAAACATCATCCCCATCGTCTGTGATGTGGCGGATAGCGCCAGCATCGCCACAGCGATGGCGGAAGTGTTGAAACACGGCACGCTGCACGCGCTCATCCACACGGCGGGCATCAACACGCCAGATCGCTTCATGGCGCATGCTGACCCGTCACGAATCGCCAGCGAGGAGAGCTGGCGGAAGGTGATGGAGATCAACGTCATCGGTGTGGCGAACATGATCCAGGCCGTCGCGAAACCGATGGCGGCGAACGGCGGCGGCAAAATCGTCGTCGTGTCATCCACGGCCGGGCATGGCTATGACTCCTTCGCCGGCGTGCCTTACACCGCGAGCAAGTGGGCCGTTCACGGCATGCTTTTGACCGCGCGCATGCAACTCAACGCACACGGTATCGTCGTTTCCGAATACGCCCCCGGCGAGGCGGACACTCCGCTCGTCAAAAAGCGCCCCGTGCAGCCATCGGCCAAGCACAAGGAAGCCATGATCACCTGTGCCGACTGCGCTGACGCGATGTTCTTCATCGCTAGCCAGCCGCACAGCATGAGCATCGTCCAGCTTCCCGCCTATCAGCCCTTCGGCGGTATGCCGCCGCAGATCACGCTGCCGTGGCTCGATGCGTTTGAGATCAAACCGAAGTGACGCGGTGGTTCACGGCTGAGTTTTCTTTAGCCGCAGATGCGCGCTGAGAAAGGAGTCAGCACACCGGCTCCGCCACACCGTGGTGCTGCATGGCGGCTTTGACGAAGCCGTGGAAGAGCGGGTGCGGGTTGTTCGGCTTGCTGAGGAACTCGGGATGGAACTGGCAGGCGACGAAGTAAGGGTGCGCGGGCAGTTCGATGATCTCGGCGAGATCGCCCTTCGGGCTGGTGCCGGAGATGAGCAGGCCTTTGCCTTCCATGAGTTCCTTGTAGTCGGAATTGAACTCAAAGCGGTGGCGGTGGCGCTCGGTGATGGTGGCGCTGTGGTAGAGTTCGAAGGCCTTGCTGCCGGGGACGAGATCGGTGACCCAGGAGCCGAGGCGCATGGTGCCGCCGAGCTGCTTCACCTTCTTCTGCTCCTCCATGAGGCTGATGACGGGATGCGGCGTGGTCTTGTCGAACTCGGTGCTCGTAGCGCCTTTGAGGCCGCAAACATTGCGCGCGAACTCGATGACGGCGATCTGCATGCCGAGGCAGACGCCGAAATAAGGAATGCCTTTTTCGCGGGCATAGCGTGCAGCGGTGATTTTTCCCTCGGTGCCACGGTCGCCGAAGCCGCCGGGGATGAGGATGCCCTGAAGGCCGGTGAGGTAGAGTTCGGGGCCAGCCTTTTCGATGCTCTCGGCATCGACGCGGACGATGTCCACCTTGCAATCATTGGCGGCTCCAGCGTGCGTGAGGGATTCGTAGATGCTCTTGTAGGCGTCTTGCAGCTCGATGTATTTGCCGACGACACCGATGCGGACGTGGTGCGTGGGATGGATGACACGCTGCACAAAGCTGCGCCAGCGGGTGAGATCGGGCTGCGGCGTGGTGAGGTTCAGCAAGCGGCAAACGTTGTCGTCGAGGCGCTCCTCGTGCAGCTTTAACGGCACTTCGTAGATGGTGTGTTTGACGTCGCGCACTTCGACGACGGCTTCGATGGGCACGTTGCCGAAGAGAGAGATTTTTTCGCGCACATCGAGGTCGAGCGGGTGCTCGGTGCGGCAGAGGATGATGTGCGGGGCGATACCGATCTCGCGCAGCTTGGCGATGCTCTGCTGAGTAGGTTTGGTCTTCAGCTCCTGCGCGGCCTTGATGTATGGCACGAGCGTGGCGTGGATGAACAGAACGTTGCCAGCGCCGACCTCGTGGCCGAACTGACGAATGGCTTCGAGGAAAGGCAGGCCTTCAATGTCACCGACGGTGCCGCCGATTTCAGTGATGATGACGTCGCCACCCATTTTCTCGGCGACTTCGTGCATGCGGGCCTTGATCTCGTTGGTGACGTGCGGGATGACCTGCACGGTGCGGCCCTGGTATTTGCCGGCGCGTTCCTTGTCGAGCACGCTCTGGTACACTTGACCTGAGGTGAGGTTGTTGAGCTTGGAGAGGTTGGTGTGCGTGAAACGCTCGTAGTGGCCGAGGTCGAGGTCGGTTTCGGCACCGTCATCGAGCACATACACCTCGCCGTGCTCGTACGGGTTCATCGTGCCGGGGTCGATGTTCAGGTACGGGTCAAACTTCTGCATGATGACCCGCAGGCCACGCAGTTCGAGCAGCGTGCCGAGAGAGGAAGCGGCCAGACCTTTGCCAAGTGAGCTGACGACGCCGCCGGTGACGAAAATGTATTTCATGATGGTTCTCGGTTCGCGGTTCTCGGTTCGCAGTTCAAGAGGAATGTTTTTGCAGATGCTGTTCGATGGCACGGGCCTGCTCGGGCGTGTCCACACCGGGCGAAAGCTCGTCGGTCAGCACGACGCGGATGCGGGCGCCGTTTTCGAGGGCGCGGAGCTGCTCCAGGGACTCGGTTTGCTCCAATCGTGACGGTGGCCAAGCTACGAACTGGAAGAGGAAGCTGCGCTGAAATCCGTAGATGCCCAGGTGGCGGTAGCTGCGCGGCCAGGCTTCGGGATTGCGCACAAAGGGCAGGGGCGAACGCGAAAAATAGAGTGCGTCGCCATGCGTATCGAAGATGACCTTCACCACATTCGCGTCGCTGATCTGCGCCGGGTCGTGAATCGGTGCGGCGGCGGTGATCATTTTGATGCTGGCATCGTCGCGCATGGTGCAGGCCAGTTCGTCGATGAGGGCAGGGGAGATCAGCGGTTCATCGCCCTGCACATTGATGAGGATGCGATGGTCCGGGAATGAATTCGCGGCCTCAGCGATGCGATCCGTGCCACTGGGATGATCGGCTGAAGTCAGCACGAACTTGGCACCGAAACTGGCAGCCGCTTCAGCGATGCGGGCGTCATCCGTGGCGATGATGATGTCGTCGATCTGCTTGCAGTCCTGGCAGCGCTCCCAAACGTGCTGCACGAGCGGTTTTCCGGCGATGAGGTGGAGCGGCTTGCCTGGGAAGCGGGTGGAACCCCAGCGGGCAGGTATGGCGACGAGGGTGCGGGAAGTGTCGGAGGTTGCCAAGGTGTGGTAGAGACGAGCAGGTTCACCTGAGATGACGCGGATGAGCGGGTGATGCAAGAACGAATTGGCCGCGACCAAGCGGCCAGTTCTTCCTCCCAACACTGTGATCGGCGTACCGAATCACTTCGGGACGCCGACCACGATGGCCATTTTCAGGCGGGCAATCTTCAGGAAGTCAGGTGAACCTGCGGCTGCCGCTCACTTGACGTGGGCGGAGACGAGCTTGGTCATCTCAAACATGGTCACCTGGCTCTTGCCACCAAAGACGGCCTTCAGCGCTTCGTCGGCGTTGATGTTGGTCTTCTTGGCCTGGTCCTGGAGGCCGTTCTTCTTGATGTATTCCCACAGTTTCTTGGTCATTTCTCCGCGTGAGAGCGGCGTGGAACCGATCACCTTCGCGAGGATCTCATCCGGCTGGACGGGCTTCGAGAGGGCGGGGTTCAGTTTGCGTACTGGTTTTGGATTGGGTTGGTCGGACATAGGGAGGTGACGCTGGCGGCTGAAGGGCCGTGGGTCAATAGCGGGGATGAGGCTGTTTTGTCCGCGTATTTCGAGCAGCACCCGTCTTTTGCGAATTTGATGATTGCGACAGATGTGCGGCAAACAGCCTGTCTCGGCTGCAAGCCGCAGGTTGCGGGAAAGCGCAGTGTGTGGCAGGGCCATGGACGTTATGAACGCTTTTGTTGAACTCGATCAATTGCTCAATCCGGCACACCCGTGTTTCACGGTGGAGACGGCGGCGAATCTGCTCAAAATTGAGCCTGACGCCGCCAAGATGGCGCGAGTGGAAGAACTCTCCGCCAAGGCCAACGAAGGAAAACTCACGCGTTCAGAGGAGAGCGAGTATTGGAGTCACATTTACGTCGGCAAGCTCATGTCCGTGCTCAAACTCCAGGCCAGGTTGTTTCTGAAACGCGCTGCATCGTAGATCATGGATCGCGAGCTGCGTGAGCGTGTGAAGCAACGTGCCGGCGGGCGCTACGAGTACTGCCGTCTCAGGCAGGAACATGAGGCCGGGACGCCGTTCCACGTCGAGCATGTCATCGCGCAACAGCATGGCGGCACTGATGCTTTTGACAATCTGGCCCTGGCCTGCTGCTGGTTCAGGCCATCAACGATCAACTCAAGACCATCAACTGTTCTCCAGCAGCCGCACCTTCTTCTCCACCAAAGGCAGCCACAGGCTCACCCGCGTGCCCAAGCCTTCGCGGCTCTCGATGTCGATCTCGCCGCCGTGCTCGCGGATGATGCGGCGCACAATGAGCAGGCCCAAACCGGAGCCGGTGCTGCGTGTCGTGGCGAAGGGCTGGAACAGCTTGCCCATCTGCTCGGGGCTGATGCCTTTGCCCGTGTCTTCAAAGCTCAGGCGCACCTCGTAGTCGGTGAAAGTGCCGTTGATCGTCAGCGTGCCGCCGTTCGGCATCGCCTGGCAGGCGTTGCGGATGAGATTGTACACCGCTTGCTTGATCTGACCGGGATCGAGCGGCATGGCGGGCAGATCGGCCCGCAGGTCGAGCTTGAGCTTCACCTTGGCCTGCTCGATCTCCGGCTGGAGGAAGCGCACGCATTCATCCAGCAGCTCGCGCAACTGCACGCGCTGAAGCTGCGGCTGCGTCGGACGGATCGCCGCGAGGAACTGCCCAATGATGAAATCCAGCCGCCGGATCTCGCCGGTGGCTACGTCCAGGTGCTCGCGCAGGCTCTCGCCCTTCGCGCCCATCTTCTTGAGGCGGCGTTCGAGGAGCTGGAGGTGGATCGTCAATGAATTGAGCGGATTGCCCAGTTCATGCGCCACCCCGGCCGCGAGGAGCGTGAAGGCGTTCAGACGCTCGCTTTCGAGCTGCTCCTCGGTGCGCTTGCGCGTCTCCGTGACATCGCGGATCAGCATCACGAAGCCCAGCGGCGAATCATCGTCGATGCTGGTGATGTAGAAGTTGAGGTAGCGGTTTTCGGGATAAAACACCTCCAGATCACGGCTCACCACCGTGCCGGGCTTGAGCAGTTCGTTCCAGTCGAGACCCCGCACGCCTTGGGCGAGCCGTTGACCCAGCACCTGATCCTGCTGCATGCCGAAAAACGTGCATGCGGCCCGGTTCACGTAGCTCACCTTGCCCTCGGTATCGAGCAGGATGACGCCCTCCTGCAACGCCTCGAACACTTTCTCCTGAAATTTCTTCTCCCGCAGCAGCTCCAGCACGATGCCCTGGACTTCGCCCGGTTCCAGGCGGTCCATGCGTTTGATAAGCTTGTCGATGAAGGCAGATCTCATACACTGGCGGTCATGAACGACATCCTGATCGTCCTTTGCACCTTCCCGGACCTCGGCAAGGCCCGCGAGACTGGCACGGCGCTGGTGGAATCGCAACTCGCCGCCTGCGTGAATCTCATCCCCGCCGTCGAATCCATCTACCGCTGCGAAGGCCAGGTCGAAACCGCCGCCGAGGTGCTGGCCATCTTCAAAACCACGTCCGCCGCCTGGCCGCGCTTCGAATCACGCCTCCGCGAACTGCATCCCTACGACGTGCCGGAAATCGTCGCCCTCAAACCAGAGCAGGTGGCGGAGAGCTATGCGCGGTGGGTGGGGGAGTGTGTTATTGAACTGGGCAGACGCTAAATGTCATAGACCTTGGAGGCGCGGGGATGTCTTGGCTGAATGACAAAGCGGCGGAGGTGGAAGGCGCGGACCGGTATCATTACCAGACGTTGATGGATGACATCCATCTCAACCCGGTGCGGGCGCGGATCACGTCGCCGAAAGAGCACACGATGGCATCGATATTCTTGTTCAGATTGACACATTCGACGTAGAGGCGACGCTGAAATACGAGACCTGGATCATTCGCTGAAATAATTTTACTCAGAATCCCATGAGCATCACCGACATCATCAAAGAAGTTCAAACCGCCCTCAAAATCGAAGCTGACGGTGCCGCTGGCCCGCAGACTTGGGGAGCCATCCACCAGCGCATCGTGGGCGGGAAAACCAACGCCAGCGCGGCGAAGGCACCGGTTCCCACCATGGGCACGGTGGATTCCAGGAGCGAGACCAGCATCGCCACGCTGCAGCTGGACGTACATCCCCATGCCCGTGCCCTGGTGCAGCGCGCGGCGGCGGCGGGCATCACCATCAAGATCATCAGCGGCACGCGCACCTTTGCCGAACAGGATGCGCTTTATGCCAAGGGACGCACCGCACCGGGAAACAAAGTGACCAATGCCAAAGGCGGCTTCTCCAATCACAACTTCGGCATCGCCTTCGACATCGGTGTCTTTGAAGGGACCACCTACAAAGGTGAATCGCCCAAGTACAAGGCTGTGGGCGCCATTGGCGTCGATCTGGGCCTGGAGTGGGGTGGCAACTGGAAGACCATCGTGGATGAGCCGCACTTCCAGCTCCGCCCCGCATGGGCTGCGGGCCTGGCCGAACGGGACATGCTCGCGGAGCTGCGGCGGCGGAAAGAAGTCGGCAAGCCGGTGTTTGCCTGACGCCATAGACCTTCAACCAATCCTTCCTCCCCATGCGCATCGCGGCCTACAACGTTGAAAACCTCTTCAGCCGCACGCGGGCGATGAACGGGGATGATCCCGCCAAGACCACGGATGTGCTGGCGGATGTCGCCATCCTGCAAGGACTGATCGAGAAGCCGGTCTATTCCGACGCTGACAAGGTGGCGATGCTAAAGCTGCTCAAGAAACACAAGGCGCTCGGCGAGTCGGGGCCGTTCTTCCTCCAGGAAACGCGGCGGCGGTTGGTTTCCAACGGGAAGATCATCGCGGATGGCCGCGGCGGCTGGATTGGGTGGATCGAGTGGCGGCGGGATTTGTTCCAGGCACCGATGATCCAGAACACGGGGCGTGTCATCACGGCGGCCCATGCGGATGTGCTCTGTCTCGTCGAGGTGGAAAACCGGCCGGTGTTGCGGCGCTTCAACGAGACGATCCTTGGTGTCGCGCAGTATCCGCACGCGATGGTGATCGACGGCAACGATGAACGCGGGATTGACGTGGGGGTGATGAGCCGGTTTCCCATCGTCGATATGCGCAGCCACGTCGATGATCCCGATGCCGTCACGAAACGACCGGTGTTCAGCCGCGACTGCGCGGAGTTCGAGATCGACGTGCCGGGCAGCCGCAAGCTGTGGATCCTGTGCAATCACTTCAAGAGCCGGGGCTACGGCTCGAAGGCGGACAACGATGCGAAGCGCAAACGCCAGGCCGCGCGCGTGGTCGAGATCTTGAAACGCTTCGATCTCGCCAAGCAATGGGTCGTGGTCGCCGGTGATCTCAATGAGCTGCCCGGCTCCGATTCGCTCGCGCCGTTGCTGGGTCATGCGGGCTTGCGCAATGTCTTCGACATGCTGCCGGCCGGCGAGGATCGCTGGACGCACCGCGACGACGCGGTGCCGAGCAAAAACGACCAGATCGACTACCTGCTCGTCTCCGCCGCGCTCGCGTCCCGCCTTCAGAAGACCGGGATCGACCGCACGGGCATCTGGGCCTCGGCCAAGAAGACACGCGACAAGCATCCGCCCATTCCTACCGTGACTGGCGACACAAATGCCGCGAGCGATCACGCGCTGGTGTGGGCTGACTTTGATCTCAAAACCTGAGAAGCCGCTTGGACTCCTCCAAAGCAAACTTGGCGTCGGTGAAGGGCTGCCAACTGATGTCGAGCCAGCGGAGTTTGTTGGATGGGTCGATTAGCAGGGTGGCGTGGAGAGATTCTTTTTCGAAGTCGTCGTAGGCGCGGACTTTTTTGAAGGCTGCGAGGCTGCTGTCGCTCAGGATGGGGAAGGGGAGTGGCTGGTCTTTTTTGAGGGAGAGCTTCTCGCGAATTTTTCCGGCGACCTGAGTGGGTTCCAACGTCACGGCGACGAGCTGGATGCCTGCTTGGTCGAAATCGGCGGCGGCTTTGGCGAAGGCCTGGATTTGTTCGACGCAGTGGCCGCAGTCGTGGCCGAGGTAGAACATGAATAGTGTCGGCTTATTGGCTGTGAAGTCGGTGCTCTTGACGATCTTGTTGTCGAGCGTGAGGGCTTCGAAAGTGGGAGCATCGGGGGCGTGCCAATGGACGGGGCCGAGTGATTCGATCGGAGGGCGGATGCCGCTGTCGGTGCGTTTCGGTGCGGGCGCAGGCCAGTCGCCGGTGATGGCGAAGGTTTTGGCGAGTGTGTCGAGGCGTTTGGCGAGGGGGAGGTCGCGGTCGAGGGCGAAGGCTTGCTTGCGCAGTTCCTCGAAGGCTTTTTTGGCGTCGTCGGTTTTGCCGCAGGCGTGCAGGACTTCGGCTTTGGCGGCGAGGCCGGCGAGGTCTTGGGGGAAGTTCTTGGCGAGGTCGGCGGCTTTAGTTTTGTCGTCAAGTTTGAGCCAGTAACGGGCGAGGCGGTCTTTGGGGACGTCGGTGTCTTTGAGGGCGTCGAGGAGCTTGGTTTGGGCTGCTTTGGGCTGCTTTTCGTCCAGAAGAGCCGTGAGAACCTTCAATTCGGCGAGGGCATTGTTCTTGGCTTTGACCTCGGGTTTTTCGGCGGGCTTGTCGGTTTTCTTCTTTGGGTCGGATTTTTCTGACTTGTCGGGCGAGTCGGCTTTTTTGGGTTTGAGCTTGCTGGTGTCGATGTTGACGAGCTTCTGCTCGGTTTTGGCGGCTTCGAGAGCTTTGAGTGACTCGGCGAGCAGTTTGGTGTCACTTTGATGATACGCGGCGAGGCCTTGGGCGCGGAGGCGGGTGATGTCGTGGGCGGGGTGGCCGGCGGGCGTGGCGGTGAAGGTCTTTAAATCGGCCCAGAGTTCCCATTTGATGAGGGTTTCGATCAAGCGGGTGCGGCCGTAGCTGGCGGAGGTGGTTTGTTTGTCGAGGGTGTTGTAGCTGGGATGGCGTGGATTGCCGATGAGGCTGTGCGCGAGGCCGATGGCGGCTTTGGCGCGGCCGAGGTCGTTGTAGGTGCGGATGAGCCACTCTTCGTTGTGGGCGTAGTTGTGGATTTGATCGGGCAGGACGAACTGGCGGATCATGTAGGCGTGATCGACGCGGGTGCTGGCCTCTTGCTGCCAGGCGGCATCATCAGGGCGTTTCAATTTGGAAAAGGTATGGCCAGGCATGTGCCACATGTGGGCGATGCCAGGGGCGGCCTGACCGCATTGCGCACCGGATTTGAGAGCGAGGATGGGCTTGCTCTGATCCCACAGGTGGATGCGGTAGTGATGCGCGGGGTGATTGGGAACAGCGGCGAAGATTTGATCGAGCAGGGCATCGACGGCCTGATTGCTGGAGATGGGGGCCTCGGTGCGGGAGAACCAGATGCGCCAGACGAGGAAGGCTTTGGCTTCGATGTCTTTCGGATCGTCCTGCACGAGGGTTTCGAGGTCTTTGATGCAGTCGAGGCTGCGCTGTTTTTTGTCGCGCTTGTCGTCACCTTCGCGGTAGAGGGTTTCGAGGACGGCTATCCACTTTTGCTCGCGTGGCGTGGCCTTGGCTTTGAGTGGTGCGGCTTTTTTGATGAAGGCACGGGCGCGTTTTTCGTTGTTCACGTTGGCCATGGCCATGCCCCAGTAGGCCATGGCGCAGTCGGGGTCGATGGCGGCGACCTGACGGAAGGAGCGCTCGGCTTCATAATACCAGAAGCCGTGAAGCTGGCCGACGCCCTGCGTGAAGAAAGTCTGCGCGTCGGTTTTTTTGGAACTGATGGGGAATTTGACGGCGTCGCCACAGCCGGGAATGAGCACGGCGGCCTGCCGTGGGCCTTCGTTGAAGGCTTCACCATGCGCGGAGTGGCCGGGGAGTTCGTCGGCGGCGAGGCGGAGCGTGAGAGCGAGGAAGAGGGCCAGAGGGGGGCGGGGCATGAGTGCTCAGTGCTTAGTGCTCAATTTTTGAGCGGTTTGGATGGAGGAATGGAAAATGGAGAACTGAAAATGGCAAAATGCTCAGAGGGATGACCACTGAGCACTTTGAACTGAGCACTAAGCACTTTGGCGATGACGCCGAAGCGAATGCTGGTGTGAATTATTTGCCGTAACCGGGAGCAGCAGCGCCGTTTTCGTTGATGTGGCCGGTGGTCCAGAGGATGCCGCGGGTGATGAGATCGAGGTAGCGGGCGTCGCTGACGGTGGCGGTGTTGTGACCGATGGTGGTGGAGAAGATCTTGGTCTTGTTCGGGCCGTATTCGTTGGTCCAGGCGACGACGGCAGTGGTTTCGGTGGCTTTGGCGTCGGGAGGAAGGGGTTCGCCTTTTTTGGCCTTGGGCGGGACGATTTGAGTGCCGGAGGCGATGGCTTTGCCGGTGAGAACCTGGATGTTGTTGTAGAGTTCCTCGTTGATGGTGGTCCAGTTTTCGAGGCCCTGGGTGATGGGGCTGGTTTTGTCAGTGAAGGTGATGGCGATGGGCTGCTGCGGGCCGTGGCCGGTGGACTGGAGGCCGAGCATTTCATACCAGCCGGCGTTGTCGGCACCGGGTTTCACGGCTTCGCGGAAATTGCCCCAGCGGTAGCTGTGCATGGCGCAGTGGAGGTTCACGGCGGGTTTGCCGGCTTTGTGCGCGCCGAGGATGGCCCCGACGTAGGCAGGGTCGGTGACATCGGCACTGCATTCGTCGTGGATGATCACGTCGAAGTCCTTGTCCCAGTCTTTCGCCTTATAGATTTCAAAGGTGGCCTTGGTGCTCTTGTCGGGGTTGTAGGCGATGTCCACGACCGCGTTGAGTCGTGCTTCGATGCCTTCTTTGAGGGCCATGGGCTGCTTGTCATACTCATGGCAGCAACCACCGGCGACGATGAGGACGCGGAGTGGTTTTACGGGAGTGTCGGCGGCGTTGGCGAAGAAAAGGGCGGCGGTGAGGGCGAGGGTCGCGATAGGAAAGAGAAGACGCATGGGTGGTGGATGGTTGGGGGCTGCGATGTTGATTGCAGCGTGGATCAAACGTGGTGTCGAGGGGAAAATTGCGGCGTGTGCTTTGACAGGATGCACATCTTTGGCGAAAGCTGATGCGTGGGAGATTTTCTATTGTTTGATGATTTGATGCACTGGAGCGCCGTCTCCGGGCGCTTCACACCATCTGCGCGGCTGGCGGTGATGGGTGATCCAATCGCGCATTCACGCAGTCCGCAGATGCACAATCCGGCGCTGCAGGCGTGTGGCATCGAGGCGCAATACATTCGCGTGCAGGTGCCGGTAGGGCAGGTGGCGGCGGCGTTTCGTCAATTTGCGGCCTGCGGCTTTCTCGGAGTGAACATCACCATCCCGCACAAGTTTGAGGCGCTGGATGCCGTGGACGTGCTCGATCCGCTGGCGCGGCAGCTCGGCGCGGTGAACACGCTGGCGATTCGGGATGGCAAACTGCATGGCTACAACAGCGACGGGCCGGGCTTTCTGCGCTCGGTGCGTGAAGTGTTCGGTGTCGAGGTGCAAGACCTGCGCGTGCTGATTCTCGGTGCCGGTGGCGGTGCTGGGCGGGCGGTGGCGGTGCAGTGTGCGCTGGAGCACTGCCCCAAACTCCTGCTGGCGAACCGTACGGTGTCAAAAGCAGATAAGCTGGCGGATGAAGTGACAAAATTTTCACCGAGGAGTGAAGTGCGCGTGATTCCGTGGACCGATGAGGCGGTGGCGGCGGAGATGAACGGGATCGATTTGATCGTGAATGCGACCTCGCTCGGCATGAAGCCAGACGATGTGAAACTCCTGCCAGGGGAGGCGCTGACGGCACGACACCTCGTGTTCGACATGGTTTATCGTGCCGCTGGCGAGACGCCGCTGCTCGCGGATGCAAAGCTGGCTGGCGCAAGGACGGCGGACGGTCTCACGCTGCTGCTGCACCAGGGTGCGATCTCATTCGAGCACTGGTTTGACCAGCCTGCGCCGCTGGAAGTGATGCGTGAGAGCTTGCGTAATGCCGTGATGGCGTAAAGATTGCCACCACATGACTTCGACTCGGCATTTTGCACTCAGCTTTTTCGGGCCGATCCTGATGGGGGCGATCTATTGCGGACTGGTTTATCAGATCTGGGACTGGCTGGACCACCAGCGGATCCCGCCGCTGGTGGCGATGCTGGTGGGTAGTGTCGTGGTGGCCATGGCCACACGCTGGTTCGTGAGGAATTTCATCCCGGTGCGCTGCATCTTCTGCGGCGGTAAGAGCTATGAGATTCCCGATCGGGGTAACCGTTTCATGTGCCGTGTCTGCGCCAAAGACCACTGACGGCCTGTTTTGTGGCAATAAATCGCCTTGCTCAATGTCGTGAAAGTCGTTACCTGTCCGCAGCGTTTGACTCTCCAGCTTCGCTAGGCGGCCATTCGGTTTTCTGAGCGCGCCTTTTCCCAATAGACTTTCCCCGCATGATTTTTTCTTTGTCGCGTCCACCCACCCCGCATGATCGGGAGACAGCAGACGCGTGCATGTCGGAATCGAGTCCGTGCTGATATGATGTTTGCAGTACGTTTTTCTCGAATGATTTTCCAGGTGGTTGCCACACGGCGGCCTGGAGTTTTGAACACACCCGGAGGTATCCCATAAGCAATCCATTCCAGCAGTTGAGCGGCGGCAATTTCGCCCCGCGTCCCCAGCAAAACCAAGGTGCGGGCGGCCCGCCGCCGCCACGGCCCGCCGGTCCCCCCGTCCCGCCCACGGGTGCCCCGCGTCCCGCAGGTCCACCATCCGGCGCACCACGTCCCTCCGGCCCGCCGCGTCCAGGTGGTTACTCCAGTGGTGGTCCGTTTCGTCCGGGTGGCGGGAATCGTCCCGGTGGTCGTGATCGGCCCAACGGCCGCTTTGTCGATCAGACCCGTATCAATGAGCGCATCCGTGCGCCCAAGGTGCGTGTCGTCGAGGAAGATGGACATCATCAGCTCGGCATCATTCCCACGTCGCAAGCCATTCGTATCGCCAAAGAGCGTGGTCTTGATCTGGTCGAAGTAGCGCCGAATGTCGATCCGCCCGTGTGCAAAATCGTCAACTACGGCAAATACAAGTATATCCAGGAGAAGCACAAGAAGGAGGCCCACAAGCATCAGAAGGGCGGCAAGGTGAAGGAGATGAAGTTCCGCATCGGCATTGATCCGCATGACTACTTGATCAAGATCACGCATGCTGAAGACTTTCTGGCGGAAGGCCACAAAGTCCGCATCCAGCTCCAGTTCCGCGGCCGCCAGATGGCGCATCAGGAACTCGGGCATCTGCTTGCCAAAAAGATCAAAGCGGACCTCCTCACGATGGGTCATCTGGATCAGGAACCCAAGATGGCGGGCCGTAACATCAATATGCAGCTCAGTCCGCTGCCGGAGCGCCAGCGCCACCGCAAGTTCAAGACGCACCTCAAAGGCGTCACCGACCACAGCGACATCCTGCACGCGGAAGGCCACGATCCGCGTGAAGATAAACACGACGCCGAGGAACATCACGACGACCATCATGATGACAACCACAAGGCACCACCTGCGGCAGCGGCAGATCCCGCAGTTGAGCCGGAGAAGGTGCCGTGAACTGAAGGGGCAGGGTAAGAAGTGCTCAGTGCTCAGTGCTCAGTGCTCAGTTTTGGCACTGGGGCAGACTGAGCACTTGGCACTGAGCACTTTCCTTCAACTGCCCCCAGACTCCCTCAACCTGCCACCGCAGCCGCCAGCTCGCGCATCGACTGCTGCATGTCCGGCGGGCCGAAGGACGACGTGCCGCAGACGAACAGGTTCGCGCCGTTCTGCTTCGCGATGGGGGCGGTGTGCGTGTAGATGCCGCCATCGACTTCGAGATGGAATTTTAAACCGTGCGCATCGCGGTAATCGCGTGCAGCGGCCAGTTTGGGCATCGTTTCTTGCTCCATGAACGGCTGCCCGCCGAAGCCTGGCACCACGGTCATCACCAGCAGCAGGTCGATGTCCTGAACAAACGGCAGCGCTGCCTCAAACGGCGTGCTTGGATGCAGCGCGATGCCGCATTGCAGCCCGGCGGCACGGATGCGTTTCAGCGTCTCCGTCACCGAAGTGTCGTAGTTTGCTTCGACGTGGATCGTGATGTTTTGCGCACCCGCCTTGATGAACCGGTCAGTATAATGATCCGGACGATGGATCATGAGATGCACATCGAGGAACATGTCCGTGCACTTGCGCACCGTCTCCACCATCTGCGGGCCGAAGGAGATGTTATCGACGAATGCACCGTCCATCACATCCAGATGCAGCCACTTCGCGCCAGCATCCGACGCACGCTTCACTTCAGCGTCGATTTTTGACCAGTCGGCGGCCAGCAGGGAAGGGAGAATGAGGTTCGTCGTGTGATTCATGCCCTGAGATAAGGTTCAAGGTTCAAAGTTCAAGGTTTGAGTTGGTCGCGGAGCCGTTTATAAACCCGCGTGTCCGACACCCTCATCATCAACCCCTTCGACGACGAGCATTTCATGCGCGAGGCGCTGCGGCAGGCCCGCAAGGCCGCCAAACAGGACGAAGTGCCCATCGGGGCCGTGATCGTGCATCAGGGCAATGTCATCGGCCGCGCCTGGAACCAGGTGGAAACACTCAAGGACGCCACCGCCCATGCCGAAATGCTCGCGCTCACTCAGGCTGAGAGCGCTCTCGGCGACTGGCGGCTCAACGAGTGCGATCTCTACGTCACCAAGGAACCCTGTCCCATGTGCGCCGGTGCCATCATGCACTGCCGCGTCCGCCGCGTCATCTTTGGCTGTCCCGATGTCAAAGGCGGTGCCGCCGGCGGCTTCTGGAACCTCCTTCAAGCTCCGAACCTCAACCACCGCACCGAGATCACCTCCGGCGTGCTCAATGACGACTGCGTCCGCATCCTCAAAGAATTCTTCGCCGAAGCCCGTCGCCGCCGTGCGGAAGGATTGGAGCACAAAAAGGGCGCCGCCAAAGGCGGCGATGATGTTGTGGTGTTCGATGGGCCGTGAGCCTCACTCTTCACCCGCAAACGTCGCCACCACCTTCGGCTCGCTGCCGACCTTGATCGCAAACACCTCGCAGCTCGCGGCATAGGCATCGGTGGTGTAGCGCTCGGCGAGGTCTGCGGCGAATTCGTGGAAGGCTTCTTCCCTGGCCGGAAAAACATACAGCGCATGGCGGTCGGGCATGGCGACCCAGATTTCTTTGCCAAACAGCTCCTCGAAAATCTTGGGAAGCGATGGCGCGACGAGCAACGTGGCGAACAACGGCGATTCGCCGCGATAGACCGCGTAGGCGATCCTGCCATCGTCGCCTTTGATGAGTTCGGGCTTGAGCTGGATCAGGCGCTTGTCGGCGGCGGTTTTGGCGCGTGCGGCGAAGGTTTCGATGCTCATGCCGAGTTTGGAGAAGGCTTCCTGCGAGTAAGGCTCGATGCCGCTCGGTGACACGGCGGATTCGCGATACGGCGTGAGCACCGTGGTCTTCGCTCCGGCGGGCGTGATCGAGTACGCCGAGCGCATCGCCTTCGGCTCCGGCATCAGCAGCAGGGTTTCGAGCTTGCGCTCCGTCTGAGCGTGCAAGGCGTTTGCGGCGAGGAGCAGGAGGCAGAAAAGCGGGCGCATGCGATGGATTGTGGCCGGAACTGGCCGTGAAGCAAACCGCCGAAGCATGAAAGTGGTCAGCCCAAATGCTGATGCTGTCTCGGAGCGCCAACGGCGCGTTTCTCCTCAGCCCGGAGTGAAAACTCCGGGATCGCATGCCCCCACACATGATTTCCCCGAAGGTGGAGCGCTTTCAGCGCTGACGTTCTTATTGTTGGCATGTCATGGCGATTTCCCAGGGTTTCACCCTGGGCTGAGGAGAGGCTCGCCCTTGGCGTTCGAGAGGCGCGGAATTTCATACCCGGTCGCGATTGCCTGGGCACTCGCACGAGGACTGGGTACGAAGCAAACCTCCGCTTGCACCTTCGCGCAGCACCGGCTTCATGGGGCGCATGATCGCCTTTCTCCGTGGCCTACTGGCCGAAGCACTGCCGCACCGTGTCACCCTTGATGTCCACGGTGTCGGCTACGTTGCGCTCATTCCGCTGACGACGTTCGACAAGTTGCCGCAGGTCGGTGCCGAGGTGCAGTTGCTCACGCATTACCATGTCACGGACCGCGATCACACGTTGTTCGGCTTCATGACCTCCGACGAGCGCGATCTGTTCCGCCTGCTGATGGACCGCGTGTCCGGCATCGGCCCCAAGATGGCGCTCAGTGTGCTCAGCGGCATGCCCGTGGCCGCATTCAAGGACGCCGTGATCGCCGGGGATGTGAAGGCGCTCTCGCGCATCAAAGGCGTCGGCGGCAAGACTGCCGAGCGCATCGTGCTGGAGTTGAAGGACAAGGTCGGCGTCGTGACGGCCTGGCAGGCCGCACAAACCGCCAAGGGCACGCACGATCCGAAGCAGGAGGCGCAAAGCGATGCCGTGCTCGGTTTGATCGCCCTCGGTTACAAACAGAGCGAGGCGATCAAAGTCGTGAACGAACTCGCCAAGCAGCCTGGGATCGACACAGCGGACAAACTCATTCGCGAAGCGCTGCGCAGCATGAATTGAGGTCGCAGCATGGAGCGCGAGTATGGCGAAGCCTACTCGCCTGTTTAAGGGGGATTCGTGAGCGCTGGCGCTAAAAAGTGGCGAGTAGGCTCCGCCATACTCGCGCTCCGTCACTTCAAACTCTTGATGTATAGAATCAGGCTCTCGATCTGCGAGTCATTCAAGATGCCCGCGTAGATCGGCATGCCGGTGTCGAATTTCTCGAAGCCTTTCACGACCTTGGCGCTCGGATTGGTGATGGACTCGCGCAGGTAGGCTTCGTCGGCCTTGAATTTGCCTTTCTCGCCTTTGGCGATGTCACGTTCGCTGCCGAACAGACCCTTCCAGCTCGGTCCCACCTTGCCGACCAGCGTGCCGTCGGTGCTATGGCAGGCCATGCAGCCGAACATCTGATACATGCGCTCGCCTTCCTCGGCGGTCGGCTTCACGGCGGCCACCACAGCGGCTTTGCGCGGCGTGAGATCGACCTGGATGTCATCGAAGCCTTCTTTCTTCGCATCAAACGTTAGCAGTTCCCATGGCGAGAAGTACGCCGTGTTCTCAGCCTTCAAGCCATCCGCGCTCTTGAGGCCCCAGCCGATGCGCATCTGATGCACGCCTGCTTTCATGTCGGGCAGGCCGACCAACACGCTCATGCCGTCCTTGCTCAGGTAGGCGCTGCTGGCGTTCAGCCATTCCTGGCCGGTGCTGCCATCGAGCTTTAAATGCGGCGAGCCATACTCAGACGTACGCTTGTAGTTCCAGCGTTCGGCGCTGTAGCTGGTGGGATCAGTCGCCAGCTTGGTATCCAGCTTCGCGTTGAAGCGCAGGATGAGGCCCTTGTCCGTCGGCGTGACCTCTTTGAGCAGCACCCGCGGCTGGCGCGTGTAACGCACGCGGGCGAGGCCGCTGATCTTCTTCACCACGGTGCCCCAGACTTGGAAACCGAAGACGTAGAGTTGACCATCCGCCGGATTCACCAGCGCGTTGAGCGTGGGGAAGTCAAATTCTCGCGAAAAGCTGACCACCGCCGCCTGCGGCTTCGCAAAGCGTGCGTTCATGAGCACGCGGAAGAGTTCCGGCCGGTTGTAGCCGATGTGGATGAGTTCATCATTCACCGGCCCCATCTTCGCCCCGACGAGCCAGGTCTGCGTCACGCCACTGGGATTCACCGGATGCGGCAGCCACGTCAGCGGCTCGGTGATCGTCTCGGGATACTGCTCCTTCGGCGCAATCGTCGGCAGATGGCCGTAGAAGTGATGGTCGCGGATGATGTGCAGCGGCGTGGACGGCACATAATTGCCCTGCTGATCACTCGCCGTGACTGCCCCCGTCTGCGGATGCACGCCGATGAACGGCTGCCGTAACCCATAACCAATCACTTCCATCTTCTTCCCATCCGGTGCCACCTTGATCACGGTGCCGTTGTGCTTGCCGAAGGTCGTGCCCCCCTGGCCGCCCTTGGAAATATAGAGTTCGCCATCCGGCCCCAGCTTCATCGAATTCGGAAACTCGCGCGTCTCCGCTGTCTGCGCGAAGAGATTGCAGAACATCTCATAGCGGTCGCACTCACGGTCGTTGTTCGTGTCCACCAGTTTCCAGATGCCGTTGCGGTCGAAGACGAACAAATCAACATTGAACAGTGAACTCTGAACATTGAACTTTGAATTTCCTTCCCGTGTCTTCGACGATTCAATGTTCAATGTTCGTTGTTCAGCGTTCAATGTTCGATGTTCTCGCGGTCTTGCGACGATGCTCATCGGCTCATGCAGCCCGCTCGCAAAGCGCTTCCACGTCACCTTCTCCAAATCGCCCTTCAGGCCCGAGATCAGCCACACATCGCCATCGAAGGTCACACCCGCCGCATCGCCCTGGTCATTGAGAAACGCGATGTCCGCCAGCCGCACGTTGCGTTTCCACGGATTCTCGAAGGGCAGAGGGATGTCATCGATGACGTAGGCGTCGGGTTTCTGAGAGAGCGTGGCTTTGGTGGTGATGATTTGAGGCCATTTTGCGTCCTTTTCTCCTGAGTGTGGGTGAGAAGTGGTTTCTCCATCTTCGATGTGTTTTCCGATGCTGATGCCAAATTCAAACTCAGAGTTCGACGGGGGTAACTTAACGTACTGCAATCCATTCATACTCTGCATCTTTAAACCGGTGGAACTCGCGCAGAGCACTTCCAAAGAGTGGCCACTACTGCCGGCAAGCACAGTCAAAGCTTCTTTATGAGGCAGCACATGGAACCATCGAGTCATATGTTTCCCATCAGAACCACCTCTCGCCACCCACTCAGTGATCTTCACATCGCCAATCGAATACTCCAAGTCGATGCCGACAGGTCTTTGAGATGAAATGGCATGAAACTGTCCCGAAGGCCCTCTTCCCACCTCCTCCTTGCTCGGCGCAGGTTCTCTTGGATCGGTGAAGCTCGGTTTGTCACCAACCTGCCATCCCGGATAGATGCAATTCGACAGCCAAACCTTCCCAATCGGCTTCGGCAGGAAGTCTTGACCGTCCTTGGTCTTCTGTCCGGCGATGTGATAGGAGCCCGGTGCGAGCGCTTCGGGTGTGACCGGCGGTTTGCCCTCTTCGCCCTCCCAGATGCAGGCGATGCGGAGGAGGTCGGTGTCGAAGCAGGCCCAGAGATTGTGGCCGAGGTTCAGGATGAGGCCGCGGGGCGTGAGATTGTCCTTCGGAAAGCCTTCACCGACATCGCGGGCATCCAGCACGCTGCTGAAGAACGGGAAGTCCTTTTCCACGAAATCGCCCCACGGCGAGGGCGTGGCGGGTGTGTTGGCCTTTTGAGCGACGAGCGAGGTGGTGAGGGCGAGGAGCGCGAGAAGCGCACGGAATTTCATGACGGGACAGAACAGGCGAGGCGGGTGCGATCTGTCAAGACATGGAGTGGGGAGTGAAGGGTTATGGGTTAAGTGTTATGAGTTAGGGGCGCTCAAGCTCCCAACTCATAACCTCTAACTCATAACACTCATCTTTACACCGCCACGCAATGCACCTTGCTGATGCCCTGGATCTTCTCGAGTTCAGCGAGGACTTCAGCGCTCGGCGCGGAGTCGAGGGTGAGTAGCGTGAAGGCTTTGCCGCTCTCTTTGTCGCGGCTGAGGCTCATGTCGGCGATGTTGACCTGATTTTTGCCGAGCGTGGTGCTGTAGGCGGCGATCATGCCGGGGCGGTCGATGTTTTCGATGAAGAGCAGCGTGCCTTCCGGGCGGGCCTCGATGCGGTGGCTATTGACCTTGACGATGCGCGGCTCGTTGCCAAAGAAGGTGCCGGAGATGCTGGCGGAGTCGTTGCTGTCGTTGCGGGCGATGACTTCGATGAGGTCAGTGAACTCGCTGGCTTCAGTGAGGCGGCTTTCGGTGAAGCGGAGGCCGAGGTTTTCAGCGACACCGTTGGCGTTGATGTAATTGACCTGTTCAGCGCCGACAGCGCGTTCGAGGAAGCCTTTCAAAACGGCACGCGAGATGAGCGTGGTGTCGCCGCTGCCGACTTTGCCGCTGTAGTTGATGCGGACGACGTTGGAGCGTGCCGGAGCAAATTGGGAGACGAGGCGGCCAAGAAGTTCGCCGAATTTAAGGAAGGGGCCGATCTCGGCGAGCACCTTGGGATCGACGTTGGGCATGTTGACCGCGTTGACGACGGTGCCTTGCAGCAGATGCGCCTTGATGACCTCGGCGATCTCGATGCCGACGTTTTCCTGCGCTTCTTCGGTGGAAGCACCAAGATGCGGAGTGAAGACGGTGTTCGGGGCCTTGAGCAGCGGGTAATCGGCGGGCGGTGGCTCGACTTCGAAGACGTCGAGGGCGGCTCCGGCGATGGTGCCGGCGGTAAGCGCCTCGGCGAGTGCGGCGTCGTCGATGAGGCCACCGCGAGCGCAGTTGATGATGCGGACGGTTTTCTTGAGCGAAGCGAGGCGCTTGGCATTGATCATGTGCTTCGTCTCGGGCGTGAGCGGCATGTGCATCGTGATGTAATCGGCCTGCACGATGGCGGCGTCGAGGTCTTCGCACAGCGTCACACCGAGGCTTTCGGCGCGATTCTTGGACAAATACGGATCGTAGGCGACGACGCTCATGCCGAAGGCCTTGGCGCGCTTGGCGAACTCCGCACCGATGCGGCCCATGCCGAGGACGACGAGGGTTTTGCCATAGACTTCGGTGCCCTGGAAGCTTTTGCGGTCCCACTTGCCGCTGACGATGGTGGCGTGGGCCTGCGGGGTCTTGCGGGAGAGGGCCATCATCAAGGTGAAGGCCTGCTCGGCGGTGGAGATGGTGTTGCCGCCGGGAGTGTTCATGACGACGACACCACGCTTGCTGGCGACGGGCACGTCGATGTTATCGACGCCGACACCGGCACGGCCGATGACTTTGAGGTTTGGGGCGGCTTCGAGCACCTTGGCGGTCACTTTGGCACCGCTGCGGACGATGATGGCGTGGGCGGTGCGGGAGGCCTCGATCATCTTGTCCTCGGCCTTGAGGTCCATGTCCACCGTGACGGAGAAAGACGGCTCCGCTTTGAGCAGGTCGATGCCTTTGCTCGAAATGGGGTCGTTGTTGCCGGCGATGAGGATGTTGAACAGGGACATGGGGAGGTTGGGGGGAAGGGGCGCGCAGACTAGCCGCCTTTCTTCCTCGCTCAAGAAGCAATGCGTGCTGGACAGAACACCGGCGTGAGCGGATGTATAAGCCCATGTTTGCAGGAATTTTGTCAGCAACAGCAACGCTCGCCATGACCGGCCCTATTGTGCTTGATCAACAGGTCGCCGGTATCGCCGCGACCATCCTCTTGCTGCCGCCACTGGTCACTTGGCTGGTGATGCGCAGCAAATCCAAGCGCCATCAGGCCGAAGCCGCTGCCGCTTTGGCACAACAACGTGCCGAAGCCGAGGCGACGCTGCAAGCTGAGCAGGCCAAGGCCACGGCACAGAATGCGGCGGACAAAAAAGCCAGTGCCGAAGCCGGCACACGCTACGCCGATCTCGAACAGCGCTTTGCCACGCATCGTGAAGTGGCCGACCGCCGTGGGAATGATGCTTCGCAGCAGATCACGCGACTGGAGAGCGAACTCGCCGCGACACGCGAACTCGCCGCGCAACTCCTGCCCACGCAGTCTCGCATCAAGGATCTCGAAACCGCGCTGGCCGCCGAGCAGGGCCGCGTGAAGGCGCAGGATCAGGCCATCGAGGCCACGAACGCCCGTGCCGCCGACATGGAGAAGCGCCTCGCCGATGCGCAGGATCTGCTGCTCAAGCACAAATCGGAGATGATCGAGTGCGAAGTCGAATTGAAGAAGGTGCATGCCGAACATGCCGCTTATGCCGCCGCCGGCGGCATCGAAGGTGAACTGGTGAAGGCCCGCGAAGCCAATCACCAGGCCGAAGCGAAGATTGTCCAGCTTCAGCGCGGATTGAAGGCCGCCGAGGCTCGCGTCGAGATGGTGCAGAAGGAATTCATGAACGCCGTTGGCCTGGCATCGGCTCCCACGCCGGGTGCTGCGGCCAGTACAGCCTCCACCGACAAAAAGGTGCGCGATCTCGAAGAAAAACTGGCCCAGTTGGAAACCGAGTCGCGCAAGCGCACGCGCGAAGACGGCTACAAGATTGCGGAACTTGAATACCGCCTGAGCGAGGCGCTGGAGGCTGCGAACAAGCAAGCAGTGGTAGTCAAAGAAGAACCGAAGGTCGAAGCACCGCCGCCTGCACCCGTGGTGACTGAAGCACCTGTGACAGCGGTTGAGGTCGAACCAGCTCTTGTCACTGAAATGCCAGAGCCAGTGATTGAAGTTGCTCCAATTGTTGTGGCTGAAGAAGCGCCAGCCGTGGAGGCAGGGCCATCGACTGTGGTTGAAACGCTTGCGCCTGAGATTGTGTCTGCTCCTGAAGTGGCGGTTTCTCCACCTGCGACCGCCAAGACTGTTGACGATACCGTTGTCTGAGGAAACACGGATTTACACCGCCGAGATTTGGTGAACGCGGAGAAAAATCTTTCCGAATCAATCCTCTGCGTGGGTGTGTCGCTGGAATGATGTCGTAGGTCGGGTGCGGCGACAGCCCGCCCGACTCTTGAGCGCTCGCCCGGCCAGCGGCCGCCCAAAAGACGAGCGGGCTAACGCCACACTCATCCTGCATTCTTCCTGCGACGCCCCCTTCTGCGTTCTCCGAATCTCGGCGGTGCATCATTTATCAGCGTCTCCCAAGGGGCGGGGACTGCTCAGTTGACGCAACTTTCGGAGCCGTGCGATTTCGCGATTGCTTCGCGCCGGATGCATCGTTCTACTGGCCGCATGAAGTCCAACCTCGCCCTCCTTCTTTTCCTCGGCATCAGCAGTACCGCCTTCACCGCTCCTGATTGGAGCCGTTTCCGTGGTCCGAATGGTTCCGGCCTCGCTGAAACCACCGGTTTGCCATCCGTGGTCGATGACAGTACGACGCTGTGGAAGGTGCCGGTGGGCAAAGGCTGGTCTTCGCCGGTGCTGTGGGGCGACATGGTCGTCGTAACGGCCGAAACCGCCGCGAACAAGCGTGCGGTGATCGCCTTCTCCGGCAAAGACGGCAAGGAACTCTGGCGGCATGAGGAGGAGTTCGTGCCGCATCAGATTCACAAGACCTACAACACCTTCGCCAGCAGTTCCGCCTTCATCGACGCCGAACGCATCTACATCAACTGGAGCACCGGCACGAACATCCAGGCTCTCGCATTGGATCACGCCGGCAAGCTGGTGTGGAAAAACGATCATGTGGCCGATTACATCCACGAGCACGGCACCGGCATCTCGCCCATCGTCGCCGATGGCATCATGATCGTGCGCAGTGAGTTCGACTGGCAGCGCGACGGCAAAATTTACACCGAAGATCCCGCGCAGCAGAAGTGGAAGGCCTGCATCGTCGGTCTCGACGCCAAGACGGGGAAACAGGTGTGGAAACTCGAAATCCCCAACTGCCTCAACACCTTCTCCACGCCGGTCGTGCATGCTTTAAAGAACGGTAAGAAAGAAGTGATCTGTGCGGACACCGGCAGCGGCGTCATGGGCATCGACCTCAAGACGGGCAAGATCAACTGGCAGCACAACCCCGGCTACAGCCAGCGCAGCCTCGGCTCCGGCGTGCTCAGCGATGACTTCTACTTCTGCACGTTCGGCACCGGCGGCGGTGTGAAGGAAATCGCCGCGCTCGACCTCAAGAGTGGCAAACCAGCGTCCGTGGCCTTCGATATTCCCAAAGGTCTGCCCTATGTGCCTTCACCGCTCGTTATCGGCGACAACATGTATCTCCTCGGCGACGGCGGCATCCTGCGCTGCGTTGAGTTCAAGACCGGCAAGGTCATCTATGAAGAGCGTGTCGAAGGCACCGCCGGCAGCGCCAAGTTCTTCAGCAGCCCCGTTGCTGGCGACGGCAAAATCTTCTGCGCCAGCCAGCAGGGTGATCTCATCGTTATCAAGGCCGGTACGAAGTTCGAAAAACTCGCCGCCAGCAAGCTCGACGGCCCCGTGAACTCCGTTCCCGCCATCGGCGACAAGCGTCTCTTCGTCCGCACGGCCAATTCGCTCTATTGCATCGGTGCCAAGGGGCAGCCGGTGCCGTGAGGTGGGCCTACAGCGTTGCGCATCTGTGATCTTGGGTCAAAGTCTGCCTAATGAACAAGCAAAACCCATTTCCAGGCATGAATCCGTTCATGGAACGGACTTGGCCGGATGTGCATCTCACGCTGATCGCCTACATTCGAGAACTGTTGGGAAGCGAACTGCCGGACGACCTGCAGGCCAAAGGCGAACTGCGCATTGATGTGAGCGGCAGTGAGTCCCGCCACTTCATACCTGATGTAGCGATTTTGAGTGATGAACGCTGGAAGCATGGCCTGCCGCCTGTGTGGTCACCTGATCCAGGCGCCCAGGTGCTCACCGTCACCGAGCCGGAACTGCTGGAAGCTGACGAAGAAAAAAATCGCTGGGTCAGCATCTACAGTGACCACGGAGAGCTGATCACCGTGATCGAAGTGCTCAGCCCGACGAACAAAACCACTCAGCGTGATGATTACACCTTCAAGCGTGGCGATTACCTCGCTGCAGGCGTTAACGTGGTGGAGATTGATCTGCTGCGGCAGGGGGCGCTCACGGTCAATCTGCGCGGCACCGAGTATGAGGAGCGTGAGGAGCGCCGTCGCAAGGAAGAGCACTATTCCATCTGCACCACTCGTCCTGCCTATCCGCGCCGTCGCGAATACTATGACTGCCCGCTGCGGCAGAAACTGCCCGTCATCCGCATTCCGCTGCGCCACACTGATCCTGATGTGCCGCTCGACATTCAGGCGCTGATTAACCGCTGCTATGAAAGCGGCCGCTACTGGAAGCTTGACTATCGCGCTCCGCTCTCACCGCCGCTGTCTGCGGAGGATGCGGCATGGGCGAATGATTGCCTCAAGACCGCAGGGCTGGGCTGACAAGCTCAATGCCTGAAAACGCCACGAACGACTTCGACAGAGTCATCAAGGTGAGCCATGCCACAGACGAGGCTGCCGATGGCCAGACCAGAGGTGCCTGGTGCTTCAGCCGCAGATGGATGCAGCGGCAGTGCGGCAGGCGCGAACACCGGCGTGGAAGCCGTGAGCGGCGGTGCCTGCGGCGGGACCAGTTTTGACAGCGGCTCCCATTCGGCCAAGCCCTCATGCCAGCCGAGGTCGGTGGGCTTGAGTTCGCCTACGACGAGGCGGCGATAGACTTCATCCCGGTCAAACGGGCCGGTTTTCTCGCCATTTTGGGCGACGTGGAATTGCATGGGGCATTGAGGGGGCGCTGAGGTTGGATTGCGATCGCAGCAGGCATAGCCGAATTCACTGCGGTGGCACAATCACGAAATGCAGCCCGTTCCATCAATCCCGCTCATGCCAGCCATGAGCAAAATCTCCTTTGCCAAGGCGGAGGGGGCGGTTATGTCTGCCGCCCCAAATTATGAGCAAAAAAAGTGACTTCGGATTGATCGGCCTCGCGGTGATGGGCCAAAACCTCGTTCTCAACGTCGAAAGCCGCGGCTTCCAGGTGAGCGTCTATAACCGCACCACCAGCGTGACGGATGAATTCCTCGCCAAGCATCCCGGCAAAGCCCTCGTCGGCGCCAAGACCCTCGAAGAGTTCGTCGATAGCCTCGCTTTGCCCCGCAAGATCCACATCATGGTGAAATCCACTGCCGTGAAGGACAGCGACCGTGACGCCGTGGACGCTGTGATTGAGCAGCTCATCCCGCTCCTCGCCAAGGACGACATCATCATCGACGGCGGCAACAGCTTCTACCAGACTACTGAGCGTCGCGACGCTTACCTTGCCGATAAAGGCCTGCGCTTCATCGGTGCTGGCGTCTCCGGCGGTGAAGAGGGTGCCCGCAAAGGCCCAAGCATCATGCCTGGCGGCCCTGCATCGACGTGGGAAGTGATGAAGCCCATCTTTGAAAGCATCGCCGCGAAGGTCGATGGCGAGCCCTGTGTCATCCACATCGGTCCCGGCGGTGCCGGTCACTACGTGAAGATGATCCACAACGGCATCGAATACGGCGACATGCAGCTCATCTGCGAAGCCTACAACATCTTTAAGCACGCCGGCTTCACCACCGACGAGATGGCCGCCATCTTCAACGAATGGAACGAGGGCGACATGCAGAGCTACCTCATCCAGATCTCCGGCAAAGCCCTCGAACAGAAGGATCCCGAGACCGGCAAATCCGTCGTCGAACTCATCGTCGATAAGGCCGGCCAGAAGGGCACTGGTCAATGGACGCTCATGAACGCCGCCGAAAACGCCGTCGTCATCAGCACCATCAACGCCGCTGTCGAAGCGCGTATTTTGTCCTCGCAGAAGAAGCAACGCGTAGCCGCCAGCACGCAACTCACCGGCCCGAAGGTGAACATCACCACCGCCAAGGCCGACCTTGTGAAGAAAGTTCACGACGCCCTCTACGCCTCCAAGATCATCAGCTACGCGCAGGGCCTCGACCTCGTCAAAACCATGGGCGAGAAGAAGAACTGGGGCCTCGACCTCGGTCGCATCGCCAGCATCTGGCGCGGCGGTTGCATCATCCGTGCCCGCTTCCTCAACCGCATCACCGACGCCTACCGCACCAACGCCAGCCTCGCCAACCTCATGCTCGATCCGTTCTTCAAGGACGTGCTCAGCCAGACCCAGCAGAACTGGCGCGAAGTGGTGTCCATCGCCACGCTCAACGGCATCCCATGCCCCGCGTTCAGCGCCTCCCTCGGCTACTACGACAGCTACCGCGCCGAACGCCTCCCCGCGAACCTCCTCCAGGCTCAGCGCGACTTCTTCGGTGCCCACACCTATGAGCGCACGGACAAGCCTGAGGGACAGATGTTCCACACGGAGTGGCCGGAGGTGATTGGCTAACGATCGTCGTTCAGGGATCGCTTCGCGGCTTTGCAGCAGCCCGTTCTTCATCTCAAAAAGCGGCTGGCGCTACCAGCCGCTTTTTTATGCAAACATGCCCTCAGAGTGCGTTTTTCTCCCGCTATGAAATTCATCGCACTCTTCCTCAGCCTCGCTTCCCCGCTCCTTGCGCAGGACGCTCTCAAATCCGCCCTCGTCTTCCACGCATCCTTCGACGCTTCGCTGAACGCCGACCTGAGCACGGGCAGCAAGGACTGCGTGATCAAGAACGGCAAAGATCTCGTGCCCTGCGTGCCGAACGACGAGGTGAAACTCGTCACCACCGGCGGGAAGTTTGGCGGCTGCATTCACTTTCCGAAAAAGGGCACCACACGACCGCAGTTCAGCGGCGTGAACGTGCTGGGCTACAATGACAAGTCATGGAGCACGACGGTATCAGTGTGGCTGCGGCTGACGCCGGATGAAGATCTTGAGCCAGGCTACTGCGATCCGGTGCAGATCACGGGTGACGATGTAAAGAAGGGCTACATCTTCCTGGAATTCTCAAAAGACGAGACGCCGCGCTTCTTCCGCTATGCGGTGCGCCCGCTGTTTCCCATCTGGAACCCGACGAACGTGCCGTGGGCGGACATTCCCTTCGAGAAACGTCCGATGGTGCAGGTGGCGAAGCCGCCCTTCACACGGGATGCCTGGACGCATGTGGTCTTCACGCTCTCGAACGTGAACAACAAGGCTGGGAAGCCGAGTGGCAGTCTCTTTCTCAATGGCAAGCTGCAAGGCCGCATCGAGAACTGGGATCTGACCTTCGGCTGGGATCCAGCGAGCGTGGCACTGGTGCTCGGAGCCTCCTATGTCGGCCATCAGGACGATCTGGCGGTGTTTGATCGTGCGCTGAGCGATGCGGAGGTGGAACGGCTGTTCAAACTCGAAGGCGGTGTGGCGAGTTTGCGCTGATGTGAGTGGATTTACTCCATCCGCACAGCGGCACACACCATCTCCAGCACACGTCCGAGCGAAGCGGCGCCGCTGCCTTCCATGAAGGCGTTGCCGGGGATGGGCTGCCAGTTGTCGCGGTCATGTTTTTGCTCGGGCTGGGGAATGCGGGTGAGCGTGGGATCATACTGGCCGTCTTTGCCGCCGAGTTTGTAGATCACTAAATCAAGCGAAGGCACGACGTAGAGGCAGAAGCCGCCCGCACCGGATTTCCAGAATGCATCCTTCGGTGCTCCAGCGACATGGCCGTCGGCGTTGTGCTCGAACTGGAGACTGAACGGAGTGTGCGGATTGTAGGGGCTCCACGTCTGGCACTTCTTGATGTAGTCGGGCGGAACAAGCTGCTGGCCCTTCCACTTGCCCTGCTGGGCGAGGCAGTAGCCGAAACGCAGCGCATCGGTGGCATGCAGCGCGGTGCTGCCGGCGCCGTTGGCATGGGGCATGACGAAATCACCGCGATGCAGGCAGTAATCCCACGCGCCCCAGCCCTGCGGCTTGGCAAGACGTTCGTTGATGAAATCCTTCAACTCCATGCCGCTCACATTGCGCAGCACGATGCTGGCGATGTGCGGGGAAGGGGAGGAATACGAGTAGCCAGCACCGGGATCACACCACAGCGGCACATCGAGCGAGGACTTGTCGAGATCCTTGATGTTCTGGCCGGGCACTGCCTTGAGCTGCTGCGGTTTCGGATCGCCTTTGACGTAGCCGGTCGGCGTTTGCCCTTCACCCCAGTAACCGCCAGTCATAGATAGAAGCTGGCCGAGCGTGATGTTCGCTTTGCGCGGATCATTCAGCGGAAAGGCCTGCGGCAGATATTTTTCCGTGAAAACCTTCGTGTCGAGGCCCTCGGGAATCTTGTCTTTGAACTCATTCAGCATGATGCCGCAGGCGATGCTGCAAAAGCCCTTGCCGGTGGAGGCCATGTCGGGATTTGCGTTGCGACTGGCGCGACCGAAGTAGCGCTCGAAGACAAGATAGCCTTGGTGGACGACGAGGAGGCCGCCATTGCCGGTGGAGCGCTCCGTGATCGTGTAAGCAGGCTCCAACTTTACCAAATCCATGCCAGCCTGCTCGCGCATGGCTTTTTCTGTCTTCGCCTCACGCCAGCCACCTTCGCTGTCAGGTGGCGGGAAGTAAGTGTCGGAGGCGTGGAGTGCTGCGGTGGTGAAAATGAGCGTGGCGAGCAGTTTGGCATTCATGCGATCAGCATGAACGGGATCAGTTTGTGTTGCCAGCAAAAGCCGCTGGCCCGGTGCGTTCGTCGCGTCTGTTCATGGCGTGGGATGCTGGCGGGGAATACAATGTGTGGCATGTGGGTTGCAGCGGACCTGTTCCCCGCTATGAAATCGCCTCCAACCCAACCCCAGAATCCGTCCCAGCCTCTCCTCATGAGCACCGCCCGCGTCCTCCTTACCACCACGTCATTCCAGGACACTCCCGGCATCCATCACGGCATGTTGGACAAGACCGGATTCGAGATCGTCCGCGAGCGTGGCCCGCTTCCTGAGAGCCGCATGTTGGAGCTTGCTGGCAATTTTGATGCCTATCTTTGCGGAGACGATGCATTCACCCGTGCCGTCATTCAAAAGTCCCTGCCACGTCTCAAGGTCATCTCGAAATACGGCATCGGCCTCGACAAGATCGACTTGAAGGCCGCCACCGACCTCAAGGTGCCCGTGCTCTTCACGCCCGGTGTAAACCACACCACCGTCGCCGAGCACACCTTTGCCCTCCTGCTCGCCGTCGTCCGCAACCTCGTGGTTGAAGCCAATCACGTCGCTGCCGGTAACTGGACGCGCATCACCGGCAACGAACTCTGCGGCAAGACGCTCCTGCTCGTCGGCCTTGGCCGCATCTCCAAGGAGGTCGCGATCCGCGCCCGCGCTTTCGGCCTGCGTGTTCTCGTTTACGCCAACTACTGGGAGGAAGATTTCGCCCGCTGGTATGACCTGGAGCGCGTCGAAGACCTCGACGAGGGCCTCAAACAGGCTGACTTCATCTCGCTCCACACCAAGCTCACCGAAAAGACCAAGGGCCTCATCGACGCCCGTCGCATCGGCCTGCTCAAATCCGGTGCCGTCATCGTCAACACTGGTCGCGGCGAACTCATCTCGCTCGCCCCGCTCGTCGAGGCCATCAAGGCTGGCAAAATTCGTTACGGTGCCGACGTGCTCGACCAGGAGCCGCCGCCCGCCGATCATCCGCTCCTCGGCCTCCCCGGCACCGTGCTCACGCCGCACATCGGCAGCCGAACGCACGAAAGCGTGCAGCGCCAAGCCAGTTGCGCCGTGGAAAACCTCACGCGATTCCTCGCCGGCAAAGAGCCCATCGCCCGCGCCAACCCGTTCTGATTTGCAGTTTCCTTCATCCAACCATCATCCCTTTCCCAAACCATGAGCCTCACCATTAAACCTCGCGAAACCTGCGCCTTCGATCAAATCTCGCTCGGCGAAGTCATGCTCCGTCTCGATCCCGGCGAGGGCCGGATCCGCACCGCCCGTGAATTCAAAGCGTGGGAAGGCGGCGGCGAGTACAACACCTCGCGTGGTTTGAGGAAGTGCTTCGGCTACAAGACAGCCGTCGTCACCGCCTTCGTGGACAACGAGATCGGCCATCTCATCGAGGACTTCATCATGCAGGGCGGAGTCGCCACCGACTTCATCAAGTGGCGCGAGGATGACGGCATTGGCCGCACCGTCCGCAACGGCCTGAATTTCACCGAGCGCGGCTTCGGCATTCGCGGTGCTGTTGGCAATCCCGACCGTGGCAACACCGCTGCCTCGCAGCTCAAGCCCGGCGACATCGACTGGGATCATATCTTCGGCAAACTCGGCGTCCGCTGGTTTCACACCGGCGGCATCTTCGCCGCGCTCTCCGCCACGACCGCTGAACTGACCGTCGAAGCCGTGAAGGCTGCCAACAAGCACGGCACGATCGTTAGCTACGATTTGAATTATCGCCCATCGCTCTGGAAGACCATCGGCGGCCTCAAGAAGGCGCAGGAGGTCAATCGCGAGATCGCGAAGTATGTCGATGTCATGATCGGCAACGAGGAGGACTTCACCGCGTCGCTCGGCTTCGCCGTCAAAGGTCAGGAAACGCTTGGCCACATCGAGACTGATGCTTTCAAGGCGATGATCGAGACCGCCGTGAAGGAGTTCAGCAACTTCAAGGTCGCGGCGACCACGCTGCGTCACGTCATCACCGCCACCAAGAACGACTGGAGCGCCATTCTCTGGCACGACGGGAAGTTTCACGAGAGCCGCCAGTATCCCGGCCTCGAGATCCTCGACCGCGTCGGCGGCGGCGACAGCTTCGCCTCCGGCGTGCAGTTCGGTTTCATGGAGTTCAACGACGCCCAGAAGGCGGTCGAATACGGAGCTGCCCACGGCGCCCTCGCCTCCACGACCCCCGGTGACACCTCAATGGCGACCCGCAAGGAAGTCGAAAAGACGATCGTTGGTGCAGGCGCACGTGTCGTGCGGTAACACCGGCGTCTCCGCCTGTGCGTCGTTCCAGTTCTAGCATGTGTCTGTGTGCGTTTTGTCACGCTGAAGCGTGAACAACGCACGAGAGACTCTTGCGAGGCCGGTATGAGCCGCTACTCTCCGCGCCCCATGGCATCCACGGACTTCACGCCTCCCCACGTTTACGAGCAGCCGTATCCGGCCTTCGACATCAACGCCATCGAAACGCCCGCCTATGTGGTGGATCTGGCGCTGCTGCGCAAAAACATGGAGAAACTCAGCCACGTGCAGACTGAGTCGGGTGCCAAGGTGTTGCTGGCTTTGAAGGGGTTTTCGATGTTCAGCGTGTTCCCACTGATGCGCGAGTATTTGAGCGGCTGTTGTGCCAGCGGACTAAACGAAGCGCTGTTGGCGCAAGAGTTTGGCAAAGAAGTGCATGTTTATGCGCCTGCGTTCAAGGAAGCGGAAATGCGTCAGATCATACCGATCTCGCACCACCTCAGCTTCAACTCGCTGGCGCAGTTTCGGCAGTTCAAACCGATGCTGGAGGCGGCGAAAGCCGCCGGTCATGCGCCCAGCCCGGGTATTCGCGTGAATCCTGAGCATTCTGAGGTTGAGGTGTCGCTCTACGACCCCTGTTCGCCGGGATGCAGGCTCGGCATCCGTGCCGATGCACTCGAAGGCGAGGATTTGAGCAGCATCGAGGGCCTGCATTTTCATGCGCTGTGCGAGCAGGACTCCGATGTCCTCGAACGCACCGTGGCCGCCGTTGAAGCGCGGTTTCCGCGACTGCTGGAACAGGTGCAGTGGGTGAACATGGGCGGCGGACATCACATCACGCGCAATGATTACGATGTGGAGCGTCTGGTGCGCGTGCTGCGCACCTTTCGCGAGAAGTGGGGCAAGGAAGTTTACATCGAGCCGGGTGAAGCGGCGGGTTTGAACACGGGTTATCTCATCGCGGAGGTGCAGGACATCGTGGGGGTCAGGAAATCCATGGTTGTCACTCAAAAAACTGGCGATAGTCTCTCCCATGACAAAGAAACTGCCCGTCCTTTCGCCTATCGAACTCCGGAAGATGCTCGAAGCGCAGCGCGCGCACTCTGCGGCAGCCTCCATGCTGCCCTTGGCAGACTTGATCATCCAGATGCGGCGCAACGGCTCCGCACCGAGACCGAATCCATACTTCAATGGGCAAAAGAGTATGGCTGGCTTGTCGCCGAAGATTCGGTCGTAACGCTGATCGAAAACCTCGAATCCTTTGAGGGCGGCTTTGAGCATGATGTCTTTGCCCATGAATCCGCTGGTCGGGCGCTGAAACTCACCCAGCCGCCCAACTTTGGAGGCCGCGGTGATGCGGCCGCCTACCTGGAGAACATGCTGGCCGGCGGCAGCATGTTCGGCCTGGATTGGAGGTTCGAAGGAGTCATCGAAACAATGAAGGGTGTCCGCCTGCTCAGTAGCCAGCCCTTCATTGTCGGCAGAAACGCCTCGGAGGAAGAAATCGCTGATTATTTCAAGCCGTTCGGCTTCAGCCGAAGCGGAACGAACAGATTTGCCAGCGCGGCAGGTCTCACCATCGCGGACGCACGTCCGGCCAACGTTTTTATTGACTCTTGCGGTCGTATTTTCCCGATCGACGTTCACATCCTCGGCATCACACTCGACGACATCCCCGAAGCGGTGGCGGCAGACACTCCAGGCTGTGACAGCGTCCTTCCGACCGCCATCCTCGACATCTCGGCCACAGCGCACATGCCGGACACGCTGGAGATGCCATATCGTCCGCACATTTTCGGCGCGGGCTTGCCGGGCGAATATCCACACGAATACAAGATGGGAGGCATGTCCTGTCTCGCGGGTGATGTGCTGCAGGGCTACTCGTTCCCGGAGCCGTTGCGCATCGGTCAGCGGCTAGTGTTCGCTGACATGGCGCATTATACGATGGTGAAGACGACGACGTTCAACGGCGTGCCGCATCCTGACATCGCGATCTATGATCCGGCGACAAAGGAATATCGCGTGGTGCGGCGGTTTGGTTACGAGGATTTCAAGAACAGGCTTTCTTGAGCGGGGTCAACGCGCATCCTGGACCATCTGTTCCATCCATTTGCCGAGCTGCGGCGGCTGGAAAGCGCGCATGCGTTCGAGGAGACGTGCGTGAGAGGATTCGACGAGCACACACTGCTCGTGCTCGGGTTTGAGGAAGCCGGTTTGGCACATGTGGTGGATGAAATCGACCAGGCCGTCGAAGAAGCCGCCGACGTTGAGCAGGCCAACGGGTTTGTCATGAAAACCGAGCTGCAGCCAGGTCAGCGTCTCGAACAATTCATCCAGCGTGCCGAAGCCTCCAGGCAGGGCGATGAAGCCGTCGCTGAGATCGACCATGAGCTGTTTGCGCTCGTGCATGGTGCCGACGACATGCAACTGGGTGACGCCGCCATGGCCGAGTTCCTTTGCCATGAGCGAGGCTGGAATGACGCCGATGACTTCGCCGCCTGCGGCAAGTGCGGCATCTGCCAGAGCGCCCATGAGGCCAACATTGCCGCCACCATAAACAATGCCGACGCCTTGACGTGCGAGATCATCGCCCAAAGCCAGCGTGGCCACCTTGTGGGCGGAATTAAGGCCGGGATTCGAGCCGCAATAGACGGCGATGCGCTTTAGTGTGTTCATGCAGGGAAGTGAGGGGAGCGAAAGCGCAGTCTGGCGGCTTTGAAAACCACAAACCTGCAAAAACATGTCATCGTGCTTGCGTTGAAGCTCCGATTTTCATTACCATCATCGCCATGACATCCACGCCTGCCACTTTGAGCCGCCGTTCATTTCTAGCCACCGCCGCCACGCTGACTGGTTGTTCGCTGCCGGGATTGAGCCGCGGCAATTGGATCGACGCGCATGTGCATGTGTGGACGCCCGACGTGCAGAAATACCCGCTGGCGCGTGGTTATGCCGTCAGCGACATGCGGCCGCCGAGCTTTACGCCGGAACAACTTTTTGCCCACTGCAAACCTGAAGGCGTGAACCGCATCGTGCTTATCCAGATGAGCTACTACCAGCAGGACAACCGCTACATGCTAGATGTGATGCGAACGCATCCAGGTGTTTTTAGCGGCGTGGCGATCGTGGACCAGCATGCGGAAGGACTCGCTGACACAATGCGCAATCTGGTGAAACAAGGTGTGCGGGGTTTCCGCATCAATGCCGGCAAAGAGAAGAACCTCTCTGAGTGGATCGGATCAGCGGGCATGGCGACGTTGTGGAGGACCGCTGCTGACCTCAAAGTGAGTGTCTGTCCGCTGATCAATCCCGACACGCTCCCGTTGATCGACAAAATGTGCGAATGGTATCCCGACACCAGCGTAGTGATCGACCATTTCGCGCGTCTTGGCATGGCGGGAGCGCCGAAAGCCGACGAGGTGAAAAATCTCCTGCGCCTCGCACGTCACGCAAAGACGCATGTCAAAGCATCCGCGTTCTATGCCTTGGGAGCCAAGAAAGCGCCGTATCTCGACATGGGGCCGCTGATTCGGCAGGTGAGAGACGTTTTTGGTCCACAACGCGTGATGTGGGCCAGCGACTGCCCGTTCCAAGTTGATCCAGGTCACAATTACCACAACTCCATCGCGCTGATCCGCGACCGTCTCGATTTCCTCAGCGAGCAGGACAAGGCGTGGATGCTACGCGGCACGGCGGACAAGGTGTTCTTCTCCTCGGCATCCGTTTGAAACCACAAAAAACCCCGTCAGGAACACTGACGGGGTCTTTGGAAGGGAGGTCGTGTGATTATGCTGCAGCTTCTGCCGCGCCTTTGTGACCGAGCTGTTTCACGGCGAGATTGAGCTGATCGTATTCAATCGGCTTTTTGATCACTGTGACCGGGCCGTGGGAGAGGATGCGGCTGAGGATTTCACTGTCGGGGTATCCTGTAATGACCACGATAGGCAGATCTGGATAAAGCCCCTTGAGCTGCGAATAAACTTCGTCACCTGGAATGTCCGGCAGTTTGAGGTCGAGGAAGACGAAATCGAATTTTTGCTTCTTCGCCATAGTGATGGCTTCCGCACCGGAACCGACCACAAGGCGGCCAAAACCGGCTTTTTTGAGGAACTGCTTGAACAGAGCCTGGAGGGCAGGGTCGTCATCGACCACCATGACGGTGGGCTGGCCAGCTTCCTCCTCTTTGCGCAGCACATCCCGGTCGAGCAGGCTGCGCTTGATGCGCCAGCGGCCACCGATTTGCACGGCAGGCAACTGCCCGCGCTGCACGAGATAGTAAACAGTGGGCAAGGGAATGCGGAGATACTCCGCAGTCTCTTTCACTGTCATGAGTTCGGGTGCTGCTGGATCGGCCATAAGGTTAGTGGAGTGAGTCTTGAAATCGGGCTTCAAAAATTGAAATTGAGTCGCGTTTGTTGGTTGCGAGTGATGCTAGTTTATAATTTCTATTATTACAAGGTGTTTTTCCGTGTTCAGGGAAATGAGAGGTTGGGGATAATTGATAGATTTGCGAATTATAGTCACAAATGCAAACCAAAAGTGAGTGGTGTTTGAAAAACTTCGGAAATCCTGAAGAGATTCATACAAATAGCCTCAAGCCAGAACATAGAGAATCAAACGTGCAGGATAGAGCCAGTGCACGCTATAATTCGCCTTCGTCATGGCAACTACGATGACTCTCTGCAATGCGAATGATGCTTTTGGAGTGCATAGGCTATGGAAGAGATGTGAGAGGCATCCGATTTGCCAAGACGCATCCCTTCATTTAGATGAAAAGTCCCATGTCTGATTCGATTCCCAACGTCCTCGCTGAACGCTACGCCACTGCCTCCATGCGCGCCCTCTGGTCGCCTGAGGGAAAAGTCAGACTGGAGCGGGATTACTGGATCGCCGTGCTCAAGGGACAGCGTGATCTGGGCATCGGCGTGCCGAATGGCGTGATCGAAGCATATGAGAAGGTCAAAGATCAGGTCAATGTGGCCTCCATCATGCAACGTGAGCGAGTCACCCGGCACGATGTGAAGGCTCGCATCGACGAATTCTGCGAACTCGCCGGTCACGAGCACCTGCACAAAGGCATGACCAGCCGCGACCTCACCGAGAACGTGGAGCAGCTCCAGGTATTCCGTTCTCTATTAGAGGTACGGGCCAAAAGCGTCGCTGCACTCGCCGGACTGGCCCGCCGTGCCGCCGAAACCCGCGACATCCCGCTCACTGCCCGCACGCACAACGTCGCCGCGCAAGTCACCACCCTCGGCAAGCGCATCGCCATGTTCGGCGAGGAATTGCTCATCGCATTCGGTGATTTGCAGGCACTGATCGCCAGTTACCCGGCTCGTGGCCTCAAAGGGGCCGTTGGCACTCGGCTGGATCAGATCACCCTCTTCAATGGCGACGCCACCAAGGCCAGCGAACTCGAAAATCGCATCCTGCATCACCTCGGCATGCCAGCTTCGCTCAACGCCGTCGGTCAGGTGTATCCGCGCAGCTTGGACTTGCAGGTCATCGCCTCCTTGGTGCAGGTCGCCAGCGGCCCGTCCAGCTTCTCCCGTACCTTGCGCCTCATGGCCGGACATGAGCTTGCCTCCGAAGGCTTTGCCAAAGGCCAGGTCGGCTCCTCCGCGATGCCGCACAAGATGAACAGCCGCTCCTGCGAGCGCATCAATGGTCTCCACGTCATCCTCAAGGGCTACCTCGCCATGGCCGCAGGTCTCGCTGGCGATCAGTGGAACGAAGGTGACGTTTCCTGCTCCGTCGTGCGCCGTGTCATGCTGCCGGACGCCTTCTTGGCCATGGACGGCCTGCTGGAGACGCTGCTCACCGTCCTCAACCAGATGGAAGTTTTTGAAGCCGTGGTTGAGCAGGAACTCATGCGCTATCTGCCCTTCCTGCTCACCACCACCGTCATGATGGAGGCGGTCAAAAAAGGCGCTGGCCGCGAAACTGCCCACGAAGCCATCAAGCATCACGCCGTCGCCGTCGCCCGTGATCTACGCACTGGCAAGGTTCGCGAAAACGACCTCCTTACCCGCCTTACGCAAGACCCCGGCCTCCACCTCACCGCCGACGACATGCAGCGTCTCGTCGCCGCAGGTAAAGCAAATGCGGGCGATGCCCCTCAGCAAGTCGATGCCTTCTGTGCTCGCGTGAACACCATCGCCGTCGAGTTCCCTCAAGCGGCGGCCTATCAGCCAGGCGTGATCTTGTAAGCCTACGAAGCTGCTTCGCCGGTTTTCGGCTCACGCACCACGCGATCCACGCTGTGTTTCGTGATGATGTTGCCCTGCGACTCGCGGCCTTTGATGGCGATGGAGTTGAGCGGGAACTTCAGCGTGAGATTACGCAGGTAGAGGGCCGGTTTGAGGTGGATGACGAGGTTCTGTGCGTTGGACTCATCTTCGGTCTCGTGGCGGATGAAGTAGAGCACGGCGGAGCCGGGTGAGCCTTTGGTGAGGGCGTATTCTTTGTCGCGGGTGACACCGCCGACGCGAAAACGCTTCGCCATGAGGCTGCCCTGGCGGCCATCGCGATAGATCATGGTGTAAACAGCCTCATCGTCCTTCTTGAATAGGCTGATGTAGTGCGGGTTCTTGCCGACGAAGAACTTCGCCGCCGCTTTCGTGACGCTCATGGTGCCGTCCTTGGTGAAGAAGATCACGTCGTCGAGCGGCGAGCATTTGCAGACGGGATCGCCTTCGCGCTTGAGGCTGGTGCCGGCGAAACCGTCCTTGGCGTTAAGGTAAAGCGTCTCGCCCTGGATGATGACCTCGGCGGCGGCGACACGGTCGAAACCGCTGATGACGGTGCGGCGCTCGCGGCCTGCGCCGTAGGTTTTCTTCAGCTCTTCAAAGTGCCGGATGGTGTACTTGGTGAGACCCTTGAGGAACTTCTCCGCCTGTTCGATCTCTTCCTCCAGTTCACGGATGTGTTCGTTCGCTTCGAAGCTGTTGAACTTCGAGATGCGCTTGATTTTGATCTCGGTCAAACGCGCTACGTCGTCGTTGGTGACCTCGCGTTTGAGCACGCTGAGGTGGGGTTTCAGGCCTTTCCAGATGGCTTCCATGACGGCCTCCCAGGTTTCGGCTTCTTCGATGCGGCGGTAGATGCGGTTCTCGATGAAAATCTTCTCCAGCGAGCTGAAATGCCATTTCTCATTCAGTTCGCCGAGCAGGATTCCAAGTTCCTCGCCGAGGATTTTTTTGGTGTTCTCCGCGCTGGCCTTCAACAGGTCGTTCACGTTCATGAAACGCGGTTTGTCGTCTTGAATGACGACCGCGTTTGGTGAGAGAGAAATTTCGCAGTCGGTGAAGGCATACAATGCCTGGATGGTCTGTTCGGTGTCGGTGCCGGCGGGCAGTTGCACGGCGATCTCGACCTTGTCGGAGGTGTTGTCGTCCACATGCGCGATCTTAATTTTGCCCTTCTCGTTGGCGGCGACGATGCTGTCCATCACGCTGCCCGTGGTGGTGCCGTAGGGGATCTCGGTGATGACGAGCAGGTTTTTCTTCGCGCCTTCCTCGATCTTGGCCCGCACGCGGATGCGACCGCCGCGCATGCCACCGTTGTAGTCGGTGGCGTCCATGATGCCGCCGCTGATGAAGTCAGGTAGCAGATTGAATTCCTCGCCACGCAACGCGGCGATGCTCGCATCGCACAGTTCGATGAAATTATGCGGCAGAATGCGGCAGGAGAGGCCGACGGCGATACCTTCGACGCCCTGTGCGAGCAGCAGCGGGAATTTCACCGGCAGCGTGACCGGCTCCTTGTTGCGGCCGTCATACGAGGCGGCCCATTCGGTGACTTTCGGGCTGAACACGACATCCAGCGCGAATTTGGACAGCCGCGCTTCGATGTAGCGCGGTGCGGCGGCGTTGTCGCCCGTGAGCGTGTTGCCCCAGTTGCCCTGGGTGTCGATCAGCAGGTCTTTTTGACCGAGTTGCACCATTGCGTCGCCAATGGAGGCATCACCATGCGGATGATACTTCATCGTGTTACCGACGACGTTGGCGACCTTGTTGTAACGGCCATCTTCCAGCTCATCCATGCTGTGCAAGATGCGACGATGCACCGGCTTCAGGCCGTCGTTGATGTGCGGCACGGCACGCTCGAGGATGACGTAACTGGCGTAGTCGAGGAACCAGTCGCTGTAGAGCGTGTCCACCGGCTTGTGCTCCACCGGGGCGGCGGAGGGCAGAATGGGAGAGAAGGCTTCTTCGGATTTTTTGGAGGACTTTTTGGCCACGGCGGGAGAAAAACGGAATGAGGTCGAACAGGGAACGAATCGAAACGTTCTATTAGGAACTCAATCGGGTCTGCGCAAACCGAAAATCCGGCCTCAGCATGGATCATGTCCCGCCGGAGACGACGATGCGGAAGAAGTGCCTGGTTTGTCCGGTGGGCATCGGCACGCTGACGACCTGATGGATGCCGTCATCGGCCAAAACGTCGGGTGTAGTGCTTGCGGGCGTCCAAGTCGTCAAATCGGGGCTGAATTCGACAGTGTAGGTCAATCCTGCGGTGAGGTAGTCTTTGCGTCGGACAAAGATCGCGTTGGTCACGGATGCCACTGGCTCGCCGGTCGTGATGACATTGACGGAGTAGGTCAACGAGCCGCGTCTGGCACTGGCGGGCTGCATGCCGAAAGCGAATTCGAGGAGGTTCGGGATGCCGTCGAGGTCGGGATCGCCAATAGGGGTCACATCGGTCAGGCCAAAGCTTTGCGCCCAGGCTACGAGTGGTGTCGGGCCGTTGGCGACGGTGGTGAGGCCGGTGCCGGAGAAATAGGCGTCCGAGGTGTTGGCGGCGGCTGAGACGGTGCTGCCGTGGGTGCCAGCAGGCTGCTGAATGCCGCCTAGAAGCAGCATGGAGCAGTTGATGTTCGTGGTGAGAGTGGCACGGAAGCCGGCGGCAAGCTCGACGCGGCCAAAGCTGGCACCGCCGTTGCCTGTCCAGGCACCGCCGCTGCCGCTGAAGCGCAACGTGCCGCCGCTGGTGTAACTGCCACCCGCGTTGACGCTGATGCCACGGGTAATAACGAGTCCTGCGGACTGCGAGTTGATGAGGTCCCCGTTGATGACCGGTGTGGAGTTGATCTGAAGCGTTTTGCCGTTCGTGTTGAGTGTGGCACCGCTGTTGAGGGTGAGGGCGTTGAAGGTGACGGGCTGCGTGCTGGCGGCGCTGAGAGTGAGGGAGCCAGAGACAGTGACCGCGCTGCCCAAGCTGACGCCAGCATCATCACGCAAGGTCGTGGTGCCGGTGAAATTGGCGCTGCCGGTGCCGGTGTAGCTGGAACCGGCGTTGAAGGTCACATTGCCGCCGAAGTTCATGGTGGCGGCGGAGTTCGTGACAAGGGCACCGGCATTCACGGTGAAGGTGCCAGATGTGGTGAATGTGGCACCGCCCGTGTTGCTGAGGCTGCCGGTGATGCTGGCGGCTCCCGTGACGGTGGCGACATGGGCGCTGGAGTTCGTGACATTGCCCGCTGTGATGGTTAGCGAGCTAAAAAGCGTCGTAGCACTGCCTGCGAGAGTGAGTGTGCCGCTCATGCTCTTGGTGACCGCTCCGAGGTTGGTGCCGACGTTGTCGGTGAGGCTTCCCGTGCCGGTGAAGAGGAGCGATCCGGCTCCCGCATTGTAGGTACCGCTCTGCGTCATGCCGGAAGTGATGCTGATCTGCTTCGCCGCCGCGTTGCTGAGCGTGGCGCTGCCATTGATTGTGAGCGAGCCGAGCGCGAGGTCGCTGGCGCTGCCTGTGAATGAGACAGACGTGGCTGTGATCCCCGTGCCGATGACCAGTGCTCCAGCGATGATGTTGCCAGGATTGGCGAGTGTGATGACCTTGGCCCCTGCGGTGTTGAACCGCACGGCGTTGGAACCGGTTTGATTCATCTGAATGACACCCGCGCCCGTCGCGGTGAGGTTCCCGCCGATGTCGAGCCTGCCAGATCCGCCTGTGATGGCAGCCGTCGCCGCGCTGCTCCAGGTGACATTACCTGTGACGTTCAACGTCCGTCCAGCGAGCACCACCGCGCTCGCCGTGCCGCCTTGCACATTCAGCGCCGAACAACGCACATCGCCTGCGAGCGTGACATTGGCACCTGCGGTGAGATTCACCGTGCCGAAGTCCTCAAAGCCGGTGCTGTCGGACCAAGTGCCTGTTGTGTTGAAATTCAGCGTGCCGCCGCCGGGCTGGTAGTCGCCTCCATCTCCGACGATGCCACCGCAGTTCAATACGGAGCCGGGGGCGTTGTAAAGGCTGCCGCCGCTGATCACCGGCGCACCTGCCACGTTGAGCGTCTTGCCGTTCATATCCAGCATGCCCGCGAGGATGCTCAGCCCGCCGAGGTTCAGCGCCGCGCCGCTGCCCGCCAGCACCAGCGGGGCCGCGCCCTGTTTTACGAGGGTGCCGGCCACCGCGTTGCCCGCGTTCACGAGCGTGAGCGTGCGGCTGACTCCTGTGCTGTAGGTCACGGTGCCCGCGCCAGTGATGTTCACCACGCCGCCGCCGGACGTCGTCAGATTGCCCAGCAGCACGAGATTGCCGCCTCCGAGCGCGATGGATGCCGTCGCGCTCGACCAGACGACATCGCCGGTAATTGTCAGCGTCTTGCCATTCAGATCGAGCACCGCCGCGCCAGTCGCGGAAAGCTCCAGCGACGACGCGGTGGTCGAGGCCGCCTGCATCACCACACTGCCATCGTAGTCGCCGGTGAGGCGGATTGCCTCCAGCGAGCTTGTTTGCGTGCCCGCCGACGGCCCGCCCGTACCGCTGGCATCGAAGACAATGCTGTTACCGCTCACAGGCTGGCCTGGACTCCAGCGGGCATTGTCATCCCACGCGCTGCCGCCGCCTAGCCAGGTGCGCACGGTGTTCACCGTCATCGTGAGTGTTGTCGTGTCGCTGTCGCTCTTTGCCCCGCCCGAGCCGGTGTTGCCGTTGTCACTGATGGCCGACGTGAGCGTGACGTTGCCAGTGGCGTTGAGCGCGGTGATGAAAGTCACGCGGCTCGCGGCGATGAAGGCGTTGAGGCTCGTGATGGTGCCAGCAAGCGTCAGCGAGCCCGTGCCCGAGCCGCTCACGGTGACGCCGCTGCCGGAGGTCGCGCTTAACGTGCCCGAGCCGACGGTGAAGACCGCGCCCACCGTGCCACTGCCAGCATCCACATCGCCAAACGAAATGCCCGTGAGCGCGCCTGCCGCATCTACAGTCATGGCGATGCTCGCGGGCACCGTGGCCACCGGCGAGTCATTCGCGGCGGTCACACTTAGGCTCCTCGTGCCCGCACCAGGGCTCAGGCTGCTGTCTCTCACCACGAAGCGGACCGTGCGCGTCGAGGTGCCGGGGGTGTCGGAGCTGTTCATGTAGGTGACTGCACGCAACGCCTGCTGCCATTGCGCGATGGTGGCGTGGGGGAAGGGTGAAGTCAGCTCGAGCACACCCATGACCGGGTCGTAGCTGCCGGTGATGTCACCCATGGTCGAGCCGTCATTGGTGAACGCGAGCACGTCCTGCCCGGACTGGAAGTTCGCCGCGATGGAAACCGTGGCGCTCGCGAACCTAGTGCTGTCCTGGTCCGTGACCGTGATGGTGCCAGCCACAACCACAGGAGTGGACGCCGCATCCGCGCCCTCCGTGAAAGCGGTCGTGCCGCCCAAAACCGTGACCACGGGACTGCCCCCGTTGTCGGTGAAGGTGATGGTGAAGGCCTGCGCCGCTGTGGTGAGCGCGGCGGTGCCGTTGATCGTGTTGTCATCCGTGAGCGTGACGAAGACCGTCACGATGCCCAAGTTGCCGTTAGGCGTGAAGGTGAGCGTGCCGGTGCTGGACACGGCGGGCGGTGTGGTGAAGAGGGCATTGTTGTCGTTGGTCACGTTGAACGTGAGCGACTGCGTCACCGGGCTGTCGCCATCATCAATGCCCGTCGCCCAGTTGCTTTGACTCACCACCTCGTTCACGGGGTATTCCAGGCCGAGGTAGATGTATCTGTCCACGCCCTTCGTGAAGCTGGGCATATGGTTCACCAGATTGACCGTCACCGTGAAAGTGGAAGTCGCCGCATTTCCCGCCGCATCCGTCGCCGTGATCGTCACCGTCGTCACACCGGCGGCAAATAGCGTGCCGCTGGCCTGTGAGTAGCTGATCGTCGGCACCAGGCCGGAATCATCCGTCGCACTCGCCGCATCATAAGTCAGCACCGGGTGCGTCGCCGGAATGATGTAGATTAAAGCGAAGAAGCAGACGGCTGGGAGTGCTGTTGCCAGAAGTGGTTCCAGCGTGAGGGCGTCAGGTAAAGCGCACGCAAAGAGATCAGCGCATCGCTCG
>NZ_JBJXFV010000007.1:0-4769 GCF_046154365.1 Prosthecobacter sp.
CGATCTGGAAGGCGCCGCGCCGATCCACTACGGCGCGACGGTGGGCCACATCTCGGCCCGCTTTGCCGCGTTTCATCCGCAGCTCAAAACCGGCCAGTGGGCGAGCGGCAAGGCGAGGCTTACGCTGCTCGGGCCGAAGCCCGACGGCGCGAACAAAGTCGCGGGCGAGGCGGAAATGAAGAGCATGAACGCCGCGATCCGCACGGGGCTCGATGAAGGCGCGCTGGGCGTTGGTTTTGGCATCAATTACACGCCAGCAGCCACGCCGGAGGAGATCGAATCGCTATTCCGCATCGCAGCAGAACGGAAGGTGCCCGCCTTCGTTCACACGCGTGCGTTTGGCATCGCGCCGATCCGCGAGGCCATTGATAGCGCGAAGAAAACCGGCGCGTCACTTCACATCGTTCACATCGGCAGCAGCAGCATCGGCGACGTGCCTGAGGTGCTGAAGTTGATCGATGCAAACCGCGCCGCTGGCATGGATTTGACCACGGAGGTCTATCCCTACACCGCCGCGTCCACGATGCTGGAGTCGGCCATGTTCAATCCCGGCTGGCAGGCCAATCTGCGCATCAGCTACGGCGACATCGTGTGGACCGCGACGGGCGAACGGCTCACGAAGGAGACGTTTGAGAAGTATCGCCAGCAAGGCGGCTGGGTGATCATGTACATGATGAAGGACGCGAATGTCGAGCGCGCCATCGCGCATCCCGGTGTGATGATCGCCAGCGACGGCGTGCCGTTTGTGGATGGCAAAGGTCATCCGCGCGGCGCAGGCACCTTTGCGCGCGTGCTCGGCCATTACTCCCGCGAGAAGAAACTGCTGCCGCTCATGGATGCGCTGGCGAAGATGACCATCCTGCCCGCGAAGCGTCTTGAAGGCCACGTCCCGATGATGAAAAACAAAGGCCGCATCGCCCTCGGTGCCGATGCGGACATCACCGTCTTCGACCCCGCCAAAGTGATCGACCGCGCCACCTTTGAAGCACCCACCACGCCCTCGGCAGGCATTCCGCATGTCATTGTGAACGGCACTTTCGTCGTGCGTGATGGCGAACTCGTGAAAGATGCCCGTCCGGGCCGCGCTGTGAGAGTCACGCCATGAAACACCTCCTTCTCCCGCTGCTCCTTTGCACCACCGCATTCGCTGAAGATGTGCCGCAGTGGCGCGATCTCTTCAACGGCAAGGATCTCACCGGCTGGGTCGATGTGAACACCAGCAAGGACACCTGGAGCGTCAAAGACGGCCTGCTCGTCTGCAAAGGCCTGCCCATCGGTGTGATGCGCAGCGAGAAGCAGTATGAGAACTTCATCCTGCACATCGAGTGGAAGCACATGCAGGCAGGAGGCAACTCTGGTGTCTTCGTTTGGAGCGAAGGCAGCACGCCTGCGGACAGGCCGCTGCCGAAAGGCATGGAAGTGCAGATGCTGGAGCTACAGTTTCCGTATTTGAATCCCGAGAAAGACGGCACGCCGCGACATCTCGGCTACGTCTCAGGCGAACTTTTTGGCGCGAATGGCCTCGAAGGCGTGCCCGACAACCCACGCGGCCGCCGCAGCATGTCTTATGAGATGCGCTGCAAAGGCAAAGGCGAATGGAACACCTACGACGTGGTTTGCGTCGATGGCACGGTGAAGCTCTCGATCAACGGCAAGTTCGTCAACGGCATCAGCCAGTCCACCGTACGCAAAGGCTATCTCTGCCTAGAATCCGAAGGCGCGGAGATTCATTTCCGCAACATCAAGATCATGGAACTGCCCGGCGGCCGAGTGACGCCGGAGCAGACCGCGCCGGTGGTAAAGTAGCCGTCATCGCTCCGCGTGACGAGCAAAGCGCTCACGTCAGCATGACGCGCTTTCGAAATTCGCCGCCGCTGTGATCTTGCGAAAGCCCTCAGCTCATCACGCGGAGCGGTGATGGCTACTTTGCTGTCGCCTTCACGAGTTCATCGAGCTTCGTCGTGATCCGCTCCTCCACCGTCTCCGTGTAAGGCGCACGGTGACCGTATTCAAACATGCCGGTCACGCCTTCGTAGCCGCCTTCCTTGAGCACGCGCAACGATGGCACATAGCTGAGCAGATCATTGTTGTAGCCGCAGACCCAGGTGTTGTTCCAGCCATACGTCGCTTTGAATTTGAGCGAGTAATCCACCACCGTCTCGCCCGTCAGCGCGATGAAGGTGAACTCCGGGCCGAAGCGCCAGACCTGAATCGGATACTTCACGCGATCCGGTGGCGAGCCGAGCGTCTCGTATTGCCGAATGAAATGCTCGAACTCGCGCTTCGGCATGCCGGTGAGGTTGGGCACGCGTTGCTTCAGTTCTTCGAGCGGGATTCCCGGCTGCAATTCCAGCTCCGTTTCGCCCATCGCGGCCTGAATCGGCCCGGCAAGTGGTGTCATCGTGCCCGCGATGACCTGACGCACCGCTTCGGCCAAAATCTTGCCGTACATTGATGCCAGTTCCGTCGCCTGGACATCCTTTCCGCGAATGCGCGGCAGTGGGTTCGCATCGCCGCCGCAATTCTGCACAAACATCGCCACGGAACCTGGATACGATTTATCCAGTTCAAGCTGCGCAAAGCCCGCATAGTCGCCATTGATGCTCAGGCCGCCCAAAGCCGTCGTGTGGCACGAATAGCCAAACACGATGGCCTTGAGGTCGCTTCCCGCTTTCACCGTGATCACCGGCACATCCTGATCCACCTGCCCACCGAACGCACGACTCTCCGCACCACGCGAGCGCCGACGATTCACCGCCACACCGGCCAAACCTTGCTCAAAAGCCAATTCCGCCGGTGCGAGTACCGCGATGGCCGCACCGATGACTTCATCATACCTCGCATACACCATCGCCGTGTAGCGCTCCTTCGCCGCAGCCTCCTCCGGCGTGAATTCATAATACAACCACAGCACATCCTCCGTCACCGGGCACGAGTGATTGTGCGACGTGTTTAAAATGAGCCGCTCCCTCGGGATGCGATGCTTCTCCGCAGCATTCTTCGCGATCACCGCGATCATCTTGTCGCTCAGCCCCACCAAATCCGCCGTCACCAGCACCGATGTCGCCCCCGAATCATCCTTGAGCGCCAGCGCCTTCAGCCAGATCGCATGCTCGACCCGCTGTGACATCCGCGTTTTGCCACCATAGCCAGCCAGCGGCACGGATTCCGTCGGCGTGATGTCCGCCTTCGCTGCGCCTGCATGCCAGGCAGCAAAAGCAGACGTTGAAAAACAGATCATGAGGCTAATGACGAAACGTTTCATGGGGAGAATGATCAAGCTCATACGCAGCCACATGGTGCTAATTCACTCCCGCCTATGCAAATAGCCAGCGGACGCAGCCGTACTAGGCTGCATCATGAGCGCGAAATCCATCCTCTGCCAAATCGTCGTCATCACTTTAGGCACTGCCATCCTGCAAGCCAAAGCGCCTGACACCAAAGCCGCCGCTTCGGTCATTGATGGCATCTTGGCCAAAGACTGGGCCAAGCATCAGCTCAAGGGCAACCCGATGAGCGACGACGCCACCTTTGTGCGGCGCATCCATCTCGACATCATTGGCCGCATTCCCACCGCACGGGAGACGGAGACGTTTTTGGCGGACAAGGCACCGGATCGTCGTGCGCAGATCATTCAGCGGTTATTGAACTCCGAAGCGCATGTGCTGCACACCTTCAACTTTTGGGCTGATGTGCTCCGAATGAACCAAAACAATGCCACCGGCGTCGGTTATTTGAACTTCATCAAAGACAGCCTCCGCGCCAACAAGCCCTATGACAAAATGGTCGCCGAGATGATCTCCGCGCAGGGCCGCCCATGGGAGAACGGCGCCATCGGTTACTACTACCGCGATCAGGGCATGCCGCTCGACAACATGGCCAACACCGTGCGCATCTTCCTCGGTACGCGCATCGAGTGCGCGCAGTGCCACAACCATCCCTTCGACAAATGGACGCAGATGCAGTTCTACCAGATGGCCAGCTTCACTTACGGCGTGCAGGGCCAAAACTACGGTGGCGTGCTCGCTGAGACACAGCGCATCCACAACGATGACCAGAATGCCATCCGCGCAGAGCATCGCAAAGCCAACCCCGATCCCACCCGGCCGAAACGCAGCAAGGATATGACACCGGAGCAGTACGCAGTCCTTGAAAAAGATTACCAGGAGAAGGCCAAGGCTGCATCAGAGGGACGTCAGGCGATGGAAAAGAAAATGCGCTCCGAGGACTTCTACTTCCGCGAAGCGATGCTTGAAGCTCGCAACAACGTCCGCGACACCGCGCTCACGTTTAATGACAAGAGCAAAGCTTCACTGCCGAAAGATTACCAATACGCGGACGCCAAACCACGCAGCGCCGTCGCCCCCGCCGCCATGTTTGGCCACGAATGCACGCCACAACCCGGCGAGACCTCGCTACAGGCCTACGCGCGCTGGATGACCAGCCAAGACAACCCGCGCTTCACCACCGTCATCACCAACCGCTTGTGGAAGCGTGTCTTCGGCCTCGCCCTCATCGAGCCGCTCGACGAGCTGTTTGAAACCTCCACACCCATGGTTCCCGAGTTGCAGACGCATCTAGAAAAGCTCATGCGCGACCTCAACTACGACATGCGCTCCTTCCTCACCATTCTTTACAACACACAGACCTACCAACGTCAGGTCACACGCCAAGAGCATGCGATCGGCAACGTGTACCACTTCACCGGCCCCTTGCTGCGCCGCATGACCGCCGAGCAGATGTGGGACAGCTTCATCACCCTCATCAAT
>NZ_JBJXFV010000013.1:0-18615 GCF_046154365.1 Prosthecobacter sp.
TTGTCGCCGGCAAAGGCAGCCGCATCCGCTACATCGCCTGCCAGGAACTGGGCGAAAAAGCACAGGCCATGCACCTCTCCAGCACCGTCACTGCACGCGATGCGCAGGTGAAAAATTTCCAGGTCCAACTCGGCGCCGAGTTCAGCCGCAGCGAAAGTGTCAGCGATCTCCTTGGCGAAGGCTCACACAGCGACATGCTCAGCGTCGCCTTGCCCACGGGCGATCAAATCGTCGATCAACGCACGCTTCAAAATCACAAGGCCCCACATGCTACCAGCGATCTGCTCTACAAAAACGCCCTCTACGGCAAATCGCGCTCCATTTTCAGCGGCCTCATCACCGTCGATAAAGAAGCACACTTCACCGACGCCTACCAGACCTGCCGCAATCTCCTCAACAGCAACGAAGCCGAAGCCACCTCACTTCCAGGCCTCGAAATCAATGCCGATCAGGTCAAATGCAGTCACGGAGCCACCAGCGGCCCCATCAGCGACGAAGAACTCTTCTACCTCAAAGCCCGCGGCATCACCGACGGCGAAAGCCGCAAGCTCATCGTCGAAGGCTTCCTCGCCGACGCCCTCGCCAAACTCGGCAACGGCCCCATCGCCGACATGGTCGTCTCCCGCATCCACGAGAAGCTGATCCTGGCCGTCTGACGGAGCGCGAGTATGGCGAACGTGTCCGCCGTAGCCTTCATCCTTCGCAGTCTTGCTACGGAGAACGGATTGGCGAAGGTGGAAACCTGCTCCCCACTTCATCATCCGGCGTTCCCGCCATCTACACGCAGTCCACCAACTGGCCAAAAGGCTGCTTTTTGAAGCAGCGAAATGTCAGGAAAGTTAGGCGAGTAGAATACTCGCGCTCCGCCTCACGCCAGCGCTGGAATCACACCCACGGAGAGATCCACAGGACAATCTTTGAAGCTTGGCGTCAGCCGCGTCCACATCTGCTTCACCGCTTCGGCCAGCAATTGCACATCACCGCGAGCATCGTGTCGCTTCACGCCTTCGCTGGAAAGCCCCAAGCGGCTTAGCACCGCGTCCAGGCCATGGCCGCCTTTGCCGCCCCAGATTTTGCGTGAGAACGACCGCGAATCTAAGGCGCTCGTCTCCCGCACGGGAATGCCGTGGCGCATGCAGTTCTCGGCGATGAAGCGCATATCAAACCGCAGACCGTTGTGGGCAATCAGTGTCGCATTCTGACCCACGAAACGTGAGAACTGCATCAAAACGTCCACCGGCGACGGCGCGTCCGCCACTTGAGCCTGCGTGATCCCTGTCAGCTTCGTGATGAACGATGGGATGTGGTTTTCCGGCCGCACATAGCTGTCAAAATACTCGCCTGCATCCCATCGGCCATTTTGCACTTTCATTGCCGCGATCTGGATGATCTCATGCTGGGAGGGTAACAAGCCGGTGGTTTCGAGGTCGAAGATGATGAGGTTCATGAATGAGGCGGAACCCGCCATCGCGTCCCACCCCTTTGTTGCGTCCATCACCCGCCGAATGCAAGGCATTAAACATGCACGCGCGGCACCCGCGCATTGATGTTCGTCAGCACCTCATACGGAATCGTCCCCGCCCAGTCCGCGACATCTTGCGCCGTGATCGAGTCGCCGATGAGCGTCACCGCATCCCCATTGTAAGCCGTGCCCCACTCCAAGTTCACCATGAACTGATCCATGCACACACGGCCCACAATCGGATGCCGCTGCCCGCGAATGAGCACCTGGCCGCGATTCGACAGCGCCCGGAAATACCCATCGCCATAGCCCACCGGCACCGTGACGACGCGCACGGGATGATCACTGCTCCAAGTGCCGCCGTAGCTCACCGGATGGCCCGGCTGCACCACCTTGAAATACACCACCTGCGATTTCCAGCTCAGCGTCGGCCTCACCGCGACAGTTTGCTGCGTTTCACGCGATGGATACACGCCGTAGAGCATGATCCCCGGCCGCACGAGATCGAGATGGCTCTCAGGAAGCTGCAAAATGCCGCCGGAGTTCGCGATGTGCCTCTGCGGTGGTTTCAGGCCGCGTTGTGGATAAAACTTCAGCACTTCAAGAAAGCGCGCCAACTGCTCCCGCGCCGTGGAAAGGTCTTCCGCATCTGATCTGGCGAAGTGCGAGTAAATCCCGGCCACCTCGACGTTCGCGAAGCCCAAACTGGCCTCCAGCAGCTTTTCCGCGCTGTACCAATGCACGCCGATGCGCTCCATGCCCGTGTCGATCTTCAGGTGAACTCGCGCCTTCACCTTCGCCGCCGCCGCTGCGTCATCAATCTGCCGCAGTTTATCAACCGACGATGCCGTCATCATCAGATCATGCGCGATGAACTGCGGGATCTGCCGTGTGGCCACACCACCAAAGACCAGAATAGGCACCGCCACGCCCGCCTGCCGCAACACGACGGCTTCTTCGAGCAAGGCCACACCAAAGCATGTCGCGCCATGTTTCACGAGATGTTGCGCCACCTCCACGATGCCATGCCCATAAGCATTTGCTTTCACCACCGGCATCACTGCCGCATCACCGACATGCGCCCGGATCGCGTCAAAATTCTGCGCGATGTTGCCGAGATTGATTTCGACGTGGGTTGGTCGGATGGCGTCCATTCTCAAATATCATGGAGAGCCGACGAACCGTCGGCATTCGATTTTCTCTGGGTCAGTTCGACACGATGGCCTTCGGGATCATCCACCACGGCTCGCAAACCCCATTCTCCAATTTTGGGCACCGACACAATCCGGCCACCAGCTTTTGCCACGGATGTGCATGCCTCATCTACCGAATTCACACCGAATCCGATTCTTGTCGCCATGGTAGATTCATCGCCGGGTTTCCGTGGATAGCTCTCAAACACCACGCCGCCATCGACCTCCGCAGAGAGGTGCTCGGGACCGGTGCCGTGGCGATGCCTCACAAACCGAACGCCCAAGGCACCGTAAAACGCCGCCATCGCCTCAAGATGGCCGGATCGGATGACTATGAGTGTGAGGCGGATAGCGTCCATGGAGTGGCGACGACTCGTCGCCCAAAACATTCTATGCCGACGAATCGTCAGCGCTCCACATCAATCTAAGTGAGCACTCTATTTTCTGACACCTGGTTTCTCTCGCTGTACCATTCACTGTGGCAAGCAGCAGGTCTGGCTACTGCTGCAACTGCCGCAGCCATAGGCTAAGCTGCTGTAGGTTTGGCAGATCAAGCACGCGGTCCTCAAGCTGTTCGAGTTGTAGGTAGTCGAGGTGCTCGATCTGTGAGACGATGGTCTTCGATAGCTTGCCAAAGCGTTTCCGTAGGATGTGCAGCAAAGTGCACGCTTTGCCTTCCGCTTTGCCTTCCGCTTTGCCTTCCGCTTTGCCTTCCGCTTTGCCTTTCGCTTTACCCCTTGCTTCGCCGATGGCGATAAGTTCTTTGCCAGCGCGGGTTTTGGTGATGTCGAGTGAGGTGATCATGGCGGTGATTTCCTGGGTGGTTTTGTGTTTAAAGCGGCTGAAGAGCAGGCTGGAGTAGATTAGCCGCAATGTGTCACGCTGGGTAGCGGAAGTCTTCGGCAGCCGACCGAGACTCTCATACACTTTGGCAGCGGTGGCTTCAAGCACGGCATCACTTTTCTCAAACACGGGAGCCAGCAGTTTGGGCAGCGGGTGGTTCGAGTCGCGCTGGGCCAGGATGATCATTTCTTCGTCCAAATAAACTGCTCGCACCACGCTGGTCCACGGCGCGGGCCGTGTATCCAGGCGTCGATTGGCAAAGATGATGATTACCTCCACTTCGCGGTCAGGATAAAGCCGCTGCACAGCGATTCGCTGCTCGACGGCGCGGAGGTAGATGTCGGCGCTGGGGAAGAACTGGAACTCGATGATGCGCAGTGGCTTGCGTCGGTTCGTCGGGATCAGTAGGCCGTCGAGTCTGCGCTCCACTTTTTTGATGGTGATGGAGCGGAAGGTACCCGGCTCCGGGAACGGTTCGTTCATCAAATCGGCGATCCACTCCGGGTGGTCACGGAAGATTTCATAGAGGTGCGCGTCGGTTTCCATCCTGTTGAGTGCTGGCGTCAGATTTGCGACTGTCCTCTGCCAGCGCAAGCACTTTGCGCTACACTCGCCAGCGTGTGCCGCGTGAGCCTGGCCCCATGCTGCCCGACCGGATAGCAGTGGCATGGATGATAGAGCTGCAACCATGGAGCGGCGAGTAAGAGGCATGGCCGAGTTTATACCCAGCACGCTGCGCGATTGCCATGCTCAATTCACCCTCAGCCCAGGATCGCTTTCAACTTCGCTGACACATCAGCAAAGGCACCATCACTCAGCGCAGGTGTCGCTGCCGCTGCCATGGGCAGGCCTTCCTCCGGCAGGGTGATCCAGGAGCGGCAGCCGCCGTAGCTTTTGGCATACGGGAAGTGCCAGCGCTGCGGTAGCTTGTAAGCGCGCACGAGGGCCACATGCAGGCAGCTTTCATCGTCGTAAATGAAGCGCTCCTTCACCACGTCCTGGTTCCAGATGTGCAGTGGGGCCAGTGCGGCGACTTTTCCCCAATCGGTGACCTTCCACACCTGTTCCAGCGTGGCGCAGCCGTCGATATCGACGGTCTGGCGCTCCTCCTCCGGTGGGAAGTCGCGCTGCGTGTTCTCCGGCACCCAACTCAGCTTGTCGGCCTGAGTGTGGAACCAAGTTGGAAACAGGAAGAACTCGCGGTGCTTCCACTCAAAGCCACCACGTCCTTCGTGGATGCCACCTTTGCGCAAAATGATGCTGAGCTGGCCTTGCGCGAGAGCATCGCAAACGAAGGACCATTCTTTGAAGCCGGTGGGGGCGGTGAGTGAGGGCATGGTGGTTGAAGTCATGTAGGAATCGCGAGAGCAAGGGGTGGTGCAAATGACGAATGACCAAATCTGAATGACGAAGGAAGCTCGAAACGCTGAGACACCCCTCACCCCGGCCCTCTCCCCGAAGTGATCGGGAGATGACATGGATGCCATTGGCGGGGAGAGGGAGAGTGCTTTCGAGCTGCCGCAAAACGAATCCCCTCTCCCCGCCCAAGGTGATGATGCTGACCAGCGTCATTCGGGGAGAGGCTGGGTGAGGGGCCAGGTTTGTCAGATCACCACCTGCGGCTCCAATGCTCTCACTTGGTGCTTCGCGGTCTCCAAATTGGATGCGTCACCATTTTCCACCAGCCAGTGTGCGGCGATGAGGGCGGATCGTTGCAGGCCGAGCTGGCAGTGGATGAAGACGCGGCGTCCGGCGGCACGCTGTTCGCGGATGATGCTCAGCGCGGCCTGGATGTGCTCCGGTTTTAATGGGACGAGATCGAGCAGCGGCAGGTTGTGATAATGCGCGTGCTCACGGAAGGCCACGGGCGCGTTGGATTCAGCGGTGAGGTCGAGCACGGCCAGATCGCCCAACAACGATGTGGCCTCTTTGGCGGTGACTTTGCGGCCGAAGCAGAGGCCTGGAGTCACTTCATGCCAGCCGGGGCAGCGCTTGAGCCAGCGTCGTTGGATCAACTTGGTGCCGATGAGCACCGGCAGCAGGCACCACTCGGCGGAGGGCGAGAGGGTGCCGTTTTCTTTGCCCAACAGTCGCGACAGGCCCGTGGCATACGCCAGCGCCATGATCCCGCACGCCACGGCAGGCCACAGGAAGAAGATGGAGGCGAAACTGAGTGCTGTACAGGCAGCGAAGCCGAGTCCATAGCGCTGCGCGTATTGGCGTGAAGGATTGCGCGTGCCGAGTTGGCGTGGATCGGGGATGAAGGCCGCAATGGCCCAACCCATGACGAATCCGCCTGCGACATCGATGAGATGATGCTGCCAGACAAGGAGCGTGGAGAGGCCGATGAGGATGAACCACACTTTCACGGAGGTGCGCAGCCATCCGGTGAGATGCGCGCCGTAAAACACCCACACCAGCGATCGCAGGCTGATGTGCAGCGACGGCGCGAGGTTGTAGGGCAGGTCGTTGAAGTAGAGCGCGTGAAACAGCGGCGCGGTCCAGCCCACTGGCTCCGGCCTGGGCAATGCGAGCTTTAGCGGAAACAGCAGATAACACGCGCCACTGAGCACGGTGACGGCGATGAGGCGCTTCGTGAGCAGATTCAGCTCCAGCATGCTGCCGCAGAGAAAAAACGCGCCGCAGAAAAACAGATCGAGCGACCAATACGGTACCACCAGCTCCCTCACGAACGGGATGTGCCGCTCCCATTCGAACATCAGCGTCGGCACATCACCACGCGTGGCGGTGAAGTGATTGCAGCCGCTGTACACGAGCACAAACGTGGCTCCAGCGAGCGCGAGCCGCCAGATGGCAGGCCAGAGCAGTTTCGGCTCACGGTTCATGCGGGCTTGCGGGCGATGCTGACGGTGAAGATGCCGAAGTCGTCGATCCACTGCTTCTCTTTTTTGAAGCCCGCCTGCTCGACGAGCGCGTCCATCTCACCCTGCGGGCGGCGGCGCATCACCCAGAACTGCCCGTCGCGGTTCGTCAGCGTGCGGGCGATCATTTCCACCTGCGGATGCCACGGCTGGCCGGTGTAGATGAGATAGCCGCCTGGGTTCACGGCGCTGAACAATCCACGCAGCGAGCGCTGGAGCTTGTCGTTCTCTGGGAACAGCTCATAAAGGCCTGAGACGACGGCGATAGAGGGTTTTGGCTCTACACTGGCGAGTGAGGCTTCATCAAAGGCATCGCCGCGAAGATGCGTGATGCGCTCACTCAGGCCCAACTGCTGCGCGGACTCACGACCTCTCGCCAAGGCGGATTCACTCCAGTCGCGGCAGAGGATTTTCAAATCGGGCTCGTCGAGCACATCCAGCAAGTAGCGCCCGGCACCTCCGGCGATGTCCATGAGCTGCAAGGGCATGTTGGCTTCACGGATGTGCTTCAGGGCATAGCGCAGTGCTTGATTCATGCACGCACGACGCTGGCGGATGCCACGCCAGCCGATGGCGTTGAGGTAGAAGTAGTCGATGACTTTGCCGATGATCAGACTGCCGCGCGGCTTGTTGTCATAGACGTAGTCGAGTGATTCGCCGGAGTCGAAACCCGTCGCATGGCCGATGCGGATGCCCTGGCTGAGTTTTCCGGTCGTACCGAGAGCTGCACGTTGAACGATGTAGGAAAGTCCGCGCAGCGAGGGCGATGGCAGCGGCTTCTTCAAATCGGCATACTCCGCATTCGTGGCTGGATGCGTCAAATCGGTCTCCAAGCGTGGCGGCGTGAAGTTGGCGATGCAGCGCTCGGCGAAGCGTTTGATGGCGCCGCACACTTCATCGCGGCAAAGATCATGGAAGATGGCATGGCGTGCGCCTTTGAGCGTGAGATGCGTTTTTTGCTCGCAGCCATAGTTGGTGTAGAGCGCGTCGATGGCTTGCTTTTTGACGACTTTATCGGCTGCGGCGGAAAACAGCAGCAGCGGCCGGTCCATGACCTCCGCATCGCTGATCACGCGCTGCGCGGTGTCGAAGAGATCGACAAGGATTTTGGCCGAGATGTCCTTGGAGATGAGTTTGTCGGCATCATAGACCGCTGCGGCGCTCGCATCGCGTGTGAGCCAGCTTCCGCGGACGTAGCTCTTGATGGTGGCGTCGGATTTGAGCTTCTGCATCATGCGGATGCTCGTCAGTGCCCCTGGAACGATCAAATTGACCTCCAGCGCCGGTGTGGCGAGCACGAGGCCCGCGATGCGCGGCGCAAAGTCATGCACCCAAGTCGCCGCCACGACTCCGCCGACGCTGTGAGCGACCACGACGGTGCGCTCCGGCACTAAGCCGTGTGCTTTTTGCAGATGGCGGAAAAACGTGTCGAGATCGCGCACATACTCCATGAAACCTGCGGCATGACCACGGCGACCTGGCGACTGACCATGCCCGCGTGCTTCCCACGCATAGATCGCGGTATCTGGCATCGTGAGGCTGGGAATCACCGAGTCCCAGCGGTCCGCATGCTCATGACCACGATGCAGCAGCACGAGTGCTTTGGTGGCTCCCTGCACGTTCCATGCTTTGTAGTGCAGCGATAAATCGTCGTCGGTGGTGAATTGAAGCCGGGTGCTCATGAGGGTGTTTGATTCAAAGTGGCGGCGAGATGGCGGACGCGTCGATAGCCGGTGATGATGATGCCTGCATTGATGACGACCAGCGTCCAGTGCATCAGTGGCCAAGCAATGTGCAGCAACGCCAGTGTCATCATGCCCAAACAACCGAGTGTGGCAGCCGCCATGCGGTGCGGTTTGGCCATCGGTCCGCAGAAGTCGTGCTTGCGAGTCTGCGCGGCACCGAGCGCACGCACATAGGCCGTGAAAACCGATCCACAGGCCGCCGCCCAGCCCAGCGCGATGCCCCAGGTGGTGCCGACTGCGTAACCAAGTGGCACCAAGATCAACGCATCGGCGATGCGGTCCGGGATTTCATTGTAAAGCTCACCCGTGGCCGATTTCAGGCCACCTTCGACGGCGAGCAGCCCGTCCATCATGTTGCAGAACAAGCGCAGTTGAATGCCCGTCGCGGCGATGAACCAGAACACCCATGCGGGCTCAGTTTGAGCTGCCCAAAATGCCGAACCACCACCCACAGCAGCGCAGACGAGACTGAGCAGCGACACGGTGTTCGGACGCAACCCGAGCCTTAGCATGCCGCGCGAGAAAAACTGCGCCCAGGCCGTGCTGCGTGACTTTAAAGGACGTCGTGCTGTAGGGTCGTTGCTCATACACGAATCAAACAATAGTCGATAGCGGGCTGCAAGAGTGCGATTGAACAAAGCCGTTCGCGTCCTAGCGTGTTTCGTGTCAGCAGAAAACCGACATCCATGAAAGGCGCTACTATCCAGACGTGATGGTGACTCGTGACCAAACGGCTCGCAATTGTCTCTACCTCACGGCAGCCATACTCTGCGCCGAGGTTCTGAGCCGGAGTCCGTGGCTGAGGTGGATTGAAGGCTGTGCGTTGCCAAATCTAAGGATGGAGTCTATGCTCATCCATGATCGCGACTTTAGACTCACATGGACATCTTATTCTCCCACCAGAGGCTCGGTGCGCCGCCAATGCAGGTGCCAATCGGAACTACGATGTGATGGTTTCCAGCTCTGGAGTGATTTTGCTGCGCCCGCTGCGCAGGCCGCAGCGGACACTGACCCGGAGTTTTGCCGCTTTGCGTGGCCTGGAACTCACCCGCCGCCGTGACCCCATTCCCGAGCCTCCAGCGTTGTGAAATACCTGCTCGACACCAATATCATCTCCGAATTGATGCGGGAAGTCCCCGACCCGCGAGTGGTGGCTTGGGTCGATGCGCATGACGCGGAGGTCTGTCTTTGTTCGCTGGTACTTTCTGAGCTGGCATCCGGCCTGGAAAATATGGCGGATGGTAAGCGCAAGGCCGCGCTGGCGCGTGAGTTACGATTCGTGCAGGAGGACTACCGCGGACTCATCCTGCCATTTGACGAATCCGCAGCCTGGGAGTGGGCGCGGTACACGCGGGAGCTTAAAGACGCGGGTTATTCGCCACCATTGTTAGACAGCCAAATAGCAGCGACGGCGAGAGCCTGGAGCCTAAAATTGGTAACAAGAAATGAGGATGACTTTCCACTGATAGCGATTGTGAATCCTTTCAAGGCATGAAGCTGCCATGATGTGTCGTTCAATCACTGTATGCCGTCCCATAATCCCACCGGCGCTTGTTCGCCCATCAGCCGCCGCCAATTGCTCACGGCGGGCGGCTTGGGCATGTTTGGGCTGACGATGCCGCGATTTTTGCGCGGGGCGGAAGGGCAGGGGATTGAGAAGCTGGTGGCGCGGGCGAAGGCGGTGATTTTTTGCTTCCAATGGGGCGGGCCGAGCCATTTGGAGACGTTTGACATGAAGCCGAATGCTCCCGAGGGCATTCGCGGCTTTCACAAGCCGATCAAGTCGAGTGCGGATGGCATCTGGGTCTCCGAGCGGCTGCCGAAGACGGCGAAGGTGATGGACAAGGTCACACTGATCCGCTCGATGCATCACACGATGAAAAATCACAACAGCGCGGGCTATTACGCGCTGAGCGGGCATGCGCCGCCGAGTGATGATCAGCGGTTGAAGGACTCACCGGATTTGTTTCCGGCTTATTCGTCGGTAGTGGATGCGCTGGGGCCGTTGCAGGGCGAACTGCCGACGGCGGTGACGTATCCTTACATCGTGAGCGATGGTTCGGTGACGCCGGGACAGCGTGCGAGCTTCATCGGCAAGGAGCATGATCCGTTCATCGTGCTGCGTGATCCGAATGCGCCTGACTTTGCACTGCCCGAGTTGAGTCTGCCGAATGGTGTGAGTTTTGAACGTCTCAATGCGCGCCGTGAGCTGCAAAAGCTCGTCGATTCGCAGACGCGGCTGCTTGATTACTCCGCCGAGGCACGCGGCATCGAATCCTACTACGACAAGGCCTTGGCGATGCTGCACAGCGAGAAGCTGCGCGCGGCGTTCGATTTGACGAAGGAGCCGGACAAGGTGCGCGATGGCTATGGCCGCTCGCCGTATGGACAGAGTCTGCTGCTGGCACGGCGGCTGGTGGAGGCGGGGGTGAAGTTTGTGACGGTGAATTTCTCCCAAGGCATCGGCGGCCAAAGCACGAGCGAAGGCGGCTGGGACACGCATGGCTTTAATGACACGCGCATGTTCCCGATCATCGAGAAATATCATTTGCCGATCACCGAGCAGACGCTGCCGACGTTGTTGACCGATCTCGACGAACGCGGGCTGCTGGATGAAACGCTCGTCGTCTGGGTCGGCGAGTTTGGCCGCACGCCAAAGATCAACAAGAACGTCAGCCGCGATCACTGGCCGCAGTGCTACACCGCGCTGCTGGCAGGCGGCGGGGTGAAGCGTGGCTATGTGCATGGTGCCTCCGACAAGCATGGCGAGCATCCGGCCGAGAAAGCCGTGAAGCCGGATGATCTCGCCGCGACGATGTATCATCTGCTTGGCATCCGCCATGACACCGAGGTGCGTGATGTGGCGAACCGGCCGGTGCCGATCAGCTACGGCAACGTCATTCACGACATCATCGCATGAAGACGTTTCTCGCCGCATTGGTTTTGATGACAACGCCAGCGATGGCCGATTTGACCACGCATGCGATCTTCAAGCACTACATCGGCACCTGGACGCTGGAAGGCGTGATCAAGCACGAGCAGCAGAAAACGCCATGAACATCACCGACTGGGATCAGAGTTATCGCGACGGCTTCACGCCATGGGACAAGGGTCTGCCTTCACCACCGCTGGTGGAATGGTTGGCGCGCAACCAGCTGATGGGGCGGGTGCTGGTGCCTGGGTGCGGCGTGGGGCATGATGTGGCGCATCTGCTGTCATGCGGACTGGATGTCATCGGCCTCGACCTCGCGCCGACGGCGATTGCGCGGGCGCAGGAAACGTATCCGCAACATGCGGGGCGGTTTGTATGCGGTGATCTGTTTGCCTATGAAGGCAAATTCGATGCCGTCGTGGAGCACACCTGTCTGTGTGCGTTGCCGCCGGAGTTGCGCACGGCATATCGCGATGCGGTGGCGTCACTGCTGAAGCCGGGCGGACTGCTCGTCGGCGTGTTTTACCTCAACCCGGAGATGGATCCGGGCGAAACGGGGCCGCCATTCGGCATCTCGCAGGATGAACTCACGGCGCTCTTCGCCGAACGCTTTGAAGTGATCGAGAGTTATGTGCCAGCAGCGGCTTTTCCGGGTCGTGCAGGCCGTGAGTGCGTGCGGGTGCTGCGACTCACTTCTTGCTCTCGTCCGCTAGGGGCGGCGGCGGGTTCTGCATGCGGCGGGTGATGAATTCCTGCGGCACGAGCTGCCGCACCGCGCTGGCGATGATGGTTTCGATGCCGGAGGCGAAGCGTGTGGGGCAGTCGAAGTAGATCATGCCATCACCGCCTTCGAAGCCGCCTTCATCCCAGACGCGCTGGGAGGGGATGTAACAGGGTACGTCATTGGTGTAGCCGTTGACCCAGGTGCGCACGGAATCGAACTCCTTTTTGAAGCGCAGGCTGTAGTCCACCACGACCTCGCCGGGCAGGTTGATGGTGAGCAGATCATCATCGTAGTTCCACACCTGTATGGTGTAAGGCAGGGCGGGAGCGATTTTTTCGCCGCGTTCGAGCAGGGCGAGCTGTTTGGCCGCGTGATAGGCAACCGCTGGGTTTTTGTCGGCTGCTTTGGCTTTCCATTCCGCCATGGTGGGCAGTTTCTCGAAGGGGAGCATGACTTCCTTGTTCGCACAGTTGAGCGGGCCGCTGATGGCCTGCATGGGGCGGTTGATGAGGCGCACGATTTCCTTGGCGACACTGACTCCGTGCTCGATGGCGAAACGAATATCCCGCTGCGGCGATGGGGTTTGGTCGCCGCCGCAGCCGATGGCGATCAGGCAGACGGAACCTGGGAAGCGCAGTCCCATTTCCTCGTGGGCGAGTCCCGCCCAGTCGCCATGAATCTCGTTGATCTCCAATGTGGAGCACTGGCAGGCGTAGCTGGCGTGCGTGGCGATGAGTTTTTTGCCGTCGGCGCTCCTCACCCGCAGCACTGGGAGAGCGCGATCCACGGGGCCGCTGAAGTTTTGGGCATTCTGGATGCCTGCTGCGGTTTTGAGCCGGCGATTGAACGCGAAGAAGACTTTGCCGACGCTCCAATCGAGCTGTGCCGCTTCCATTTTTCCCAGTGCAGCGCCGATGAGCTTCACGATGCTGACGGTGAGTTCCTCGGTGTAGCGTTCCACCTGCTGCTGCTGGTCCGCAGGCAAGTCCGCAGCAAACTGATAGGGCAGCACCCCTTTGAGCATGGGGGCGCAGTGCGTGTGGCTGGAGTGCAGCGCGAAACGTTCGTCGGCGATGGTTTTGCCACCGGCAGCGAGGCGCTTGAGCACCTCGGCACGCACTGCCGCGGGCACGCCGAAGTTATCAACGGTGACGATGACCGCAGGCGCATCGTCTTGCCACTGCAAGGCCAGGGCGTTGGCATGCAGCCGCTGCGCCACCTTTTCATGCTCCGTCGTGCGGCTGCGGTAGCCGCTGAGACGCACCGGATAAGCAGGCGTGATGTCCACATCAGCCGCACCGGCCTGCCAGCCGACGGCTTGCTGTGCCATCAGCGGCGACAGCGCAGAGAAGAGGATCGGGAGGATTATCTTGTGCATTTGCCCGAGTATGGGCAAATGCGCCGAGGTCTGGCAAGACCAGAGTTGTCAGTATTTTACCCCGCTGGGCTAGGCGTTCGCATTCGCCCAGTCGATGGCGGCACGGCAAATCTCCCAGAAGCTGCCGGTTTCCATGCTGGCACCGCCAACGAGGGCACCGTCAATATCAGGCTGGCTGATGAGTTCGGCCATGTTGTTGGGCTTCACACTGCCACCGTATTGGATGCGGATTTTTACCGCCACATCGGCTCCGAACATGTCGCCGAGCACTTTGCGGCAGAAGGCGTGCGCTTCCTGGGCCTGCTGCGCGCTGGCAGTGCGGCCGGTGCCGATGGCCCAGACGGGCTCATAGGCGATCACGCTGTCGGTGATGCGACGCGGGCCGACTTCGGCCAGGGATTCGCGGAGCTGGCTTTCGAGCACCTGCTCAAGCTGGCCGCCATCGCGCTCGGCGAGCGTTTCGCCGATGCAAAGGATGGGATGCAGGCGCGCTTCGAGCGCGGCGAGGACTTTGGCATTCACGATGGCGCTGGTTTCGCCGAAAATGCTGCGGCGTTCGCTATGGCCGAGGATGACGTGCTTGCAGCCGCATTCCTTGATCATGCGGGCGCTGATCTCGCCGGTGAAAGCACCCGCGGTGTGCTGGCTCATGTTTTGCGCGGCGAGTTCGACGCTCTGCTCACGTGCCATCGTCAATGAATCCTGCGCCTTCGCTAAACTGACGAACGGCGGGGCGACGACGATCTGCACGGGGCATTTGTCCGGCACCAGACGGGCGAAGGCGCGAAGGAAATCATCCGTCTCCTGCGGTGTCATGTGCATTTTCCAGTTGGCGGCGATGATCGGTTTGCGGAAGTGAGCGAGGGGCATGGGGTGGGGGAGTTTGCGGTGGTTTGCGATAGTTTGCTGTTGTTTGCAGTGGTTTCTCAGAGGCTGGGGAAGGTTTGAAAACAATGGCAAACCATCGCCAACAACTGCCAACCACCGCAAACCTCATTTTTCCTTCAAGCAGGCGACGCCGGGCAGGACTTTGCCTTCGAGCAGTTCGAGGCTGGCGCCGCCGCCGGTGGAGATAAAGGTCATCTTGTCGCCGAGCTTGGCTTTCTTGACGGCTTTCACGCTGTCGCCGCCGCCGATGATGTTTTTCGCGCTGGAATTGGCCGCCATGGCTTCGGCGATGTCGAAGGTGCCTTTGGAGGCCTCTTTGATCTCGAACACGCCCATCGGGCCGTTCCAGATGACGGTCTTGGCTTTGGAAATTTCTTCGGCGAACAGCTTCACGGACTCAGGGCCGATATCGACACCTTCCCAGCCGTCCGGGATGCTTTCGCCAGCGCCGGTGAATTTGATGTTGCCGAACTTCTTCGCGTCGAAGTCGAAGGCGTCGGTGATCATCGCGTCCACCGGGATGAGGATCTTCACGCCGCGTTCCTTGGCTTTGTCGAGAGCGGCTTGTGCAATCGGCTCCCACTCGGGTTTGTAGAGGCTTTTGCCGATGGTGATGCCCTGGACGAGTTTGCGGAAGGTGTAGGCCATGCCGCCGCCGATGATGATCGTGTCGGCCTTTTCGAGCAGGCGGTTGATGACGCCGATCTTGTCGCTGACCTTTGCACCGCCGAGGATGACGACGAACGGACGCTCGGGATTTTCGAGTTCGTCGTGCAGCCAGGTCAATTCCTTCTCCATGAGGAGACCGGAGACGGCTGGAAGGTAGTCGGCGATGCCAGCGGTCGAGCTGTGAGCACGGTGCGCGGAACCGAACGCATCGTTGACGAAAACTTCAGCGAGATCGGCCATGCCCTTGGCGAGTGTGGCGTCGTTCTTTTCTTCACCAGCGTGGAATCGGGTGTTTTCGAGCAAGAGCACACCACCATTGGCCAACGCGAGGGCCTTGGCCTTCGCTTCTTCGCCGATGCAGTCGCTGGCGAAATCGACCGGCTGACCGATCAGCGCACTGAGCGCCGGTGCGACCGGTGCGAGGCTCTGTTTCGGGTCACGCTGGCCTTTCGGACGGCCCAAGTGGCTGGCGAGGATGATCTTGGCTCCCTTCTCGATCAGGAACTTGATAGTTGGCAGCGTCTCCTGAATGCGGGTGGCGTCGGTGATGACCATCTGGCCGTCTTTTTCGTCGAGCGGCACATTGAAATCGACGCGCACAAAGACGCGTTTTCCGGCGAGGTCGATGTCACGAATGGTCTGCTTGGGCATGGTGTTTTTTGGGGTAAAAGGGGCGCTATCCATCGCGGATTTCGCGGGATTGGCAAGGGCGCAATCTTCGTGCCTGAAAGGCACCGATTACTTGACGCTCAGGCACACCATCTGGCCCGCCGCATTGCGTGCGTAGATGTGGCCATTTGCCAGCACCGGAGCGCTCCAGCAGCGGCCCGTGAGCACCGGCGTGCGGGAAATCGGCTCAAACTTGGCCGGATTGGCCTTGGCGATGATGAGTTCGCCTTTTGCGGTCAAAACGATCAGTTTGCCATCCGCCGCCATGAGCGAGCAGAAGCCAGCGTCGGCCTCGCTCCACATCTCCGTGCCCGTGGCGAAGTCGATGCACTTGAGCGAGGCGGTTTTGCCTTCGTCACCGTCGCTGCCGTAAAGATGACCGTCGATGAGCACCGAAGAGTTAAATTGATTCTTCATCACCCGGCTGCGCCAGACTTCGGTGGGCGTGGCGGAGGCGAGATCGAGCAGGGCACAGCCTTTGTTGTAGCCGGAGGAGATGAAGAGCTTCGTGCCGCTGAGGATGGGATCGGCGGCGTTGACACCGTAGCTGGTGGACCAGGTGTGTTCCCACAACATCGTGCCATTCGTGGGATCGACGCCTTTGTAGGCACGTCCCGAACTCAGAACGACCTGCGCTTTACCATTCACCGTGATCGGATAAGGCGTGCAGTAACCCGCGTTGGCCGTGTCCGATTTCCAAACCAGCTTGCCGGTGGCCTTTTCGACCGCCGTGCCGGCCTTGCCGACGTTCAGGATGAGCAGCTTGCCCGAAACGAGCGGCGAACCCGCGAAACCCCAGTCAGGAATGTCCGCGCCGGTCTCCTTCTGGATGTTCTTCTGCCACACGACCTTCCCTGTTGCTGCATCAAAGCAAAACAGATCGCCCCAGCGGCTCAAATGATACGCCTTGCCGCCTTCAATCGTCGGTGTGGCCGAGGTGCCGCCTTCGTAATACTTGTCGCCGAGATCAGCGGCGTAATCGTGCTTCCAGATCTGCTTGCCGGTCGCTGCGTCGAGGCAAAACACTGTGTCTTTGCCGTCCGCATGCCCCGTCGTGTAAACGCGGCCATCGGCCACGGTGAAGGAAGAAAAACCGATGCCCGGGTTCGCATACCACAGCTTCTTCACGTTGGTCCCCTCCAGTTTCTCGCTCGAAATGCCGTCGTGATTGGGGCCGCGCCAGTTCGGCCAGTCAGCGGCTTGAGCGATGGTAGCGAAGGTGAGAAGAAGGAGTGTGGTTTTCATGAGGATGCGGAGATGAGTTTCAATAAAACGGACGGCAGCGGCAGCTCGAAGCTCATTTTTTCATCAGTCGCAGGATGGATGAAGCGCAGTTCGCTGGCGTGGAGGGCGAGGCGGCGGGCGGGGTCGGTTTTGGCTCGCCGTAGGCGGCGTCGCCGCAGATGGTGTGAGAGATTCAGAGGCTGCCTTCCTGTATCTTCAATAACTCGGCCACAAAGTGCCTAAACTGGACCATCTCAGTAGCGGACACTTCTTCAAAAGGATGATCTCGTGGCGCAATGGCTCCGCCTGGAGCATGTGCCCAGGGATACTCCGCGTTGACATGGTCACTCATCGCCGGAGCAAGGTTTTCGATATATTCCGCCACCCGAGCATGCTTGCGAAGCATGGAACTGAATGGCTGATGCTGCATCAATGTCATTAAGTTAAGAAGGAGTTCCCGCAGATTGGGATCTGGAAAAAATCTGCGGGTTATCTGAATCTGCGGGAACACATCATGAGAAGTGCCTTAACTTAATGACATTGAATGGTTCCCCATCTTTTACCCCCAATCTTTTACCAGCCAAGTTAGTCAGGAGTCTGCCCCTCAAATAGGCCGACTTGACACACGGGGCCGTGTCTCAAGCATCATTTGCGGCCATTTCCGCCACGGAAGTGACCTCCCAACGAGATTTTTTGTCATTTCCACCGTGGAAATGTCTTCCGAACTCGTTCCCCGCTGACTTCTGCCACGGAAATGGCTTTACAACGACTTACCCGGTTGTTTTCGTCGCAGAAATGCTCATCCAACTGGTTTCCCGGTCATTTCCATGGCGGAAATGGCTTTCTAACGAGTGGGTTGCTCATTTCTGTGGCGGAAATGGCTTCCGAAGACGTTCCCCGCTCACTTCCACGGCGGAAATGACTTTCCAGCCGATTTGCCGGGCTGTGGGATGGCGGAAGTTGGCGGCTGAGGATTCCACGTGTCACGCCTGCGCGCATGACTATCCGGCAAGTCGATTGCGCCACATTAGCCAAGGCTGATTAAACCACAGAGGCACGATGGACACAGAGGAAAGCCAATGAATTTCAGACCTCTGTGTCCATCGTGTCTCTGTGGTTCACTCTTAATCTGTGGAATAATCACGCCTGCACATAAGCAACGTCTATTGCTTATTTAATGGACTTTGACGCATGATTTCAGTAAAAAGGCGCGGAAATTCATTTTAATCCTGCATCCTCCACTTCATGGCGCGGTTCGGTTTTGCCTTCTTTGACTCCGGTGTGCGCTTTGATTCCGTGGATGCTCAACCGAATAGCTCTATGCGAGACCTGACTACGTTTTTAAAGAACCCGTTTGATGATCCCAAAATCAGCACCGTCCGGCTGATTGTGTTCACCACGGATCATCTCCAGCGCTTGAGCGCCAACAACGTCAGCGGGGAGCTGACCGCGCGCATCACGGCCACCACCAGCGCTTTTGGCCTAGTGGAGGACTGCTGCACGGATGATCAAGCCCGCCTTGGCATCCGCAAGGCACGCAAGCAGGCGAAGGATGACTTCCGCGAGAAGACCATCCCGCCCGCCGTGGAGCGCATCGAGGCGGGGCTCATCGCCGCATATTCCAGCGCCTCCACCGTGCTGATCGAGGCCCTGCCACACGGCCGGACCATCTTCAGCACCTGCCGGGACGACGAGGTGGAACGGCATCTCCAGACCCTGCTGACCGTTGTCACAGCGCACGCGGCTGATTTGGTGCCCGCCATCGTCACGCTGGCCACCACGCTGAAACACGACTGGGTGGCCATCCACACCGCCAGTGAAAGCTCCAGCGGTGCCAAGACGACCACGGAGGAAGGCAAGCGCCTAGCGCGTGAGAACCTCCAGCTCATGCTCTTCCTCAATCTCCTGAAACTCAGCGAGATGTTCGCCCGCCAGCCCGAGAAGCTCTCCCTCTACATGCAGCAGCACCTCCTCGAAATCCCCGGCTCCGGTGACGACGAAGAAGC
>NZ_JBJXFV010000020.1:0-63888 GCF_046154365.1 Prosthecobacter sp.
CGTCCGTGTCGCTGAGAGGCTTGATGTTTAACTCCATCCTCACTATAAGGCATATAACCACTATGGAGTACAGCGGTATTTTTCACTGTTTTTAATCAGGCCTATACATCATTCCGGCGATGCACCCGTTGCAGTTTGCGTGAAGAAAAAGTTTCAAGACCGTGCGCTCATCAGTTCCCGCAGCTCGGCTGTGATGTTTTCGGGCGTGGGATCGTCGAGCGTGGTGGCGATTTGCTCGCGGATGAGGTTCTGGCAGCGGGTGCGGAGGCGGGAGATGTCGCTTTTGAGGGTGCCTTCGGGGCGGTCGAGCTTCAGGGCGAGAGCGGCGAGGGTTTGATCGCTGCCGCCAGTGATGAAGGGTGCGAGGGCTTTGAAGAGATCGTCGTGGCCGCGCTGGGTGTAGTCGGCGCGGAGTGCCTGCATGGCGTTGGTGGCGAGCGTCTCCATCCACTGGCGCTCGAAGGCGATGATGGGCGTGTGGTCATCGACGGGCTCGGCCAAAAGGGCCTGCGTCTCGCTGAGGTCGGCCATGTTGGCTACTTTCCCGCCGCCACGCTTGGCCGCGATGTCGTGGCGGTGGCGGCCGATGAGGAAGGATTGCAATTTGGTGATCAAAAAGGCCCGCAGCTTCACTTTGAGGCCGCTGGCGTCGGCGAAGGCGTTTTTGGTGAGCAGGTGCTCAAAGAAGGACTGCTTCAAATCCTGCGCGGCATGCGGTGGGTGGCCGCTGCGGAGGATGAAGACCATGATGGGCCGTTCATAAAGGCGACAGAGGTCGTCCAGCGCCTGGTCCGCGCCAGGCTGACCTTCTGCGACGGCGAGGCGCACCATGCTCCATGCCGTGGGCGGGAACATGCCGGGAGGGAATGGCGCTGGAGAATTCGTGGGCATTCAAGAGCGTTGAGCGGGTCACACAAAGTCCGTGATCGAGCCGAAGTCGGCGTCGAAGAGGCGGCGGTAGGTGCGGAAGGCGAAGTGATCCGTCATGTTGGCGATCCAGTCGCAGACGAGGCGGGCGCGTTCGCTGGTCGATTCGGCGGCTTGAATCTGCTTTTCAATGCTGGCGGGCATGAGGTGCAGTCCTTTGGGCTGCACCGATTCGATGTAGCGCTCGTGCAGCACCTCGAACACGCGTTTGAGGATGAAGTCGGCTTTGTGATCGAGCTGCTGGAGCTGCGGGCTGAGGAAAACCAGATCCAGGGCGATTTCTTTGTGCAGATCGGCCCGGCGGCGTTGCGCGGGATCAATCTCCAGGGTGAACTGATGCCTGCGCGTGCTGGTGCTGAGGAAATTCGCGTTCGGAACGAGCTTCGTGGCCCGGATGCACTCGCCGATGAGACGGTTTAACCGTCCTTCAACACGATTTTCACGCATCGCCTTGCTCAGGAAGGCCACATCGGCCTTGTCGGCATCGCTGAGCGTTTGTTCCTCCGCCCAGCGCTCCAGTCGCTGCACATTGACGAATCCCGCGTGGATGCCATCGGCGATGTCATTGAGCGAGTAGGCCGTGTCATCCGCCCAGTCCATGATCTGGCATTCGATACTCTTGAAGCCGTTGCGCGTCTTGCCAGGCGTCAGTTCCAGCGGAAAGGCCTGTCCGCCGAGGGTGAAATCGAGCCAGCGTTCCTGATCGTTGTAAAGGTAGTGATTCTTAGCCCCAGCCGCCTCGGCATGCAGGGTTTTGTATTTCAGCACCCCATCCAGCAGCGCCCGCGTGGGGTTCATGCCGTTGCGGCCTTCGCTGAACAGTGTCTGCGTCAGAATGCGCAGTGTCTGCGCATTACCCTCGAAGCCGCCATACGGCTCCATCAGCTTGTGCAGCGTGCGCTCACCCGCGTGGCCGAACGGCGGGTGGCCGAGATCGTGGCTGAGGCACGCACTTTCGACGAGATCGGGGTCGATGAAGCAGTCGTCACCCAGCGCATCACTCTGCTGCGTCAGCCACGCGCAGATGCTGCGGCCAATTTGCGCCACCTCGATGCTGTGCGTGAGCCGCGTGCGGTAGAAATCATACTCGCCCGACAGAAACACCTGCGTCTTGTTTTGCAGGCGGCGGAACGCGCTGCTGTGGATGATGCGGTCGCGATCAATCTGGAACGCGTTCCGATATTCGCCCTGGTGCTGGGGTCGCGGATCGAGTGTTTCGAAGTCGAAGGAGGAGTAAAAGCGGTTCGCGGGCATGCGTGGTGTGCCGCGATGCTAGCAGGTCATGGCAGGCGGGCAAGACCGCTGCTCACCCACGCCGACGAAACGAGAACTGCCCTGTCGGCACTTCGTCATCTGAGTTTGCGGCACGTTTCTTCCGTTTCCCCTCCACAAAGGCGGGTTTGAAGGGCAACTGCTGCACCTGCTTGATCTCCTCGTCAGACACGCCCTTCGCCCGCAGGCGGCTGCGCTCATAGATTTTGTCCTTTTGGATTTCGAGCATGGGATTGCGGAGATAAGACTACTGGCGTGGCGGCGTGTTCAAAACTGCCCCGTGTTCAGCAGCACCAGCGTGCAGGCTTCTACGCAGGCAATTCCGGCTTTTTCCAAAACTTTTGATAGCACCGCATTTTCAGCGCCAGGATTGAAAATCACCCGGCGGGGTTTCAGCGCGACCAGCTTGTCCTGCAATCCCGCCGAGATCGCCGCGCCGACATACATCGTCACCGTGTCCACTGGGCCGGAAATCAGGCTCAAATCCGCCACCACGGGGATCGTCTCGATCTCCGCCAGTTTCGGGTGTGCCGGCACCACCTGGTGGCCGTGCTGACGCAGCAGCAGCAGCGCCCGGTGGCTGTAGCGTTCGGGATTGTCACTGGCTCCCACGATGACGACGCGCTCGGTGCTCATGATTTATTGAGGTCTTGTTCGTCGAGGTGAAACAGATGCAGCGCCCGATGCGCCGCCGGCGCCAGCACGATGCCCATCACCGAAATGAACACCAGCCCGCTGAACAAGGCGTAAAATGACGCGAACAGCTTCGCCGCATCCGAATTCATCTCCCCCACCGGCCCCATGCCGCCCAGAATCATCGAGGCGTTCAGCAGACTGTCGATCCAGCCGAATCCGGCGAAGAAATGATAGCCCAGCACACCCACCCCCAGCGCCGCCACCGCCACCACGAAGGCCAGGCCAAAAAAAGTCGCCATCCGCCGCAGGAATGCGTGACGTGGTGCGAGCGGTTCGGTGCGTGATTCAAACATGGCGCTCACCATCCCGGAGAAGCGATGAAATTCAACACCGGTTCCGGCTTTCCCAGCTCCGTGATGCGCACCCGGCCGTCATGGCAGCCCGTGATGAGGCGCGTGGTCTTGTCGATGCGCTGCACCACCATCACGTTCACGCGATCTGCATGCCGCGTGAGCTTGTCCTTCGTCTTGCGTGCCTTCGCATCCATCGAACTCACGATGCCGTTGCCCGTGGCCGCCACCGGTGTCACGGCGTCGATAAAATCGACCGCCAGCACCTCCGTGCGGCCGCTCGGGCGGATACTGCTGTCCTTCTTCGCATCGCCATGGCGATCCCAGCGCCGGATTTCGCCCTCTGCATCGCCGCTGATGCATTCATTGCCATCAAGGCTGAAAGCCACACTCAACACCGCGCACTCATGCCCCGTGAACGTCGCTTCGATCTCGCCGTTCGTGCTGTCGATGCGCCGCGTCGTGCGGTCCCGGCTTGCGGTGGCGATACATGAGCCATCCGGCGAAATCGCCACCGCCATGATCCAGTCTGCATGCGGCTCGATTTGCCAATTCAATTTCATCGCGGGCAGTTCAAAGCACCGCAGCGTGTTATCCGTCCCGCCCGTCACCAAACTTTTGCCATCCCGGCTCGCTGTCAGCGTTAGCACGCAATCGCGCGAGGTTATGATGCGCTTCCGTTCCACCGGTTGCGCCGGATTCACGGTCCACACCTCGCCTGATCGTCCCGGCACGCCGCCCGCGACGGCGAGTTGATTTTCCGCCGCCCACGCCAGCGCCAGCACCCGTTCCGGCATCCCGCCGATGCGTGATTTCAGTTTTCCCGTCGCCACATCCCACAGCGTCACTTCAAAATAGCCGCTGCACGCCAGCGTGTCGCCATCGGGACTCAAAGCGAGCGCCGTGACTGGCAATGGTCGCGGATACTTCGGCGGGGCTGCCGTCTTCGCTTGATCAGGCAAGATCGAACTCAGCGTCGCTTGTTTGTCCGCCACATCCACCTTTGCCCCGCTGGCGATCCACTCGCGAATCAGCGCCATCTCCTTCGCTGGCAGCGCATCGGCTTTCTTCGGCATGCGATCGTCTTCCTCGTGGGTCGCGATCAGGCGATACAACTCGCTCTCGTCAGGCTTGCCGGCCAAAACCGGCGACGTGCCGCTGTCACCCGCCTTCAGCAGCATCTCCACGGTATCGAGCCGGTACTTGCCCTTCACCTTGCCCGCCCGATGGCACTCCACACACTGCTCCACCAAAATGGGGGCGATCTGCTTCGAGAACGAAACCTCCGCCGCAGCGGTGGCAGTGAGGCAAAGAAACATCAGGACGCGAAACATGGGCGGAAAGAAACGCCTGCTGTGGCCGAGTTTGTCGAGCGTTGCATCAACCGTTTACCTCTTTAGCCTCACCCCATGAGCCCGAGACCTTGGATCATCGCCGAAACGAATTGGAAACACGTCAAAGCCACGCGCTATGAGGCCGCCGTACTGCCGTGGGGCGCCACGGAGGCGCACAACTGGCACCTGCCTTACGCCACCGACTCGCTGCAAAACGACGCCATCGCCGCCGAGGCCGGTCGTATCGCCTGGGAGGCGGGAGCGAAGGTCGGCATCCTGCCAAACATGCCCTTCGGCGTGCAGACCGGCCAGCTTGATGTGCCGTTTTGCATCAACATGAATCCCACCACGCAGATGATGGTGCTCGAAGACATCATCAGCAGCCTCGAAGGCGTCGGCGTGATGAAATTCGTCATCATGAACGGCCACGGCGGCAACGACTTCCGCCAGATGCTGCGCGAGCTTCAGGCCAAGCACCCGAAGATGTTTCTCTCAACCGTCTCATGGTATCAGGCCGTCAAAGGCGACGACATCTTCAACATTGTCGGTGACCACGCCGATGAACGCGAGACCAGCCTCCTCCTGCATCTGCATCCCAATCTGGTGCTGCCGAAGTCCGAATGGGGGCCCGGCACCGACAACCGTTGGAAACTCAAAGCCATCAACGAAAAATGGGCCTGGGCACAGCGTGCGTGGTCCAAAGCCACCAACGACACCGGCTCCGGCGATCCGCAGCACAGCACCGCCGAAAAAGGGAAACGCTACTTCGAGGCTCTCGGTGCCAAAATCGCGACCTACCTCATCGAACTCGCGAAGGCGGACATTGCGGATCTTTACGAGAAGTCGAAATGATCCGTTTTTTAATCAGCCGCAGCATCCAGGGCATCATCGTGATCTTCGCGGTGATCTGCGTGATGTTTGCGATCCTGAAAAGTTCACCTGGCGGCCCGTTTCGCAGTGAGCGAGCCATTTCACCCGAGGCGATGGCGGCGAAGATGGCGCACTACGGCCTGGATCAACCGTGGCCGGTGCAGCTCTGGCGGCATCTCGTCCACTACGCCACATTCGACTTTGAAGAGTCCTACCTCTTTGCGGGCCGCACGGTGGATGAAGTGATCGCGTCTGGATTTCCCGTTTCCGCGGCCATCGCCATCCCGGCATTGCTCATCGCGTTGGGCATTGGCGTGCCGCTGGGTGCATTGGCGGCGCTGCGACCGAACACGCTAGAAGATCGCGGCAGCACGCTCGCCGCCACACTCGGCATCTGCACGCCGAGCATGGTGCTGGGGCCACTCATCGCGATGTTCTTCGGCCTCAAGCTGCGCTGGTTCAACACTTCGGGCTGGTTTGACACCACCGACTGGGTGCTGCCCGCCATCACGCTCGGCATCATCTACAGCGCTTACATCGCCCGGCTCACGCGCGGCAGCTTGCGTGAGACTTTGGCCCAGGAGTTCATCCGCACGGCCAAAGCCAAAGGTGCGGGCAGTTTCGCCATCATCTTCCGCCACGCGTTGAAACTTGCCTGTCTGCCCGTGTTGAACTTTCTTGGCCCTGCGGCGGCGGGATTGCTCACGGGCTCGTTCATCGTCGAAACGGTGTTCCAACTGCCCGGACTCGGCCAGTTCTTCATCGCAGCAGCCGTCAACAACGACCACGCCCTCGCCACAGCCATCTCCGTCTTTTACGCCGCGCTCATCGTCGGTTTCAACCTGCTGGTGGACATCCTACAGGCCTGGCTCAACCCGCGCATCCGTCTCCAGGCATGAGCAGCATATCTCCCATGCGCGCCGCCTGGCGTCGCCTCATGCGGCAGCGCATCAATGCCATCGCACTCGGCTTCCTCGTGCTGCTGGTGCTGTTGTGTGTGTTTGGCCCGATGCTTTCGCACTACACGCAGGATCAGCAGGATCTCGAACTCAAGGCCGCAGGACCAAGCATGGCGCACTGGCTGGGCACGGATCAACTTGGGCGCGACATCGCCACGCGCATCCTGCATGGCGGTCGTGTGTCGCTGGAGGTCGGCATTCTCGCGACGGCGGTCGCTTCCATGATCGGCGTGATCTATGGCATGATCGCCGGCCTTACCGGCATGAAGCTCGACTCCGCCATGATGCGCCTCGTGGACATCCTGTATCCGTTTCCCTTCATCAACTTCGTCATCCTGCTCATGGTCATCGTCGGGCGTGAGTTCTGGATCATCTTCGTCGCCATCGGTGCCGTGGAATGGCTCACGATGGCGCGTGTCGTGCGCGGGCAGGTGCTGGCGTTGAAGAATCTCGAGTTCGTCACTGCCGCGCGTGCCAGCGGTGCAGGCTTCTGGCACATTCTGTGGCAGCACATGCTGCCGAATGTCATCGGCACTGTCATCATCTACTCCAGCCTCATGGTGCCAGGCGTCATGCTGCTGGAGGCGGCGCTCAGCTTCCTCGGTCTCGGCATTCAGCCGCCGGATGCGAGCTGGGGTGTGCTCATTCGTGAAGGAGCCAACGCCATGGAAACTTACCCCTGGCTCCTGCTCTATCCCGGCCTCTTTTTCTCCGCCACGCTGCTCGCGCTGAACATTCTTGGCGATGGCTTGCGTGATGCGTTCGATCCCAAGTCGATGTCGCAGCAGTAGGCGTGAAAAAATATTTCACGGCGACTGAATAGGTGTGCGGCGGCCTCGTCACAATGTGCGGAAACAAATTCCACACACATATGAAAGCCATCCTCTCCCTTGTCGCTGCAGCCGCTGTTCTTGGTTTTGCAGCCCCCTCCACCGCCAAAGCTGACCATTCCTGCGGCCAGACCCGTGTCGTCGGCTACACCTCCTGCGGCACGCCCATCATCGCCGTTTATCAAATCGTCGGCTACGACCACTGTGGCCGCCCTGTCGGCCAGTGGGTCACGCAGGCACCTCGGCAGCCGAGCTACGGCTACAATCCCGGCTACAGCGGCCACAACCACGGCGGTTACAGCGGCTACCGCCCCGGTTACAATCCCGGCTACAGCCGCCCTCGCAGCGGCATCAGTTTCAGCTTCGGTTTCGGCAGGTAGTAGCGTCGAAATCTGAGTTCTGAAAGTCCCACGCGGCCCCGCTTGCACAAAGCGGGGCCGTTCTGCGTTCGCATGTCGGGGAACGATGCCGCGGAGTGTTGGCGTCGTGAAGTGATGGATGGGCAGAGTGCTGTCATGACTCCGTTACACCACCACTCCAGTTGCACGAACACCTGCCCGCGTGTCATGTTCGCCGTCATGCGCTGGCTTGTTCGTGCTCTCCTCCTCATTCTCTTCCTCGGCGGCATCGCGTGGTTTCATCACGTTCGCACGCATCGCCCCCAGCGCATCGCCGCCGCCACCCGCGCTGGCATTCTGCTCATCGGCAACGGCACCGAGCCCGGCACGCTCGATCCCCAGCTCGCCACCGGCCAGCCGGAGCACCATATCTTCCACGCCATCTTCGAGGGCCTCGTCGCACCTTCTCCTGACAATCCTGACGCCGACGGCCCTGGTGCCGCCGCTTCGTGGACCCACGACAACTTCACCACCTGGGCCTTCAAACTTCAGCCGCAGGGCAAATGGAGCGACGGCACGCCCGTCACCGCCGCAGACTTCGTGTACGCCTACCGCCGCATCCTCACCGCGCAGTTCGGGGCCGACTACGCGAACATGCTCTACCCCATGCTCAATGCGGAGGCCTATCACACCGGTAAGCTCAGCGACTTCACGCAAGTCGGCGTCAAAGCCCTCGATCCGCTCACCTTGCAGATCACCCTCGCTGGTCCCGCTCCGTATCTGCCCAGCATGCTCAAGCACTACTCGTGGTTCCCCGTGCCGCAGCACGCCATCGAGAAACATGGCAAAATAACCGACCGCAACACGCGCTGGACCCGTCCCGGCAACCTCGTCTGCAACGGCCCCTTCGTGCTCTCAAGCTGGCGCATCAATCAAGCCGTCGAAACCGTGCGCAACCCGCACTACTGGGACGCCGCCAGCGTCAAACTCAACGGCGTCACCTTCATCCCCATCGTCAGCGACACCACGGAAGAGCGCGCCTTCCTCGACGGCCAGCTCCATCTCACCAACACAGTCCCGCTCGCCAAAATCCCCGGCTACCGCAAGACCATGCCCGACTTTTATCAAGACGAGCCAGCTTTAACCACCTACTTTTACCGCATCAACACCACCCGGAAGCCCTTCGACAACCCCAAGGTCCGCCGTGCCCTCGCCCTCGCCATCGACCGTGAATCCATCTGCCGCAACATCCTCCGCGCCGGCCAAAAACCCGCCGTTGGCCTCACCCCGCCCGGTTGCGGCATCGGTTATCAAACACCTGCCGTCATGCGCTTCGACCCCGTCGCCGCGCGCCAGCTTCTCGCCGAAGCCGGCTTTCCCGACGGCAAAAACTTCCCCGGCTTCGACATCCTCATCAACACCCTCGAATCCCATCGCACCATCGCCGAGGCCGTGCAGTCCATGTGGAAGCAGCATCTCAACATCCCCGCCCGTGTCCTCAATCAAGACTGGGGCGTCTATCTCGAATCCATGCGCAAACTCGAATACGATGTCTGCCGCGCCGGCTGGGTCGGTGATTACCTCGACCCCTCCACCTTCCTCGCTCTCTGGAAAACCGGCGACGGCAACAACAACACCGGCTGGGGCAGCTCACGCTACGATGCCCTCCTCTCCCAAAGCTTCCTCGAAAGCGATCCCGCCAAACGCTTCACCACCCTCCAGGAAGCCGAGGCCCACATGCTCGAAGCAGCACCGATCCTGCCGATTTACTGGTACGTTCGCTCCTACCTCGTCCACCCCAGCGTCCACGGCCTGCTGCCCTCGCTGCTGGAGCATCGCTGCTACAAGGCGGTGAGGCTGGTGCCTTGAATCCACCAAAGCAAAACGGGCGCAGGAGATTCTCCTGCGCCCGTTTTGTGTTCAACTCAGTCTTCCAATCACCCCGTCTTGCGCCAGATCGTCGTCAGCGTGCCTTTGAACGTGACCTTCACGGCCTGCGATGCCACCAGCTCACGAAAATGCGGCGAGGCTTCGCGCTCCACGATCTCCCATGCCTCGATGTCATCGCCATTCAGCGTGCCATGCACCGGAGCGCTCTCGTCATGCGTGCAGACGAAGCCGTTCTTCCGCTGCTGCTCGATGCGCCAGCCGGGAGCAAGCTGCCACGTCACTACATGCGATGCTTTGGTGCCGACCTCGTCGCAGATCTCCACATAACCCTGCGCGGCATGCACGGCACGCTGCACATGCTGTCCTTCGCAGGCGAAGCTCATCACGCAGATGTCATGGCTGACTTCCAGCTCCGGCACCGCATGATGTTTCATCCACAGAAAGGCACCCACACGCTCAGGTGTCTGGCGGCCTGAAACCGGCACCGGGCCGTTGTGCGCCTCCCATGCGGCCAGCAGTGTGCGCAGCGCCGGGTGGCCGTAATAAGCGCCCGTGCCCGGATCAATGACGAGTGCATGCTGTTCAAACCACAGCGAGACATGCAGCGCATCGAGGTGCCCATGCGCCGCCATGCTGCCAAGTCCGAGCGGCGATGCATCGGCACGCACCGTCCAACGTGCATCACGCCAGATCGCCTGCCCGCTTTCCGCATGCACCAGCCACTTGTTGCGCATCGCTGATCGCACGCCTTTCGGCGATTCACCCAGCCAGAATCGCAACGCAGTGCCTTCCGGCTTGCCCAGTAGCCACCCGCGAAATTCCGCTGCCGCGGTGGATCGTTTCAAGGCCAGCGGCAGCACCTGTGCATCATCCGAATCACCAAAGTCCCAGCTCTCGGGCGCTTCCGTGACATCGACGAAGAATTGTGCCGCTTCACACAGACGTTCGAGCACAGCTCCACTCAATCCATCCGCCGCCATGCCCGCATGCCAGGCCATGTCCCACGCGAAGAGGTGATAATGCAGCGCCTGCTCCTTGTTGCCGCCATCTGGCGCGAATTGAAGCAAAATCTCGCGCTCCAGCAGCTTCCACACGCGTTGTGCCGGGCAGATCATGCGCGCCAGCGCCGGCCAGCGTGTGATCGCCATCACCAGCGCACTCAGTTCGCCGATGAGATGGTTGTTCGCCGAGGAACCAAACGATTTGCGCTGCCAGATCCACCAAGCATGCACCGGCACGATGCGGGCGGTCAATTCATCCTGTCGGCGGGCCAGTTCGGGGTCGTTGCAGCCGCGCACGAGCGCGTCGAACCAGCAGAAGTTCATCAACCGCAGCGCCGCTTCCAGCGGACTGGTCCAGTTGATGCCGTGGGAGGGTGTGTTGCGGTCGCACCAGTCTTCCAGCCAGAGCTGCGAGACGCGGATCGCATGCACATCGCCATTCAGCGCGCTGTGCATGGCCATGCGCGTCATTTCCGACCAGCGGTTGATCTCCCAGATCGCCCGCACGTCCGCATCGTGCTCCAGATGACGATGATCGAGCTTTCGCGACGGCGTGTCGGGATCAATCACCACACCCAGCGTCGCATCGCGATGCCAGCACGGCGGCGCACCAACCTCGACGTTTTTCCAGCCGAACAACTCCCATTCGCCGCGCATCAGCTTTTCCGCATCCACGGCTAGTTGCTTGCGCAACTCCGGCGGCACACGTTCACGCCACGGCAGCTTCGGATAATCCGTGAACGTGCCGTCCCACGCCTTGCGCGCGATCTTCCTGAGCTTCGCGGCCTCGTTCAGCCGTCCCAGGCGCTCCGCCACGCGGTGCGCGATCTCACCCGCGCTCATCGCACGCAGTCTTTGAACATACCAGGCGGTCTTCATCACAGTTTGATCGTCCTTCCCTCGCGGATCGACTCCAGCACCGCAAACGTCAGCCGCATGCTCTGCCGCGACTGCTCGTAGGGCAGTGGATGCTTCGCCTCGCCCTTCAAAAAGGCCAGCCAGGCCGCCATCTCCTCCGCGTGGCCTTTGGAGGAGAATTTTTTCACTGTCTGTTTGCGTCGTTGGAAGATGGAGAGCCGCATGAAGTTTTCGCACTCTATAACAGCGCCGCTCGCAAATACACGCAACGATTCCTTCGGAAACGCCGAGTCGCCTTCCGCCGAGTAAATCACCTGTGCTGACGATCCATCCGCGAACTCAATCTGCGCCGTCACCGAATCCGGCACCTGCGGCCTGCCAACCGTCTGCGCCGTCACCTTCACCGGCCGGCCGAGCACATGGCAGGCGAAGTCAAAGAAGTGACACGCCTCGCCCAGCACCCGCCCGCCGCTTTCCTCGACGTTCGCATACCAGTGATCCGGTGCCAGAGCGCCCGCGTTCACCTGAAGCGCCAGCGTCCTCGGTCCCGGAATGTTTTGCAGCGTTTGCATCATCGCCACCGTCGCCGGAGCAAAGCGGCGGTTGAAGCCCACCATCACGCTGCCGTTGCTCGAACTCATCGCTTCATCAATCTGCGTCAGTTCTTCTCGTGTCAGGCACAGCGGTTTCTCCACAAACGTGTGCTTCCCGGCTTGCAGCGCCTTCAACACCAGCGGCGCATGCAAATGATGGCGCGTGCCGATCATCACCGCGTTGCCAGTGCTCTCGAACACCTTCGCCGCATCCGTCTCTGCCATCGCAAAGCCAAACTTCTCCTTCACATGCCGAGCGCTGAGCCCGGTGGCATTGATGATAGTGCCGAGCGTGATTTTCCCCTTCACCTGGGGCAGCAGCATCGTCCGCGCGAAGTTTCCGGCACCTATGACATCCAGGGACGAACAAGCGGAAGACAAAGTGCTCAGTGCTGAGTGCTTAGTGCTCAGTATTCCATGTTCGTGCTCTTTCTGAGCACTAAGCACTGAGCACTGAGCACTTGGGTATTCGATCACGACCCCCACTTCGCCTTCAAGCTGGTCATAAACCCCGAGTACACCCTCAAACCCCACCCGTCGCGTCGTCACCGGCTTCAAATCAAGCTGTCCCGTGCGCATCAGCTCCAGACACGCTTCAAAGTTCCGGTTCTCCGTCCAGCGCACATAGCCGATGGGGTAATCCTTCCCGCCCCACTCATACTGCGGGTCGTAGCGACCAGGACCATAGCTGCGCGAGTAACGCACCTGAATGTCCTTCATGTAGGCCGTCTTCCAGGACAGCTCCGCATCGTAAATGCCCGTGATCACCATCACGCCACGATCGCGCAGACACGCGATGGCCTGATCCGCCGGACCACTCGATTTGCCGCCCACGCAGATGATCACCGCGTCCACGCCGTGGCCGTTCGTCCACTCACGCACCACATCCTCGACCTTCGTCTCCGCCGGATTCACCACCCGCTCGGCACCCATCGCCAGCGCCGTTTGCAGCCGCGAAGAAACAAAATCCACCGCCAGCACACGAGCGCCGGAGGCCTTCAGCAAACTCGTCGCCAGCAGGCCGACGAGTCCCTGGCCCATGACCATCACACGATCTCCCAGCCGCACTTCGGCCTGTCGCACCGCCTGCATCGAGATGGACGCCAGCGTCGTGTAAGCCGCCTGCCAGTCCTCCACGCCTTCGGGAATCGGAGCCGCCAGCAGATCCGGCACCGCGATCATCTCCGCATGAAACGCGCACTCCGCGCCGCCGCAGGCCACACGATCACCGACACGAAAGCGCGAGTTCAACTCATCCACCGCCACCACCACGCCCGCTGCCGAGTAACCCAGCGGTGTCGGCGATTCGAGCCGGTTGCGAACCTTCTCCAGTGCCGCCTTCCAGCCCAGCGTCTTCGCCGTGTCGATCACTTTCTTGACCTGATCCGGCCGCGCCTTCGCCTTTTGCAGCAGCGACATCCGCGCCTGCTCCACCTTCATGCGCTCCGTCCCCGGCGAGATCACCGAACACGTCGTCCGCACCAGAATCCCTCCCGGCGGCGGCACCGGCGCAGGCACGTCTTGGAGTTCAAGGCGTCCGTCTTGGTATTGGGCGAGTTGTTTCATGATCAAGCTGCCGACACAATATCGAATTCCCCTTCGGCAAATCTCAAGGTCACGGTGCATCGGCTCAAAACATCCAGCCCCAGCAGCACCTGATAGTCATCGCAGCCCATCGGCACGCCCACTGACTGCAAATCGCCGATTCGCACGACGAATGTGCCTGATGCGTCCGGGATGGTCAGCGAGATGTCATAGTTCAGGTATTCGCGTGAAGCGGGGTCGGCATGAAGGCTGCCGTCAAAGCCTCGGACGCGGCAGACACCACGATCCCGCAGCCTCAATCGGCGCACGATGTCAGCATCCATCACGGTGATGGATGCGCCGGTATCGAGCAAGGCTTTGACTTGGATGTCGGGCGGAACGGGGTCGAGGTTTCGTTCGCATTGCTCACGATGGGCGTCGCTGTGCCCGATGCGCACATCCACAAGCGGCAGGCCGTTGACCAAGGGGAACGTCATTGCATTACGCGACGGCAAACGGCGTCGCCACATGCTGCACTTCTTCCTTCTGGGTGATCTGCTTCACGAAGAAGTCAGCCTTCCCGGCACGTTCATAGCCGTGACGCAAGGCCTCGCCATAGCTGGGATAAGCGCCCACGAGCGCCGCGCCTGCAAATACCGCAAAGTGGCCTAGCGGATAGCGCTGCCGCAGATTCGGCAGTTGCGCTTCGTAGGCGGCCTTGTTGGTCCTGTTGTCAGCGACTTGCATGATGACTCCAATGTTCTTGCGAAGGTTCAGCCGTCAAGCGCTGGGTTCAAGGCCGTCACCAGCCACTTGTGCTTCCCCGCGCTCGTCTTCGCCACTTCCTGCACCTCTCGCAACGTGAGCGTGAAATCATCGCCCAGCTTCTTCAGCAAGCCCGCATGCATCGCCTCCGCGCGACTGCTGTGCCACTGCGGGCCGGATTGAAAGCGGCATTCCACCTCGCCGGGGCGTTCCTGGAAGAATTGCACGGCCAGGAGGCCATCGAAGATGTTGTCGTGCATGTTGACCGCCGTCAGCGAGATGCGGCGACCAGTGGCACTGACGAGAAACTCGTAGTCACGGCCCACCACGGCCTCGACAGCAGGCCATGTAGCCCGACTCGCCAAAGTCGGGTCTGCGGCCCCTGACTCCCGATTCTGGCGAATCGGGCTACAGTAATCGCCGGTGCGATACCGAATCAACGGCATGACGTGATTGTGAAACGAGGTGCCGATGATTTCACGATGGCCGTCCGCATTCGCCTCGCCGAACTCGACGAAGCCGTAGGTTGGCCAAAAATGCAGATGATTCGACGTGCGGCCCTGCGCGGCGAGCACCACACGCTCGCTGTGACCATACCAGTGGCAGACACGGGCACCGAAAAACTGCTCCAAATGTTGCTGCGACTCCGCCGTGAGCTTTTCCGAGCCGCAGAGCAGCGAGGTGAGCGGAAAATCGAGCTTCAAGCCCGCCTGCTCCAGTCCGCGCGCCAGCATCAGCGCCGCACTCGGATACGCATGCAGGTGCTGAGGGCGAAACTGGTTCAGGGCGGCCACATACTCCGGCAGACGCTCCGCCGTGAGGTGATACGAGGACAGGATGAGCCAGTTCCGCGTTGCATCGAAGTAACTGATGCCTCCGCGTGCCTTGCTTGATGTGACACCGCCACGAATCACCGCCACGCGATCGCCGATACGATACCCGCGCCGCGACCACTGCGCTTCGAGGTAAGCCTGTTCCTTCGGACGGCTCACGCCCTTGTGCAGATAAAAACCGACTGGCACGCCGCTCGACCCGCCCGTGGTGATGTAGAGCCGCTGCTTCGCCGTGAACTCCGGGTTCACCATCTGCTCACGATGCAGCAGTAGGTCCTGCTTTGTCAGCAGCGGATAGTCCGCTAGTTGCTCCAGCGATTCAAACTTTGCCGGATCAACGCCGCAGGCCGCGAAGCGCTCCGCATAAAACGGCGCTTTCGCTGCTGCGATCAATGAATCCCGCAACGCCGCGACCTGATACCGCCGAATCGTCTCCGCATCCCACGCTTCCACCTCTCGCGCCTCGTTTTGAAACCGCGTGTAGGCCGATCCATAACGCAAGGACGCCGGGATCGCGCGATATGCATGGCCCGCCAGCGATTTGACCGGCTGCGGCGCTGCTTCGTAGAGCTTGAGCAGCGGATAGAGGGTGTCTTCGAGAGACATGGGATGGAAGGTTGTCTTCCTGCGCTCTTTCAGAGCGCGAGGTGTTGCGCGCACGAGTTACCCAGGGTTTTCAACCCTGGGCTGGGCTTCACCTGCCTTTCAGGCAGGACGTTGAGACTTGGCATCAATTCAACACGAGCACGGATGCTTTGAAGCCTGAAAGGCTTCAGGAACTCAGCCCAGGGGTGAACGAGCCTATGCGAGCGATTCCCTGGGTCATCGCGTTGCGCGAGTCGGGCGCTCTGAAGGAGCGCAGGAAAGCTCTCAATCCCACACATAGCGCTCATCAAACTCCACCTCATAACGCTTCAAGAAGGCACGGAACTCGTCTTGAAACGTGAGCTTCTGATGATGCTCGTGCTGCCCTTGAATGTAGCGCCGCACCTCCGCCACCGCTGACTGGCTGACAGAGAAGGCTCCATAGCCGTTCTGCCAGTAGAAGCCTCGAAGGCTTTGATCCTGCTCGTGGAGCCAGTTCGTAACTCCCTTTTTCAGGTTTCCAACCACATCACTCAAAGCGGCTGTGCGCACGAGAAGGAAGAGGACGTGCGCATGATCGGGCTCGGTGTTGATCTCGATCGCGGCGCACCCGAGGTCACGCAAGATGCCGCCCATGTAACTGTGCAGAGCGGGACGAAGATGATCCGGGATCGTGCGTTCGCGGTTCTTCGTCGAGAAGATGAGGTGGATGTAAATCTTGGCGAGCGACTGGGCCATGACGCGGCGCGTGGGGAAGCGGGGCAGTTTTCCTGCGCTCTTTCAGAGCGCGAGTCGTCGTTCGTCCAAGCTACCCAGGGTTTACAACCCTGGGCTGGGCTCCTGCGGCCTTTCAGGCCGGGCCGTGAGGTGGAGGATGCGCATGGCGGCGACCGCAGCCCCGAAGCCGTTGTCGATATTCACCACGGTGAGGCCGCTGGCGCAGGAGTTGAGCATGGTGAGCAACGCGGCGATGCCGTTTAGATTCGCGCCATAGCCAACACTGGTCGGCACGGCGATGACTGGAGCTGCGACGAGACCACCGAGCACGCTGGGCAGTGCGCCTTCCATGCCGGCGATGGCGATGACAATGCTGGCGCTGCGCAAATCATCGAGTCGCGCGAGCAGGCGATGCAAACCGGCGACGCCGACATCGGTGATGCGATTCACCTTCATTCCCGCGAACTCCAGGGTCTGCGCGGCTTCTTCGGCGATGGGCAGATCGGAGGTGCCGGCGCAGACGACGGCCACAGGAGACGCTTTGAAGAGGCGATCCATCTGCCCGATGCGATACAGGCGCGAAACGCCATCGTAGCTGCCGGTGGGGAAGCGTTGGAGCAGCAGCGCGGCCATGTCGGGCGTCACGCGTGTCGCGAGCGCGCAGCTATGCGCGGCGACGAGTGCGGTAAGGGCATCGGTCGTTTGGGTGAGCGACTTGCCTTCGGCATACACGGCTTCGGGAAAGCCCTGGCGGATCACGCGATGTGTGTCGGCCAGCACCTGGCCGGCTTCGGCAAAGGGCAGCGTGCGCAGGCGTCCTAACGCCTGATCAGGCGGCAGCTTGCCTTCGCTGACTTGAGCTAGGAGTTCGCGGAGTTTGGATTCGTTCATAGGGTGATGTAGCCCGACTCTCCAGAGTCGGGATGAAACGTCGGACATCAGACTCGACTCTGGAGAGTCAAGCTACGAGCGGGCTTTGAGCACTTCGTTCATGCTGCCGGTGCGCAAACCAGCGAGATCAAGCGTGACGTAGGTGTAACCGACTCCACGCAACGCGGCGGTGATTCCCTCGCGCTGCTGCAAGGCACGCAGCAAATCGGCCTCGGGCACCTCCAGCCGCGCGACATCGCCATGGTGGCGCACGCGCAGCTCACGGAAGCCGAGATCAAACAGCGCGGCCTCGGCGCGTTCGATCTGCGAGAGCAGCTTGGGCGTCACGCTCGTGCCGTACGGCACACGGGAGGCGAGGCAGGCGGCGGCGGGCTTGTCCCAGTTCGGCAAGCCGAGTGCTTTCGCCGCTTCGCGCACGTCCTGCTTGCTGAAGCCGAGATCATGCAGCGGGCTGATGATTTTCAGTTCACGGGCTGCGGCACGGCCAGGGCGCACATCGAGCGTGTCCTCGGCGTTCATGCCATCCAGCACATGGGCGATGCCGTGTTGCTCCGCAAACTGCCGCAAGGCACGATAGACGTGATCTTTGCAGAAGTAGCAGCGGTTGGGGGCGTTCGCTTGATATTGGGGATCGTCGGTTTCTTCCGTCGGCAGCAGTTCAAGTCTGGCACCGAGCTGTTTTGCCAGCGCGATGGCCTCAGCCTTCTCGCTTTGCGGCAAACTGGGCGAGACGGCGAGCAGGGCGACGACATTTTCACTCCCCAGTGCATCCAGCGCGGCCTTTAGCACGAGCGTACTGTCCACACCGCCGGAATAGGCCACGGCGACGCGGCCCAAGGGCTGAAGATGAGCATAGAGCTTTTGAATCATGTGGGCGGCATCAAATCCTTCTGAAAGCGCGGGGCAAGGCTGCGGATCAACGCGAGGATCATTTCGACGGTTTCTGCGTCGGTGCGGCGTCGTTCGCCGCTTTGCTGCGGCGGGAGGTTGTCAGTCACCCGTGCCATGACGGAGGGATAGGCCCAGCGGTGGTTCACGTTGCGCAGGACGCTGTCGCGCAGGCTGAGAAGCTGTCGATCCAGATTGTTAGGCGTACTGACATCCGCTCCGACAAACCAATAAACATAGTGCGCACGCAATGGCAGCTTGGTTCCATTGCCAAGCAGCACCTCGCGTTCGATGGCGAGATCGCGCACGCGCAGAGTCTCGCCGGAGAGCAGTTTCACCTCACGCACGCGGGAATCGGTGATCGTCCAACCTTGGCCATCGAGGCAAACTTCGGGGCGATGGATGCTGCGGCTGTCGTTGCCGGCGATGACGAGCGAGGCGTGCGCGAGATCACGATTTTCCACCGAACGCCCCGGCGTTCGGTAAGCTCGCTTAACGATGATCGTGTCGGCGGGCAGCAGTTCGCGTTCTTTAGCGCTGGGGGCTTCGGTTTCGCCGACGAAACTGCCAGCGACCATCGGCAGTTCAGCCAGCACGCCCGCTTCATTGCCCCCTTTTGCCTGCGGCGAGAACTGGCACAGCAGCATGGTCATGCCGCAGAGCACGAAAAGAATGAAGGCACGGGTGATCATGACACGGAGGAGACGACCTGACGCGAAATGGTGCGTGAGCGTTTGAAGCCGAGGCCGCTGCACAGGCGGTTCAGTAGCCAGGAGGCGGATTGCAGCAGCATTAGCGCCACGAGGAAGACCACGATGCCGGTGACTTCGTGGAAGGCGGAGACTTCCTTTTCCACGTCGCCGATGGCCCAGTTCTGGCCGAAGATCATCGCCGCGAAGATCAGCACAAGGATGCGGACCATGTTCGCCACGATGGCGATGGGCAGGATCGTGCTGAACAGCGCGAATCTGCGCCACATCACCCGCTGGCGGAAATAACTGAACAGCGCACCGACCACGAGCAGCGCAAACAGCGAACGCATGCCTGAGCACGGTGCGGCGATGCCCACGCTGAACAATTCACCGGCTTTCCGGCCAAATTCGAGGTTCGGCATGGATTGCAGTGCGGTGCCAGACACGAGCGCATCGACACCGACGGCATTCAGCACGACGCCGGTCGTCTTCACCATCATGAGCCGCATCTGATAGCCGATATTCTCCTCCAGAAACGGCAGCGGCCAGAGAAAGCCGAGCATCAACCACGCAAACAGCCGCAAACGTGATCTCTGAGCGCCTTCCAGCCAGAGCGATGCACCGGCGAGCAAGGTCATCATGGCCGCATAGCCGCAGTAGAAGTTGTTGGCGCGGAATCCGGCGAAGTAGAGCAGCAGGGCGAACACGATGAGCACGAAGCCCCAGCGGCTGGATGATTCAGGAAGCTGCGCGGCCTCGTTGCGCCGCCGCCAGAGCAAATAACCGACAATGAACGGCAGCAATGCACCATGTTGCCACGTCGCGTCCTTCCACTGCATGAGCAGCTCGGCAAGCATCGTGCGGCGGAAGTGGCCGTAACCAGCCGCATACGGCTGTACGGCCATCAGCAGCACGAGGCTGACTGCCAGCATGATCCACGAGATGAGGTGCTTGCGATTCATGCGGCGGACTTGAAGAAGGAACAGCGCAGGATGTCGCCGAAACCGAGCAGACACAGCAGTTGCTTTAGCGGCTCCTTCCATCCTTGAGTTTCGTTGACGGCAAAGGTGCGGCGGAACTCGACGGCACCGAGCTTGAAGCCGATTTTCTCCACCAAACGGGTCAGACTGGCCGCAGTGAAGTGGTTCACATGATGATCGAGCACGAACTGCCAGTGCAAGCCGCGCAGACGACGCATGTGGCTGCCCCAGTTCGGCACTTCGATCACCAGCAGGCCACCAGGGCTTAGTTTGCGATGAATCTGGGCCAAGGAGGCGCGTGGATCGGTCAGATGCTCCAGCACATGAAACAGAGTGATCACGTCCAGGCTGCCGTCAGCGATGCTGTCGGGGATGGCTTTGCTTTCGAGCCACGCGATCTCGGGATGATGCGTTTTGCCATCGCTCACGGCCTTGTGGCTGTCTTCGAGCACGATGGCGGAAAAACCTGCCGCATGCGCGGCAAGTGCGGTGCGGCCGATGCCGCCGCCGAAATCGAGCAGGCGGCCTGTTTGGGTGAAACGCTGCACGGTGGCGATGCGATCTCGCTCCGTGGCGGTGACTTGCAGCGGGTAGTGCTCCTCCGGTTGATGCGCTGGATCGTAGTAGTCTTTGTCGGAGTACGGATCACGCCAGGTGGCGCGGTCGGCAAAGACAAGGCCGCAGGCGCAGCGCCAGAGGTGGCACACGCCCGCCTTGCCTAAATTGGCTTCGGCAGCGACATCACATGCGGGACATGCGGGGGCGGCGCTCATGACACAAGTCGTTGCGTGTTCATCGTGGCTGATGGAAGGGTTGCGCACGCATGACGCTGCTCGTCTTCAAAGTGAACCAACTCGGCGACAACGTCGTGTTTCTGCCTGTCGTGCAGTCGCTGGTGGCGGCGCATCCCGACTGGCGCATCGTGGCGCTCACGAGTCCAACGGCGGCGCGGTTGTATGAAGTCTGCTGCCCGCAGGTGGAGTTGCGCGTGTTTGAAACGGCCAAGTTCAACGGTGCGTGGCGTCAGCCGTGGCGGCTGGCCCGCATGGCGGCTGAGTTGCGGGCTTTGCAGCCGGACGCGTGTCTGCTCGGCGATGATCAGGGCAACGTGGCGCATCTGCTGGCTAGATTGAGTGGCGCGAAGGTCAGTGTGGGGCCGCAGACGCCGCATGTGCGGCTGAACGCGCTGCTGCATCATCGTGAGGCGGTGTTGGGGGAAGAATCGGTCGCTTCGCACAACTGGCGCATCGCCGGACTGCTGACGAAACTGCCGTTGGTCATGCCTGCGCCGGATTTGAGTGCCTTTGGCCGCGATGAATCGGGTGCGATCGTGATTCATGCCGGTGCGAGCCGTGAGTATCAGCGTTGGCCGATGAGAAGCTTCGTGGAGCTGGCAAACCGCTTGGCGGAGACGCATGCAGTGCGCTGGATTGATCAAGGTAATGAGACGGGATTGAGCGGGGCCGTGCAGCGCGTGAAGACAAACTCGCTCGATGAACTGGTTCGTCTGATCGCGGGTGCGAAGCTGTTTGTGGGCAACAATTCGGGGCCGATGCACATCGCGTCGGCGTGTGGCACGCCGGGAGTCATTTTGATCGGGCCATCTTCGCCGCGTTGGGATCCGGAGTGGCATCGAGAGCGGTTTGAATTGCTGCGTGAGCCGCGCTTGAGCTGCCAGCCGTGTGACAGTGCCACGAAGCCGGCGAATCGCTGCTTGAACCTGCAAGCGCCGATGGCGTGCTTGAATCGCTGGTCCGTGGATGCGGTGCATGAGCGGGTGGTGCGGGCAATGTAGGCTGGGTGTGTTCAGCGGCATTGCGGCGGCTTTCTTCCAATGGCCATCTTCGCCGAACCGCCCGGCGGTTTGGGAGCGTGGCGGGTTGTGCGGTGCCCTGACAGACGGGCGGGCTGTCGCCACACCCATCCTACGTTTTGACCGCCATCGTGAACAAGTCGGGCTGCGTGCAGTGCAGGTCGATGGCGCGTTCCTTCGGCGCATCGCCGTGGCGTATTTTCAGAAGCAGGCGGGAGAGTTGGAAGATGATTTGACCGAGGACGCGACGGATCTGACCGCTGGTGGACTTGGAGCAGTAGTGGCGGCCCTGAACGGAGATGTGCTTGAAGCCGCAGGCGCGTAGGCACTGGGCCATGCTGGCGGGGGTGAGGCCGATTTCGTGGGTGAAGTCGCCGTAGCGAATGGCGGATGAGAGCGGGCTCTGCGCGTTGAAGGTGAGCAGCCACAGCTCGCCGCCGGATTTGAGCGCGTTTTTGGCGGCGGTGAGGAAGCGGATGAATTCGTCTTTGGTGAAGTGCTCGATGATGTCCTTCGCGTGCAGGAGATCGAAGGCGGCGGTTTGGGATTCGAGGAAGGTGATGACGTTTTCCTGAATCCAAGTGCGTGCGGGATCGTTTTGTCGGGCGATGGCGAGATCGGATGGCGAGAGATCAACGCCGGTGAGTTGGGTGAAGCCTTTGGCGGCCATCCAGCCGAGCCATTCGCCTTTGCCGCAACCGAGATCGGCGATGAGGGCATCGCGATTCGACGGCAAGGCGTCGTAAGTGGCCTCGTATTGGGCGTGCTGCACGCTGGCATCGAGGGCTTTCTGCTCGCCGAAGGAGGCGGAGTAGTTGCGATAGAGGATGTCGCGGTAAGTGCTCATGCGGCGAGGAAGTAGGCCGGATGTGTTCGGCGCGTGGGGTGTTGTTTGTTTGATGAGCCGTGTTCGCCGAACTATCCGGCTGGTGTGTGTGGCAGGATGCGCGGACGATCCAGAGCCGGATAGTTTGGCGAAGGGGGCGAGGATGTTTGGCGGGTGCTGTCTGCGCCAAACACATCCGGCCTACGTTGCGCGGGCGAGTTGTTGCTGGATGAACGAGGCCCACTGTGCAGCGACGGCGTCATGCGTGTAGAGCTTGCGAGTGCGTTCGAGCTGACTTTGAGCGAGCGTGAAGTCGTTCATCACTCGTCGAATGCATTCAGCGAGCGATTTGGCTTCGCCATGCGGGAAAATGGCCTCGTCGTGGCCGATGACTTCGGGGATGGCACCGCTGTTGGAGCCGATGGTGGTGACGCCGCAGGCCATGGCTTCGATGAGGACGTGGCCGAACTGTTCTTCCCAGCAGAGCTGCATCGTGTGGACGGGTTTGCTGCCGAGCACGAAGACATTGAGGCAGCGCAGGAAGCTGGGAATTTCGAAGTGTGGACGTGGTGGCAGGAGGTGAAGCCAACAGCGTGTTTGCGACTGCTCTTTGAGCCAGGATTCGAGTTTGCCGGAGCCGAGCAGGGCGAGATGGACGGTTTGTAGTTCGTCGCAGGCTGCGATCAATTCACGGATGCCTTTCTCCTCGGTCAAACGGCCACAGTAGCCGATGATGAAGGCGTTTTCAGGCAGGCCTTGGGCTTTGCGCAGTTCGCGGCGCTCAGCGGACGATGCGGGCTGATGATTGGTGAGATCGACGCCGAGTTGCGGCGCGACGAGCACGTTGTTGGAGCGTGCGCCGCGACGTTGCACGAGTTTGGCGGCGGCTTGATTGCCCGCGATGATGAAATCGGTCGTCATCGTCATGGCGCGGTAGATGCAAGCGAGGACGAGGCCTTTCCAGCCGGGACGTTCGACGTTTTCCCAGGTGAATTCGCCGAAGAGGGCGTGGCGTTGCAGCAAGGACTTCCAGAAGCGTGTTTGCCAGCAGATGACGGCCCAAGGTTCGTTTTCGACGAGGATGACATCGAAGCGGCGTGAGCGCATGACACTGGCGAGACCGGCGTAGCGGAAGGTGGTGTCGCTGCTGCCGCGACGTGTGAGGCGGATGAGCTGGTAGTTGCGTGTATCGGCATCGCTGTCGTTGTCGAAGTCGGAGGACGGGCGGCCAAGGATGGTGCGTTGCTCGATGGTGGAGGTGACGCAGACGAGATCAAAATGCGCGGCGAGCGCCTGGAGCTTCTTGCGGTTTTCGAGCGCGGCGTAGGCATGGCTGATGAGCAGCAGGCGTGGCGGAGGCGGCATGTGAAAGCGAGAAAAAGTGCTCAGTGCTCAGTGCTCAGTGCTCAGTGCGCTATGTTTGAACCTGAGCACTGAGCACTGAGCACTTGGATCGTTCGCCTCCGTACACGCCTCGGTGAATATCTGCGCCCAATCGTCGCCCGCAGGCAGGATGCGGTGGTGTTTGAGCAGGAGTTTGCGTGAGACTTCGAGTTCTTCGATGAATTCGGCGGATTCGTGCTGCTCCTCGATTTGACGATATGCCTGCGCCCAGGCGGCGGGATCGAGGTTGTTGAGCATCGGCACGGGATACTGGCATTCGGCGAAGAGTTCGGTGAGGCCCATGCTGCGGTTGGCGAGAACAGGGATGCCAGCGGCGATGGCTTCCAAGGCGGCGGTGAGGCCGGCGGAGCCGTCGCAGGGAACGATGGGTAGCAAAACAGCGGGCGCGGCATGCAGATGTTCGAGGTATTCGCGATGCGAGGCGTTGGTCACGAGTTCGAAGCGCGGATCGGCGATTTCGGCGGCGAAACGGGCGTGCAGCGAGTCCGAACGGGCGATGCGTGTGATGGAGATGCCGCTGTGAAGCAGTGGGGGCACGATGGACTCGTCGCGGCTGATGTTGCCGGGCAGCAAGGCGCGGAGATGCAGCGCATCAGGCGCGGGCTGGAACCAGCCAGTGTCGATCTTCCACGGACGCGAGATGATACGATGTGCGCCGAGGTGTCTCGTGGCGGAGGCAAATTGCTCGTGCGTGATGCACTCGATTTGGAAGGCGGCAGGGGCGCTGTGCAGTTTTGTGGCGAGGTTTTGCCATGCGGTGTCGTGGAAGGCGACGCGGCGGATGATTTTGCCCTCGGTGCGGAACAATCCGGCACGCGCCAGCATGAGCAGGATCGCGTAATGCATGCCGTCGAGGCAGTAGATCATGCGGGCGCGATGCAGCGTGGTGTAGTTTTGTGCGATGAGGCGGAACGCGTCGGCCATGCGACGTACGGTGCCGCGCTGGCGACGGTGGTAGTCGCGTTCGAGCTGCTCGTCGTTTTGAAACCACGCACCGACGAGGGCTTTGCTGCGAAACGGCATCGGTGCCGGATCGAGGAAGCGACGCGGTCTGCCGCTCCAGTCGCGCAGGGCGTAGGGTGCGAGGACGACGAGCTGGGATGAATCAGCCATGTGGCAGGGTGCGATTGAACGGCACGGTTTGGGCACGAGCGAAGGATGGATGATGTAGATGTACTGGCTGCGGCGCTGGTTTTGATGGCAGGCGTTGTTTCACGCGCAGGCTTTCCTGATGAATGATGCAGGCGTTCAAAGCGCCGGCGATGAACCAGCAGAAGAAGTTCACCGGGAAGGTGGAGGTGACGTTGCCAGCGAAGACGTTGTGTACGAGAAGGCCGAACTCGATGCCGATCATCCACAGGCAGATGCTGAAGGTGGGCGTGCCGCGCAGGCTGAGCACGCTGCGGTGGAAGGAATGCAGCGCGAGCGCGGCGAGGATGAGGAGGAGGCTGAGCGGCAGCCAGCCGATCTCGAGGAGCAGGTTGGAGATGAGGTCATGGCTGGCGACCATGTGCGCCTCGTGCATGTCGATAGCGCCTTTGGTGCCGTAGCCGAACATGGTCCACATGAGCGGATTGTGCGCGAGGTCGTGCATGCCTTCGAGACGGTCGCAGATGGTCCAGAAGCGGGCGAATTGCTCACCGATGGCGGTGCCACCGAAGTTTTCGAGCGCCCAGAGCGTGAGCTTGGTGACGCCATTGATGAGATCCTGCGCGAAGATGCACGCGGTGAAGAACATGGTGGTGACCGTCGCATAGAGCGCAGCGGTGCCGCGGGCGCTGCGCAGCACGGGCAGGAGCAGCAGCGGCAGGGCCCAGTTCAGATTGGCAAAGCGGGTCATGCTGGCGACACAACCGGCGACGAAGATGCCGAAGAGCACGAAGCTCATCATACCCCAGGTGCGCGTGCCGGTGTCGCGATGATGGCGGCGCACCATGAGGGCGAGGCAGGCGCAGATGGCGCAACTGGTGCCGAAGGGTGAGCTGTCCACGAGCGTGGAGAAGGGGCGCGGGCGCACGTCGTCGAGGTGTTTCGAGAGAACGGTGAGACCGGAGCGCAGGTACTCGATTTCAAAGTCGCTGAGGCCGAAGATCTGCTGCTTGATGCCGTAGAGCGCCACCGGGATGAAAATGATGAGGCAGTATTTGATGAAGGCGATGATTTGCTCCGGTGTGCGAAAGACGCAGGGCACGACGAACAGTAGGAACATGTAAGCGGCACCGTCGGCGAGCTGGGTGGCGGCAGCATTGAAGCCACCGCCGCTGCGCAAGGCGGAGACGACTGAAACGATGAAGCCCAGGATGCAGACGAGCAGGGAGATGAGTTTGCGCCGCTGATGCAGGCTGCCGTCGTGCAATGAACGTGCCAGCGTGCCGAGGCAGATGCCGGCGAGCGTGAGTGGGCACAGCGCGCGCACCCACATGACGTCGTTCATGGTGACGTGACCGTCGAAGACCATCATGCGCTTCAGCAGGTCGCTGTAACCGGCGAAAATGACCATCAGGTAGAGCGCGACGCGTGGTTGCGCGATGGCGAGGATGCAGGAGCCGATGGAGAGGAACTGGGCGAGAGCGCCGATGGAGTTACCACCATTAAGCAGCACTGAGAGCAGCACGTAAACGGCACCGAGGCCGCCGAGGAAGATGATGAATGCCTTGCCTTGCATGGATGAGAAAAAGGGAGGTGGAGAGGCGGGTCAGGAGCGAGTCTGCGCTGGAACTTGAGCGAGCGGGCAAATGACGAATGACGAATTTGTGAATGACGAAAGAATGACGAAGCTCGAATGGCGAAGCTGTGTCATGGGCTGGATTTCGGCATTTGGGCTTCGTTCGTCATTCGGATTTACTCATTCGTCATTCTCAACCGATCTCGACGAGCAGGCTGACGTCACACATGAAGGAGTGATCGCACACGCACGAGCGTGAACCTTGGCAGGCCAACGAAGGTGCGCGTCATGAAGCCGGAGACGTGGCGGCGCAAATCGGGGGAGCAGTAGGTCCAGATGATCCACGCGAGCGTGTAGGAGACGAGTGTGGCCCACGCGGCACCGATGCCGCCGTGCTTGGGAATCCATTCCATGTTCAGCCACGCATTGATGACCACGGCGAGGATGACGGAGGTGAGATTGTCGGCGAGGCGATCTTCGGCGGTGAGGATTTGCGTGCGGGCGATGCCGACGGCGAATGGGATGAAGGCCCAGGCATGCACGCGGAGCATTTCGCTGCTGCGGGCGAATTCGCTGCCGAAGGCGGTGGACATCCAGGGCGAGAGGATGAGCAATCCAGCGGCGACGGCGACGGCGAAAATGACGGAGGTGGAGAGGTAATCGACCACGCGTTTTTCATACAGTGCCGTGTTGTTTTGGCGGGCTTCCATCAAACGCGGCAGAAACAGCGTGGCGAGGATGCCGGGGATGAAGTAGGCCATTTCGGAGACACGCACCGCTGCGCCATAGATGCCGGCTTCTTCAGTGCCGCGCAGCCATTGGATCATCATCGTGTCGAGACGAAACAGCAGGATGAGCGCGGCCTGGGAGGCGAGTTCGGGCCAGGAACGGCTGACGAGAGCGAAGGCGCGCTGAAACGTGAAGGCACGCGGCAGAATACGACCGCCATGACGCCAGAATACGAAGCAGCACAGGGCGATGAAGACCCAGCCTTCGAGCGCATAGGTCAACGCGAAAAACCACAGCGGCGCATGGTTCCAGATGCCGATGGCGATGCAGACGGCACTGATGATGAAGCCGATGAATTGCGCGATGACGGCATTGGCAACGCGCCCGTGGGCTTCGAGCCATGCGAGTGTCTCGGTGGCGGGATTGGTGAGGAGTTGCGTGCCATAGACGATGAGCAGCAACGCGCCTTCGGGTTTGCGCCAGCCGGTCCAGGCGATGAGACCGACGAATAGTGCCGCCGAAACGATGAAGCGTGCGGTGATCGTGATTCCGAGCACGGCTGGCTGATCACTGCCGGGTTTCATCAACTCGCGCACGGTGTAGCGGGCGAAGCCAAGTTCGCCGACACTCAGCAGGATCGAAACCAGCGCCATGGCGACGGCGATGTGGCCGAAACCGCTGCCGCCGAGATGACGCGCGAGCGCGCAGGTCAGCGCGAGGCTCAACAACAAGCGTGCCATGCGCAGCGTCGTCGCCAGCGAGAGCGTTTGGAGGATGTGACTGCCGGCGGCCATGAAGGACGCGACTGGATTGATGGTAGGCGCACTCGCCAGAGTGCGTGACATTTCGCGTTCTGGCGAACGCGCCTACGAGCTTGATGCCGCGAAGCTTTGCTCCGCGATGTCGCAGAGCAGATGCCCGATGAGGAGATGGCATTCCTGAACGCGGGCGGTGACCGCCGAAGGCGCTTTGAAGCTCAATTTGGCTTCAGCGGCGCAATCCGCGCCTGTTTCGCCAGTGAAGGCGATGGTGATGCAACCGCGTGCGTTGGCGGCTTGGAGGCCGAGAAGGACATTCTTGCTCGTGCCTGACGTGGAGATGCCGAGAACGACATCGCCGGGCTGGGCAAGGGCTTCGATCTGACGCGAGAACACGGTGTCGTAGCCGAAATCGTTGCTGTGCGCGGTGAGGATCGAGGTGTCGGTGGTCAAGGCGAGGCCGGCGAGAGCGGGACGATTGATGCGATAACGCACGACGAGTTCGGCGGCGAGATGCTGTGCATCAGCGGCGCTGCCACCATTGCCGAAGAAGATGATTTTTTTGCCATTGCGCAACGCGGTGAGCCACGCGTCGGCCAGCGGGGCGATTTGATCGCTCATCGCACTGAGTTTGGCGATGGCGTCCTGATGCTCGCTGAGGTGCGTTTTGAAAAGAGAGGAGAAATCGGTGCTCATGTTATGCGAAGGCTGCCAGCAGCTCGTCGGGCGTCAAGGTGGCGGTGCCGAGCTTGCCGACGACGATGCCGCTCGCGTGGTTGGAGATCTCGGCGGCGTCTTGAAGCGTGAATCCGGCGGCGAGGGCGAGTGTGAGCAGGGCGATGGCGGTGTCGCCTGCGCCGGAGACATCGAAGACTTCACGCGCACGCGTGGGGATGTGATGCGGGGCTTTGTCACGCTCGAACAGCATCATGCCTTGCTCGCCGAGGGTGACGAGCACGCTGGCGACGTTCCATTTGGCGAGGAGGACGCGGCCGACTTCGAGGAGTTCTTTGTTTTCGAGCGGAGCTTCGGGCAGCAGGTGGTCTTCGAGTCCGGCGGCGGCGAAGGCTTCGAGGCGGTTCGGTTTCACGAGCGAAACGCCAGACCAGGGCAGGGGATTGCGCGGGGAGGGATCGACGGTGACGATGAGTTTGTGCTCGGCGGCGATCTTGGCGACCAACTGCATGAGCTTCTCGGTGATGAAGCCCTTGCCGTAGTCTTCGAGGATGATGGCGTCGAGGTTAGGTGCCAGTTGGCGCAGACGCTTCTCGATCTCCGCGAGTTCGTCGTCGGTCAGCGGCAGCAGTTTTTCGCGATCGACGCGGACGATCTGCTGCTGACGGGCGGAGACGCGAGCTTTGGAGATCGTGGGCAGGGTTGCGTGAACGAGGAGCGGTGCGGGATCGACCTGGTCTTCGATCAGGAGTGCGCGGAGTTTGTCGGCGGGCATGTCTTTGCCAACGCGGCCCATGAGATGGGTGTGCGGCGAGAAGGGCGAGATGTTGCGGGCGACGTTGGCGGCACCGCCGGGATAAAATTCTTCACGCGTGACCTCGACGATGGGCACCGGTGCTTCGGGCGAGATGCGGCGGACGTGGCCCCAGATGAAATGATCGAGCATGACATCGCCCACGACGAGGATGCGGCACTTCGCGAGGCTTCCGAGGCAGTTGCGGGTGAAGTTCATTTGCTGCGGCGGGCGCGGACGGCGGCGGCGAGTTGATCGAGCATGCTTGCCGTGGTTTCCCAGGAGACGCAGGCGTCGGTGATGCTCTGGCCGTAGGTGATGGCTTGACCAGGCTTGGTGTCCTGGCGGCCTTCGACGAGATGGCTTTCGATCATGACGCCGGTGATGGCTTTGCTGCCAGCGCTGATTTGCTCGGCGATGGATGCGGAGGCGACGGGTTGCTTGCGATAGTCCTTCAAACTGTTGCCGTGGCTGCAATCGACCATGACGCTGGCGGGCAGGCCGCGTGCGGTGAGTTGATCGGCGACGGTCTTGATCGATGCGGCGTCGAAATTCGTGCCGCCTTTGCCACCGCGCAGGATGACGTGGCAGGCGTTGTTGCCCTTGGTGTTCACGATGGCAGCGACGCCGTCTTTGGTCACGGACAGGAAGCAATGCTGGCCTTTGGCGGCCTCGATGGCATCGAGCGCGACCTGAATGCCGCCATCGGTGCCGTTCTTGAAGCCGACGGGCATGGACAAACCGGAGGCAAGCTGGCGATGCACCTGGCTCTCGGTCGTGCGAGCCCCAATGGCACCCCAAACGACGACGTCGGCAATGTACTGCGGTGTGATCACGTCGAGGAACTCGGTGCCGGCAGGAACGCCATGTTGGGTCAGTTCGAGGAGCAGCCCACGGGCGCCCCGCAGGCCGCTGTTGATGTCGAAGCTGCCGTCGAGGTGCGGATCGTTGATGAATCCCTTCCAGCCGACGGTCGTGCGCGGTTTTTCAAAATAGACGCGCATGACGATCTCCAGATCGGTGCCGTACTTCTGCCGTGCTGCGATGATGTGCTGAGCGTATTCGAGCGCGGACTTGGTGTCGTGGATCGAGCAGGGGCCGACGACGACGAGCAGGCGGTCGTCTTTGAGATTGAGGATGGCCTCGGCACGCTTGCGGGAGTCTTCGATGAAGGCGGATTCAAGCTCCCCCAGGCGAAACTCATGCATGAGCAGGGCGGGCTGGATCAACGGCAGGATTTCAGCGACGCGGAGGTCGTCAGTGGGGTGCGAAAGACTCACGGCAAATTTGGGGGCGAAAAGCGGGCGCGCAGGATGGAGGATTCTGGCCGGGAGGAAACTGAAAGTTGCGAGTTTTGACGGGAAGCGGTCAAGGCGTCAAGGAGTGGTCAAGAGGTCAAGCGAGGGCGTTTTGACCGCCTTGGCGAAGGTTTGCAGCACGCTGCCGCCCTTGGTGCCCAGGGTTCAGGCACCACCGGCGAATCGATGGGATTGGGGTGCGCACAGGACGCAGGCATGAGGGGCTGGGCGTGGGGGGGGCACGCATAGTCGATATGCCAATTACGGAAATTTGGCATGATGCGGGTATTTTAGCAAAGCTAAATATCTGGCTTTGTGAGGCCAGGAAGGGGCTGGAGTTGGGGAATTCTGGCTTCCTAACCCAAATCTGCTTTGAACCGAGTCCACCTGGCGGCGTGCCAGGCTTGATGTTCGGTTTGAAATTCTTGGAGGCAGCACCACGCCGTAGCTCTCGCAGGGTGCTGCCCCGAAACTTGGGCGTTTGCCATCACTGTGTGAGCGGCAGAGCGGCACCGATCTTGAAGAACAGATGCGGGGTAGAAGGTCCGCCGAGAGTGAGTGAGACGGAGCCGCCGGTTTGCACGTTGCCGATGGGTGCCCAGCTTGTTAGATCGGTGCTGTAATAGATGGTGAAGGCGCGGCGGTCGCTGCCGGTCCAGTCGAGGTCGATGTCGCCGGTGGCGGGATTGTAGGTGAAGTCGGTGACGGCGAGGCGGTTGCCAGCGCTGAAGGGATTGGTGTCGGCGATGTATTCGTTGTAGTCGCTGATGCCGTCGCCGTCGTAGTCGGCGTTGGCGGAGTAGCCGAGCAGGTTCAAATTGCTGCCGAGGCCGGCGGCGGCGAGGCGTTCGAGCTCCCAACTGTCGGCGATGCCGTCGCCCGTGCCGCCACCAGCGAGTACTTCGCTGTCTGCGCCGGTGCTGATGCGGGTTTTGAGGCTGCCGAGGTGGATCCAGCCGCAGTTGGCGCTGTAGGCATAGCCGCTGAGGGCACCGGTGGTGAGATTGACGCGTGGCGGGGAGTTCCAGGTCTGCGCAAAGCGAATCCAGCCGATGTTGGCTCCATACGCATAGCCGGTGAGTGCGCCTGCGCCGTCGTGATTGACGCCGTAGTCTTGGCCTGTCTGGCTGTAACGAATGCCACTGGTCGGCGTGCCATCTCCGAGGTCGATCCAGCCGACGTTGGCGGAATAGACGTTACCGTGGAGGATGGCGGACTCGATGGCAGGCGCAGCGGGTGAAACCGCACTCCAGCGCCAGTTTTGCCAGCCGAAATTGGCCGCGTAGCTGAAGCGACAGGCGGGGGTGATGGTGCTGGTGGATGGGGATGCGAGGACGACTACATGGCCAAAGCCCGCAGAGACAGAGGTGGCAGACATGCCTAGTAGCGCACCCGTCATATCAACCGCCACAGGGACGTGTCGTTCTGTCGTCGTGCCATCCCCGAGATTACCACTCCCGTTTTGTCCCCAGGAAAATAGCTCTCCATCGGACGTTAGAGCTAGGCTAAATGATGAGCCTGCCGAGACTGCCACAACGACTTTCCCTGACATGGCACCCGACATGTCCGTCGCCACAGGGGAAAGGTTGAAACCGGTCGCCGAGCCATTGCCCATTTCTCCATCACCTCCATATCCCCAAGCATACACAAGCCCGTCGGATGAGACCGCCAAGCTGTGTTCTCTACCTGCGCCGACGGCTACTAGATTCTTGCCGGAGAGAACACCTGAAGCATCCACTGCGACGGGTGTATTTCGATCTGTCGCTGTGCCATCGCCAAGCATTCCACTAACGTTCAAGCCCCAACTGAAAGCCTTCCCATCAGAGGCTACAGCGAGGCAAAAAAAACTTCCCATGCTAATCGAAGTCACGATTTTTCCAGACAAGACGCCTGTGGTATCAACAGCCACAGGGACAAGACTACTCCCAGATGTTCCGTTGCCCAACTGACCATCAATGCCTCTTCCCCAAGTGAATACATAGCCATCCGAAGTCAGCGCAGCGGCACTCACACTGCCAGCGCTGACGGATTTGACGACTTTGCCGAAGAGAACGCCCGTCATGTCCACGGCTACCGGCACATGACGCACTGTCGAGGTGCCATCACCAAGCTGGCCGACGGAATTGTTTCCCCATGAATATATCGAGCCATCTGACGTGACCGCTAGGCTGAATCCGCCCCCAGCCGCGACATCCACTACAGTCTTCCCAAAGAGCACACCTGACATGTCAACGGCGACAGCGCTTGTCCGATCGACCGTCGAGCCATCACCTAACTGGCCGCTATCGTTTCTGCCCCAAGCGAATATCTGTCCATCAGACGAGACCACAAGAGTGTGCGTGGTGCCGTTGTATTCGCTTGTCGATATCTTGGTGAGCACTTTACCTGATAGAGCGCCGCTTGTCATCGTTGCGGCGGGCACATTGGTATCCGTCGTGCTCCCATTTCCAAGCTGGCCGTATGCATTCGAACCCCAACCAAAGGGCGCTGCGTGAATGACCGCCGTGGAGCCGAGCCACAGGGCGGCGAGTAGCGTGTGTGTGTTCATGGCGGTCAAAAATGAAGGTTACAGTGAGAAATTGGCGAAGGGATTGGTAGCACCGAAGGCAGTCTGCAGTGGGGCGATGCCGTTGGCCGGTGCGGGCTGCACGGGGGCGGTGGTGTTGCTGCGGAAGGTGTTGCGCGTGACCACATTTTGATCGCTGGCGACTTCCACCCCATAGGCCCCGTTCGAGGCGGCTGAGCTTTGGTCGATGGTGTTGCCAGTGTTTCCGAAATAGCCATCCCTCACGTTGTTATTGGCCACGCAGTTGGTGACCCGGCACTTGTCGGTGAACTTAAAGCCATCACCCGAAGCAGGCAGGCCGCCGAGCACGCCTGGTGTGCCGTTTTTCTCCGCCGTGCAGTGGGTGAAACTACAGTCACTCGTCGCACGGAAGCCGTCGCCAGTGTTGCTCTGGGACACGCATTGGATGAAGTTGGTGGCGTTGTCTGGGACGGCCGGCGAGTTCGGCGGGGCGATGTTTTCGACGAGGAAGCCGTGGCTCATGTTGCTGCGGCTGGTCACGTTGGTGAGAGCACAGGCATTGCGGATGTGGACGCCAGCACCGCCGCAGTTAGTGGCGGTGCTATTCATCAAGGTGCTGGCTTGGTTCAGATCAAAACCCGTGACGCCGCAAGTGCGCACGCTACAGCCTGCCACCGTGCCACAGTGTGAGGTGACGATGCCGCAACCGGCCACGTAATTCACCGTGCAGTCACTCACGCGGACATTGTCCGCACCTTGAATGCCGATGCCGGCGATGGCGGTGGCGGTGCAGGAGGTGATGACGCTGGCTTCGCCGGCATAAATGCCGCTGTGCATGCCTGGACCGCCGGATTGCGGGCCGGTCCATGGGCCGCGCACGCGGCTTTGATGCACGAGACTGTCATTGCCGACTTTGATGCCGTAGTTGGTGATGGCGGAGACGTCCACACCGCTGACGACGCTGTCGTCACCGAGCTTCACACCGATCTGCCACGCGCCGCGCACGCGGCCGTTGATGACCTTGGTGCGGATGACCGTGCCAGCGACGCCGCTTTGGGCCTCGATGGCATTGAGAGCACCTGCGCCAGGGTACACCACCTCAAAGCCACCGAGGTCGAGCGTGACGTTGTCGGAGGTGATGAGGATGCGCAGGGCTAGATTTTCCGTGAGGTAGTAGCGCCCCGGTGCGGCCAGCAGGTAGTAGCCGAGCGAGCCATTGAGATTTGCATTGCTCGTGTCGCGGCTGGGGATGTGCTCACCGGAGTCGATCTGCATGAGGGTCTTCATGGAGGGCGTGGGAATGCCGCCGGGAGTCAGCGCACGCTCATTCGGGTAAGGCGAGACCGCTGTCGGCGGATTCAGCTGGCCCTGGCCAAAAGCGAGAGCTGGGAGGAGCAATGTGGCAGCGGCGAAAGCACTGCGGAGGATGGACGTGGTTTTCATGGATGAATGGAGGCTATTTGACCTGTGCATCCATCCTTCTCACCAAGTGCGGGTGATGAGTTACACTCCGCGAGGTGTTTTTTCACCATCACTCGCGGTGCAGGGCTCTGGGGCCTCAAGGAGGCGGATCACTGGCACCGCTGTTTTCCTTTTCGCGATAGCGGAAGGGATTCAGCCGCCGCCGCTCAAATGAGGTGGCGATGCCTGGCCGGGCATTGAGCGCGGCGAGGTACTCCTCCAGCGTGAGCGCGGACCACGGCGTGAGCTGGCGCTGACCGCTGTGGGTGAATAGCCACTTCGCGAACACATTCCACGCGTCCGCTTTCTCCGTCTGCGGCACGATGCGGCGCAGCGCCGCGAGTCCTGGATGCTCCCGCAGCTCGATGGCGTCCTCCGTCGTCATCCGCCGCGAGACATAGGTGTCCGCCATTTGTAGAAACCACTCCGGCGCGGGCGTCTCCGGTGCTACGGGGATGTCCTGCACGATGACCTCGCCACTATTGAGGTTGTAGGCCAAACGAGTGCCCGTGTGATTGAGCGTCAGCGCACCGCCAAAGCCACGCAGGAAATACGGATGACCATACAGTGCCCGCGCCGCCACATCACCCACCACGACCTCATTTTCCGTCGCACAGGCAAAGCGGTGACTGTCGCCACTGAAGGTGCATTTCAAAACGTCGTCACCCAGCCGGAAGTGACCGGTCAGCGGAGTGAGTGAGCGTGCATTCCACACCGCCGCCGTGCCATCCGTGGAGGCGGTGATCAGCGCACGTCCATCCGCGGAGAAAGCCATCGAGGTCACGCGGCTCTGATGCAGCGGCAGGTAGCTCAGGCGCGTATCACCACTCGCCATCACTCGCACATGGCCATTACCCAAACCCGCACCCACCACGTGGTTCACTGCGCAGACTGCCAGCGCGGAGAGCCGCTCCACCTGCCACTCCTCCGTGCGGTTACCCTCCGCCCACCACACCCGCAGACGGCATGCTAACTGCGCTTCCGGCGCTGACGTGGCCCAGGCCGCAGCGCGGCCATCCGCCGAGATCGCGCCGAGCACCCACGGCACATCAGGCATGCCAGGCACGCGGACGACGGGCTCACTGCCATCCGTTTTCACTTCAATGAGTGAGCCATCCTTTAGCGCAGCTAGCATGGGGCCACTGGTCGGCTGCATGAGGCACAGGGCGGCATTTTTCCAGCGTGCTTCACCCTGCAACTCCGCGCGTGACGCATCCCACAGCACGGCATTGGCAAGCTCATCCACTGCTACTAGCGTGTTGCCTTGGGTCGTGAATGCGGCGGCTGCCAAGTCCTGCGTCACCGGCACATAGCTGCCGCCGCCGGGATGCAGCATGACCCCCAGCGTGGCATGCTGGGACAGCATCAGCACCTCCAGCGCGGTGCCGAGATCACGCTGCACGGCCATGCAGCGGCCCGTAGCGCTCATGGCCACAAAACGGGCGCGCTGGGGCTTACGCATCGTCATCGCCGCATCACCCGCCTGCCGCCACACGCGCACGGAGGAGTCCGCGCTGACGATGAGCGCCTCCTCCGTGCCACGACTGACCATGATCCGCCGCACCGCACCCGCAGACTCAAACGGCGGCTTCACATTCGCCTGCGTCGTCATGTCATACCAGCGCACCCGCAGGTCACGCGCCCCGCCAGCCGAGATCAGCGTCGTGCCATTGTTCATCAGTGTCAGCGCGGTCACCGCCGCTTTGTGCAGCTTGGTCACCGGCATCGCCGTCACGCCTTCACCACGGTAGCAGGCCACATTTCCGAGTTGATCACCCGCTGCCACGATGCCTGGACCCTGAGTGATAGCCAGCGCAGTTACCGCTGCGGGTAATTTCAGCAGCAGCATATCCTTACCCGCATCCGCCAAAATGAGCCGATGCACTTCACCAGAAGTTCCCGCAGCGAAGACCCAGTTTTCCTGCGTGCCGATGCTCAAATGAGTCACCGCACCTGTGATACGCCCGACCTGCCTTGGCGGTGATGATTCTTGCTCACGCATCAGCCACACCGTGCCGTCCTGGCAGCCCACCGTCGCCACACCGCGTAGGATGGACAGTACCAACGCCGTCACCGGCTGCGGCGCATGCCATTCGCGCTCAGGAGTCTCCCCAGTGACGGAAATCAGCCGCACCTGCTGCGCCTCATCCGCGATGGCCAGGAAGTTTCCACTCGCAGCCAGCGCCACATGCAGTGGCGGTGCTTTCAGCTCGATCTCACGCCGCTGCCAAGCGCCCTCGATGTATTGGAACAACATCAGCCGCCGCGCCTGCTCCGTTTTAAACACCACGGCCAGCACCAGCCCACCCGCAGACACCGCGCCGTCCGCCACCTCACCCCAAGCCGGGTCCAGCGGGATCGCCGCACGCGCTGGCTGGGGTGAGTCCTCCTGCGTCAGCAGCATCTGTAAATCCACTGCTGCAGGGCCAAATGCCGCATCATGCCGCAGCGCCCGCGTCAGGCAGGCCACCGCGCTCTGGTAATCCCCCTCCTGTTTATAGCGCTGCGCCGTGGCGAAGTCCGCCCGGCTCAGTGAGCGCCGCAGCTCACCCTGCACCTGCTCCGCCTTTGTCCGCGCCTGTTGCTCCTTCAAATAAAGGATCGTACTCGCCGTGCAGCCACCCAAGATGGCCAGCAAAGCCACCGCGCTACTGATCACGAAGGATTTGTGCCGCCGGGTGAACTTCTCCATCACATACGTCCACGACTTCTCACCCGCTAGCACCGGCTCATCACGCAAATGGCGCTGTACATCATCGGCGAAGGCCGCCGCGCTCGCATAGCGGCGTGCGGAATCGGTTTCCAACGCCTTGAGCACGATGGCGTCCAGATCACGCTTATCCGTCTTCGTCAGCAACAGGGATTGCGGCAGACGTGACGGAGCCGTGATGTGCATTGCATGCGGGCGGTGCCGCGCCTCCTCATTCGCCCGCCGCTCGATCTGTAGCGGCGTGAAGCCCGTGATCAGCTCATACAGCACCACGCCCAGCGCATACAGGTCAGACCGCGCATCCACAAGATGCGCACCCCAAGCACTCTGCTCCGGGCTCATGTAACCCGGCGTGCCCACCGTTTGGTGCATCGAGGTCATGCGACTGTCCTCCTCCGTCTCTGGCGTCACCTCCAATGCCTTCGCAATGCCGAAGTCGATGATCTTCACCTCACGCTCGCTGCCAATACCAGCCACCAGGATGTTCGACGGCTTCAAATCACGATGCAGCACGCCTTTTTCATGCGCGTGCTGCACCGCGTCACAGATCGAGATGAAAATCTCCAAGCGCTGCCGCAAATCCAGCTCGTAGCGCGAGCAGTAAGCTGTCACCGGCTCGCCGCGCACCAGTTCCATCGCAAAAAATGGCTGTCCGTGCATCGTCACGCCGGAATCCCACAAGCGCGCGATCCCTGGGTGCTCCATGCGCGCCAACGTCTGCCGTTCCGCCTCAAACCGAGCTAGCACATTGAAAGTCGCCACATTCGGCTTCAGCACCTTCACCGCCACCTCGCGCCGCACCGGTTCACGCTGTTGCGCACGATATACGTTGGCAAAGCCGCCTTCGCCGAGCTTTTCGATCATGCTGTAGCGCGGCAGGCGCGGCATGGTGCCGGACGGCGGTGCTGGCGTGATGACGGTTTCCGCCTCGGCATCCACTTCGCCGTCTTCATCGCCCATCATCTCACGCAGCAGGCACGCGGGGCAGAAGCTCCGGGTGCCGCGTTGTTCCAGCGGGGTGTGGCAGATGTCGCACTCAGGCATACAAGAAGGCTTAACGAATGAGGGCGTTCAGTTACCGTACAGGCTCATCAAATGCCGCAGTTCATCATCCACGTCGGCGGCGCTGCCGACGGTGGCGGTCACATGCTCGCGCACCCGCTCACGAAACCGTTTCCGCAGCCGATGTACGGCCACGCGCACCGTGCCTTCGCTCATGCCGAGCTTCACCGCCGCGTCGGCATGCTGTGCGTCTTTGCCATGTACGAGCAAAAATTCACTGAGCACGGCGAACTGCTCACCCTTGCCGCTGTTCGCCTGCTCCTGCTCCAGATCCTTCAACGCATGATCCAGCAGCGCCACCGCCCAGCGTCGTTCAAAGAACGCATCCGGCGACAATCCATCGCCCTGCTGCGCGCACACCGCTTCAACCTCGGTGGTGTCAAAATCCACGCGCTGGAGCCTGCCGCCGCGTTTCGCCGTCATTTCCGCGCGTCGCCAGTTGGAGATGAAGCGCTTCATCGCGCCGAGCAGGTAGGAGCGCAGGCGGCCCTTTTCGCTGTCGGCGTTCTTGATCGTGTCGTCTTCGAGCAGATGCGCGAAGAACGCCTGCGTCACGTCCTCCGCCTCCGCCGGATGCATGTCATGCCGGCGGGCGTAGGCATACAGCGGCGCCCAGTACAGGCGGCACAGTACCTCCAGTGAATCATGCGCCTTGGTGTCCTGCCCGCCGGCCATGCGCACCTGCGTCCATGGCGTGTCGGGGAACTGGCCTGCCCGGGTGTAGTTTCTCTCGTTCATGCGGCTGCAATGGCGCGGATCATGCAAAAAGGGCGGACTTACGTCCGCCCTTTGAAAGGATCAAAGCTAAATTGAGGGTCAAATATCTCCGCCCACCGCGTAGCGGGTGAAGCGGCGGACGACGAGGTTTTCGCCCAGCTCAGTGATCTTGCCTTTGACGAAGTCGCCGACGGTGACGTCGGTGTTCTTGATGAAGGGCTGCTCAAGGAGGCAGTTATCGGCGTAGAACTTGTCCACCTTACCATCGACGATCTTTTCGACGATGTTGGCGGGCTTGCCCTTGACCTGGTCCATGCCGATTTCACGCTCGGTGGCGATGAGGGCTTCCGGCACTTCACTGCGCTGAATCCAGCGGGGGCTGGAGGCGGCGATGTGGAGGGAGATGTCCTTCACCAGTGCCTGGAAGTTTTCGTTGCGGGCGACGAAGTCGGTCTCGCAGTTCACTTCGATGAGTACACCGATGCGGCCGGCCATGTGGATGTAGGAGGCGATGATGCCTTCCTTCGTCTGGCGGTCGGCCTTCTTCTCGGCCTTGATGGTGCCTTTCTTGCGGAGGATGGTTTCAGCCTTTTCGAGGTCGCCGTCGGCTTCCTTGAGGGCGGCTTTACATTCCATCATGCCTGCGTTGGTCTTTTCACGCAGGGTCATGACGAGTTTAGCGGAGATTTCAGCCATGTTCAGTTAGTGGGGTGAAAGGTTACTTCTTCGCTTCGGCGGTGGCGATGATGACGGGGTCGATCAGCTTCTGCAGGATGATGCGGATGGAGCGGATGGCGTCGTCGTTGGCGGCGATGGGATAGTCGATGATGGTCGGGTCGGCATTGGTATCGACGAGAGCGACGATCGGGATTTTCAGGCGGCGGGACTCATGCACGGCGATGTGCTCGCGGGCGGAATCGACGATGACGACGGCGTCAGGGATCTTGCCCATGTGGCGGATGCCGCGCAGGTTGCGCTCGAGCTTGATACGCTCGCGGTTGAGGCTGGCCAGCTCCTTCTTGGACATGAGCTTGACCTCAGGCTTGTTGTCGATGTCCTCAAGGTAGTTGAGACGGGCGATGCTCTTCTTGATCGTCTCCATGTTGGTGAGCGTGCCGCCCAGCCAGCGATGGTTGACGTAGAACTGGCCGCAGGCTTCGGAAGCCTGTTTCACGGCTTCCTGTGCCTGGCGTTTGCAGCCGACGAAGAGGATTTTTTTGCCTTTGCGGGCGAGGTCGGCCAGGAAATCGGCGGCCTTGTCGATCTGTTTGACGGTCTCCTCGATGTTGAGGATGTAGATCTGGTTTCTTTTGTCCATGATGAAGGGCTTCATCTTGGGATTCCAGCGTTTGGTCTGATGTCCGAAATGGACTCCGGCTTCGACGAGCTCGGCGAGGATCTGTGTTGACATGTATTTGGATGAGAGTGCCTGTCTTCCGCACGTTTTGGAGTGCAAAACGCTCAGCCACGAGGGCTGATCCGGTTGATCGGGCTTGAGGTTGAACCCTTTGGCCTGACCAACATGGCCCGGCAAAAGGGGCGCGATGTTACCGGCAACCTCTGCTGCGGCAAGCGGTTTTTCGCTCCCGAACCGTCATTCGAGCCGCCCCGATGTCGGCGCACGCAGGGCGGGCAGATCGACAAGGATGTTGGCACTGCGCATCAAGGTTTCGCCCACGAGGAGCGTGTCGGCCCCGGCTGCGGCGAGGCGCATGGCGTCAGCGGGTGTTTTGATGCCGCTCTCGGCGACGAGGATGATGTCGTCCGGCACTTCCTCGGCGAGCAGCTCCGTGGTGGCGAGATCGACGGTGAAGCTCTTCAAATTGCGGTTGTTCACGCCGATGATGCGGGCATCGGTGGCGAGGGCGCGTTCGAGTTCGGGCAGGTTGTGGACTTCGACGAGGGCGTCGAGCTGGAAGGTGTGGGCGACTTCGAGGAGGTGCTCTAGCGTGGGCTGGTCGAGGGCGGCGACGATGAGCAGGATGGCGTCCGCACCGGCGACGACGGCCTCAAAGATCTGCGCCTCGTGGATGATGAAATCCTTGCGCAGGCAGGGGATGTCGAGCTGCTCGCGGATGAGCGTGAGGTAATCGAGGCGGCCCTGGAAGTATTTTTCGTCCGTGAGCACCGAGATGGCGCTGGCACCGGCTTTCTCATAACCACGGGCGATGGTGAGCGGGTCAAAGTCGGCGGCGATGGTGCCGGCGGAGGGCGAGGCACGTTTGACCTCGGCGATGATGCTCAGGCGCGTGGGATCGGCACGCAGGGCATCATATAGAGAGCGCACATCGTCACGCAGGGCGGCGGCGGCGCGGAGTTTTTCCGTGCGTGGCAGCAGGCGTTGCAGTTCGGTGTGCTTGTGGGCGATGATTTCGTCCAGCTTGTTCATGGGGCGCGCATGGTGGCGGCGCTGCAAGCTTGTGCAACCTTCGCGTGACATGAAAACACGGCATTTTGCCAAAAAACGAGGGTGCCAGGGAACCGCGACATGGACAGGCAGGCTGCCGTTGCTTCCGTCAGGACCTGGCGGGGTTCGCAAGCTGAACATCCGCGGCCCCTGACGCCGCCTGTTCTAGCCGCAGGCTCCGTCCGGCACAAGCGGGATTCCACCCCGGCGGCAAAATGCCCGAAAATTGGTGTTGTCGAAACCTGTCACTTCCGGTAAAAATTAGGTTCTAATTCTCAAATCCCCTTTTGTATGGTCTGGAAAATCCTCTCTGCTCTCTCCGCCGTTTGCCTCGGCACCGCCTGCTATTTCGCCTGGGCCAACCAGAAAACGCTCGTTGAAGAGCGCAACCGCGAGAAGCACGCCACCCAGAACCTCGCTGACGAGAAGGCGCATATCGCACAGGCTGAAGAAGCGAAGAAAAATCGCGAAACCCAGTTCGCGACGGCCACAACAGAGCTGGAAACCGCGAAGACTGCGGTGGTGGACACCGCGGCCAAGGCCCAGGCCAAGGAGCAGGAGCTGGCTGTGGTAAAGACAAATCTCGATCAGATCACCAAGGTCGTGAATGATCTGGAAAAACAGATTGCGGAGGCCGGTGATATTAAGGCCCTGCTGGCCCAGATTGAGACGATTAAAAAAGACCGTGCAGCGGCGGAATCAGCGCTCACGAATCAGAGCCAGCATCTGGCCACCGCCCAAGAGAAAGTCAAAAACCTGACTGACGCCGCCAAGTCGGCCGAAGAGCGTGAGACCCGTGGCCGCCGTGGCATCGTGGATGACGATTTCACCGCCAAAGTCGCCCAGTCTTTCACTGACTGGGGCTTCGTGGTGCTCAACAAGGGCAACGGCGGCGGCGTGTTTGCCAACGCCGATCTCGAAGTGAAGCGCGGCAAAGAGGTCGTCGCCAAGCTCAAGGTGCGCAATGTGGAGCAAAACTCCTCCGTGGCCGATCTGGTCAAAGGCAGTCTTGCGGAGGGCGAACATCTTCGCCCTGGCGACCTTGTGGTCGCTTCCGCTCAACAGAGCGCCAAGGCTGACAAAGGCCCTGCTGCGGCCGCTGCTCCCGGAGCCCCCGCCGCACCTGTGGCTCCTGGTGGTGCCGCACCCGCTGCTGCTCCTGCGATGGGAGCGGATCCATTCGGTGCTCCCGCTGGTGGCATGGCTCCTGCCGCACCCGCTGCGGCTCCTGCGATGGGCGCCGATCCCTTTGGCGCTCCTGCCGCCGCACCTGCGCCTGCCGCGGCTCCTGCGATGGGAGCTGATCCCTTTGGTGCTCCTCCGGCGGCCACACCTCCTGCGGGCGGCGCACCCGCGACTCCTCCGGCTGGTGGTGCCACACCGCCCAGCACGGCGGATCCCTTTGGTGCCGCACCTCCGGCTAAACCTTGATCGTGGCCTGAACCATCTCTTCTGCAAACGTCCCTCGACTCCCTTTTCCCATGACCAAAGTCCTCTTTATTCTCAGCGCTGTCGTGATCCTCGTCGCCAGCTTCTTTGCCTATCAAAACGGGCGTGAATTTGCCGCCGTGCGCATCAATATCGCCGGCATCAATGCCAGCATTGTCGCTGAAAAACAGACGGAGAAAAAGGTGGTTGCCGTGGTCGGCCAGTTGGTGGCCGACATCGCCCGTGTGCAGGGTGAGCGCGACATCGAGGATGAAAAATTGAAGGCGCAGAAAAACAAGCTGGCCCAGGCAGAAAGCGAAGCCACGCGCATGCAGGGAGAGCTTGATGTGAAGGTCAAAAAGCAGCAGGAACTGGCCGGTTTGATGGAAAATTTCCCCAAGGATGTGAAGCCGGAGACCATCGCCGAAGACATCAATCGCATGAAGAAGGAGAAGCTTGAGTTTGAGGGCCAGGCCGAGGCCAAAAAGAAGGAAGTGGTCGCTGAGGAGGAGAAAATCGCCGGTGTGCAGAAGCGTCTCGATGAAGTGACTCACAAAATCGAGGAGCGGCGCAAAAACTTTGAGCGCAACAGCCTGACCTCCCGCATCATTGCCGTGAACTATGATTGGGGCTTCGTGGTGATCGACGCTGGCAAGACCACTGGCCTCACCCAGGACACCAAGCTGATCGTCACCCGTGGTGCGCTGACCGTGGGCAAGGTCAGCGTCATGGCCGTCGATGGTGCCAACACCATGGCCAGCATTGTGACGGATGCCGTTGTCAACGGTCAGGTGATCATGCCTGGAGACCGGGTGATCCTCGAAAATCTGGTGCAGAACTGATCGGGGCTGGTATTGCATACGACGATGAAAACACGTCTGCTCAAACTCCTGCTGCTGGTGGCGGTAACCGCCTGTTCTTTGGTTTCCTGTACTTCGGACGAACCGCAGCGCAAAAAGGTCGTGGGTCCGGATGGCAGCCAGTACAGCAATCTCCCATGGAACCGTCCGCGTTCATGGGAGGGCAACGCCCGCTATGGCAACATGCTGCCGGGCAGCCGCTGAGTTGAAACGGTCGCAGTCGGCTCTTACTTCACCGGTTCCAGGAACGCTTCACCATCCGCCGTTTTTACGACGCGATAAAAGCAGGTGGGCCGTTTTGTGTGGCAGCAGCCGCCACCATGCTGTTTCACTCGTAAAACCAAGGCGTCTTGGTCGCAGTCCGTGCGGATGTCGATGATCTCCTGAAACTCGCCGCTCGTCGCGCCCTTGTGCCAGAGTTCGTTGCGGCTGCGGCTCCAGTACACCGCCTGGCCGAGTTCCAGCGTCAGTTTGAGGCTCTGCTCGTTCATGTAGGCCAGCATTAGCGGTGCACCGCTCTCTGCATCCACCGCCATCGCTGGCATCAGGCCATGCTCGTCGAACTTCGGGGCAAACAGCAGGCCTTCTTCGATGGCATGCTTCGATTCACGGGCGGCGAACGAAATGGGTGCTGGAGCGGACATGGGGCGCATGCTAGCGGCACATCCTCGTCGTGCAACCACCTCATTTCCCCGGAAACACCGGTAGCACCTGCTTGAGGATGCCGGTACCGGTCTTGAGGCCGTTTTCGAGGATGCCACCGGCACCTTCCATGACCTTGCCGGGCAGTTTGGCGGCGTCTTCGCCGAGCACGGGTTTGAGCAATTCGGTGCCTTGGTTGAGCACTTGGCCGGGACTGTCGAGCAGCAGGGACATGCCGGCGGCACCGATCAAGCGTGAGCTGAGATCTTCCTGCGGCGCGTCGAGCGTGCCGGCGATGCGGACACGCGTCCATTGCAGGCCGGGCGGGCCGGTGGGATTGGTCTCGACGAACACGCGGCTGCTGGCGCCGGGAATGCTGCTCAAAGTTTCGGGCGTGACGCCGACCATGAGATCCCCTGTCACGTTGCGGCCCTGGAGGGTCAGCGCGCCTTCGATGCGCAGGAGGCCGTTGGATTGTACGATGATGTTCTCGATGCGCAGGGCGTCTCCCTGCGGCCGTAAGGTGGCGCTGCACAGGTCGAGCACGAGGCGGCTGAAGCGGTGGGTGTTGGTGTAGGTGACGAGCTTTTCGAGGATGGGCAGCCCTTGCAGCGCGCCGTTTTTGAGGGTGATGTCGGCCTTCCAGGCGGGCGGGGCGTTGCGTGTGCCGGACACATCAAGGTCGCCCTCGATCTTGCCGGAGAGACGCTGCTGCCACGCGGGATCGAGGAATTCATCGAGCGGGACGGCCGTGGCATGCATGAAGGCCTGCCACGCGCCGCTGTCATGCTTCAAGGAGCCGCGCAGCGTGGCTTCGGCACCCTGCTTCCAGCGCAGGGTGGCGTTGCTGAGCAGCAGTTGCTCGCGGCTGAGGCGCAGCGTGGCCTGGGTGAGGTCGAGTTTGAGCGGTTCTTTTTGCTGCGGGGGTTGGAAGGGCGTTTGCAGTGTGCCGCCGGTCAGCTTGGCGGGCATGGACTTTTCACCGCTGCTCCATTCACCGAGATGCAGGCGGGTCTCGGCGATTTTCCAGGCGTTCTTTTCAAAGTAGAAGCGCTGCACGTCGAAGCCGCTGAACTCAGTCTTGTTGGGAATGTAGCGCCGGAGGAAGGACGGGACGGATTCAGTCTCTGCTTCTGCTTCGATTTGCGCCGCAGACTCGCCTGCTGGGTCGTCGCCGGGTGCGGTGGCGGTGTGGCGTAGCGTGAGATCATCTGCTCCCGAGTTTTGGATGCGCCAGGAGCCGGTGCGGATGGCACCGAAGTCGAGCGCGGCACGGATGCCACCGGCATCGACGCTCCAGCCGCGGCCGGTTTCCAATGACAGATCGGTGAGCGTGGCGGTGTCGTCGTTCCAGAGGATCGGCGCGAGGCGTGCCCTGCCGCCCAGTTTCGCGGCGATCATTTCCTCGGCTTTGTGGTGGAAGTCATCCTTGCGCAGGTACGAGCGGATGTAGCCGGTGACCAGCGTGGGAGCCAGCAGCACGAGCATGATGCCGCTGACGATGAGCAGGCCTGCCAGCCACCACAGCCAGCGCAGCGGTGAGGAAGGGCGGCGGCTGGCGCTGGGGCGGGTGCGGCGTTGCATTTTATCGGTGGGGTTGAATTTTTTCATCGCCAGAGCGGCGGTCTCCGGCCTAGTTTCAGCTACTTATTTAACCTGTATGCTCAAAGCACTCAACGTTTGTCTTGAAGTCGATGGTCCGGGCGAGCCGGGCCCAAACAACTCGCTGTTTCTCCTGCGGGAGGTGAATTTCAACGTGCCGCCGGCGCATCTGGTGGCGATCGTGGGGCCGTCCGGCTGCGGCAAGACGACACTGCTCAAGGTGATCACCGGCATCCTACAGCAGACCGCCGGTGGGCTGCACTGGGATGGTCGCGATCTGAGCGACGAGGAAGATCTGCATCCCGGTGATCTCGGCTATGTGCCGCAGTTCAGCGTGGCCTATGATCTGCTGACGGTGGAAGAGAGCATCGCCAGCGCCATGACCTTGCGCACGCAATTGGCGCGGACGGAGGATTTCATTCCAGCGCTGGATCACATTCTCGAAGTGACCGGACTCACGCATCTGGCGGACCGGCAGGTGAAGGTGCTGTCGGGCGGTCAGAAACGCCGCCTGGGTCTCGCGCTGGAGCTTGTCACCGATCCATGCCTGCTGCTGTGCGACGAAGTCACGAGCGGTCTCGATCCAAAGTCGGAGCGTGAGATCACCGACCTGCTGCGCGTGCTGTCGCGTGGGCATCCCAAGCGTGTCGTCGTCAATGTCACCCACAGTCTCGCCAGCCTCGACGCCTATGACAGTGTGATGGTGATGTACCAGGGCGTGCTGGCGTATCACGGGCCGCCCAAGTCGATGATGCATTACTTTGCCGCCGAGCATCCCGAGGAGGTCTATCTCAAGCTCACGGAGCGCAAGAACACGGACTGGCAGGAGTCCTGGGAAAAGCACCGCGACACGTATTACAAGCGCCACGGTTTCGATGGCAAACGCGTGCTGCCGGAGGATGAAGCGGCGGCCAAGAACAGCGGGCCGTCCAGGACCACGGTGCGTGAAGGGCGTGCTGTCGCGGACGAGGAGAAGTCTGAGCCCGATGCCATCGAGCACCATGAATTTCCGCCCATCGAGCTGCCGTCTCTGCCGACGCAGTTGGTCGAGCTGCTGCGGCGGCGCTGGACGATCTTCCGCCGCGACAAGGCGCAGGTGTGGCTGCATCTGGCGATGCTGCTGGGCTTTCCGCTGCTCGTGGTGATCTTCGCGCTCGACGGCATCAAGCCGCTGCGAGCACTTTCCTCGCATCAGGATGCCAACGTCGTGGTCGAAATGGTGAACCAGCAAAAGTATCAGCAAGAGCAGCTCAAGGCTGGCGGACTCGTCTCTGGTTTGATCATGCTGCAGGTCGTGCTGGTCACGCTGATGGCCAGCAACAACGCCGCGCGCGAGATCGCGTCCGAGCGTCTGATTCTGGAGCGTGAAAAACTCGGTGGGCTGCATCCCTTCGCGTATGTGGGCAGCAAGGTGATCTTCCTCGGCTTCTTCGTGCTCGCGCAGAGTTTATGGATGGGCTTCTTCGTCGATATGGTCGTGGGAGGGCTGCCGGGAGATCTGGTCGTGAAGCTGGCGCTGCTCACGCTCGCCTCCGCCGCCATGACGAGCATCTGCCTTGGCATCTCCGCCATGAGCAAGACGCCGGAGAAGGCCACGATCCTGTGCATCTACCTCGTCGGTTTTCAGCTTCCGCTCTCCGGCGCCGTGCTCACGCTGCCGGACTGGCTGGAAAACTGGGTGCAGCCGCTCATCGCCGCGTTCTGGAGCTGGAGCGGCAGCCTCACCAGCATGCGCAGCACCGCGTTCTATGATGCCGTGCGTGCGGTGACCGACACCACGCTCGTCACGCCCGCTATCGCCGGCTTCGTGCTGTTCGTCCACGTCCTCGTCGGCCTCAGCATGTCCCTCGTCGGCGTGCAGCGCAGCCAGTGGGATTCGTGATCTTTGTTTAGAGCTTTCCAGCGGAGCGGAACCCCAGCCAGAAGAACCAAAGCATCGGCGGCAGCAGCGCCGCCAGACTTGTCCAGTGCCGCTTCGGCGGCGGTGCTGGGCGTGGATAGTCTGGCGTGAGACCGGCGGCGGTCATGCGGTCATAGAGATGCGGATGCACCAGCCGCTTGTTCATCACGGCGGGCATTTGATTCGCCTCGTAGAGTTTCTCCAAAGCTCGTGCATACACCGGACCTTCATCGTCGTTTGTCGCGGACATCGAGTCGGCACGGTTTTCCATCCGCTTCGCCACATTCTGCGTGAATCTCCGCACCAGCATCACGCCGAGAAAAATCCAGAACACGCCGAGAAAGTCGATGCGATGAACCACGGGCCGCGTGAAGGCGAAACCGAGCCAGCTCAGTCCGCCCAGCAGCCGGGCACAGCGCACGGCCAATGATTCACGCAAATGCGCCATCTCATGCTGCACCAGCGTGCGGACTTCATCGTCATTGAGCACCTCCATCGCCCGCGAAGTGACCACAATGCTGCGGATGAACATGAAGGCCACGGCGTTGGCGGTCACCGACTCCGCCACCCACGCCCGCGCCGGCCCGAGTCCGGCCTGCGCCGCCACCTCGTCCACAATCTGCCGCAGGCGTGGCGTTTGCGGCTGCTTGTCGCGATTGGGCAGCAGCAACAGCCACACGCCGGAGTAAATCACGCTCATGACCACTGCAGCGGCGGCGATGCGCAGCCAGTCGGTGCCGGTGACATTCACCGAAGTGCTGTAGGCCGTCCACGCCACCGTTCCCACCAGCGCGTAGATGATGCCTATCTTCCAGAACAACAGGCTCAGCCAGAAGCGCAGCGTGTAACGCGGCTCGATGCGGCGGTCGATGAGGAACGATGCGGCAAAGTAACCGGCCATGACGGCAAGCGCGATCGGCAGCATATGCGCATCATTCCGCTGCTCCAGCCACACGGCCGTGCCGATGGCCACCGCCCCGAGGAAGACAAAAAATCGCGCGACGCGTGCCATCCACAGCCAGCGTGCCCGCTCGGTCCAGTGTTCGTTGCGTGCCAGCCGCCATGGTCGCAGCGTGAGCCACATCAGCAGGTAGCTGTAGAGAGCGCTGGCGATGACCAGCAGGAGTGAGAGAACGGCAGGATGAAGCACCCCGACGGCTTAGTCGGCGGCAAAGCTTGTGCAAGCTGGCATCCATGTGGAAGGCCAGACAGCTCAAGTTATAACTACTTTGCTCGGACTACTTCGCGCTGAGGCGGATGTTGCGGAACCACGTTTCGTCGCCGTGCTCGGTCAGCATGATCTTGCCTTGGCCAGGAGCGAAGCCTTCCTTGCTCTTGAACTTGCTCTTCGCGATGCGCTCCTTCCATTCAGGCGTCGTGGTGTCTGCCTCACAGGCGAGAGCGCCATTGAGCCAATGCTGAATCTTACCGTCCTGCACGATGATCTTGCTCGTGTTCCACTCACCAGCGGGCTTCAAGGCTTTGTCCTTGGCGGGTTCCTTGATGTCGTAAATCGACGCGGTGGTGTGTGAGCCGCCCTTGAGGCCGTCAGGATGGCCGCTGTCGTCGATCATCTGGTATTCGATGCCGAGCCATTCCTTGCCGCCGATTTTGGTGACCCAGTATTTGATGCCGTTGTTGCCCTTGGGACCGACTTTCCATTCCCATTCGAGTTCGAAGTTCGTGTATTCGTTTTTGGAGATCAAATTGCCACCGCCTTTGCCAACGAGATGAATCGTGTTGTCGCCCTCGGTCGTCCAGCCGCCGGATGGCGCTTCGCCCGTCAGGTTGGTGAAATCAGCGAGCGTCAGGTGAACTGGCTCGGCGGCAGAGACGAACGAAGTGAGGGCGAGAGTGGCGAGGAGAATGCGCATGGCTGGGATTGGATGGATGTGGAGCATCAAACGCGAGACAATCCAGGTTACCAGCATCTTTTTCATTCGAGCGATATTCTGGTGCGACCGCCACGTTCTATCCCGCCTTATGAAATCCATCCTGATCCTCGCTCTGCTCGCTTCAGCGACTTTCGCTGCCGATGCCCCCAAAGCACCCGTCAAACGTGAGCGCAAACCGCAACCCTCGCTCGTGAAGGTCGAGGACGTTGCTGGTCTGCCACGCGTCTTGTTGATCGGCGATTCGATCTCGATGGGCTACACGCTCGACGTGCGCGAGATGCTCAAGGGCAAGGCCAACGTCCATCGCATCCCCACGAACGGCGGCCCGACGACCAACGGTCTCGCCAACATCAAGGCCTGGCTCGGCGAATCGAAGTGGGACGTGATTCATTTCAACTGGGGCCTGCACGACTTGAAATACATCGCCGAAGATCCTTCGAAGCGTGCCGATCCGAAAGCGCCCGGCTCGCATCTCCAGGTGCCGCTGGCCGATTATGAGAAGAACCTCGCCGAACTCGTCAAAACGATGCAGGCCACCGGCGCGAAGCTCATCTGGTGCGACACCACGCCGGTGCCAGCCGGTTCTGATGGCCGTGTTCAAGGTGATGAGGTGAAATACAACGAGGCTGCCGCCCGTGTGATGACCGCCGCTGGCATTCCGACGGACGACCTGCGCGCTCACGCCCTCAAACAGCTCTTGCACATGCAGCTTCCCGCCAACGTGCATTTCTCGCCCGAAGGTTATGGCTATCTCGCTCAAAAGGTCGCTGCTGTGATCACTGAATATCTGCCCAAGAAGTGAGCATGAAGCCGCTGGTCCTCCTTTTCGCGTCCGCCGCGTTGCTCAACGCCCAGGTCAAATCGCAGAATGAGCCCACTAACGCCGCTGAAACCGCCGCGAAGAAGGCGGCGGCGGACAAAATCGTTGATGAGCGCTACCAGGCTTGGAAAGCGAAGCTTCCTGCTGACCAGCAAGCGTGGGAAACCGTGCTGGAACAGAATCTCGGCAACGCGTTCTACCTGCCCATTCACAAAGCCGAAAAGATCGCGGGCAAATCCAACGCCTGGGATTTTGTGCAGGATGATTCCAAGCTGCCCCGCGTGCTCTTGATCGGCGATTCCATCTCACGCGGCTACACGCTCGATGTGCGCAAGGCCATGGCGGGCAAAGCCAACGTGCATCGTGCCCCGGAAAACTGCGGCCCCACGGCCAATGGCGTGAAGAAAATCGACATCTGGCTCGGTGCGGGCAAATGGGACGTGATTCACTTCAATTTCGGCATCCACGACCGCAAAACGCCCGCTGCCGATTACGAGCAGCGTCTTGAGACTCTCATCGCCCGCATGAAGCAAACCGGTGCGAAGCTCATCTTCGCCACCACCACGCCGGTGCCGCCCGACACGAAAGACGGCCCCGAAATCGTCACGCAGATCGCCGAGAAGAACGAAATCGCCCTGCGTGTGATGCAGAAGCACGGCGTCGCCATCGACGACCTCCACGCCTTCCTCACGCCACAGCTTGAAGGCATTGCCAATGCGCAGGATGTTCACTTCAACGCCAAAGGTTACGAACTCATGGGCCAGCAGGTGGCGAAGTCGATTGCCGCCTCACTTGCACCCAAAGCCACGACCTTCGTTATCCCACCGGACATCAACGGCCGCAAAACCATCGTGCCGCCGCCGGTGGCACCGAGGGCGGTGAAGGTGGGCATTTTTAATGGCAAGGGTGCCCCCAGTGACGGCATCAACAACGTGATCAACGTGCTCAAGACATTGCCGCAGGCGCAGGTGACACGCATCCCGGGAGAGCAGATGGGCAGCATCGACTTGAAGCCGTTCGATGTGGTCGTTTTCTCCGGTGGCACCGCCTCGCAGCAGTCGAAAAGCATCGGTGAGGCCGGATTGAAGAACGTGCGCGAGTTTGTGCGCAGCGGCGGTGGCTACTGCGGCATCTGCGCGGGTGCGTATCTCGCGTGCTCGAATTTTTCCTGGGGCCTCGGCATTCTCAATGCCAGCACCGTGTCATCCAAGTGGGCACGAGGCCGCGGCTTCATGGACATGGAGATCACACCGGATGGAAAACCGTTGCTGGGTGAGGTGAGCGGCCTTTTCAAAGTGCGCTATGCCAATGGCCCCATCATCAAGCCGGGTGATCGCACCGACATTTCACCGTATCGGCCCGTGGCGCTGTTTCGCAGCGAAATCGCGGAGAATGGCACCCCCGTCGGCGTCATGGTGAATTCACCGGCACAAGCTGTCGGCAGTTTCGGCAAAGGCCGCGTCTTCATCTCCAGCCCGCATCCTGAAAACACGCCCGGCCTCGAACACCTCATTCCCCGCGCCATTCTCTGGGCCGCAGGGCAGGATGTGCCGCTGAAGTGAGGCGGCATCCGCAGTGGACAGTTGGCACGGAAACCGCGTCTATGGGCTGCGCCAATCACGCGTCCTGCCAATGCCCAAAATAACTTCCCCGAAACCCCTCAGTAAGAACATTCACCTTCAGCGCTGGGTCAGCAAAATGGCCGCGTTGTGCAAGCCGGATAAAATTCACTGGGTGGACGGCTCTAAGGCTGAGTACGACCGCCTGTGCAATGAAATGGTGGATGCAGGCACTTTCACCCGGCTGAACGAGAAGCAGTGGCCCGGCTGCTTCTACGCGAAGTCTGATCCGAGTGATGTGGCACGCGTGGAGGAGCGCACGTTCATTTGCAGCAACTCCAAAGGTGGTGCTGGCCCGACGAACAACTGGATGGACCCGTTTGAGATGAAGGAGAAGCTGCGCAAGCTCTTCAACGGCTGCATGAAGGGCCGCACCATGTATGTGCTGGCCTTCAGCATGGGTCCGATTGATTCGCCGATGGCTCAGATTGGTGTGCAACTGACCGATTCGCCGTATGTGGTGGTGAACATGCGCATCATGGCGCGCATCGGGAAGAAGGTGTTTGAGATGATTGATAAATCGAAGAAGCGCGTGGTGCCGTGCATGCACAGTGTCGGTGCGCCGCTCAGAAAAGGGCAGAAGGATGTGCCCTGGCCGTGCAACAAGGAGAAGTACATCGTTCACTTCCCCGAGTTGCGTGAGATCTGGAGCTACGGCTCCGGTTATGGCGGCAATGCCTTGCTGGGCAAGAAATGTTTCGCGCTGCGGATCGCCTCAGCCATGGCGCGCGATGAAGGCTGGATGGCCGAGCACATGCTGATCCTCGGCGTCGAAGATCCGAAGGGGAAGAAAACGTATGTCGCCGCCGCGTTTCCGAGCGCCTGCGGCAAGACGAATTTCGCCATGCTCATCCCGCCGCAGTACTTCATCGAGAAAGGCTGGAAGATCTGGACCGTGGGCGATGACATCGCGTGGATCAAACCCGGCGCGGATGGCCGTCTGCATGCGATTAATCCTGAAGCTGGCTTTTTCGGCGTTGCTCCGGGCACGAGCGATAAGACGAATCCCAACGCGATGGCCTCGCTGCGGAAGAACACCATCTTCACCAACGTGGCCCTCACGCCCGATGGCGGCGTGTGGTGGGAAGGCATGACGGATGAATCGCCTGCCAAATGTACCGACTGGCAGGGCAACCTGTGGACGCCCGAAATCGCGAAGGAGAAAGGTGTCAAGGCTGCGCACGCGAACTCGCGCTTCACCGCACCAGCCTCGCAGTGCCCCACGATTGATCCTGATTGGGAAAAGCCGGAAGGCGTTCCCATCAGCGCGATCATTTTCGGCGGACGTCGTGCCACCACGATGCCGCTGGTGTTTCAGGCCTTCAATTGGAGCTTCGGTGTGTACATCGGCGCCACGATGGGCAGTGAGATGACCGCCGCCGCCGCCGGCACCATCGGCAAGGTGCGCCGCGACCCGATGGCCATGCTGCCGTTCTGCGGCTACCACATGGGCGACTACTTCCGCCACTGGATCAGCATGCAGCGCACGCTGAGCGAAACGCCGCGTGTCTTCCATGTGAACTGGTTCCGCAAAGACGCCGACGGCAAATTCCTCTGGCCCGGCTTCAGTGAAAACATGCGTGTGCTCAAATGGATCGTCGATCGCTCGAACGGCCACGGTAAATCGAAGGAAACGCCCATCGGTTGGGTGCCGAACTACGCCGACATCGACTGGAAGGGCCTCGATTTCCCCAAAGAGAAGTTCGAGGAGCTGCAACGCTTCGACCGCGCCGCCTGGCGTGCCGAGATCCTCTCCCACGAAGAGCTTTTCCTCGATTTGAAGTCTCATCTCCCCAAAGAGCTGATCTACGAGCGCGAGTTGCTAATCTGCCGGATGTGAATCGTAGCCAATCTCGCCAGAGATTGGAGGCTGCGCACTCGCAAAACAGCCACCATCCACGCTCTGGCGAGCGTGGCTACGCCCGTGGCCGCGTGCAGCAGCCTGTGGCCATTCTCGCCAGAGAATGGAGGCCGCGCCCTCGCAAAACACGCACCATCCACGCTCTGGCGAGCGTGGCTACGGTGGCCGCGTTCGCCAGAACGCGGAGGTGTGCTCGCTTTCAAGCCGTCTGGTATAAATGGCCCAGAGTTCACGTTTGATGGTCCTCCCAATTATGAAACTCGCCTTCCTTCCGTTCCTCCTCGCCGCCTCATTGCAGGCACAAACCGCCGCTCCAGCGGTTAAACCGGCTCCCGCGCCAAAACGTGCGCCCACGCAGGCGAATGTGGCCTACGGCACGCATGAGCGGCAGGTGCTCGACTTCTACAAGGCGGAGTCCAGTAAGCCGACACCGCTGCTGTTCTTCATTCACGGCGGTGGCTGGGTGGCGGGCGACAAGGCCAATCCTGGCGAACTCGCAGCCTGTCTCGCCGCTGGCATTTCCGTCGTCTCCATCAACTACCGCTACTCCTGGCAGGCGCAGCTTGCCGGTGTGATGCCGCCGGTGCAGTGGCCGCTGGAGGATGCAGCGCGTGCCTTGCAGTTCGTGCGCAGCAAGGCGGGCGAGTGGAACATCGACAAACAGCGCATTGGTGCCAGCGGTGGCAGCGCAGGCGCGTGCAGCAGCCTCTACCTCGCCTTCCACGACGATATGGCCGATCCCAAGAGCAGCGATCTCATTGCCCGCGAATCCACCCGCCTCTGGTGTGCGGCGGTGAGTGGCGCACAGACCTCGCTCGACCCGAAACAGCTCAAGGAATGGACGCCGAACAGCCGCTATGGCGGCCACGCCTTCGGTTTCATGGACCCGAACGAACGCAAGACCCGCGACACCCGCTTCGCCGAGTTCTTGGAGAAGCGCGAGTCCGTGCTGAAGTGGATCAAGATGTACTCGCCTTATGAACTCGTCTCCAAGGACGATCCGCCGGTCTATCTCTACTACTCATCGGCCCCCGCCATCGGCCAGGAGCAAAAAGACCCCACCCACACCGCCAACTACGGCGTCAAACTCCAGGAGCACTGCCAGGCCCTCGGCACCGAATGCGAACTTACTTTTCCCGGTGCCCCAAACGTGAAGCACAAGAACATCGCGGAGTTCTTGATCACGACGCTGAGGAAGTGACTCTCCCTGAAATCTGGCGTGTAACATTGATATACCCAACGTCACCATGATTGGTGAATCTTTACTGCGGAGTCGTGGAGTCGTGGAGTCGTGGAGTGCTGGAATGCAGAACTCCATCCCGCCATCACTCCAAAGGCCCGGGACTCCCAAATCTTGATGATGCGAGGTATATATTCTCCCGCCTGATCCGCATCACTGGTGCGACCGCTTCTGGCCACTTCTTTCCACGGGGCGGAGGGATTGGCGCGGTGCAGGAACACGCGGCACCTGCGCGCGGATTTCGGTGCGCGACCCCAGGCCCTTTGAGTCCCGGGCCATGGGATGCGCATGTGTATCCAACGGCTGGATATTGCCCGCTGAAACCTTGGCCACGTCTTTGCGTGTTAGGTTTTTCGCGGTTGTTTTTGGCAGGGCAGGCACCGTCTCTTTCGGTGTTTGGTTTTTCACGGTTGGGGCGGGGGGCTGTTTTGGTTTCATTTAGTTAGGTGGTGTTGCGAATGCTCCAATTGGGCGGTCGTCAGTCCTGCGATGCCTGCGCTCACGGCACAGACATCGGCCTGTTCGTGTTCGGCAAGTGCGGGCACCGACGTTGCCATCCAGGCTGAATCCGATGGTCCCGAGTGGTTGTTCATCGCTGAGTATAGGCGAGCGACCCTGGGTGGTCACAATGGGGTGTTCACCCACTCGGCGGCCTTGCTTTCAAATCGTTACGGTGGGCGCGCACCGGCGGCGCCGGTTAAAGCTGGCGGCGCAGCGTTCCTGCGATCTCGTCGAAAAACTTCCCGATTGCGGACCGGTTCTTGAACTCCGAGCGCGTCATCAGGCGCGACTTGAGCTTGTCTGTTTCGAAAATTTTGACCTGCTCGGCGGCGAATGCGGCATCGTAGATGTTCAGGTTTGCCTCGTCGTTTAGGCGGAAGGAGCGATCGTCAAAATTGGTCGAGCCGACCGAAACCCACACATCATCCACGATGATGACCTTGCAGTGGTACATTGTGGGCTGGTATTCGTAGATTGCGATCCCGGCATCCAGCAGATTGTTCCAGCGGGAGCGGGAGGCGCTCTGGACGATGCGCTCGTCCGTGTGCGGGCCGGGCACGATGATTTCAATCTTCACATCGCGCCTGCGTGCGCTGATAAAAGTCTGAATGGCCAGGTCGTCCGGCACGAAGTAGGCGGCTTGGAGGCGGATGGTTTTGGCCGCTGATGCGATGGACAGCAGATACATCAGGCGCACGCTTTCGCTGCCTTCGCCACGCGAACTCTTGAACACTTGCGCCAGTGAATCCCCAATGGGCTGCAAAGGCGGATAGTAGTCTGGACCCAGGAGAACCTTGGCCCGGGTCTTGATCCAATTATCGCCGAAGGCCGCCTGCATCTGTGCCACCGCCGGGCCTTCAAGTTGATAATGAGAGTCACGCCAATGGTCCTGCGACTCCGCGTTTCCAGTCCATTGATCGGCGATGCCCACGCCCCCGGTGAATCCGATCCGGCCATCCACCACGAGCAGTTTGCGGTGTGTGCGGTTGTTGATGCGCGTGATTGTATGCCAGCGGATCGGGTGATAGCGCTCGACTTCGACTCCGGCGGCTTGCATGTCCTCGAGGTAGCTGGCTTCGAGCTTCCCGCAGCCCACCCAGTCCAGCATCACATGGACTTTCACACCAGCGCGGGCACGCTCGCACAACGCTACGGAAAACTTTTTGCCAATGTCTCCCGACCAGTAAATATAAGTTTCAAACGTGATGGTTTTCTGTGCGCCGCGGATGGCGTCGAGCATCGCCGGGAAAATTTGATCGCCGTTTTGCAGAGCCTTGATCCGGTTGCCAGGAAGAATGCCCGGCCCGAGCAACTGCCCCATGCTGAGCAGGAACTGCGGGTCTTCTACGGTGAAGTCGTGGGTCAGCGCATAGCGGATCTGTTTCTCGCTCGTCCGCAGATTGAGCAGCAGGATGGAAAGAACAACGCTGGCCGAAAGAGTGATCAGAATTGTGAGCCACATTTTGGTTTTGCTCCCGAGTTGGCGATCGTTTGAAAGCCTTCCATCGCCCCTTTTCGCGTTCATGATCTTGTTGAGGCGTGAGGGCAGGCCGCTGACAAAATCCTTCATCTCCAGCAGCGGGCTGAACAGATTGCCCGGTGTGGCGTTCTTGCTCTTGGCGGCGAGCTTCATGGGCCGGGCCTTTATTCGGCGCGATCACGCCGCTGTTGCAGCTCGATCAGGTGACCTGAAAGCGGCGGCAGCAGGGTGTGACGGATGAGTTCCTTGGCGGCGTCCGCCACATCGGCATTGGCGAGCGCATTCTCATACTGGCTGATGCCCAGCTCCTCGCCGGCTTGCAGCAGATGCAGGGCAGGGGATGCGCCGATGAGCGTGGCCGCGCCTTCGAGCGCCACCACAAAGCCGCCCCACAGGCCGGTGCCTTCAGCCGGTTCGGCACCGTGCGCCGCGACCAGTTTGCGCAGTTCATCGGCGTTGTTTTTGTGAACGGCACGCATGCGCTCCAGCGAGGCGTCGCCGGATGGATGCGCGTACTTGTCAATTGCCTGGGTATAGGTTTTGACGGCGGCGATTTCACCGATCAGCAGCGTGTTGCAGATGTCGATGGTCTGGTCAGTGGCGGTCATGGAATGAGGGGTGAAGGTGTTGAGGTTGCGACAAAAAAGAAGCTGTGGCAGCGCTGCGGGGGGTCGCAGCAACTGCCACAGCAGTAGTGGTAAAAAAGGGGGCGCGGGAATCAACTCGCCGCATCCACCTGACACCAACAGGGTTACTTGGCGGCGAGTTCCTTGGCCTTGTCGAGATGGGCTTTCAGCGCTGGCAGGGTCTTTTCAGCGAACGCCTTTACATCGGCGTTTTTGGCGTCCTTGGCGGCATCTTCAAAGTTGCTCACGCCTTTTTTGTGGCTGCTCACCAGGGTGTCGAGGAATTCCTTGTCGAATTCCTTGCCGCTGAGTTTTTCCAGCTTCTGGAACGTGTCGGCATGCTTGGGGTCGATGACATCGGAAAGTTCAATGCCCTTGGTGGTGGCCAGGGCTTTCAACTCTTCGTTCACCTTGGTGTGATCAGCCGCGATCATCGTGGCGAATGCTTTCACGTCCGCGTTTTCGGCCTTCTTCACGCCGAGTTCGGCCACCTTCACTTCGGCCATGCCGGCTGCTGCCGCATGCTTGACGAATTTCACATCGGCAGCGTCGAGGGTGTCTTTTTCAGCGGCGTTGCCGTGTGGGGCGAGCAGGAACATGCCGCACAAGGCGAGCGTGGTGGTGGAGAGGCGGAGGATGGATGGGGTTTTCATGGGTGTCTGTGTTTGGTTTGCCTGTGAGGTTATAGTTGGTTTCACAGGCCGCATTGTTATGTGTCGCGCAGCGCGTTCGCCATGGGGTGAAACCCGACTCTTTTACCGATCATCTGACGGCGAAGCTGAGGGCTTGAAGCAAAAAGCCCTGCAACCGTGTCACGGGATGCAGGGCTGATAGGGTGAGCATGAACCTGCTGGCATTCAGGTGCAGCCGCGCAGCACGAAGAACAGGAGCAGGACGGGAATGGGGATGCCGAGCAGCCACAGGAGCGCCCAGCCAACTTTGCCATCCGCGTGTTTGCGACTCTTGGGTGTTTTCATAAAGGTCTTTCTTGGATTCACTGCTCGTTAGGTTAGAACAAACGCGGTTCATTCGCCATGGGGTGAAACCCGACAGCTATTCTCAAGGGCGCGTTCTTGGTTGGATGCTCAATACTTGGCGCGTCCGCGGTGGATTTGGTCTTGCAGGCTCAACTGCGACCACAGGTACTCCTCGCAGGCATCAATCGCCATCTCATCGAGAAAGCGGTGCAGGGTGGTCGCCACGAACAGCCGGGAGGCCATGCCAAACTCGGCATGGATGTCTTCGAAGACGCGCATGTGGTAGATGAGAATGGCGCGCAGGTGCTTGAGTTCGCGCAGCACTTCGGGGAGTTCATAGCCCTGCTGCTGCCGTGCGGCACCGTGCTCTTCGGCATCTTTGATGGTTTGCTCGGCCACGGCCTCGCTGCCGTAGCGGCGAAGCGTGTCGGTCAGATCATCAAAAATTTCTGGGAGGTGGTTCTTGAGCGCTTTCGTGTTCAAAGTCTCGGTCGCGATGATCGCCGCGTCGCCGCGCACCCGCTCCAGCCATTCGTTGATGATCGCTTCCTTGCGCGCGCTGAGATAGTCGGCCAGGAGGGCGTTGACGCTGCCGGGAAGCGTCTCTGATGTTGGCATTATTGGGGAAATCATAGTGGCGTAGGCTGACTTAGTTTATTGGCGACACATTTTGGCGATGATCAAAAGACGCCGCCACCCAGGAGATAAAGCCGGGAGTATTCGATGGCGGCAAACAGGTGGGAATCATAGGGCGGTGGTGGTTGGTTGGATTCTCTGGGTTCAGTGGGGTTGCGCAGCGCGGATGAATATCGTGCGCCTGCTGCATTCACCATGGGGTGTAACCCGACTGCATTGAGCGGGCCTCGTTCCGCGACCTGAAAGTCACCCGTGATCATGCCGAGTCGGGTTTCACCCCATGGCAAAGAGACCGGCGACGAACGAGGCATAGCTGCGTCAACCAAACCAACCCACACCCATCAACTCATGAAAAAACTACTGTTTCTACTCCCCGCTCTCTGCCTCGCGCAATTGCCCCTCCACGCGCAGGTCACTGTCGTTCCTGCATCTCCGGCAACGGCGGGTGTCGTCGTGGTGCAGCAACCGTCCATCGTCGTGCGCACCCTCGATCCCGTGGTCGTGCAGCGTCAGTTGTCGATGGCGCCCAAGGTGGTGATCGTGACGGCCGCGCCGCAGACGGCGGTGAAGACCACCAAAACGACCACTGTCGTGGACACTCCCGGCCAGCCGCGCCGGGTGTATAATTCAGAGCGCAGCATTGTCGTGGTGGAAGATCAGGGCCAAAGCCGCGAGCTGCCGTATGTGACATTGCCGGTGCTGTTTGTGAAGGAAACGGCGGAACTGCTCAGTGAGGAGTCGCGTGCCGCGCTGCAGGATGTGGCCGCCGTGATCCTTGCCGTCAGCAAGATCGAGACGGGTGCCGTGTATGACATCGAAGGCCACACCAGCACCGATGGCACGGATGAATTCAACCTGTCACTGTCAGCGGCTCGTGCTCAGCGCGTGTTTGACGAACTCACCCAGCGCTACGGCGTGCCAGCCAGCGTTTTGAGCGCCCATGGCTACGGCGAGAGCTTCCCCATGTATCCCAAAGGCAACGAAGCCGAGATGCAGCAGGACCGCCGCGTGCTGGTGGTGCGGACGAAATAGAGTCAGGCTCAGCGCGCCAAGGCAGTCGTAACACCGATCCCGTGTCCGCAAGGACACGGGATTTTTTAGCTTCATCCGTGAAGTGGGCGCGATGAAGTGTGAAAGCATCGGCCTGAAGGGCCGCAGGATTCCAGCCCAGGGCGAAAGCCCTGGGAAAACGTGAGGACCATCCAGCTCAAGGTCATGGCGCTCTGAAAGAGCGCAGGAGGGCTGCCCCAGCCGTTCCTGCGCTCTTTCAGAGCGCGACCTGCGGGCCATACGCCAGATGGTTCGCCGACCCAGGGCGGCAGTCGCCAAGGCTCTTTTGCCCTGGGCTGGGTTCCTGCGCGCCGTTGGCGCGGTCAGTCGCGTTTGCCTGAGCCAGTGCGCCCGCGCGAACTTCCCGGATGAGCCGTTTTTATCGGCGCCGCCTACTTTTCCCGATGGGCACCTCGGCGCGGACGGTGGTGCCATGGCCGGGGATGGATTCGACGCTGAACTTGCCGCCGACCATTTCGATGCGTTCGCGCATGCCGGTGAGGCCGAGGCGGTGGCTCCATTGCACGGAGGACAGGCGCTCCACGTCGAAGGCTTTGCCGTCGTCGGCGATTTCGAGACACACGCTGCCACGGATTTTTTGCAGGCTGACTTTCACGACGCGGGCACGCGCATGTTTGGCCACGTTGACGAGCGCTTCCTGCGCGACGCGGTAGAGGACGGTGCGTTTGTCGTTGTCGAGGGCTTCGACCTCAGGAGACGCGGTGAAGAGAATCTGGCGGCCTTTGCGCTTGGGGATTTCGTCAATGTAGGTGCGCAGGGCAGGGATCAGGCCGAGCTGGTCGAGCATCGCGGGGCGTAGCTCGCGGGCATAGTCGTGGACGATCTTCACGGATTTCTCCACCAGTTCACGCACCGGGGCGATGGCACGCGGATTGACCTCCGCCGTGCGGGTGAAGACGGCCAGCCGCACATTGATGCCGATCAAGACCTGGCTGATTTTGTCATGCAGCTCATGGCTGATCTCTTTGCGCTGATTCTCCAGCGCGAGGAGGTTCTGATGCGACATCTGGCGCACTTGCTTCTGCAACTCACGCGATTGTTTCAGCAGCTCATGCGCAAGCTGCTCGCTCTTCGTGAGGGCGGCCTCCACCGCCTGACGGCGGATGATTTCCTGCTTCAATTTCGCGTTGGAGGCGGTCATCACCTCCAGACGGAGCTGCGCGCCTTCGATGCGCTTGCGCTCGGTGATGTCGTTGAAGAAGCAGACCACGCGATGCTCGCCGGAGGGCAGGATCACGCGCTGGATCTGCCACTCGTAGATCTCCTGCGCGTCGGTATCCTTGCGCTGTGCGGCGAACTCGGGTGACTGATACGGCTCACCGGTCTTCAGCGTGTGCTGAAAGTGTTTCACGATTTGATCCGCGACCCGTTTGGGCCAGAGGATGTGGATGACTTCGGCATAGTCGCGACCGATCAGCTTGTGGACGTTTTTGAACACGGGCAGCGCCTTGGGATTGACCTGAATCAGCCGCATTTGGTCATCCACGACATAGACGCCGATGGGGGCCTGGCTGAAGAGCGCGGCGAACAGCGCTTCATTGCGGCGCAGGATGTCCTCGACCTGTTTGCGCTCGGTGATGTCCACGACCACGGCATGACATTCCACGCCGTTGAGCATGCGCTTGGCCTCGATGTTGACGAACATGGACGGCTGACCCTCTCTCAGCAGCTCGTAATCTTGGGATTGTTTGGTTTCGTCCACAAACACCCGCGTGAGGAAGGCATTGAACGCGGGACGCTGCTCGGTGGCAAGCAGCAGGCCAAAACGGCGGCCCACCAACTGGGAGCGATCCATGCCGACCAGCGAGGACCCGGTGAGATTGACCTGATGAATGGTGCCGTTGGAGGTCAGCGTGAAATAGCCGACCGGGGCGAAGTCATAGAGGTCGGTGTATTTCTCCAGGCCTGCATCCAGCGCGGCCTTGGCTTGTTTGAGTTCCTCATTTTGCATTTCCAGCTCGATCTGGTGGATCTGCAGTTCCTGGAGGATGCGGAGGCCGTTGGCCTGGGTTTCGAGGCGCTCCGCCTTGGCGGATTGCTCACGCAGCCGGCGTTCAGCACGGCGGCGCAGGTCGGCGGTGTCTGTCACGGGCTTGAGCTGTTTTTTCATCGTTTGGCTTTCACTACGGCGCTGGCGGCTGTTCGGCTCACTTGGGCCTTGGCCTTGTTGCGTAACTGTTTGGCATGTTGGACTTCCAACTGCCCCTCGGCACGGCCCAGCGCGCGGCCTTGCTCAGCCGAGTGCGTGGTCAGATCGCTGTTCGTCTCGCGCAGTTTGGCCTCCACTTTTTTGGCGGCGGTGATGTCGGCAAAGGTGATGACCACGCCGTCGATGCGGTTGTCCATGGTGCGGTAGGGCATGATGCGCACGCTGAACCAGCGTCCGTCGCCGGTGGTGATGGCGCGTTCGCAAAAGACCAGCGTGCGCAGCACCTCGTGCGCGTCTTCGACCAGGGCGGGATAGAGCAGGTCGGAGGCGAGGTCGGTGATGGGCCGGCCGACGTCGCTAGGGATCAACTTGATGATGGCCTTGGCCTGCAAGGTGAAGCGCCGCACCTGCAGCTCGTTGTCCAGGAACACGGTGGCGATGTCCGTGCTGTTGAGCAGGTTCTTCATGTCGTTGTTCGCGGCGGAGAGCTCGTCCAGCTTGGCCTGCAGCTCGGCGTTGACGGTTTGCAGCTCTTCATTCAGCGACTGCATCTCCTCCTTCGAGGTGGTGAGTTCCTCGTTGGTGGACTGCAACTCCTCGTTGGTGGATTGCAGCTCCTCGTTCATGGACTTGAGTTCTTCCTGCGAGGACTGCATCTCCTCACGGTTCGCCCGCACTTCTTCGCGGGCGCGTTGCAGTTCCCGCTCCAGCTCGCGCTGCCGGGGGCTGCGGGCCGAGGCTTTGTCCTTGCCGCCTTTGCTGCTCGTTTCGACCAGGATGACCGAGTCGGAAAACACGATCAGCACCATGCCCGCCAGTTCCTTGGGTTCATCGAGCGGGCCATCGAGACTTTCCCGTGGGGTTTTATGTGCCATTGAGGAGGCTTGGAGTTGTGTGCGCGACACCCAGGGATCAGATGCGTCGCTCCGTGCAAGGGGCAGTCCGGCATAACTCGCTGCGCTCGGCCTGCGCTGCGCTGGGCACTTATTCCGGCTGCCCCTTG
>NZ_JBJXFV010000021.1:0-85209 GCF_046154365.1 Prosthecobacter sp.
GTGGGGATGCTCGTATGAGGATAGACTCCCGTCAGCGGCGCATGAGCGGTGTTTCTGCTCCGGCGGAGCTTTGGTGGTCTTCGGGGTCTTATGGCCTCACGAGAGCGGCGTCGCCGATGCCAGGTGCTCCTGGCATCTCTGCCGCCGCACTCCGGGACGCTGGCGCGATTCTCGTCCGCCCAGACCTTTTCGATGCCCCCTTGGCTAGACGGGGCTTTTTCGTGCAAAAGAGCGCCGCCGACACGTGGGGAGAGGTCTTTTGCATGCAAAAGAGTGCCGCCGACATGGCGGGAAAAGGCTTTGGCAGGGTGGGGAGAGGGTACGGGATGCGGGGTTGGGGCCCGCTGACCGATAGAGGTTCGGCTGTGGCGGCTGGAAGCAGCGCGCCCAAAGACTGGGGACGATATGAAGGAAAAGAGTGCCTGAATGGACACGTTAGTGATCGCCTATGATCCACCGCCTGCTTCTCTCCGCCGCCGTTCTCTCCCTTACCTCGCTCCTTCATGCCGAGGACGCTTTTGTCCCGCTCTTCGATGGCAAAACACTCGCCGGCTGGGAGCAGCACAGCGGCAAGGCCGAATACCGGGTGCAGGATGGGACGATTGTGGGCAAGACGGTGCCGGACACGGGGAACTCGTTTCTTTGCACGGCGAAGAAGTACTCGAACTTCATCCTGGAGGTCGAGTTCAAGGTCGATCCGTCGATGAACTCGGGCATCCAGTTCCGCAGCAATTACTACACGGAGGAGACGGAGGTGGAGATCGCCGGGAAGAAGAAAAAGTTCCCGGCGGATCGTGTGCATGGCTACCAGTTTGAGATCGACCCGAGTTCGCGGGCCTTCACCGGCGGCGTGTATGATGAAGGCCGTCGCGGCTGGCTGTTTGATTTGAAGAACAACGAGGCGGCGCGCAAGGCCTTCAAACAGGGCGAGTGGAACTTGGCGCGCATCGAGTGCCGGGGCGGCAGCATCAAGACCTTCCTCAATGGTGTGCCGGCGGCGGATTTCACGGATGAGATGACGAAGGAGGGCGTCATCGCCCTTCAGGTGCATGGCATTGGCAAGAATGCTGCGGCGGTGGGCAAGGAAGTGATGTGGAAGAACATCCGCATCCAGGAGCTGAAGTAGCACGAGCGTCCGCGGATGGCAAAGAACAGAGTTCATCCGGGAAGTGGGTGCGCTGGAGTGATATACCTCGCGTCATCAAGATTTGGGAGTTCCGGGCCTTTGGAGTGATGGAGTGATGGAGTTCTGCATTCCAGCACTCCGCAGTAAAGATTCACAAATCATGGTGACGTTGGGTATAGCATCGGCCTGAAGGGCCGCTGGATTCCAGCCCAGGGCGAAAGCCCTGGGAAAACTTGAAGCCATCCAGCTCAAGGACATGGCGCTCTGCAAGAGCGCAGGAGAGCTGCCGCAGCCGTTCCTGCGCTCTTTAAGAGCGCGACCTTCGGTGCATGAGGTCCATTGCGCGCCGACCCAGAGCGGCACTCGCCAAGGCTCCTTTGCTCTGGGCTAGGTTCCTTCGTGCCGTTGGCGCGGTCTGTCGCGTTTGCTTGAGCTATTACGACCGCACGAACTTTCCCGATGAACCAAGAACAGGCTGGCAGCCGGTTTCAGTCTGCTTATGATCCCGCAGCCATGAAACCCAACCGCGCACTGCTTTTCATCTCCGCCTTGTTTCTTTCTGCCAGCCTTGTGAAGGCCGAGATCAAGGAAACCGTCGTCGAATACAAATCAGGCGGTGTGGTATGCGAAGGCCTCCACGTCGTCGATACTGCCAAAACGGGCAAGCTCCCCAGCGTGCTGATCATCCACCAGTGGACCGGTTTGAGCGAGAACGAGAAGATGCGGGCCCGCATGCTGGCCGAACTCGGCTACAACGTCTTCGCCGCTGATGTGTATGGCAAGGGCATCCGCCCGCAGCCACCGGCGGCAGGTCAGGAGGCCGGGAAATACAAAGCGGACCGCAAACTCTACCGTGAGCGCATGCTGTCCGCGCTGGAGGTGCTGAACAAAGATGCGCAGACGGATGTGGCGAAGGTGGCTGCGATTGGCTATTGCTTTGGCGGCACGGGTGTGATCGAACTGGCCCGCAGTGGTGCGGTGCTCAAGGGCGTCGTCAGCTTCCACGGTGGACTCGATTCACCGACACCGGCCGACGGCAAGAACATCAAGGGCAAGGTGCTGGTGCTGCACGGTGCGGATGATCCGTTCGTGCCAGCCAAAGACATCGCGGCCTTTGAGCAGGAGATGAAGGACGCGAAGGTGGACTACAAACTCGTGAGCTATCCCGGCGCGGTGCATGCCTTCACGCAGAAGGCCGCCGGCAATGACAACAGCAAGGGTGCCGCCTACAACGAAGCCGCTGACAAGGCCTCGTGGGATGAGATGAAGGCGTTCTTCACCCGCATCTTCAAGGCCGACGGCTGAACCCTTGTGCCGCTCTTCCTCATGAATCAATTCCTGCTCCTGCAAGCCACCCTGGCCTTCGGGTTACTGTCCGCGGCAGAGGAACCCACGGATTTCATCCGCTTCGTCGAAGAAGAAACGAGCGACAGCCTGCAAACCGCCGTGGTGAGCTACGAATCACCGCAGAAGGTGAAGGTTGATCTCGTCGGGGCCATTCACATCGCGGACAAGGCGTACTTTGATGCGCTGAACATACGTTTCAAAGGCTACGAGGCCGTGTTGTATGAACTGGTCGGCCCCGCCATCGAGGAACGCAACAAACCGGAGGTGATGAAGGAGGCGCAGAAGCTACAATGGGTCGGCCAGCTTCAGGCGATGATGAAGGACGCGCTGAAACTCACCGGCCAGCTCGAAGGCATCGACTACAACGCGAAAAACTTCGTCCACGCCGACATGAACATGTCCCAGTTCACAAAAACGCAGGACCAGAAGCAGGAGAGCTTTCTGACGCTTTACCTCAAGGCCTCACAGGCACAAAAAGCCGCCAACGAGAAGCGCGGTGTCAGCTCCGACGCCGCCGGCATGGTCATGCTGCTCAAGGTTCTCACCATGAAGGACAGCAGCACCGAGTTGAAGCGCATGATCGCCCAGGAGTTCGACAGCGTGGAAGACATCATGGCCGGCATCGAATCCGGTGACGGCACCGTCCTCGTTGGGGAGCGCAACCGCGTCGCCCTCGAAGTCATGGACCAGCAGATCGCCAGCGGGAAGAAACATCTCGCCATCTTCTACGGAGCCGCGCATCTCGCGGACATGGAGCAGCGGCTGCTCAAGAAAGGCTGGAAACGCACGCAGATCAACTGGCTGAAGGCGTGGGATCTGCCGAGGGAGAAGTGAGGTGGGCTTTAGGGCGGAGTGCCGCACCCTTAACCCGCCACTCCTAACTCTTCCCAGCCGAGCATCCCGCCGCCAACGCATAACCGCGCGCAGCGTCTCACTCACGGGTTGACGCCGGACCTTTAACGTCCATTAACTAGCAGCACTCTTTCCCGTCATGCCGCCCATTGAATCCCTTCTCTCGCCCGGCCTGCAGTTTGGCCTGGAACACAGCAACCTGACCTGCTGGGTCATCTGCGGCAGCTTGGCGCTGCTCTCCATCACGAGTTGGGCGGTGATTCTGAGTAAGCACTTCCTGCTCTCCCGCGTCCACCGTGCGAACCTGTCCTTCCTGCGCGAGTATCGCGAGAGCAATCATCCGCTGGAGCTGTTCCAGCAGCGCGAGCATCACGAGTTCTCCCCCTTCTACCACATCTACCATGCCGCCTGCCGTGAGATAGCGTGGTATCTGCTGGGCGAGGATGAACCGGGCGCGACCTTTGCCGCACGGCTGCAAGGCGCGGGCCGCATCACGCCGTCGCAAATGGGCGCGGTGCAGACGGCGATGGAACGCAGCGTGGCAGAGGCGGCATTACGGCTGGAGGCACGCATGAGCTGGGTGGCCACGGCATTGAGCAGTGCGCCGTTTCTCGGTCTGCTGGGCACGGTATGGGGCATCCTTGATGCCTTCAGCACGATGACCGATGCCGCCAACACGGCCGGCCTCGCCGCGCTGGCACCGGGCATCACCACGGCGCTCGTCACCACGGTGCTGGGCCTGCTCGTGGCGATACCGACCATGGTGGGCTATAATTTCCTCGTGAACCGCATCCGCAGCATGGTGGTGCGGCTCGACAACTTCGCCAGCGAACTCAGCGCCGGCTTTGACCGTACTTTTGTGGATCATCGTTTCAGCACCGAAGTCCTGCCGAGCATGAACGCACTCGGCAGCCCGTCGATGCCCGCCTTCACCGGCACGAGTTCCTCTCCCCTGCCCACCACAATGCACGTCGCCCACGCCCGCGCATGAAACGCCATTCGAACCGGCATCAGCTCCGCCTCATCACCGAGATCAGCATCACGCCGTTGCTCGACTTGGTGATGGTGCTGCTGTTCGTGTTCCTGCTGGCCGCCCCCTTGCTCAAAGCGGACAAATCCATGCAGGTCGCCGCGCAGCCGCCGGTCGCAACGCGAACACCTGCGCCAGCAGAAACGATGACGTTGGTGGTGAACCACGACCAGTCGGTCACGCTCAACGCCGCCATGCTCGCGCGGGCCGATCTGCCCGCCTCCTTGAAACTGCTCGCGGAACGCCGTCCAGGCATCGGGATTGAAGTACGCATCCACCGTGATCTGCCGGTGCAGCAGCTCGTGGAAACGATGCAACTGCTCGAAACGGCGGGCATTCAGAAGACCGCCGTCACGACGCATGCCAACGACCCCTGAGCCACGATGAAACGCCGCCGTCCCACCACGCTGGAACCGATCTCGGCTTCGATGATTGTGATCGTTTCACTGCACTTCGCCGCAGCCTTCGGTGCTTGGTGGTGGTGGCAGGACCATGGCGGCAGGCAACGCCATGGTCAGGACACACGACTGACCTGGATGTATCCCAGTGATTTCAAAGCATCCGTTCCACCCGCCGCTGCCGTTCCCAAACCCGTGACCGCAGCACCGAAGACAGCCAAGGCCATGACCGCCGAGCCGAAAAAGACCGCCGAACCTCCCGTGCAGAAGGCCACGCTGGTCGCGGCGCCGCCGCAGCAGCATCAGATGGTACCGGTGCCCAACGAGTCAGGCACACCGCTGTTTGCCCCGGCCACAGCCGTGTCAAAGCCTGCCGCGAACCGCAGCATCACGCTGCGTCGTGCGCCGGAAAAACGCCCCGGCAGCGGCACCTTTGGTACGCCAGCCCCGCCTATCACCAGCCCGACGCTGATGGACATCGCGCGCCTCAACACCATGCGCCAGCCGCCGCTACCACTGCCCGGCGACAAGAGTGCGGTCGTGGAGGAAGAAGTAAATCTGGACGCCGTCGATGAAGCCGTAAACACCGTGTTTCTGGCCGGCTGGACCGCACCGCCCATTGATGCCGTGCCCCCGGCCCAACGCGAAGCGCGGCTCAACATCGCCATCGGCAAGGACGGCACCGTATTGCAGGCCCAGATGAGCAAGTTCTCCGGCTCACATGTCCTGGATCAGTCCATTCTTGAAGCCGCTTCCAAGGTGAAAAAAATTTCCGCAGCCCTGCCTTCAAATTTCGCCAAAGACAGCTACGATCTGGAACTGAACTTCCTCCTGCTGCCCTGACCCCACGCATGAACGCCCGCGCGCTGCTTCTCATTCTGGCCCTCGCTGCCTGCCACGGCACCCGGACCGAGGCTGGCGTCATGGACACCCTGCGCGGTTGGCTCGGCCTGGGCGGCCAAGTTAAAACCGAAGGGCAAAAGAAAACGATGCCGCGCATCCGCATCGGCCCTTTCACCGGCGGCATGGCGGCCAGCGCGCAGGACGCACTGCGCCAGGAACTGCTCGCCTCGCGCGAATTCTTTGTCGCCGGTGCCGATGAGAAGGTCGATTTCATCATCGACGGCACTTCCGTCGGCGGTCGCGTCACCGGCAAGCTGCGCGATGCCAAAGGCAAGGAACTCTTTCAGCGCAGCTACGCCGCACCGGGACTCGATGAAAACCTCAAGGCGCTCACCGACGACGTGATCTACACGATCACGGGCAGGCCCGGCCTCGCCACGAGTCGCATCGTCTTCGTCTGTGACAAAACCGGCAAGCGGCAGATTTACGTCTGCGATGCCGAAGGCGGCGAAGTACATCAGGTCACGCATGACAAATACGGCGCGGTGGCACCCTCGCTCGCGCCCGACTCCTCCATGGTGGCCTTCACCAGCTACCGCAGCGGCTTTCCCATCATTCGTCTGGTCGATCTCAATGTCGGCTGGGAGCGCGGCGTCACTGACACGCCCGGCAGCAGCTTTGGCTCGGCCTTCTCGCCCGATGGCACCCACCTCGCCGCCGTGATGAGTTTCATCGGCAATCCCGAGATTTTTGTCAGCGACCTCAACACCAACACCGCCGCGTGTGTGAGTGATTCCATCGGCGCACCGTCCAGCCCCTCCTGGCATCCCGATGGCAAACAAATCGTCTTCTCCAACGACGATGGCGACGGCCCCAGGCTCTTCATCGTCGAAGTACCGCAGAAAGAAGGCGAAAGCTCGCGGCTGTTCCGCTGGCGCACCGGCTACCACTTCTGCACCGACCCCGAATGGTCGCCCGACGGCCAGCAAATCGCCTTCACCACCCGCAAAGACGGTGAGTGGGCCGTCGCCATCAAGCCCTACCCCAACGGCGGCGCACGCATCCTGCAAGCCGGTGGCGCGCAGCATCCATCGTGGAGTCCGAACGGGCAGTTCATCACCTACGTCCAGCACGGCGGGCTGTTTGTGCAGGATCTCCGCAGCGGCAACCGCCGCGCCCTCCTGCGCGGCTTCGGCCGCATCACCGAACCCCGTTGGATGCGATGAAATTCCCACCACAGGCGCCCAGCGCAAAGGCAGCGCTGCTCGACTCTCGATGCTCGATTCAAGATGCTCGATCCAGCATCCAACGTCTGGCATCCAGCCTCATCCTTTGCCTCCTTCTCACTTCCTGCGGCAGCATTCCCATGCCGTCCTTTCTGCGCAATCCGGCCGCCGAAGCCGTCGTCTATGCCCTCGGGCCACGAGATGGTTTCACTTCCCCTCTGAGCACCGGCCTCAAGCCCGCCTGCCAGGCGCTGGTGTTTGACAACGATTCGTTCCGGCTCACCGAAACCCATGAACGCACCATTCGCAGCGTGGCGCAGGAGCTGGCAGCCGACAAAAAGGGCCGCCTCCTCATCGCCGGGTACGCACCGCCGAATCTGCCGCAGGATCACGCCCGCGCGCTCTCGGATCGCCGTGCCTTGGCCGTGCGGCAGCGCCTCATCGAACTCGGCCTCGAAGCCGCCAACCTGCAGACCGTCGGGTTCGGCAACGACTTCTCCCCCAGCAGCCCGTCATCGGGTGTGGTGGTCATCTACCGACAATAAGCGGCACAAACATTGAACCAAGAACTCTGAACCTTGAACGCTGAACCGATCTCCTCCCACATCTCCATTTGGGGCGAAGGCCCGCTCTGGCATAGCGACCGCCTGCTCTACGTCGATATCGAAGCGCACAAGATCATCGCCTTCACTCCGGGCAGTGGTGAAGAAAAAATCTGGGATGTCGGCCAGCGCGTCGGCACCGTGGTGCCACGTGCGGGCGGCGGACTCCTCTGGGCTGGTGACGACGGCTTCTTCTTCCTCGATGAAGCCACCGGCCTCAGCACCGCCATCACTGATCCTGAGCCGAACCTGCCCGACAACCGCTTCAACGACGGCAAATGCGATCCTGCGGGCCGTCTCTGGGCCGGCACCATCTGCTTGAAGAAACGTGCCGATGCGGCGCTCTACTGCCTGCACAAGGATCTCCGCGTCGAAAAGAAATTCGCCCCTGTCACCAACTCCAACGGCATCATCTGGAGCCGTGACACGCGCACCATGTATTACATCGACACGCCGAGCAAAAAAGTCCGCGCCTTCGACTTCGACAACGCCGCTGGTGTCATCAGCAACGAGCGCGTCCTCTGGGACACCAGCGCCGACCCCTCCTCGCCCGACGGCATGACCATCGACAGCGCTGACCGCCTCTGGATCGCCTTCTGCCACGGTGCCAAAGTCGTCTGCTTCGATCCCGCCACGAAGAAGATCGAGGCGCAGATCGACTTCCCCTGCGTCGAAACCACCGCCTGTGCCTTCGGCGGCCCCGATCTCGGCGATCTCTACGTCACCACCGGCCTCAAGCCCGATGTTGATGAACCGCACGCCGGCCGCCTCTTCGTCTGCCGCCCCGGTGCCACAGGTGTACCCGCGTCTGCCTTCGGCGCGTAATGGAGCGCTGCATGACCACCGGCGCACACAGCCAGCTCGCCGCACGCATGCAGGGCATCTCGAAAAGCTTCGGGGATGGTGGTTCGCGGCTGCAGGTGCTGAAAGGCATCAAACTCGATGTGCGCCAGGGCGACATCACGATGCTCGTCGGGCCATCAGGCTGCGGCAAAACCACACTGATCAGCATCGTCGCCGGCACACTGGCGGCGGATGAAGGCGAGTTGCATGTCTTTGGCCACGATCTGCGCAAGATGAGCACGGCGGCGATCACCAAGTTTCGCGCACATCACATCGGCTTCATCTTCCAGGCCTTCAATTTGATCCCGACACTGACCTGCGCGGAAAATGTGAGCGTGCCATTGCTGATTCAAGGCCTGGCGGCATCGAAGGCAGAAAAACGCGCACGTGAGGTGCTGGCGCAGGTGGGGATGGGCGACTACGTGAAGCGCCGGCCATCCCAGCTCTCCGGCGGGCAGCAGCAGCGCGTCGCCATCGCGCGTGCGCTGGTGCATGAACCGAAACTCATCATCTGCGACGAACCAACCGCAGCGCTCGACGCCAAGAACGGTCATGTGGTCATGGAGCTGTTCGAAAGCGTCGCCCGTGGCAGTGAGCGCGCTGTATTGATCGTGACGCATGACAACCGCATCTTCCATCACGCCAACCGCATCGCCAGCATGGATGATGGCAGGATCATCGAAGTGCATGATGTGGATGCAGAGCATCCGGTGCCACCTGGATTGCTGCACGGTGAGGCGCTGTAAAATGCAGCATAACGGATTCGTCCAGCTCGTCCTCGTCCTCGTCCTCGTCCTCGTTTTCGTCCTCGATCATAGTGCATCGCAAGGTAACTCCCCGTTCGCGCTGCATGCAGGAACGAGAACAAGCTTACGGCACGATCTCCACCGGCGTCCCCACCGCGACCTGCTGGAAGAATTTCTCCGCCATGTGTCCGGGCAGACGAATGCAGCCGTGGGAGGCGGCATAGCCGGGCAGGAAGCCCTGATGCATGCCGACGCCGCCATAGACGCGCATGAAATAAAACATCTTCGCACCCTCGAAGCGTGTGCCCGGCGGACGGGAATCCACCCGGTTGTCGATGTTCTGCCTGATCACATTACCCTGGAAGTCCTCGTAGTCGCCGTAGATGGAGGATTTGTGGCCGATGTCCTTCTCCATGACGTGATAGCTGCCGGGGCGGGTATTGTAGCCTTCGGCACCGGAGGAAATCGGCGACCCGCCGGCCAACTGGCCGCCTTTAAAGAGATACACCCGCTGCTCGCCGAGATTGATCACGATGCTGGGGTTGCCATACATCTGATCGGCATACCAGAAGGAGCCGTCGCCTGGACCAAACAGGCTGGACACACGTCCCCACATACGGCGCGAGGCCTGTGGAATGTCGCTGGTGACCAGTTTGCGCCCGTAGCGAAAGGCATTGGTGCTCGTCGTTTGAACGGTGGTGCAACTGCTCAACAGTACCGCGAGAAGGAGAAAACGTGAAACCATGCGTCACCGTTCTACGCTTCAAGGTTCAAAGTTCAAGGTTCAAAGTTCGAGCACCTTCCAGCTAGCCTCAATGCCGTTAAGCAATAATGGCGCCCCTATTCCCAGGTGCAAATCTGGCCCCTCACCCCGACCCTCTCCCCGGAAAGAAAGCCAAACGCAAAACAAGTCTCTCGCCGGGGAGAGGGAGCCTGACGCTGGCGCACGATATTCAGGTCTCTCTCCCCGCGAGAAACGTGTTGCGCAAACAGGCGCGCTTCGGGGAGAGGTTAGGTGAGGGGCCAGTTCGGCGTTCGTTGCAGGATTGCTTAACGGCATTGTGGCTAGGCGCACCATGATCAAGTCGCTGGACGCACCGCTGCGCATCGAGTGCCGGTAGCACTCCGTGGTCACAAGTCACCTCACGGCGCTATGCTTTCTTCGATTTTGCTTTGCGATGCTGGACGCGGCATGCTGAGATCGGGGCCATGCATTTGCAAATTCAGCAGGAGGGGCCCATTGAACGGGTTTTGTTTGATCAGGCGCACGGGCGGGTGGCGGTCATCTGGCGTGATGTCAGTGAAGGTGAGGAAGTGTGCCATGTGCATGATCTCCACGGACTGCGGCCCCACGCAGTGATCGCTTATCCGAAGGTGGAGCAGATGCGGGCGGGATCGATGATGGGTGGCGTGTTCACAGCTTTCTCAGGGCGGCTGCGAGGCACAAGAGACGACGGCTGGACCTTCCAGGCCGAGGCCATGCAGGTGTTTGACACGGCCACTGGAACTCGACTCTGGATCAGGCCGGTCACGGAGGTGATCACCGCAGTGGGTGATGATGCGGGGCTGCTGCTGCTGAAGGATGGCAAGGTGCAGGCGCAGGTGCGGACACAAACGGGTGAGCCGCTGCCCCTGGCCGAGGCCACAGCGCTCGAAGCGCGATGGCAGGCGGGTGAATTCCGGTCGCGCACCGTCTTTACCGAGATGGGCGGCCTGCTGGAGGGGCAGCCTGAATTCAGCGCCTGCGCCGCCAAGGTGCAGGCCGCAACCGGCATGCAGCCAGTGATGAAGCTCAAGCCCCTGCGGCATGCGGGGCTGGAGCTGATCGATTTTCACGCCAGTCAGGCGCACGACTACCGTGAGTATCTCATCATCCTCGACGAGCAGGGGCACCTGCTCTGGCAGCGCGAGTCGGTGACGATGCGCGGCCGCACCAGCCACCTTGTGAGCCATGATTGGAACCTGACGGAGTTTGCCCTGGAGGACGACTGGCTGGTCTTCATTCCCGATGAGCGCACGCTGGAACTGGTGCAGCTCGTGCCGCCACCGCTCGTGACCGGATGGCACCAGATCCATGAGGTGCCTGCCGTGCAGTCGCTGCTCCGCCCTGGCACGCGGCACTTTCGCGTCGAGTATCTGCCTGAGCAGTTCAATCTGACGGGGCTCACGCTGATCCGTGCGATGGTCAAATGGCTGTTCCTCCTCATCGCCGCGTATGCCGTTGCGGCGCTGGGTTATCACCTCGTTTTAGGTCGGAACCTGGACAGCGGGGAAACGTTCGTGCTGCTCATGATGCTCCTGCTCACCGGCATCCCGTGGTGGTTCGCGCAGCGTTATGAGCGGCGCATGCTCCGCCTCGCCGCAGACATCCAGGCGGACAAACGCCGCCAAGGCATCTTCCTGCGGCCTGACGCCCTGGTGATCCATCGCGGTGGAGACAAGGTGGAGGTCATCGCGCGGCAGGACATCGTGGCGATGGACCGCCGCTACGCCGCGCGCCCCACCGGCCACTACATGCACCTCCGCTACCGCGCTCCGAACGGCCGGCAGCGCTCCGCCTTCCTGCTGCTGCACTACGGTCCTTACTTTGATCAGGACATGGATGGATTTGAGCGGAAGCTCAGGGACTGGCTCGCAGGGAAACCGGGGCAGGCGACCTCTCGCTGACCGCCGTGCTAAAAGAACAAAGTGCCATCGGGCGCGAGTGACGGCACCTCGTTGAGGTTCATGCTCCGGCGGGGTGCGTGGGGGGGCAGGTTTCCAGGAGAGCGCTCGCTGGCGCTTGGCACTTCTGGGCTGCCTGACGAACGTCCCGTTGGGCCGTTGCCTGAGCGCGGCGGGTCGGTCTTGCAGGCAGGGTTGTTGATTTTTCCTCTCTGACGCCGTTTCCCTGAGCGGAACTCATCCGGGAGGATGCGTGGCAGCATCTTTGGGGCGTATGTTCGGGCGCGGCAAAACAGTACGCAGACCATCAATATGCTCGTGAAGGTCGCTGCGGATGGTGGCCCAGATTGGATCGAGAATGAAGTCGATGCCTTCACGGCGCGCCAGTTTGGCGGCGGGAACGAAATCACTGTCGCCTGCGATGAGGATGATTTGGTCTGCCTGTTGTTTGAATGCAATCGAGGCGATGTCGAGGCCGATGCGCATGTCCACGCCCTTCTGCGGCGCGGCGTAGAGGACATCTTCCTCGGCGAGATCAGCCACGGTCGTTTTGGAGAGCAGCAGTTCCTTGAGCTTTTCGGGCCGGGGCGTCCAATGGGCGACGTGCTCGTTCAGGTAGCCGAGCCGCAGGGCCACTTTGCGCAGGCGTTTGAGGGCCGCATGGAATTCGAGACGCCAGACGGCGACGGGAGTCTTGGAAAAATCGACCGCCTTGCCAGTGATCGGGTGGTGGGCTTTTTTGGTCAGTGGCGGGCAGTCGTAGAAGAAGATGCGGTAGAGGTTCCGCCGCTGACCGCTTTGGTTGAGATGTTCGAGGCACATGCGGTGCATGCCCTCAGCTACTTCCTGGGGTGGTTGTTTGCCATGCAGCGCGCGGTAGCGCCGCAGGAAAAAGTCGCCGTCGATGAGGATTGCAGTGGCCATGAGCGTAAAAGAAAAAGCCCCTCGGGCTCGGCTACCCTGGAATGATCGAGGGCGCTTACTGCCGAAGGGCAAATAATCTTCGGAAGATCAGGCGGACCGTCTTCCTGCTGACAGTGAAGCCTTTGATGGAATGCCCGTCAAGCCGACTTCTTGAGGGAGGTTAACGAGCGGTGGCGCGGGTTTTCTTCCGGGCTTTGGCCGGTGGCCGGGTCTTGGAGCTACCGGCACCTGCGGCCATGAAGCGGAGGTTGAGGAGGCTGCCAGCAAAGACGGGGTGCTCGGCCTCGGCAGCCCACATTTCGCGCATGAACTGGGAGGTTTCGCGAACGGGCAGGTTTGCGATGGCTTTCTTGGTCATAAGGGTGACCGACGAAGGCTGCGGTTTCCGTTGTTGTCGCACTCAGGCGGTCACCCTGGCGGACTTGCGTGGCACTGGGGTTCTTCGACGCAGAGGTTTGTTGACGAAAGCGCTGATCCTGTTGCCGAGAACGCCGGGGAAGACGTCGCTGTCGTCCATGCCTTCGGCCAGCATGAGGGCCTTTAGGGAGGCTTTTTCCTCCTGGGTCATCTGTGCAATGGGCTTGTGTGTTCTCATGGTATGATCGTAGTGGATCGGTTGGGCGGCGGCAACTGGAACTTGCCCAGGTGCGACTTGCGTTCCGTTTCAAACTTCGCGCTGAACATGGTGATCTCGTCCTGAGTAATGGCAAACTGATCGTCCACAGGCTGCTTGAGATAGCGCCGGTAGAAAGGTGCCGAGTCTTGAGTCGTCTCGCCCCAGACTCGCTGGCATCCCATGGTTTGCGCGATCATGCAGATGGCCTGGAGCAACTGCAACCCCGACGGATTTCACGTTAACGAGCCTGCTGGCGATGCGCGGATGCACAAAGAGGAAATCGAGCGCGAGGTGATGATGCCAGGTGCGCCGCAGCATCGCGCCGCCGAGGCTGGCGGGAAACCAGTCGGCGGTGATCTTCAAATGGAAGCAGAACTCGCCCTGCGGGTCTGCGGCGATCAGGCGCCGGAGGTCGGCGAGACTGTGAGCGGCGGAATCGGTGTCGCGGTAATGCCGCCAACGTTTCGCCGCGAGCAGGGCGAACTCGCGCGAATCAGCAGCGCGGGTTTGCAGAGTCTCGTCATCGAGCGTCGGCACGCGCCAGCGAGTGGTGGAGATGACATCGGCGTTGTCGGCAAAGTCGAGCGTTGCATCCGCTGGTTCGTCGTCGTGGAAGACGGCGAACGTGATTGGAAAGGCTGGCGTGACTCTGGGCATGCTGGTTTTGGGCTTTCGAGGGACAGACATTTTATTCAATTGGTAAAAGATGGGCGGTAAAAGATCAGAAAACTGTGGTCCCCATTTTTTACCATCCATCTTTTACCAGCGCCGTTATTCGGGAACCATTCAGGTGATGGAACCTCGTTGAGGTTCATGGTCCGGCGGGGTGCGTGGGGGCCAGGTTCCCAAGAGAGCGCTCGCTGGTGCTCGGCATTTCTGGGCTGCCTGACGAACGTCCCGTTGGGCTTTGAATCGCGAAGGGTGCGTCGCCGGATTGATGTGCTCAACGGACGTAGGCCGGATGTGTTCGGCGCATGACGTACCGCCAACACAAGTCGCGTGTTCGCCGAACTATCCGGCTGGCTTGGGAGGAGGCCATGGCGCTGTTGTGCACGCCAAGAGCCGGATAGTTGGGCGTTGTCTGCGAAGAGGACCAAGGCATCCTTTCCGCCCAACACATCCGGCCTACATCAATCCGGCGGCACACCCATCGCGAATGACCCTCAGCTCGCGGCAGCCAGAATCTCCGGCTTTTGGCTGACGAGGCTGAGGAGCTTCAAGGCGGCACCGCTGGGTTTGCGCACACCGTTTTCCCAGGAGATGGCAGTGTTGCGGGGGACGTTGAGCAACGCGGCGAAGGCGGCCTGGCTGACGCCGAGGCGGGTGCGGATGCGTTTGATGTCCGCCGGAGGCAGCGGCTTGAGCTTCGGCGGCACGGCCACCTGGGTGATGCGCACACGCGGCATGGCCTTGCCGGCCTTGGCATGCTTGGCAAAGGCTTTCACGCGCTCGACGAGCGCCTTGGGATCGAACTCGACTTCCTGACGGGTGGTTTTCATGGGTGGTAGCATTCTTTGATGATCTGGACGGCTTCACGCAGGGCTTTTTTGTCAGCGGCGCTGAGCGTGGCCTTGGCTTGTTTGGTGTAGAAGTGAAACAGGACGATGCATCGCGCCTGCGGGAGCCAGAGATAGATCACACGCGCTGATCCACTCTTGCCGCGATGGGCAATGCGGAATCTGGCTTTTCGCAGGCCGCCGGTTCCCTGAATCAAGTCGCCCGCCTCGGGAGACGCGGCGAGTTCATTCTGGAAACGCCTCAATTCCTCGTCGGAGCCCGTTTGCAGGCACTCCTTAGTGACACATAATGACTGGCATATTTTTTCTGATGGGCCGTTGCCTGAGCGCGGCGGATCAGGCTTGAAGGCAGGATGGTTGATTTCTTGCACCCTGCTGTCGTTTCCCGGCACCGGGAACCCTCTGGGTTCTGTCCTTTGGGGTCTTCTGGAATCGCAAGCATGATTTAAAAATAAAACGATGTCTCACGGGTCTGTGGAGGCGCGTTTTATGCTTGCGGTGCTAGCGGTGCTTCTCATAGCATCGGCCCGCAAACCACCTTTTCGTGAATGAACAACAAAGCACTCAGCCGCAGCTCGATTTCATCACAGGCAGATCCAGCTATATCTACAGAGGAGTTGCGTCCATTGCAGAACGGCAGGCTTGTGCTGAGCTCAATCGACAACGGGCGTGTGCAATCAAGGAGAGTGCTAGAGAATATGCACCCAGCGAATCGATTCCGCGCGATGTTTGGGCTGCCTCCTTTGCCAGAAGATCAAAGCTCCTCGAAGTCCCGTTGATCAGCCTGAGTGGGATGGGGTTAAGCGACACGGACGTCGAGGCGATGTGTTCCGTAAAATTAGGCAACGTTGGATTCGGGCGCGAAGCGACTGCCTGGGAGGATGAGCAAGAGGGCGTTGTCTATAAACTGTTCGACCTGAAGATGGATGACAATCTGAAGGGAACCATTGGGTACAAGCTCGTCATGCAGGGCAGGCCTCCCGATGAGGTTGAAATCGTCCAGGTTCCAGCCTCGATAGACGACATCCTTGATAAAATTTGCATTTTGCACGAGGCGGGAGCCTGTCCCACAGAGATTGCAGGACTTACAGACGACGGCAAATACCTTGTGGTGAAGCAACCCAAATGCCTGCCGCTGGGAGATTTTCGAACCGATCAACGTGCTGCAGTCGAGGCAATGAATGCCATTTCTCCCAAAGGGTCTTATCGCGGCAACGAACTGTGGGTTTTTTATGCATGTGAAAAAAGCTGGATACTAGGCGACCTGCATTCAAAAAACATTATGCGCCTGCCCAATGGCGCTCCGACCATCATCGATGCTCTCACTGGCCCTCTCTCGGACTATTACATCACGCTCCATCCAAAGCTGAGCGAAGCCGCGGTTCGTGCCAAAGCCTTGTCTCTGGGTTATCAAGTTGCCCCAGATGACTTGTACCAAAACATCTCGGACGATGAACTGTGACGATCACATGGAGGCTATAGCGGGACAGCAGCTCTGTTCTTACCTTAGCCCGACGGATCAGGCTTGAAGACGGGGTGATTGATTTTTGGCCCTCTGACGCCGTTTCATGGATGACTGGTTTCAGCGCGGGATTCACCCGCTGCACCAGCGCCTGTTCTCTTGCTGGCTGCCAAAACCATCCGATCAAAACCAATCTGTCCCGGATCATTTCGAAACTGTCCGCGAGCAGATGGCCAATGATCGGGATCAGTTGGGAAATGTCCCCGATCAGTTCTGGTTTGATCGCGATCAAAAGCGACATGCCCCGGACATTTCAGAAATGACCGGGATCAAAGGCCGTTTGTCCTGGATCATTTGCCAAATGATCGGGATCAAAGGCAAACGGCCCCCGGACAAACGGGAAATGATCGCGGGCAAATCCGGTTTGCAGCGGGTTTCCGGGCCGTGTGCCCTGGGTGATGGAGACGGCAGGCGGAACGGCGTGCAATGGCCGGACTCAAGATCCGCTTCGGGTGACGGAACCTCGTTGAGGTTCATGCTCCGGCGGGGTGCGTGGGGGCCAGGTTCCCAGGAGAGCGCTCGCTGGCGCTCGGCACTCCTGGGCTGCCTGACGAACGTCCCGTTGGGCCTTTGCTTGAGCGCGGCGGATCAGGCTTGAAGGCAGGGTTGTTGATTTGTTGCAGCCTGACGTCGTTTCCCCGAGCCGTTGCCTGCATCCATTTTGTTCGCCTTTGTTCTGGGATGATGGTGTGTCATTTGGTCTTCGAAGCATTACGGGCGGCCAACCTCTGCTGAGCGAGCGCTGGAGTCACGAACAAAACATGTAGAAACTGTTCCGCGAGTTTCAGGCAGTCTTCAGCCTCCTCATCAGTGACCGAATCGGACCCAGGATGGGCACCGTCATTCCCGATGAACCTAATAACTGTGGCCCAGTCTTCAATGTCCTTCGTAATGTGTCCTGCGGAGGTCAGCGCAGCGATCTGATCGACAAGTCGCTTCTTTGGGTCGCCGCCCTTCTCAACGCAGGCCCTCTGAATACATCTCCGTGCCATGACTGCCGTAGCTTGATAGCACTCGTTCGTGAAACAAACCTTAGCTTCATCCAGATCGTCTGCCAAGCTCTCTGGGATAAGAGGATCAGTCGGGCTTGGCTGTGGCGATGGATAAACTGTAGACCCGTTCTCGTGAATCAAAACTGGCATCTGACAACTATTGCAGATGCCGATCCACCATTGATGCCCGTGGACGTCGGCGATAGCTGGAACTGTTACGGTGCTTCCATAACTTCCTTCCCTCTGATGTCCCCCCATCCGAGGTGCAGTGTGTTTGTGGCAGTGGGGGCAATAGATCGAGCAATCCATCATCGTGGCGTAAAGTGGCGATTGACGCCGTTAGTTGGGCGAACGACCCTAAGCTCAGTGACGCACGGAGCGGTTCGCTGCAGCGCATGGTTAGCCGCTTGGTTCATCAGTTGAAGAGCGCCAGTAGAGCCGGAATCTGCCCGGACAAACCAGATGCAATCATGTTGCCGGCAACGCCTTCGAGAATTGTGCGGAGGCTGGTGAGCGACTCCTTCAAGATTCCCGGTTTGGGTTTGGTTGAGGCAAGCTGAGCTTCGACGGTGGAAATATCGGAGGTAGCTTCTTGAAGCGCGTCGCCTGACAGACCGAGGTTGGACAATTGCGGCTTCAGTTGAGTGATGAACTCCTGAATCGCTTTTAGGTCGGCGGCCTGGAGCGTGAGACTCTGCGTGCTGTGCGAAGTGCCCTGCTGAATCTGCGAACCATACATCTGCTGGACGTTCAGGATGTTGACGACAGGCGGAAAATGCTCGGTCGGCTTTTGCGGCTGAGAGAGAGCGGCCTCTACCTCGACAACGCCTTGATGGGTAATTGTGGTTTCGCCCGCAAGTCCAAGTCGCTTCACCAACCCTTCGCCTCGTAGGTACTCATCAATGCGCATCGTCTCGTCGCCTGAGAAACCCAAAGTCTCTCCGAGGACATACGGCGTCTGAATGTATGCGCTGCTGCTGCCGCCAGTCGCCTCATAGAGAGCTTTGAGATATTGGAAGCGTTTCAGTTTTAGTTCTTCGAGCGGGTTCATAGGGAATGTGCGAAAGCGGCTAACGCTTCGGATCAGGCGACGGCGAGCGCAAGACGTTGCTGGCACGACAGATAGCCTTCGAGCCGTTGCCTGCATCCGTTTTGTTCGCCTCTTGATACTTGTTCTTGTTCTCCGCCCACCACTTTATGGCATTATCGACAGTAGTCTGGAAGAAGAACTCTGTGAGTCCGTGCTCACCCTGATACTCGGGAAGTCGTTGATCAGGTGCGAACGATCCTTGACCAGGTCTGACTGGCTTCACCCCAACAAATGCTCCAATGTGCATTGCGAGGAAATATCCAGTTCCCGACCTCTTGTCGTCAATTTTTTCGAGAAGCTGGAAGACGTGGTTCAAATACTTGGCGCGATTCGCTGGTGTCAATCTGTCTGAATTCCGAACGGGTGTGGCAAAGCGGAAGGTTTCGCCGATTGCAAGAGGGCTGGTTTCCGCTGAAGTCAGTTCAATCGCCAAATCAAGATAGGCGTTGGGATCACCATATTGATAGAGGATCGGAACAATCGCCCTTCGCAACGCAGCATCTTCATGTTGATCCTGAGCGATGGCAGAGAGCCGCCGAATGGTGTCCTCCATGGGAGGCAAGCTACCGTCGTTAGTGGCCGGATAACTCCCCCAGTGAAGACGCGTCGCAATCTCGCCAAGCGCAATCCTTCTTCCGGCTCCGATCTCATCGTCTTCGACGACCTGCATCAGAACCTCGAATATTCTTCCGCGCGGTTCCTTCCGCACGGCGTAATCGGTGTGAAAACGCCAAGCCTGTGAAAGTGTCAACGCCATGCTATGCGTCCACGGCTCTGCTAATTTTTCATTTGGAATGTAACTTTGGAGGATTGAATTTTCTCCGGCACGCTTTGCGAGCTCATGCGCAATATCTGAAAACTCGCTGCCCACGTAGTGATCGTAAGTCTTCTTCAGTTCGGCAGAATCGACAGTATCCTCATTCATGCGAAGGACATTCTGCCCGAAAGAAGAAAGTGTCGTCAAAATGATCAAAACTGTGAAGAAGCACTTCATCTTGTTGGCGAACGCTTCGGATCAGGCGACGGCGAGCGGGAGGCGTCGATGACACGACAGATGCCATACGAGCCGTTGCCTGCATCCGTTTTGTTCGGCCTGTTTGTTGCGAGTCGCATCGCTGTCACTGGCGGCTCTTCAAAATACCGATCACTCCAAGAGCCAAAAGCCCGGCACCAATCAGTCCGATAACCACAAACCCAAGGGTAAGCTGGCCTGATGTAGCTCCAGTGGCCATGCCAAATATCTGAAGCTGTGAGCCTGGCGCTGCATGGGCAAATGTGTTCTGGTAGGTAGTGTATGACAGGATGATCAGCGCGAGGCCGCAAATGATCCGAATGATGGATGAAATGGAGTTCATGGGCGAGTGGCTATGAGAGTTGAGTGTGGTAATTTATGGTTATAGGGAAAGGCTTCGCACTTGGCCGAACGTTTGAGTGGTGGCACCGGCGAGATCAAGCTCCGATTCAACTAGAGACGTTATCGCCGGTTGCCACCCACGACTTGTTATCTGTCGGTTAAGCTCGTGGATTGAATAAGCTTATGGAGTCCAGTCTTGCATAATTCGATCGTATGATCACGCCTCAGCGGCGTGTAGTAGCGATCTCCTCGGGCAAGGATGAGAAAGTCATTTTGTCGTTTCACAACGACCATTGCCGCAATCTGTCCAATGGATCCTTGAACGACATCGACAACTGCTCTTGTCGCATTCTTACCGAAGACTGTCGTGCTCTTGCGTTCAATCACGTTAACCTGCACGCCCTGGAATCCTGGTCTCCTATTCCATTCATCGAACGCTTGATCTGCGGTTTGCGCGGACGGAGAAGAGAATGGGGTAACAAAGTAAACATAGCCATCAAACGCGGGTTCGGTCGGTCGCAACGTCACTCCTCCGCTGGTCGGGATATTCTGGGTCGGGTAAAGGCCTCCCGCAGGTGCCCGCACCGAGAACCGGTCGCCTATTACAACTCCTCCCTCCGGCAGCGCCTTTGACCGACGATGAGTGATGTCTGCCGCTTCAAAGAACAAGGAACATCCGGTAAGGCAAACGAGCGCAAGTAGATTAAGGAGGATCGATTTCATTTTCTGTCAGATAACGTTGTTTAGTCACACTAAACTGTGGACGAATCAGATTCGCCCACAGTTTCCTCACTCATTTGTGAGAAAAGATTGCGTGGAGTCAGCCTGCGCTGCCGTTACTGACACGCCTCGCACGTCCCACCATTCCGCATGGCGTCGATGGAGCAGGCTTGGATTTGTTCTTCGGTGTATTCGCGTTTGGCGGCAGCGGCGGCGCTGACGGTGCCGGCGATGACGCTGCTGCGCATTTCCTTCTGCACTTCGACGTCGGCTTTCTCGATGTTGGAGGCGCTGCGGGTGCGGAGGTAGTAGGTGGTTTTGAGGCCTTTCTTCCACGCGCCGCGATACATGTGGGACATGATGCGCATGTCGCTGTCACCGCAGAACAAGTTGAGGGACTGGGACTGGTCGATCCACTTCTGGCGGCGGGCAGCGGCGTCGATGAGCCAGCTCCAGTCGATGCTGAAGGCGGTGGCGTAGCGGCGCTTGAGGTCCACGGGGATTTCTTCGATGCCTTCGATCTCGCCGTCCATGTACTTGAGCTTGTTCTGGATGTCGGTGGTCCACAGGCCGCGCTTTTTGAGGTCGCGGATGATGTAGGGATTGAGCAGCATGAAGTCGCCGGAGAGATTGGACTTCACGAGCATGTTGCTCATGAGGGGCTCGATGCAGGGGCTGCTGCCCATGATGTTGGAGATGGTGGCGGTGGGGGCGATGGCGATGACGTTGCTGTTGCGCATGCCGTGCTTGGCGATCTTGGCGCGGAGGCCGCTCCAGTCCATCTTGCCGCCGCGTGGGACATCGATCTCCATGCCGCGTTCTTTGGCGAGGAGATCGACGGTGTCCTGCGGGAGGAGGCCGCGATCCCATTTGCTGCCTTTGTAGGTGGAGTAGGTGCCTTTTTCGGCAGCGAGGTCGCTGCTGGCGTCATAGGCGTAGTAGGCGACGGCTTCCATGAACTCGTCGTTGAACTCGACGGCCTCCTTCGAGGCGAAGGGGATGCCTTTGCGATAGAGCGCGTACTGCAGGCCCATGACGCCGAGGCCGATGGGGCGGTGGCGGGTGTTGGAAGTGCGGGCGGCTTCGGTGGGGTAGAAGTTGATGTCGATGACGTTGTCGAGCATGCGCACGGCGGTGCGGATGGTCTCGCGCAGCTTGGCGTGATCGAGGGCACCGGCGTCGTCGAGGTGGTTGTCGATGAGGACGGAGCCGAGGTTGCAGACGGCGGTTTCATCGGCGGAGGTGTTCAACGTGATCTCGGTGCAGAGATTGGAGCTGTGGATGACGCCGACGTGGTCCTGCGGGCTGCGGACGTTGCAAGGATCTTTGAAGGTGATCCACGGATGGCCGGTTTCGAAGATGGACTTGAGCATCTTCTTCCAGAGGTCGAGCGCTTCGACTTCCTTGCCGAAGATTTTGCCGGCCTTGGCCCTGGCCTCGTATTCGACGTAGCGTTTTTCAAAGGCGCTGCCGTAGAGGTCGTGGAGGTCGGGAACTTCGTTGGCGCGGAACAGGGTCCAGCCTTCGCGGGCCTCCATGCGCTTCATGAAGAGATCGGGAATCCAGTTGGCGGTGTTGAGGTCGTGAGTGCGGCGGCGTTCGTCGCCGGTGTTCACGCGGAGCTGGAGGAAGTCCTCGATGTCGTTGTGCCAGACTTCAAGGTAGGCGCAGCCGGAGCCGCGACGTTTGCCACCTTGATTGACGGCGATGAGCTGGTCGTTGTGCAGCTTGAGGAAGGGGATGACGCCCTGGCTTTCGCCGTTGGTGCCTTTGATGTAGCCGCCGGTGCCGCGCACGCTGGTCCAGGAGCCGCCGAGGCCGCCGGCCCACTTGGAGAGGAAGGCGTTTTCCGCGATGCCGCGAATCATGATGGACTCGATGCTGTCGTCCACCTTGTAGAGATAGCAGGAGGAGAGCTGGGAGTGGTGCGTGCCGCTGTTGAAGAGCGTGGGCGTGCTGGAGCAGAAGCGGCGGCCTTTGTAGAGCTTGTAGAGGGCGATGATTTTCTCCTCGGGGTTCTCTTCACGAATGCAGAGGCCCATGGCGACGCGCATCCAGAAGAGCTGCGGTGCTTCGAGGCGCTTGCTGGGCTTGATCTTCTTATCGACGATCAAATAGCGGTCGTAGAGCGTCTGGATGCCGAGGAAGTCGAAGTCCATGTCGGCGGCCGGATCGAGAGCGTCGGCAAGCTTGTCGAGGTCGAACTCAAGGAGGCGAGGGCTGATGCGGTCGATCTCGACGCCACGGGCGAGATTGCGGCGGAAGGCGCGGCGATGGAAGTCGCGCAGGGACTCGATGCCGTCGCGAACGATGTCCCAGCCGAGCACTTCTTCATAGATGTAGCTGAGGCGGATGCGTGCGGCGAACTTGGCGAAGTCGGCGTCCTTCTGCATCAAGGTCTTGGCATTGAGGATCACGGTCTGACGCAGATCGTCGAGCGTGATGTCGGAGTTCAAGGAGCGGCGCAGCTCCATCTCGATCTCATTGCGGCTGATGCAGAGGTCGAGGCCGAGGATGGCGAAGTCGATGCGCTTCTTCAGATCCGCACCGTCCCAGAGGAAGGTTTCGGTGGGGCTGGCTTTGACGACGAGGAGCGCCTGCTGCTGCTCGCTGTCCTGCTCGTTAGTGACGGCGGCGATTTCCTGCTCGGTCTCGCGCATGTTCGAGCGCAGCGCCCGATACTGAATGTAGGAGCGGGCGACTTTGAAGAAGCCCTGCTTCATGAGTTCTTCCTCGACGAGGTTCTGCACGTCCTCGATGTGCATGAACTGCTTGTTTTCCTCAGCCGCAGCACGGCTGACGGACTCGGCGACCTGCACGGCGGGCGTGGAGTCGAGTTCCATGGAGAGGAAGGCCTTGCGCACGGCGATCTCGATCTTGTTGTGGTTCCACGGCACGAGTTGGCCGCTGCGGCGGATCACTTTGGTTGAGACGATGAGCGGGTGCGGCAGGTTGTTGTCCGCTACGCTGTCATACTCGGTGCGCTTGCGGCGTTCGGCGAGACTGCGTGCCACGTCATGCGCATTGTGCCGCACCAGCGCCCGCTCGATGCAGTGATAAATGTCTTTCCCGCTCAGGCTGCCGGCTCCCTCGGCAAGCTGGGCAGTGCGCTGCTGGATTTCATCGGCCACGGCACGTGAGATGGTCTGCACGAGCTGCTGGTTCTGCTCATTGTAGATGTCGCCCTCCTTCTGGCGTGCCATGAACAGGTCCGCCAAAGCGCTGCCCACGGTGTCGGCGATCTCGCCCACGTCGAAGTCGCGCTCATTGCCGCCAACTTTCACCTTGATGGCGGAAGCAGCGGAATCCGCAGCACCGACGGTCAACGCACTCCATTCGAAGCGCGGCTTTTGGTCTTTGGGGGTATGGGCGACTCTCTTGAGGGCTTTGTCTTCGTGGAGCAGACTGGTGATCATGGCGGGAGCAGGTTTGAGTTTAATTAGGAGCAGCGAGGTATTTGAAATGATAAGAAACCTCCGCCGGATCACTCCAGCGAAAATTGTGGGAGCGGGGAGCAGTTACAGGTCGTCGTCGTCGCAGACGGCAAGAGCGGACGACTTCTGGTAGTCCGTGACCTTGCCTTCAAAGAAGTTCTGCTCTTTCCGCACGTCCATCATCTCCGCCAGCCATGGCAGCGGATTGGTGACACCGGGGCTGAGCACAGGCAGGCCGCAGTCGGCGAGACGACGGTCGGCAATGAAATCGATGTAGCGCTCGAATTCCTCGGCGCTGAGGCCGACGGCATTCACGGGCAGGCAGTCGCGGATGAATTCTTTCTCCAGCGAAACGGCCTCGCGCATGGTGTTGACGAGATCTTCGCGGAACTCGGTGGTCCACAGCGCGGGATTCTCTTCGACGAGGTCCATGAACAGATTGCGGAACACTTCGATGTGGTTCGACTCGTCACGCAGCGTGTAGCGGAACATCTGGCCGATGCCGGGGAACTTGTTCTGGCGGTAGAGCGCCAAAATCATGCCGAACAGGCCATAGAATTGCGTGCCTTCCATGCACTGGCCGAAGACGAAGATGTTCTTCGCCAGGAGCTGCTGATTTTCCAGCTTCGTGAGATCAAGGTCACGGCGCAGGTTGTTCGAGTGCTTGGTGACGAATTCGTTCTTCCGCACAATCGTCGGGATCTGCTCAAACATCGCCTCGCACTCATGCGGATTGATGCCGAGGGAGGAAATCATGTACAGCAGCGAGTCCGCGTGGATGTTCTCCTCATGCGCATGACGGCCCAGCACCAGCTTCAATTCCGGCGCGGTCACCAGTTCACGCACGACGTGCTGCACGTTGTCACCCACGATGCCCTCGGCAGCGCTGAAATAGCCGATGCCCATCATGATGATCCAGCGCTCGTTCTGCGAAATTTCGTTGGAGCGCCACTGTTCCACATCCTTCTGCATCTGGATGTCCTCTGGCTCCCAGTGGTTCGCCTTCATCTTGCGATACAGCTCATAGGCCCACTGAAATTTGAGCGGGAGCAGGTTAAAACACATGCTCTTGCGGCCATTGATGACCTTCTTGGCGGCGAAGGCTGCTTCTGCTTTGTCTTGATCGAGTGGGAACTCGCGGTTGCCGATCTTGTAGGTCTTTTCCATGACGATTTCGTTGCAGAGTGAAGGGTGATTTGTCGAGTTTACGGGGAAGCGGGAGAGAAGTCAGCCAGCACTATAAATACCATATACTGTGGGTGCCGAGGTGGATCATGCACAAGATATGGTGTTCTGGCGAGATTTTTTTCCCAGCCATTGTGCTGAAAAGCGTTTCTCATCGCAGTTTCAAGGGTTCCACGCCGAAAAAATTTTCCACGCGTCAAAATCCCGGCCCTGACGACCGAAAGTGAGAATCTTTGCAACGCCGACACAGCTCATTGAAAACCAATGCTGAGGCGAAAAAAGGGCAAAATCCCGGCTGCTCTTTCATCCTGCGGCCTGATCTTGTCACGGTATCTGCTTTCCCCCATTTATGAATTTCCCACAAATCGTCCGCGGCGTGCTCGTCGCCTCCCTGCTCAGTTCCTGTGCGGTCATGGTGCCGCAGCGCACTCCGCCCGGAGTCACGGTCGATCTGGTGCCGCGAGGCCGATACTCACGCACCTATTCCCGGTCGATGTCGCCGCAGTACGTCACCATTCACGCCACGGAAAACCGCTCGCGTGGCGGCAATGCCTATGCGCATGCCCAGATGCTCAAAACCGGTGCTCTCAAAGGCCGTCACAACGCCATCGGCTATGTCGGCTGGCATTTCACCGTGGATGACCACTCGATCTACCAGAGCCTACCCACCAACGAACGCGGCGAACACGCTGATTATGACGGCCAGGGCAATCGCAGCTCCATCGGCATCGAAATGTGCGAAAATCGCGGCAATGACCGTGCCCGCACCATCGACAAGACCGCCCGCCTCACCGCCTGGCTCATGAAACAGCACGGCATTCCCATCTCTCACATCGTCCCGCACATGCACTGGCGCATGATTCGTCACGACGACCACCGCGACCTTGGCCACAAGCTCTGCCCCCATTTTCTCCTCGATCGCGGCAGGCTCGGCGCGAAATGGCAGGCCTTCATTGCCAAAGTGGAGTCGTATCGGCGGCAGATGTAGTGTCGTGAAACTTCGCTACTTCTCCTTGGTGGTAGGAGGCTCAGCGAACCACCTCATCGCTGCTAGCACATGCGCTTTGTTCACTTCATGGCCACCGTCGAAGGCCTCGACTTTCACGGCATCGAATCCGCTGCGCTTGAGGGACTTGGCGACTTCCGCCGTCGGTATAGGGCCCGCGATCTTGTCCTCCTTGCCGGAGCTGAGGAAGACTTTGGCGGCAGTGAACTGTTTTTTCGGTGGCTTGATTTCGTCGATAGCCATGGTGGCCATATCCGCATTGCAGCCGCCCATGAACATGCCAAGCACTTGGCGTCCGCCTTCGCAAAACCAGCCACCCAACCAGCCGGAGTATTTCGCGCCGCCGGAAAAGCCGCCGGTGGCGATAGGCCAGGTCTTTGAGTTCGGCCAGGCCGCCGCCATCGCCTCCAGCCCCGCTTCAGCCAAACCGCATCGATTGAAGGGCAGCCCAGGTGTCAGATTACCGGGACAATCCGCAGCCAGCACCACCCAGCCGAGATCTTTGGCCGCGTCGATGAAGCTGCCCATCGACTTCACGCTGGAAGGAAACTTGCCTTTGTCTCGACCACTGTCCGTCACACTCACGATCATGATCGGCCAGGACTTTGCCGGATCAAAATTGGCGGGTACAAACAGCCCCACCGCCGCCTTGGTCATGTCGATGTCCGAGTAGCTGTCTTTGGCGCTGCCGATGCGCTTCTTGAGCTTTGCCAGCAGTGTTTCAGACAGTGGCGCTTCAAACTCCGCCTTCACACCAGGTTTGATCGTTACACCCGCGATCTTGAGTTCGCCAAGAGTCGTCGTCGCTACTGAAACAGCCGCCGCAGGTGCTGGAGTCATCTTCTGCTTGATCCATTCCCGATCTTCCGCCGCAAGCCGCTCCAGTGGCAGCGGAAAATCCTTCCCGCCGACCTTCAGGGTCACCGACTTATCATCCGCAGTCACAAACTCAGCTTGGATCACCCGGCCCGTTACATCCTTCCATGAACGCGACTCCGATAACTGCGCCCGCAGCAACGTGCTGAGACTAAGTACAAGTGAAGCGACAAGCAGGATTGGCAGTTTCATCAGGCAGAGGTGGGCGAAATCACAATTGAGGCAAGAAGAATTCCAACCGGGTGTGTTTTAACTCGTCCAGAGTAGAAAAAGTCTTGCGGCGTGATCGTGAAGACGCTGGAGTCGCGCACATGGCTCAAAATCTCGACGCGCTTCGCCTCGCCCTGCAACATTCGCCCGACAACGCCCCGCTGCTGGTGCTCTTTGCAGACGGTTGCCTGGATGAAGGACTCGTCGAGGAAGCGGAGCAGACTTTCCAGCGCGTGCTGCAAAACGATCCCGCGCATGCCGACGCACGACTTGGCCTTGCCCATGTCGCGTTGCTGCAGGGCAAGACCTCGCAAGCCGCCGTGCGTGCCGAACAAATCATCGCCGACACGCCCGCCTGCGCCGCCGCCTTCATCCTCCTCGCACGCATTCACATCACCGAGGGCGATCTGCCCAAAGCGAAGGCCATGTATGACCAAGGCATCGCGCTGAATCGCTCGCTGGCCGATCCCGGCATCGAAAAAGACCTCCACGGCGTCAAACCGTCCGAAGACGACGGCGCAGGCCGCAAACGTGCCGCCATCACCTCCGGCGGCAGCTACATGGAGTCTGCGAAAGACAAAGAGGATGACGATGACGGTCATCCGCGTGGTGGGGCGGCGTTTGATCTCGGTTTGGCGGAGATGGAGAAACCCAAGCTCAATTTCGCCGGCGTCGGCGGCATGGAGGCGCTCAAAGAGGAGATCCGCATGAAGATCATCTACCCGTTGCAGCACGCGGAGTTGTTCAAGGCCTACGACAAAAAAGTCGGCGGCGGCGTCTTGCTCTATGGCCCGCCGGGCTGTGGCAAGACGCTCATCAGCAAAGCCACCGCGGGTGAGATCAAAGCCAACTTCATCGCCATCGGCCTGCATCAGATCATCGACATGTGGATCGGGAACTCCGAGAAAAACATGCACGAGGTCTTCGAACTCGCCCGCCGCAATGCCCCGAGCATTTTGTTTTTCGATGAGATCGACGCTCTCGCCGCCGACCGCCGCGATCTGCGGCAAAGCGCCGGCCGCAACATCATCAACTCCTTCCTCATGGAGATGGACGGCTCGGAGTCCGACAACGACGGCGTGCTCATTCTCGGCGCCACCAATGCGCCGTGGCACATCGACTCCGCGTTTCGTCGCCCCGGCCGTTTCGACCGCACGCTGTTCGTTCCGCCGCCGGATGAAGGCGGCCGCGCTGCCATCATTGAGGTCATGGCGCAGAAGAAACCCATCGCCGAGCTTGATCCTCGTGCCCTGGCGAAGAAGACCGACGGCTTCTCCGGCGCTGACCTGAAGGCGGTCTTCGATCTGGCAACCGAGGAGGTGTTGAACCAGGCGATGAAGACCGGCAAAGTCATCCCGCTCACCACGAAAGATCTCATCAAAGCCGCAGGCCGTCATCAAGCCACCACGAAGGCCTGGTTCGAGAGCGCCAAGAATTACGCGATGTATTCAAACCAAAGCGGCTTCTACGACGACGTGCTGAAGCATCTTGGCCTCATGAAGCGCTGAAATATGTCCGACGCTCTTCATCCCACGCCCGACGCCGCCTTCGCCCGTGGTCAGTTGCTGCAAAGCCAGCACCGCCTGCCAGATGCCGTCGCGTGTTACAAGCAGGCGCTCGAACTCGACGCGCATCACACGCCCAGCTTCATCATGCTCGCGCTGTGCTGGATGCAGGATGATGACACCGCACCCAAATCCATCGACGCCGCGCGCCGCGCCGTGGCCCTCGAACCCGAAAACGCCTTCGCCCGCAGCGTTTTCGCGCTCGCCTTGAATGCGAACGCCAAAGACGGCCAGACCGGAGCGATCAAAGAAGCGCTCCAGCAAGCCGAGGAAGCCGTCGGTCTCGATCCTGACAGCGATTTCAGCCATGCCGTGCTCTCACGCCTGCATCTGCGGCTGCGCGATTATCCCAAAGCTGAAGCAGCCGCCCGTGCTGCGCTAGCACTCGACACCGAGAACACCATGGCCGCCGAAGTCCTCTCCGCCGCCCTGCTGCTGCAAAAAAAGGACGGTGATAACAAACACCTCATCAACTACCAGCTCCAGCGCAACGCCGAGGACGACAGCGCCCACACCAGCGCCGGCTGGCAGGCCGTGATGGAAGGCGATCACAAAAAGGCCAACGAGCACTTCATGGAGGCCCTGCGGCTCAATCCCATGAACGAAGCGGCGCGCATGGGACTCATCGAGTCCTTCCGTGCGCGTTCGTGGGTTTATCGCACCAACATCCGCTTCTGCCACTGGATGAACCAGTTCACCGAAGGCCGGCAAAACGTCATCATGATCGGCGGTTTCATCGGTTACAAGGTGCTCAGCGGCTACCTCAAGACCGTCGCGCCCTTCTGGGCCAATGTCGTCATCGGCGCATGGCTCGTCTTCGCTTTGTGGTCGCATCTCGCCCGTGGTTTCAGCACTTTCTTCGTCGCCATGGACCGCTTCGCCCGCCAGGCGCTCAAGCCGCGCGAGTACTGGGAAGGCGTCGTCGTCGGCTGGCTCATTTTCCTGTCCCTCACGGCCTTGGTGCTCGGCTATGTCTATGGTGAGGCCAGTTCAGGATTCGTCGCCCTCACCTGCATTCTCGCCGCTGTCGCCAACGCCGCCGCCTTCACCAACGACCACCACCTCGGCCGCCATGTGTACAACATCGCCGCCTCCATCTCCGGCCTCGGTGCGGTGTATTCAGGCATCGCCATCTTCGCGCATCTCGATCTGCCCTACGCCGACCTCGCCGGCCTCGGCGCTCTCATCATCGGCATCGTCATCACCTGGCTGCGACCGTTTCGCGTGCTGTATGCGTAGCGCCAGCCCGCTTTGAAAAGCCTGTTGTTGGAATAGGCACGGACATTGTATCTTAAAGCCGTGAGCGCCCGCGATCTACTCCTGCAAGTCAAAGCCCTGCCCCCCGCAGAGCAGCGCCGCTTCATAGAGGCGATGGCTGATTTCAAAACGGACATCCAGGCCACGCCTGCCCGCCTCCGTGCGCCTGATTTTGATTCTTACTGGGGGCGGCTGCGCTCCCTTGGCATGCCGGCATGGACTGCGGAGCAGGCAGCGGGCCTTGATCGCTGGCTTGCGGGTGAAGAAGACGCCGCATGATTCTTTACGCGGACACCAACTGCTTTACCCGACTCTAGAGTTCGTGCGTCCGGCGCAGGTGCCCTATTCGCGCTTGAAGGAGCGGTTTGAGGAGCTGGCGCTGCGCCACACTGCAAAGCATGGCTTCCGCACTTATGATCTGCTGCACGTCGTATCCGCGCAGTTGCTGGGATGCGACACGTTTTGGAGTTTCGACCTCAAGGCACGCGATCTTGCCGTTTTGGAAGGCTTGCGGGTTCCTGCTCTCGCCTGAGTCACTTCTTCATTAGATACGCAAAGAAGTCCTTCAAGTCGGCATCGCTCATGCCGGTGGTGAGGCCTTCGGGCATCAGGGAGATCGGTGACGCCTCCATCTTCTCGATGTCGGCCTGCTTCACGGGAGTCTTGTTGTTGGCGATGTCCTTGATGACGATGCCGCTGGCATCCTGCGCGTCCATGAGGCCGGTGAGGAGCTGGCCGCTCTTGGTTTTCACGATGTAGGCGCCGAAGCCTTCGCGGATTTCCATGCTGGGGTTGAAGATGTTGTCGAGCCAGAAGTCCACGTTGCTGCGGTCGTAGCCGGTGAGGTCGGGGCTGATCTTCCCACCTTCGCCAAAGAGCGTGTGGCAGATGGCGCAGCGTCCGGCGAACTGCAGCTTGCCTTTGTCGGCATCGCCGAGACCGGTTTTGAGCACGGCCTTGATGCGTTCGGCTTCTTTTTTCTTCGCTTCGGTCGGACCGGTGACGAGGAGGCCTTTCCAGTGCTTGTCGATAGCGGCGTCGATGTCCGCGTCTTTGTACAGGCTGAGTTGGCGCACGATGTCGATGGTGAAGTGCTTCACGGGCACCTTCCAGTCGTTGACGAAGCTCACTAGAATCTGCGCCCATTCTTTGCGACCGGCCATGACGCGCAGTGCATCTTCACGCAGCGCCTTGTCACCGGCGATCTGGCCTTCCCAGCCGAGCAGCAACGCTTCGGGGATGCGTTTGTCGTCAAACTTGGCCGCTGCCTGGAGGATGCCGCGTTTGAGGCTGGCAGGGTTCGTGGCCTTCAAAATATTCACCATCGGCATCACGGCGTCTTGTTTGCCGAGTTCGGCCAAGGTCTTCGCGATGGCAATGCGCGCGGTGTTGCTAGCCTTTTTGTCATCGAGCAACTTCAAGGCGTCTTTAAGCGCTTCCTTGCTGCCGCTGCGCAACGCAAGCGTGAGATCACCGCCGCTTTGCTTCGCCATGTAATCGTTGAGGGCCTTGGTGAGCGACTCCGGCAGTTTCGGCATCTCCGCGCCTTCAAACGCCGACGCGATGCCCGCGATGAACTTGCCGCGCAGCGTGTCGTCGTTCGTCAACGCGAGCAGATCGGCGCAGGACTGGAAGTTTTCTTCGCCACCGGCCAGCGCATAACGCTTGGCGAGTTTTTCGGCGAGGTGGTCGCGGAAGAGGGCTGTCTTGAGGAAGGCGGCATCGGACTTGAGGAAGGCAAAGACGGCTTCGCGTTCTTTCTCGGCCTTCGATTCGAGCGCCCACCATGCGAGCAGCGGGAGATGGCCGCTAGGATCGTAGCCATCTTCGCCAGAAGATGGATTGGGGGACGTGCGGTCCAAGCTCTGGCGAGCTTGGCTACGCGCTTCGGCGCTCCACAAGAGCGGCAAAGCGCTCGTGGCTGGCAATTTCTTCGCGGTAGCGAGGATTTGGGCGCGGACTTCAGGGTGCGACTCATTGCGTAGGAGGCTAAGCGACATCACGCTTAACCATGACGGGCCAAGCTCTCCTGACATCTTCACTGCCCATCGACGCACGTACGGGTCTTTGCTGTTGAACGCCTTCGCCAATGCGCCGTGAGCTTCGGCTCTAACCTCTTGGTTTTCGTGGTTGAACGCCTCATCCAACATAGCTAGTCCCCAAAGTGCCTCCAGCGCTTGCGGACCATCGAGCATTTGAGACAGCTTGGGCGCTACGTCTGCTTGGCGTTTCCAGGCAATCTCCAGCACCGCCTGCTTCCGGAACCACTCGTTCGGATGACTCAAGTAGCCTAACAACTCCTCGCCACTCGCCTTGCTCAAATCAAACGCCTTCAACTTCGGCGCACCACTTGCAGGACGCACGCGGTAGATGCGGCCGCTGGTTTTGTGCCAGTCATCGACGGGGCTGACGTGGCTGAGGCGGGTGTCATACCAGTCGGCCATGTAGAAGCCGCCATCGGGGCCGACGCCGGCCCAGACGGGGCGGAACCAGCGGTCGGTGGTGGTGATGAGCTGCTCTTCGTCCTTCGTTCGGAAGGTGGAGCCGTCGGCGATGCGCTCACTGACATAGACGAGGTTTTGCAGCGCATTGGGCGCGATGATGCGGCCTTCGTAGGCGCTGCCGAGCAGTCCGCCTTCATAGACGGTGAAAGCTTGCGGGAAGCGTTTGTTGTCGCCCTCGTGCTTCATGTGCTCGAACCAGCCAAAGGCATAGGGATTGGTGAGCGGGCCGTGTTTGCCCCAACCTTTGATGCCGTAGCTGCCCTGCTCGTAGTGCATGCCGCGGCTCGCGCCGTTGGTGCCGGAAAAAATGCGACCCTTGCTGTCGATGTCGAGACTGAAGGTGTTGCCGCCGCCTTCGGCGTAGATTTCGAAGGTCTTCTTCTTCGGATGATAGCGCCAGATGCACTGGCCTTCCCATTTCACGTTTTTGGTGTTCGCGCTGCTGACGTTGCCGGTGGTGGTGCTGCCGTTGGCGCCATAGAGCCAGCCGTCCATACCCCATTGCAGGTTTGTGGCGACGCTGTGCGTGTCTTCGAGGCCGAAGCCGCTGAGTTCGACCTCGGGATCGCCATCGGGCAACGCATCGCCATTCGCATCGGGATAGCTGAGCAAATACGGCGGATTCAGCACCCAGATACGGTTCATGCCGTGCAGCGCGGCGCTGGCGATGTTCAGGCCGGTGATGACATCGGTGTGCTTGTCGAAAAAGCCGTCGCCATCGGTGTCTTCGAAGACGGTGATCTTGTCCGCGCCTTTTTCGCCACGCGGCGGCGGCAGCGGCACTTTGTCGAACTTCGCGCGGAGATGCTGGTCGTAGCTGATGATCTTCAATCCGGCCGGGAACTGGTATTGGCGATACTGCGTGACCCACATGCGGCCTTTCGAGTCCCAGCTCGCATAAAGTGGCTGCTCGACGACAGGCTCGGAGGCCATGAGGTCGATAGCGACATCGCTGCGCGTCTTGAATTTCTTCACCGCATCCTTTGCAGCCGTGGGCGGTGTGTCATCGCGCATCACGCCGCGTCCGGGGCGTGTCTCCATGATCTTTTTGACGGCTTCATTGCCGGCGATGTCGTCCGCTTTGGGATTGGGTTCGGCCGCGAAGGCGGAACTGCCGAGCACGAGGAGGAGAAAGCGGCGCGTTGTCATGGTGGAAGAAACAAACCTGCGCAACGAGGCCGTTTCTTGCTTCCTTGTCACGGGTTCCAGTATTTTCGTGCGGACGAAAAGATTGACACTCATGCCGGTTTCCGCTTCAACATCCCCAGCAACCCACGCACACCATGGCTGACTCCTACACTGAAACGACATCTCAAGGCTGGTTCAGCCGCATCGGCGAATCGATCAAAGGCATCCTGTTCGGCATCGTCATCATTCCCGTGACGATTGTGCTGCTCTGGTGGAATGAAGGTCGCGCTGTCACCACCGCGAACAGCCTCAAGGAAGGCGCTGCCGCCGTCGTGAACGTGGGCTCTGACAAGGTCGATGCCGCGAACGAGAAGAAACTCGTCCACCTGACCGGTGATGCGAAGGCCGCCGAGCCGGTGGTCGATCCTGATTACGGCATCAGCGCCCCGGCATTGCGCTTGGTGCGCAGCGAAGAGATTTATCAGTGGGTGGAAAACCAGAAGTCGGAGACCAAGCAAAAAGTCGGCGGCGGCGAAGAAACCACGACGACCTACACCTATGAGAAGAAGTGGGTGGACGAGCCGGTGAAGTCTTCCGAGTTCAAAAAGCCCGACGGTCACACCAATGAAGGCGAGTTGATCGCCGGGAATAAGAACATCAGCGCCGAGAACGTCACTTTGGGCGCTTTCAAGGTGCCGGAAAGCTTTGTGAGCCACATGGGCAGCCCGACCAAGCATGCCGTCACTGATGCCGATCTCGCCAAACTGCCTGCCGATCTCAAAGCGGGCACGCAAATCCAGTCAGGCGCATTCTACTTCGGCGCCAAACCCGACGCTCCGACGGTTGGCGATGTGCGCGTGTCGTTTGAGATCGTGAAGCCCGGCGTCTTCAGCCTCATGGCGGCCCAGCTCGGCGATACCTTTGAGCCCTATCAAACCAAGGCCGGTGACGCGATCGACTTCATCGAAGCAGGCACCGTGAGCGCCGAAACGATGTTCAAGAACGCCGCCAGCGCGAACACCATCATTACCTGGCTGCTGCGCTTCCTGGGCTTCCTGTTCATGGCCTTTGGCTTCATGGCCATCATGAAGCCGCTCAGCGTGCTGGGCAGTGTGATTCCCTTCATCGGCAACATCATCGGTATGGGCACCGGCCTGATTTCGTTTGTTCTCGCCGGGACGATTTCACTCGTCGTGATCGCCATCGCGTGGATCGTTGTGCGCCCGCTGCTGGGCATTGCGATTCTGGTGCTCGCTGTCGGCAGCTTCATCTACACGCGCAAGCTCGCAGCAGCCAGCAAGCCTGCCGCTGCGGCGGCTTGAGCTGCCCGTTTGAGCCGCACCGCCGGTCTGAATGCAAACTAATGCTCGCGGTGGTTGCTCCCACCGCCGGGTGTGTCACAGTACCCGACTGATGCGTCTCACCAGCAGCTCCAGCTCCAGCACCGCCACTCCCGTCGTGACCCGTTCCGCGCCGCCCACCGCGCCGGAGCTTTCCGCCATGATGCCGTTTGGCCGCTACTCGGTGCAGACACTCGTCGGCATCGGCGGCATGGGCACGGTGTATCGCGGCACGCAGCTCAGCCTGGGGCGGCCCGTCGCCGTCAAAATCCTGCGCGTGAGCGATGGTTACGACTTTGCCTTTGAAGACCGCTTCCGCCGCGAGGCACGTGCCATGGCGGCGCTCAATCACCCGAACATTGTCGCCATCTACGACTACGGCCATCTCGGTGCGGAGTTCCTGTTCTTCGTCATGGAGTTCGTCGATGGCACCGACCTCGGCGAAATCATGACGCAGGGGCGCATGACGCCCGAACTCGCGCTGCAACTGCTGCCGCAGATCTGCGTCGGACTCGAATACGCGCACTCCAAGGGCATCGTGCATCGCGACATCAAGCCCGCGAACATCATGCTCACGCGCCAGGGCGAGGTGAAGATCACCGACTTCGGTCTCGCCAAGGATGTCATGCGCGCCGCGTCGATGGCCACCGAGACGCACATGGTCATGGGCACGCCGGAATACGCCGCCCCCGAGCAGTTCAACGCGCACCGCGAAGTCGATCACCGTGCCGACATCTATGCGCTGGGCGTGCTGATGTATCAGATGCTCACCGGCGTGCTGCCGCGTGGCTCCTGGCAGCCGCCATCAGCCTTGCGGCCAGGACTTGAGCCGCGTCTCGACGGCGTCATCGTCCGCGCCTTGATGCCGGACCGGCAGCATCGCTATCAATCCGTCGGCGACATGCGTCGCGACATCGAGGCTGCGCTGCTGCCGCCTGTGGTGCCGGTGCAAACGCCCAGCAAGCCGTTTCATGCCGCCGCCGCGCCTCTGCCGTCCGTGCGCATCCTGCTGCTGGAAGACGACTCCATGGTGCGCGACCTCCTGCGGCGTGCATTGGAAAAAGCCCGCTTCGAAGTCATCGAAACCGCCGACGGCAAGGACACGCTGCGCCTTTATCAGGAAGCGATGCAGCAGGGCCGCCCGTATGATCTCGTCATCCTCGACCTCACCATCCCCGATGGCATGTGTGGCCGTGAAACCATGCTGCACCTGCGCCGCCTCGACCCGCAGATCCTCGCCATCGTCTCCTCCGGCTATCGCGATGATGCGGTGATGAAGGACTGCGCCGCCTACGGTTTCGCTGCGGCCTTGCCAAAGCCGTATCAAGTCGAAGGCCTGCTGCAAATCGTGAACGGCGCACTCGCCGTGGGCCGCAGACGCGCTGCGTGATGTCAGTCCGTGGGATGGGTGTGGCGACAGCCCGCCCGTCTTCGAGCGTGGGGCAGATACTGTGGCGTACGAACGTCCTCGAAGTCGGGCGGTTTGACGCAGGGGTATTCAGGTGATGGAGTGCACACCGCGCGCCAAACACACCCAACCTACAAAAGATGACCTCCCGCGATCCGAGAGCATGTCCGTTTTTACATCACCCGCACCGCAGCCTGGGCCTCCATCGCCTGCCACACGGCATGCACCACGCGCATGTAGTTCATGCCTTCGTTGAAATCGGGCTTCGGTCTCGGCGCGGCGGGATCACGCACGGCGGCGATGAAATCGCGCTCCACCGTCCAGCTTCGCTGCATCGCGGTGGGAATCGACACGGACTCCAGTTTGCCGCCGCGTTTGCCGAGCTGGAGATCGTCGGTGTTGAAATCATAGCTCAGCGTGCCCTCGGAGCCGAAGATCCACAGCTTGTCCGTCGGCGCATGCGCGGCCACGCCGCTGAAGAGCAGCGTCGCTTCGATGCCGCTGCGAAATTTCGCCATCACATTCACGAAATCGGGAATATCGACCTCCACGCCCGCACGTTCGGGAATCACCACGTTCCCGCGTGCCTCGACTTCGACGATGTGGCCGAGCCAGCGCTGTAGTACCTCGGTGTAGATGCCCAGCGTGAGTATTTGGATGCCGCTCAGCTCGGACTGCTGCCGCCAGTGAGCGGGGTTCGAAGCATCAAGCCATGCGTCGTTGAAACTGTGCAGCAGCGCCTGATGCGGCGTGCCGATGGCGCCTTCCGCGAGCAGTTGCTTCACGAGTTCACCGCCCTTCATGCCCTGCGGAGCGGGGCAGATCGCCGTGACGAGCTCAGGATAACGAATCGCCGCCTCCCACATCTGATTTGCCTCCGGTAGCGATGCCGCCATGCGAGCCTGGGTAAAGACATGCTTCCCATGCTGGAGCGCGTAGCACGTCATCTCCGCATGCATGTAGGGATGCGTGCCGATCCACACGACATCGACATCAGGAGATGAAGCCAGCTCTTCCCAGCGCTCCACGGCTTGCGCTTCCGGTGCAAACTCGCGGCAGAAGGTTTCGGCGCTGGCCAGCGAGCGATTGGTCACCTGCGTGATCTGCACGTTCGGAATGGCCCGCAGACCGGGCATGTGGCGTGTTTTGACGATGCCACCGGCACCGATGATGCCGATGCGGATGGGTTGCTGAGTTGAAGTCATAGGCGTATGAATCGTGACACGTTTGCGCCAACATCCAAGCCCTGCATGCAAATCCTGCACATCTACATTTCACCGGAGCACAATTTCTTCGGCCACCACGGCCAGCCTGCGGGTGAGGCGCCGGTAATCGAGGTGTCGGAAGCCGAATGCGTGGCCGGCAAAGGACTCGTGGGTGATCGCTTCTTCGGCTGGAAGGAAGACTACAAGGGCCAGGTCACCTTTTTCGAGCACGAGCAGTACGAGTGCCTCTGTGAAAAGTTCAGCGTCATGGGCGTGCCGCCTTCTGCTTTCCGCCGCAACATCATCACCAAGGGCGTGGACCTCAACACGCTCATCGGCGTCGAGTTCGAGGTGCAGGGCGTCCGCTTCCTCGGTGCCCAGGAATGCAGCCCATGCCACTGGATGAACCAGGCCTTTGCCGAAGGCGCGGAAGCAGCGCTCAAAGATCATGGCGGCCTGCGCGCGAAGATTTTGAGCGACGGCATCCTGCGCAGCGCGGGTGCCGGAGCGCGAGTTTCCAACTCGCCTGACTTTCCCCTGCCCGCATCGCTTCGCGAGGCGATGCGGGCGGGTGCCGCGTCACCCGTCGCCCAAAGTGGCGAGTGGTCTGCGACACACTCGCGCTCCAGCTAGCGCCGTCTTTTTGTCCACGCGGTCATGACACCTTTTTCAGCAGCTCTTCTCGCCGGTGGTCGTTCCACCCGGATGAAACAGGACAAAGCCCTGCTCCATTGGCATGGGCAGGACCTATGGCAGGCGCAGTTGCACAAGCTGCAATCCATCGGCGCTTCACGCGTGCTGCTTTCTTGCCGCCGCGAGCAACCGCTCTTTCCTGGTGAGGCCGTGGAGATTATTCATGACCCCGAAGGCATCGATAACGGCCCGCTGGGTGCCATCACCCGTTGCTTGGAACGCGTGCAGATGCCGCTGCTCGTCCTCGCCGTCGATATGCCATGGATGACCGCCGCGTTTCTGCGCGCGCATCTCATTCCGTCCGCAGAACCCGTGCGCGGCCAGTTCTACCGCGGCCCGCATGGCGATGAAGTCCTCGCCGGTCTCTACGTCCCCGGCATGCTGCCCCTCATGCAGACCGCGCTGCGTGAAAAGCATCTCGCCTTGCAACCGATCATCGAAACATGCGTCCATTCAGATTTGGCTACCACTCAGATGCTGAGTGACGAGCAAATGCCCTTTTTCCACAATGTGAATACGCCGCATGATTTGAAGTAGCGTGGGTGCCAAGAAACCGCGCCAGCGTCCTGGAGTGCGCCGGACCTCCGGCGCTTTCGAACGTCCCTCTGCCTGCGCAAAGCTCCAGAGGGCTGGAGCACTCCTAAACGCTGCCGCGTCACATGAATGCCCGGCGGCTGCGTGAGCTTTCTGTGTAGAGCAGTGTTAACGCAACTCGTGCCCCAGAATCGCGAGCGTCGCGATGGCTGCAGTCTCAGCACGCAAGACCAGCGGGCCGAGCGTGATCGGCACAAAGCTCGCTGCGAAGGCTTGGGCTTCCTCTTCCGCGGTGAAATCACCTTCAGGGCCGATCAAGACGGCGATACTGTTTGGTTTCGATGACGGCATCGCATGTTTGAGCGTGCGGCTGTGTTCGCTGAGCGCGGGGATGAGTTTGAAGTCGGCGGCGAGCTTCAAACTGGCCGCAAAACTCACCGGAACCTTCAATTCGGGCAGAAATGGCGTGTGGCATTGCTTGGCGCTCTCGATCATGTGCCTGCGCCATTTGGCGAGCTTCTTTTCCGTCTGCGCGGCATCGAGATGGATGACGGTGCGCTCGGTGATGATGGGCTGAATGCTCGCAGCACCGAGTTCGACGGCTTTTTCGAGCAACCACTCGAAGGGCTCGGCTTTGATGAGCGCCGGGAGGAGATGAATCGCGGTCTGAAACGGCTTTGTGAGCGTTTCGGTGGTGATTTTGGCCTGCACTTCCGCTTTGGAGACGTGCGTGATCTCGCAGACGGCTACGCGGCCTGCACCATCGAATATTTCAATCGTGTCGCCGGGCTGCTTGCGCATGACGCGGCTGCAATGCTGCGCTTCATTGCCGGTGAGCATGAGATGAGGCTCGCGCCAATCGTTAGCGGGCAGATGGAAGCGTGGCAGCGACATGTCAGCGTTTCATCAGCGCCTCGATCTCCTCAGCCTCAATCGGGATATGGGCCATGAGGTCGATGTTTTCGTGTTCGCCGATGAAGATGTTGTTTTCGAGGCGGACGCCGAGTTTTTCTTCACGGATGTAGATGCCGGGCTCGACGGTGAAGACCATGCCGGGCTGCACGGGCTTCCACATGTGGCCGACATCGTGGACGTCGATCCCGAGCGGATGCGAGGTGCCGTGCGGGAAGTATTTTTTATACGCGGGCTTGTCGGGATCCTGCTTGGCGATGTCTTCTTGCGTGATCAAGCCGAGGCCGAGGAGTTCTTCCTGCATGAGCAGGCCGACCTGTTCCTGGTATTCGCGGATGATGACGCCAGGGCGCAGCATCCGGCAGCACTGTTTGAAGACGCGGAGGACGGCGTCATAGACCTGGCGCTGGCGTGTCGTGAATTTGCCGTTCACGGGGATGGTGCGCGTGAGGTCGGCGTTGTAGTTGCCGTAGTTGGCGGCCACATCGAGCAGCAGCAACTCGCCATCCTGACACTGGCAGTGATTCGTGATGTAGTGGAGCACGCAGGCATTGCCGCCGGTGGCAATGATGGGCGTGTACGCAAAGCCGCGACCACGCTGGCGGATGAACTCATGCGAAAGCTCGGCCTCGATCTCGAACTCATGCACGCCGGGCTGCACGAACTTCAGCAGGCGATCAAAACCATCGCCGGTGATGCGGATGGCTTCGTTGAGCGCCGTGATTTCATGCGGGCTCTTGATGACACGCAGCTCGTGCATGAGCTGCGCGAGGCGGCGGTAGTCGTGCAGCGGGTATTCCTGTTTGCAGCGGTGCGTGAAGCGTGTCTCACGTGTTTCGGTGGGAATGGTGGCGCGAGGATGCTCGTTCGAGTTTAAATAAACGTGATCTGCCTGGCACATGACGGCCCGGAACTGCGTCTCGAAGTCGGTGAGCCAATGCACGCGCTGGATGCCGCTGCGCTCCGTGGCCTGCTCTTTGGAAAGTTTTTCACCTTCCCACACGGCGATGGTCTCATTGGTTTCGCGCACAAAGAGCATCTCGCGCTGTTTGGGATCGGCGGCATCGGGATAGAGCACGAGGATTGTCTCCTCCTGATCGACGCCGCTGAGGTAAAACAGATCGCTGTTCTGGATGAAGGGCAGGGAGCCGTCTGCATTCGTTGGCAGCACGTCGTTGGCATTGAGGATCACGACGGACTGCGGCGGCAGCTTGGCGTAGAGGTGCTGGCGGTTGGAGATGAACAGTTCGGCGGGGAGTGGCTGGTAGCGCATGCCGGATATGGAGCGCAGGCGGGGAGAAAGGCAAATCTTGATGCGGAGGCAAGAAAGGGTAAACTGCGAGCATGAGCGTGACTCTGAATATTCCTGACGACGTAGTGGCGTCGCTGCCAGTGCCTGAACCTGAACGGCAGGGCTACCTGCTGAAGGAGATGGCCTGCATGCTCTATGCACGTGGCTTGATCAGCCTGGGCCGTGCGGCGGAAATGCTGGGGATGAGCAAGTTTGACTTCGGTTTGGAAGTGGGCAGCCGAGGAATCGCACGCCACTATTCAGAAGCCGATCTCGAAGCTGATCTTGCCTATGCTGGTGGTCAGTAATACCTCGCCGGTTTCCAATCTGGCCGTCATCGGCCAACTGGCACTTCTTCGCGATCAATTTGGGACGATCATCATCCCCGATGAGGTCGAAGTAGAGTTGAGTCGGTTACGACATCCACCTGCACAGCGTGAAATCGCGCAAGCTTTTGCTGATGGATGGTTGATCTCGATGGCCGTCCCAGCGCAGGCGCCTTCCCCTCTGCTATTGGACAAGCTGGATCAGGGTGAACGTGCAGCGATCCGACTGGCGCTGGAGTTGAAGGCAAACCGTCTGCTGATTGATGAAGCGGATGGCCGCTCGGTGGCGACATCACTCGGGGTTTCCATTACAGGCGTCGTGGGAGTTCTAATCGAAGCTAAAAAGCGCGGGCAGCTTGCCAGCTTGAAAGCCGAGCTTCATCGGTTGCGGCGTGAAGCGCGTTTTTTCATCAACCCGCTGTTAGAATCTCGTGCGCTGGCCGCTGCGGGCGAATGAGTGCGCTTACTCCGCCAGCACCGCCTTCGGCGGATGGCGATCTGCCTTGATCCACTGCTGCGCCTCGGTCCAAAAAGCTTCGACGGGCAGAGCAAACGTGGTGACGCGATCGACGCGGGCGATGTTGATGCCGACGACCTTGCCTTCGAGCGTGGCGACAGGGCCGCCCATGTCGGTGGGGAGGAGCGGGATGTCGTGCTGGAGGACTTCGGGGAAGTTGTCGGTGCGCAGGGAGATGCCGCCGTTGGCGAAGTCCTCGCCCTCCCAGTTTTGCAGCACCTTGGTGCGGCTGGCGAGACGGACTCGGCAGGTTTCTTCCTTGTCTTTGCGCAGGTAGCGAACCTCGACGACTTCGCCGGGCTGGCGCTTGTTGACGATGTCATGCACCTGCCGGAACTGCGCGACGGTTTCGCTGGCGATGGCGAGGAGGACGTCGTTCTCCTGCAAGCCGGCGGCTTCGGCGGGGCTTTCGCTGGCGATGCCGATGATGCGCACGCCTTTGTCTCCCAGCGCCGGTTTTTCTGCCATGCGGATGCCCAGTGCAGCGCCGGTGCCGGGAATGCGGCGGATGCGGGCGCTGACCGTGCCGATGCGCGGCTCTTTGCCTGTCTCGGCAACGCTGCAGAGCCACTGGCCCATCGTGAGAGGTCGTGCCGCACCGAAAGAAACCGCCCGCAGGCCGGTGACGCCGACGGCTTGGGCGAGAACGAGGTCGAGGCTGGTCTCGCGATGAATCTCACGCAGATCGGTGATGCGCCCGTCGCAGAACTTGATGCGTGCTTTGCCGAGATCGGGTACCTCGCTGGCTTTGATCAGAACATAGCCGTCCTCACCGACGATGGTGGCGGCACAGATCGCACGGCCGAGCAGGCTCTCGATGCGTGCGGCGCAGGCGGTAGTGAGCGGTTTGAGTTTTTCGACGGCTGCGAGGGTGTGTTTGCCGTTCGTGCGCTGATCCGGCGGCAACGTGGGGCGTGGGGATTCGGCTTGGAGAGAGGTGGAAAAAAGGCTCAACAGCAAACTGGCACCAACGAGGATGCGGCCACGTTTTGGAGTGCTCCAGCCCTCTGGAGCTTTTCGCAGGCCAACAACTGCTCGAAAGCGCCGGAGGGCCGGCGCACTCCAGGACGCTGTCGCGGCTCTTGTTTGCTCGGGGTGCGTCACTGCCCTTCCTCCTGTGGTTTCTGGGCGAGTTTGACGGGCACGATGCGCTCTTTGCCGTTGTTGCGGAGTTTGAGCAGGATGGTGTCGCCAGCAGCCCGGGCACGCACGGTGGCGGTGAATTGCGGTTGGTCGGTCATGGCATTGCCGTTGAGGCCAATGATGACATCACCGGCATGGATGCCGGCTATTTGCGCGGGCGAGCCGTCGATGACATCGGCCACTTCGAGTTCCGCATCGTCGCTCATGCGCGTGGCGACGCCAAGATAGCCGCCGGCACCGATGCCCCACGTTTTGATGACCTGTGATTTCTGCATGGCTTCCCACGAGCGCAGGAAAGGAGCCATGGAGACATGGACGTTTTGATCGCGGTTCTCCCAAATCTGGCTGTGGATGCCGATGACCTCGCCTTGGAAATTGAACAACGGGCCGCCGGAGTCGCCGCCCATCAGCACGCAGTCGGTGTGCAGGCTGTTGGCGGTTTGTTTGACGATCTTGCCCACGCGCAGCACCGGGCCGCGTGATTTGTCGTAGCCGCCGGGATGGCCAAGCGCGAAGCACCACTCGCCGGGCTGCGCTTTGACGACCTCGCGGCTGAGATGGACGAAGGGCCACGGTTTGTCACGTTTTTTGAGCTGTGCCAGCGCGGCGTCGGTGGTCTTGTCCATGCCGAGCGATTTGGCCGTGGTCACGCTGCCGTCTTCCAAAATGATCCGCATGTCCTTGCCGGGGCCGTTGGGGACGTGCGCGGCGGTGAGCAGCAGGCCCTCGGGCGAAATGATCACGCCACTGGCCGTGCCGCCACCGGTCTGAATGGCGACGAGTGCCGGGCGCACCTGTGGCAGGAGTTTCTGCACGGCGCTTTGCACCTTGAGGAGCGCGGCGATGTCGGTCTTTGGTGCTTTCTCCGCGTTCTGACGTTGCTCTGCTGCACGAAGCTGCCCGACGAGCAGAATCGAGGTGAGGAGAAGGCAGAATGACGTGTGCATTTGAATCAACGAGGAACCAACGGCCCAACAGCATGAAAGTTGCCAGACGTGGGCGTTCTATTCAAGATAAGTCTCACTCATCGTCGGCGGGCTGCCACAGCCGCGTGGCCGCAGGCAGCAGCGCTGATGAACCGGGCGGCACCAGGGCAATGACGAGGTCCACGGGGATGATCACGCCGTCGAGATCACGGCGGAAATTCCGCGCATGAGCATCGGTCACGAGAATCCCGTCTCGCTGGCGATACCACGTCACGCCATGCACCTCGGGATTGATGATGTGCGCGTCATCCACGCGCACGAAGCCGTGTGCGGTGAAGAAATCCTCGGCATCCTCCAGCGTGGCAGGCAGATTTTCATCTTCGGGAATGAACGGCTGCTCCACCGCCATCTGCGGATCACGGTCAGTGCCGGTGACTTTGCCGAGGTAATGCGTGCGCATCCCGAAGACATCCGTCATCACGGCCCAGCGGCGCAGATACTCGGAGGGCAGCGCCGCACGCATCATCAGGCGTGTTTTGTTTTGGAACGTGCGCGGATCGAGCAGCTTGGTTTCATCCATGATGCGCCCGTAAAAGCCGGGCAGCGTGTGCTTGACGACCTTGCCGAGGCCTTCCGAGCCAAAGATGGCATGCTCCCCACCCACCCCGATGACATCGAATGGTGGCGGTGGGGAGTCTGCTTCGGCTTGCAGTCGCGTCAGCTCACCTTCGCGGGCGGCGTGGAGCGGCTGCTGTGAATGCCGGCCAAAATGGATTTGCGCATCTGCTCCCGCGAGACGCGTGGCTGATTGGAGCAGATCGCGAACAACTTTTTTGGGTCCGTGATGATGATGGCTTTCGGTTTCATGGTGGTGGAAATTACGTTCTGCCACTCCTCCGGTCAATCTGGCATGCGAAGGGGGAATCTGCGGTTGAATACGGGGCTTGGCTGCGCTTCTCTCGACCCTCACACCCCCAAAAAACATTTCTCTCATGAACTACGATCTCATCGTCATCGGCGGCGGGCCTGCGGGCTACGTCGGAGCCATTCGCGCAGCGCAACTCGGTAAAAAAGTGGCCTGCGTCGAAAATGACCGCGCTGGTGGCACCTGCCTGAACTGGGGCTGCATTCCGACGAAGGCGCTGCTGAAAAACGCTGAGCTGTACCACACTCTCACGCACCGCGCGGAGGAGTTTGGTCTCAAGATCGGCAGCATCGAGTATGACTGGTCCAAAGTGATCGGCCGCAGCCGTGGCGTGAGCGACAAGCTCAACAAGGGCATCGAATTCCTCTTCAAGAAGAACAAGGTCGATTACCTCCGTGGCACCGCCAGCATCCCCGCCGCCGGTAAAGTCGAAGTCACCGCTGCCGACGGCAAAAAAGAGACGTATGACGCCGCGAACATCCTCATCGCCACCGGCGCCAAGACACGCGACATGCCCGGCTTTCCCTTCAACGGTACCACGGTCATCGGCAGCAAAGAAGCCATGATGTTAGAGAAGCAGCCGAAGAGCATCATCGTCATCGGCGCAGGTGCCATCGGCATTGAGTTCGCCTACTTCTTCAACGCCTACGGCACGAAGGTCACCGTGGTTGAAATGCTGCCCGACGTTTTGCCCGTGGAAGACACCGAAGTCAGCAAGACCCTCGAAAAAAGCCTCATCAAGTCCGGCATCCGCATCCTGACCAACACCAAGGTCACCAAGACCAGCGAGGACGGCAAAGGCGTCAAAATCACCGTCGAAGGTGCTGCCAATGAAACGCTTGAGGCCGACGTTTGCCTCGTCGCCATCGGCGTGAAGCCCGTGCTGCCCGGCGGCATCGAGATCAAGCTCACCGACCGCGGCTGGCTGCAAACCGACGAGCGCTATCAAACCTCCGTCAAAGGCATCTACGCCGCTGGCGACATCATCGGGCCACCGTGGCTCGCGCATGTCGCCAGCTACGAGGCGGTGCAGTGCGTCGAAGGTCTCTTCACCAAGCACAAGCCCAAGAAAGTCGGCGTCTTCCCCGGTTGCACCTACTGCCACCCGCAAGTCGCCAGCATTGGCCTCACCGAGCGCGCCGCGAAGGAAAAGGGCCTCAAATTCAAGATCGGCAAGTTCCCCTACGCCGCCAGCGGCAAGGCCCTCGCCGCCGGAGAGCCCGAAGGCTTCGTCAAGATCCTCTACGGCGAACCGCACGGCGAAATCATCGGCGCACACATCATCGGCAGCGAAAGCACCGAGATGATTGCCGAGATCGGCCTCGCCATGAATCTCGAAGCCACCTGGGACGAAATCGAAGCCACCATCCACGCCCATCCGACGCAGTCCGAGATGGTCAAGGAGGCCACCGAAGTCGCCAAGGGGCATCCGATTCATGTGTGATGAAGTTTCTCGCTTGGTTGGTATTCTCCCTCGCTGCGTTGTGTTCCTGCACGACGCAGCATTCCTACCCCAAGGCCGTTTACGGTGACCCGGTTCCAAGCTCCATCGCTGTGACCGTGGGTGGCGGCTTTTTGTTTCGAGGTACCTATCATCTCCCGAAAGGGACTCGGCTCGGGTTGTTGTTAGATGTCGCCAAAGTCTTGCCGTCTGCCAAGGATTTGCGATCAGATGGGGCGGTGATGCAGATGGTTCCATGCAGCGTCCGCTCTGCGAGTGGCAAGTACAAAGCCAACGCAGACTTCGACAAAATAACGAAGCCAGAATTTCGCGATTTTGTGCTTCGGGATGGTGATGAAGTAGCCTTCTTCGCATGGAATTTCTGAGCAGCCAAACTCGGCTGCTCAAGACCAATAACGGTCTTGCGTCATGCAGCCCAGGGTTGCGCGAAGCGCTACCCTGGGAATCGCGATGAAACCCGCGCGCGATTCAGTGTGAACCCCAATGGGGTTCCGTCCGTCCTCGCAGGGCGGTGGACGCTCGGGTGACGGAACCGCGTTGCGGTTCGATGCGGCCCGGGTTTGGATGGACCAACTCTCCCAGGGGAGCACTCGCCGAGGCTCGGCACCCCTGGGCTGCATGACGGAAGCCCGTTGGGCTTCATGAAGAGGGTAATCTGCCAGCGTTGCGGAATGCAGCGTTGCGGAATGCTTGACGCCTGAGGATGAAACTCTCAGGATGCGGGCATGGCATCAAATCATCAGCTTTTGGAGGCGCTTGCGAGGTTGGAGGCACAGTTGCTGGCTGACTTTGAGGCGGTGCGGCGGATTCGGGTGCTACTGACGGGGAATCCGGCGGCGGGTGCGCTGGCGGCCTTGCTGCCGGTGGCGGGCAGCCCAGCAGCGCCGCCGGTGACTCCCGAGGCACCCATCTTGGCAGAGCAGGCAGCGCCAGCGCCGACTAATCCCCAGAAGGAGATCAAAGATGTGCGGGTGGCGGTGCGGGAGGTGGTGGCGGGGCTGACGGGAGCGTTTGGCATCGGGGAGGTGAAGAAGCAGTTGCGCGTGCAGCATTACCGCCGGTTTGCCGACGGCTCGATCCGGATGGCGCTCAAACGCATGGAGCAGGCCGGCGATCTGGCGTTGGCCTCCCAAGGCAGCGGACGAGCAGGCAACAAATACACAACGACAACGAAAACTCAGCCGGCTTCGGCTGAATAATGCCTTTAAAAGGCTTAATTGCGCCTTTATGGCCACGATTGGCCGATAAATAGCCTCAACTTGCGCATTATTCGCTCCGACTTATGCATTTTTCATCCCGACGCGTGCAGTCCGTGCCTTGACGAAATGATTCCGCGCCTTGACGAAAGCGTTCTTCGCCTGAAGCATTCATTCCGTCGGGCCACTGAATGCTTTCTTCGCCCCGAAGAATCAATTCGTCGGCAGGATGAATGCATTTTTCGTAGCGCATAATGCTCTCCTTGCCACACGGAATCGTCAAGCGGAGGCGCAGAATGCGCATGTAGGGGCACGGAATGCACGAGAAAGGGCACATATCGGCGAAGAGCATGGACCACGCGCTCACGTCCAACCGCATCACCCTTCCGTCCCCCCGCAGATACGCATCCCTCACACACCGATCAGCAAAAACCTGCGCTGGATGAGGAGTTGGTGCATCACGAAGAGAAGATTGGGCCTGCTTCTTGACGAGCCTAGCAGCCGGAAGTGTCGTTGCACCGCACCGAGCAGGAAATCGGCGCTTTCGATGCAAGCGCCTCTATCCCTGACCTCGCGGTCGATTTGATTTGAGCGTCTCAAGCAGTTGCTGCTGCATTGAGCTTCTCCAGCTCCTCCGCCGCCTTCTCCCATTCGCTGGTGAATTTGGGGATCTTGGTCTCGACGGCTTCGAGTTCGGCGCTGAGGACGCGGAACTGGGCGGCGTCGGCATAGGTCGCTTCTTCTTGGAGGAGATTGACGATCTCGTGCCTGCGCTTGTCGAGCGTGGCGAGTTCCTGCTCGATTTTGAAAATGCGCAGGTCGAGTTCTTTCTTGGCTTTGCTGAAAGCATTGCGGGCATCGGCTTCGGCACGGCGCTGCTGCTTGCTTTTGGCCGGTTCACGCACGGTGGGAGCGGTCCAGGTGGTTGGCTGGGCGTTGTGCAGCGTGGCGGTCAAGGCCTCGCGGGCGGAGCCGGACTTGGTTTTGTCGAGGTAGTATTGATAATCCCCGGCGTAAGGCGTGATGACGCCGGCGCTGACGTGCAGGACTTGCTTGGCCATCTGGCGGATGAAGTGAACGTCATGGCTGATGAAGACGAGCGTGCCTTCGTATTGCTCCAACGCGCCGATGAGGGCGTCGATGCTGCCCATGTCGAGATGCGTCGTCGGCTCGTCCATGAGGAGGAAGTTCGGCGGATCGAGCAGCAGGCGCACGAGCACGAGACGGCTCTTTTCACCACCGCTGAGCACGCCGACGGGCTTGAAGACATCGTCGCCGTGAAACAGGAACGAGCCGAGCAGAGTGCGGCACATGTTTTCGCCAGGACGGCTGGGCAGGTCCATGGCGGACTGCAGCACGGTGTGGCGCATGTTGAGCACATCGCCGCGATACTGGGCGAAGTAGCCGAGTTTGACGTTGTGGCCGAGTTCGCAGGCTCCGGCCTGCGGCGTGAGGGCACCGGCGAGCAGTTTGAGCAGCGTGGATTTACCGGCGCCGTTCGGGCCGACGAGCACGGTGCGCTCGCCACGTTCCATTTCGAGATTGAGGCTGCTGTAAACGGGCTGCGTGCCATAGGCGAAATCAACGTCCTTCACGCGGATGACACGCTGACCGCTGCGAATCGGCTGTGGGAAGCGAAACTTGACCGTTTTGGCATCGGCGACGGGCGCTTCGACTTTTTCGATGCGGTCGATCATCTTGGCCTTGTCCTGCGCACGGGAGGCGAAGTTGGCCTTGGCTTTGAACTTGTCCACCCAGGCCTGCATCTTGGCGAGTTCGCGCTGCTGGTTATCGTAAGCGCCCTGCAACTGCTCGGCACGCGCGGCTTTCTCGCGCAGGTAGTTGTCGTAGTTGCCGACGTAACGGGTGATCTTGCTGTGGGCGATCTCGAGGATGCTGTCGGTGAGCGCGTTCAGGAACTCACGGTCATGCGAGATCATGAGGATGGCGCCCGGATAGCCCTGGAGATAATTCTGGAACCAGATGAGCGATTCGAGGTCGAGATGGTTCGTCGGTTCATCGAGCAGCAGCAGATCCGGCTCCTGCACGAGCAGTCGCGCCAAATGCGCGCGCATCACCCAGCCGCCGCTGAGCGTGCGGGCGTTGCGCTCGAAGTCGGATTCACGAAACGCCAGGCCGCTGAGGATGCGTTTGGCCTTCGGCTCCACTTCCCAGCGGTGATCCTCGTCCACATGACCGGTCGCCAACTCCAGCACCGTCACATCCTCAATCGGCGCACTCTCCTGCGGCAGGAAGCCGAAGCTGATGCCGCGCTCCATGACCACCTGACCATCATCCGGCGTGGTATCCTGAAGCAGGAGCGAAAACAACGTCGATTTGCCGGCGCCGTTCGGGCCGATCAGGCCGATTTTCTCGCCACGGTTGATGTGAAACGACACCTGGCTGAACAAGGTGCGACCGGCGTAGGTTTTACTGACATTGGAAACGGAGAGCATGGGGAAAGGGGCGCGCACAGTGCCCCTGATTCGTGCCATGTCGAGCGTGCAGGCGCGGTGACGGTGGCTAGACGACAAGCCGGCGAAGATTGTGCTGCGGTTCGACGCCTACTGCACCTATCATCGGCTCGGCACGTTCGTGATCGGCTCTGACCTCGAAGACAAGGTCCACACCGTGAAGATCGAGATTCACCCCGAGCAGCCGGACAAGGCGGCGACCCTGGCGAAAAACGGTAACAAGATCGACAAGCCCGAGCGTTTCAATGGAACGGCCTGTTATCCCGGTGCGTGCCTGCTGGTGGGCGATGTCGTGAAGTAAAGCTGGATTGAGGGAGGTTTGAATCCTGATTCAGCACCTCAATTGCGGGGGCAGCCAGATGATTCTGAAAATCATAGAATGGCTGCCACTCTCGTATGACCAACGAACCCGCCCGCATCGAGCAACTCTTCAATGCAGCGCTCCAACGTGCCAACCATATTGAGCGCCATGTCTTTCTCAGCGGAGCCTGTGGGAACGACACGGCGCTGTGGAACGAAGTTTGGGACCGGCTGCGCAGCCGTCCTGAAACGCGGGGCAGATCACACAAATCCCGAGTGATCAAGGTGTCAAAATCTCCTCCTCATGCCGCTGCTCCTGAAAAGCCGGGCGACATGCTTGGCCCCTACCGGCTGCTGCAGATCACCCATGAAAACACCTGCGGCGTGAGGTGGATAGCGGAGCGAAACCAGAGCGTGGCGGAGTTTGTGGCGATCAAAGTCGTGGCGGCGGCACCGGCCAATGATTTTTTGATTCGCTACGAGGCGCAGAAGCACGCGCTGGCGCTGCTGGACCACCCCAGCATCGCCAAACCACAAGCCTGCGGCATGACGCCGGGCGGCAATCCGTATCTGGTCACGGAACTGATCCATGGGGAACCGATCACGCAGTTCTGTGACGACCAAAAGCTGCCGCTGCTGCTGCGTGTCCGGCTGTTCCTGCAAGTCTGCGACGCCATCCAGCATGCGCATCAAAAAGGCGTGGTGCATGGCGATCTCAAGCCCAGCAACCTGCTGGTGATGTGGGGCGACGACGGCCAGCCGTTGCTCAAGATCACCGACTTCGGCATCGTGAAGGCATTGAACCACACGCTCGTCACTCCCAGCGGGTGGCTGCGCACGCCTGCCGCCTACTTGTCCCCGGAACATGTTGGCACGGGCGGCATTGATGCTCGCAGCGACATCTATGCCCTGGGCATGCTGCTTTACGAATTGCTCACGGGCCGGCTGCCGTTTGCGACACCGAGGGAAACGGCAGAGCATCTGGAAGACATCAAACGGCTGGTGTGCGAAGCGCCCAAACCGAAGCCGTCGGACTGCTTGCGCACGCTGCCCAAAGCACAGCTTACCGGGATCGCCCTGAGCCGTCAGGTGGAGAACGCGCAGATCGTCGCGCTGATGGAAGAGCACTTCGACGGGATCGTGATGCGAGCCTTGGAAAAGAATCCGTTGGAGCGCTATACGACGGCCAGCGCGCTGGCGAACGACTTCCAACGCTACCTGACGGAAGCGGCAGCGATGGAAGAGCCGCCACGCATGCAGGGTTCGACCGTGGGCAACTTCGTCAGCGAACACCGGAGCCTATTCGCATTGGCAGCGGTGCTGGTGCTGACACTGACCGTCGGGATGATGTGCGCTGGCTGGCTGTTGCTGCAAAGGAAGCAGGATGAGACCAGGGTGGCGGCCAAGAAGAAGCTCGAGTCGCATTCCATGACGGCACAGTTTCTCCAGGAAATGTTTGGCGCACTGACACCGGAAAAAGTGAAGGGTCACGACACCACGTTGCTGAAAAACATGCTGGATGAGGCCGCCGAACACCTGGACACGCTGGCGGAAAACCCGGAGGCTGGTGCGCGGACGCAGGAAACGATCGGGCTGACGTATCTGGCACTGTCGCAGCCAGTCGATGCACAAAAGCAACTGCAAGGAGCGCTGGACAAGCGAAAACTCGCGCTCGGTGGCGAGCATCGTGACACGCTGCGCTCCATGAAAGATCTGGCGACCACTTTGAAGGAACAAGGCCGGTATGCGGACGCGGAAGGCATGCTTCGCCATACACTGAATGCCCAGCAACGTGCGTTAGGCCCGGAGCATCTCGACACGTTTGTCACGATCACCGTGCTGGCGGCAGTGTGTGACGCGCAGGAGAAGCATCTGGAGGCCGAGACTTTGTTTCTGAACCTCTGGCAGGTGCAGAAGCGCGTACTCGGCCCAGATCATCTCGAAACACTGGCGACCCTGAGCAATCTGGCGACGTCATACACAGGCCAGGGCAGGTTTGCCGAAGCGATGAAGCTGCGTGGCGAGCATTTGGAAGCGATGCAGCGGGTGCAGGGCAAACGCGGTCCGCAAACGCTGGTGTCCATGACCATCAACGCCGAGGCCTGCGAGGCGGGCGGCATGCCCTCGGAGGCGGAGAAGCTATATTTCGGTGCGCTGGAGATCATGAAACAGACGCTCGGCATGGAGCATCCTGACACACTGGCGCAACTGGACCGGACGGCGCTGGTGCTGGGCCGCCGTGGACGGCATGAGGAAGCTTTGAAACTGCATCGCCAAAGTCTGGCGGCCAAACAGCAGGTGTTCGGGGTCCAGCACCCGCAAACACTGCTCTCGATGAAATGTGTGGCGGATGAGTATGAGGCCCAAGGTAACCGGGCCGAGGCGGAAACGAGCCAACTGCAGGTGTTGGAGATCTTGAAAGCCGCCTTCCCTCCCGAACATCCTGAAATCCTCTTCCAGATGGACAACGTCGCAGATGTCTATGACCACCACGACAAGCATGCGGCGGCCGTGGCTTTGCGTCAGCACACCTTGGAGGTGAGGCAGCGCACGTTGGGCAGCAGTCATCCGCAAACGCTCCACTCCATGCAGATGTTGGCGAAAGCGTATGACGCGGATGGCAAGCCGGCCGAGGCGGAGACGCTGCAACTGCAAACCTTGGATGCCATGAAGACCGCGTACGGCGCAGGCGATCCTGATGTTCTTGCCCAAATGCGTGTCGTGGCACTCATGCACGACCGTCATGGCAAGCATGCGGAGGCCGAAAGCATGTACCTGCAAATGCTGCAAATTCAGCAACGCGCACTCGGAATCGAACACGCCGACACGCTCGGGACCATGACCGGTCTAGCGGGGACGTATCATCAGCAGGGCAAAGTCGAAGAGGCGGAAAAAGTGTACCAGCAGGTGCTGGAGATTCAGCGCAAGCACAGCACTGCCGATCCGGCCGCCCTTGCGGATGCCGCAGCAAATCTGGGGTGTTTCTGGCTGCAGGCCGGAAAATTTGCCGAAGCCGAAGTCGTCCTGCGTGAATCTCTTGAGCTGCGAATCACGCACAGCGCGGATCACTGGCTGCGTTTCAGTGCCGAGAGCATGCTGGGCGGTGCTTTGCTGGGCAAGCAGGCATTCGCCGAGGCCGGAACATTGTTACGCTCCGGTTACGCGGGCTTGAACGAACGCATGAGCACCATTCCTGAGGACGCCCGACATTATCTTCGCGAGGCTCTCGAACGTCTCGCCCAATACACCGAAATCACCGGCGGCGTGGCCCAGGCAGCCGCATGGAAGCAACAGCTCGCGGCGTTCGATCAACCCCGGCAGGGCGGCGGCCAGTGAGCCTCCGACATCCTTACCGCAGGGAAAACTCAGTGATCCAGTTCTGCTCTGCGGCCGTCCAGCCTCTGCGGTTCAATCCAAATTAACCGCAGAGTCTGGACGATCGCAGAGGCTCATTGACGTTCCCATCGACTGCCGATTCAGAGCGGCAGAATCCGTCACCCCAGAAGGTGGCGACAAGCAGGCTGCTGAGAGCGATGAGCGCGAGGCCGTTGAGAACGTGGAAGTTGGTGACCCAGAAGCTTTTGCCAGTGAGGATGACGAAGATGCCGAGGGCGACCTGGAGCGTGGGCATGAACATGAGCAGTGTGGGGACAACGCGCATCTGCGGCAGTGTGGCAAGCCAATGACGTGAGCGCACAGCGACGAAGATGATGAGCAAAGCGACGGTAAAGCCCCAAAATTTGTGGGCGAAGAGCAGAAACACATCGGGCGGCGAGAACGGCGGCAGCCACTGGCCCTTGGTGGTCAAAATATCGCTGGCAGCGAGATGCGTGCGCTGCGTGTGCCGCAAGGTGGCACCGAGCACGAGCTGGCCGAAGACGCAGAGGAACAGGGCGAGCGTCCAGAAGCGCGCTTTGGCAAGTTCTTTGACGCTGAGAACGACCCGACCTTCGGTCCAAGTCCGTGATGAGGCGAAGGCGATGAAGACGAGCAGGCAATAGAAGAGCTGGCCGAGTGTGCCATGGGTAATGCCCAGCGGATCGGACATTTTGAGCACGCGCAGGCCACCGAGTGATGCTTGGAACACCACGAGCAGCAGCGCGAGCGTGGTCAGGCCACGCAACAAGGGCCAGCGCTGGCTGTACCATTTCAAGATGAGCCAGGCGAAGCCGAGGAAGGCGATGAACGCGGCGGTGTTGAGTGATCCGAGGTAGATCAGCACCAGAAAGCCGATGGAGCAGAGGAGGATGCCGACGCCTTCAACCAGACCCGGTTTGAACTTGGCAAACTGCCAGTAGTACATGCCGAGGACGAGGAAACCGATGGTGGTGGCGAGCCAGCGATGGCCGTGTTCAAGCAGCAGCGCAGGCACTTTGTACCAGCCTTCAGGATTGATCCTGCCGTAGCACAGCGGCCAGTCGGGAACGGCAAGACCGACATCCTCCGTGGTCACCGCAGCGCCCCACCAGATGAGCACGATGCCGACGGCGAGCGTGAGCAGCGAGTAGCGGTGGAACGCGCGGTTCATGGGGGTGAGGGCGCTGAGTGTAGTGGGGAATAAGTGCTCAGTTCTCAGTGCTCAGTGCTCAGTAACTTGGCACTGAGCACTGTGCACTTGGGTGCGCCGGCCGATTTTGCGGTCGAACTACTTCGCGGCAGGCGCAGCAGCAGCGTCCGTGATCTTCTTGAGCGCGGCGGCGGACTGCTCTTTGGCCCAGTCGTCGTATTCCTTGGCTTCAACGACTTCGATGTTGGCCTTCATCTGAGCATGGCCCGGACCGCAAAGCTGACCGCAGATGACGTCCCAGGTGCCGGTCTTGGTGGGTTTGAACCACATGTGGCTCTTGGTGCCGGGAATGGCGTCCTGCGCGGCACGCATGGAAACAATGGCGAGATTGTGGATCACGTCCTTGGTGGCGACATCGACGATGACGGGGCGGCCCACGGGAAGCTTCATCGTGCCGGGATTGACGAAGTCGTCCTTGCCGTTGGGATCGTGCAGATCTTTGCCGGTGGTGTTGGTGGCACCATCGACATAGCTGAGGTGCCAGGTGCTGAGCATCATGTCAGCTCCCGGATACTGGAAGTTCCAGAGGAATTTTTCGCCCAGCGCACGCATGCGGATGGTGTCGGGGGAGGTGGGATATTCATCGGCCTGACGGGCCCAAAGTGGAAAAGCGAAGCCGAGGAGCAGGATGGCCTCGACGATAGCGACGCCGATTTCGATGTGGGTCGTGGCATGGCCGCGGAAGCCATGGTAGTCGGCCTGCTTCGATTTGGTGTTACGGAAGCGCCAGAAGGCGATGACCAAGTAGGCGCTCCAGCCGATGAACAGCACGAGCATGAACCAGTGGACGAAGCCGAGCATGTGATCGACGAGGCCGCCATGTTCGGAGGCGTTCGGGGTTTGACCCATGAAGACGTTGATTGAATCGGGTTTCATAAAGGAAAGGGGCGGCTAGGCAGGTGTGGCGGAAGTTTGCGCGTGCTGGCGCTGGCGGCGGACCATGGAGAGGACGATGCCGGCGGCGCAGGTGAACATGAAGGCGAGGACGCCGAGCAGAAAGAGGATGGCAAAGCCCTGCGCCTGGCCGATGAGGCTGCCTTTGTCACCCATGCAGGTGGCGCAGGCGAGGATGGAGGATGGAAGCGCAGGAAGCATGATCAGACGATGATGGTGCGCATTTTTTTGACCAAGTACCAGACGCCATAGGCCAGTAATACCAGACAAAGGATGCCCGCGTAGTTTTTGAGGCCAATGGCTCCAGCACGTGCGGCGTCCTCGGGCATGAAGTGCAGCCACAGCCAGAACCCGGCATCGCACAAGATGGCGAAGCCGAGGAAGACGAGGTGGAAGTACTTGAGGGACATGAGCGGCGGTGCGCGAGGCTATTCGACTGGATTGTAGAAGCCGGGAAACTCCAGCGGATCGCCGTGGGAGAAAATAAACAGCAGGAACAAGGCGAGAACAAAGACGACGGTGAAGGCGAGCACCTTGTAGATGAGCGGGCGCTCGTGGCTGAGATGCATGAAGATCAACGCCACCAGCGCGGCCTTGATGGTGGCGAGGATCATGCCGACGATGATGTTCAGGCTGTGCGTCGGCAGCTCGACATAGGAGAGGCCCACCGTGAGGCCGCTAAAGACGATCAGGATGAACCCAATGATGAAGTACCATTTGATCGATTTTTGGATTGCTTCGACGTTGTCAGCCATGGCGTGAAAAGGTGAGGGATTACAGGAGGTAGAGGAGCGGGAAGAGGAAGATCCAGACGAGATCGACGAAGTGCCAGAACAGGCCACCGACTTCGACACGGTTGGCGAGATGCTCGGGGTCTTGCTTGAGGCGCTTGTTGTCAAAGCAGAGGAAGTAGGCCAGCACCAGCGCCCCAATGACGACGTGCGCACCGTGCAGGCCGGTGAGCGTGAAGTAGATGGCGTAGTAGGTGTTCAGCTTCGGCGTGAAGTTGGAGAAGAAGGTGATGTCCTTCTTTTCGAGAATGACGGTGGGGTGATGGGCCTCGCCATGCTCACCACCGTGTGCGGCAGGCGCATGAGCTTCAGCGCCGTGCTTGGTGCCTTCGCCGTGTCCGGCACCTTCTGCGGGTGGCGTGACGGAATGGATTTTGTAGAACAACGACTCCTTCTGGAGCGTGGCAGACCTGGCTTTGTCGCGCGTGGGGTAACTCTTCTCGAACTCGGCGATATGATGCTCACGGTTGGCAACGAAGGCCTTCTGCCATGCTGGGAGGTAGCGGTGGTCGAAAGCGAGGGAGTTGTCAGGCTGTGCGACTCCGCGCGCGTCGATGCCATCGACTTCGAGGGTCATCTTGTCGTCGATGAGCTTGCCGGTGGCGATGGTGCCGTCACGGAACGTGATGGTGGTGTCGGTGTAACCGAAAATCTCGGAGGGCTTGGCGGCGAATTTAACCGGAGCGGTGGCAGTGAGCTTGAAGGTGCCTGCACTTTTCTTTTCAGCCTCGGCTTTCTTGAGCGCTGCGGCGCGAAGTTCAGCGAAGGTGGCCTTGTCGAGCGTGACTTCCTTGCCATCCTCGGTTTTGAACTTGGGTGCCGTGCCTTCGATGTAAGGGAGCACATAACCGACGGGATCGGCGGTGACGGCGCTGTTTTTGAGCGGAATGGTGATCGCCAACTCCGTCGCATCGCCAAACTTCACCTGATAACCATGCGGCAGATGGCCGGTGAGGAAGGTGCCGTCGGAAAGCTTCACGGCGTAGTGAGCGAACTTGGCCTTGTACTCCAAGGTTTTGTTGAACATAAACACGCCGGCGCACAACACGGTGATGGCCATGTTGATGCGGTACCAGCCGAACTTGCGCAGCTTCAGCATGGCCCAGGCCATGACGACGGTGACGGAAGAAGCGATGAGCACGACGGTGTTGATGAAGCCGAGCGTGACATCGAGATCATGCACGGGCCACGGATAGTCGGCACCGATGCGGAGGAAGATGTAGGCGGAGAACAGACCGCCGAAGAGCATGACTTCCGAGGCGAGGAAGAGCCAAATGCCGATCTTGGCGTTGTAGAGACCGGTGTCAGGCCGGGCGTGAACGGTGTAGGGGATGTCCATTGAAGTAGTCGCGGTGCGCGGTTTTCAGTTCGCGGTTAGTGGTGGGCCAGCACTTTTTCAGCCGGGACGGGGACGGGCTTGCCGGGTTCGGATTCCCACTGCGGGTAGAAGTCGGTGTTGTGACCAGGAACGCTGTATTCATACGGTCCACGATGCGCGACGGGGTCAAAGAGGAAGTTGCCATGCGGCGGCGGCGTGGGCGTGGCCCATTCCAGTGTGGTGGCATCCCAGGGATTGTCGCTTTCGATCTTCTTGCCGCCCTTGATGCTGAACCAGAAGTTGATGATGAAGGGCACCTGACCGAGGGCGAGGATGAACGCGCCGATGGACATGACCACATTGAGCGAAAGCATGTTGTCCGGGATGTCGAAACCGAGGAAGGCGCCGATCTTGTGCGTCAGTGTGGTTGTCCAGTGAGTGAAGCTGGCGGTGTTCTCGAAGTATTTGCCGCCGTCATACCAGCGGCGGTGGAAGCCGGCCATGCCCTGCACAAGCATCGGCGCGAAGACGAGGTTCATGCCGATGAGCGAAGGCCAGAAGTGCCATTTGCCGAGCCGGTCGTTCATGAAACGGCCCGTGACCTTCGGGAACCAGTGATAGATGCCGGCAAAGAGGCCAAAGATGGTGCCGGGGGCGACGACGTAGTGGAAGTGGCCGATCACGTAATAGGTATCGTGCAACGCGAGGTCGATGAAGGTGAACGCAAGCGGCAGACCGGTGAGACCACCGATGCCGAACATGGGCAGGAAGGCACAGGCGAAGAGCATCTGCGTGTTGAAGCGGATGGAACCACCCCACAGCGAGATCATCAAGCATGTCAGCAAGATCACTGACGGCACCGAGATGAGCACGGTGGTGATCTGGAAGTAGGTGGACATCATCGTGCCCATGCCAGTGAGGTACATATGATGCGCCCAGACCAGGAAGCTCAGGAATCCGAGCGTAAGCACGGAATAGACCATCGACTTGTAGCCCCACAGCGGACGGCGGGTGTTGCACGGGATGACTTCGGTGAGAATGCCGAAGGCAGGCAGGATCAGCACGTACACTTCAGGATGCGCCAGGAACCAGAACAGATGCTGGTAGAGCAGCGGATTGCCGCCACCGGAGATGTCGAGGTGCTTGCCGCCTTCCATCAAACCGGTCGGCAGGTAGAATGAGGAACCGAACACGCGGTCGGAGAGCTGCAAAATGGCGGCGACTTCGAGCGGCGGGAAGGCCAGCAGGAGCAGGAAGCCGATCACGAACATTGCCCAGGTGAAGAAGGGCATTTTCATCCAGCCCATGCCCTTGGTGCGCAGATTGATGGTCGTGGCGATGAAGTTGACCGAGCCGAGAAGCGAGGCGGAGATGTTGAACACCATGCCGGTAAGCCACCAGGTGTGGCCGTGCTGCCAGACATTGGTCACGCCGATGTTGGCGGTCGATGCCAGCGGCGAATACATCGTCCAGCCGGTCTGCACCGGGCCGGTGCCGACGAAGAAGCTGTACACCATGATCACGCAACTGATGAAGAAGAACCAGTAGCTCAGCATGTTCAGGCGTGGGAACGCCATGTCGATGGTGCCGATCTGGAGCGGCATGACGAAGTTGCCGAAAGCGGCGAAACCAAGTGGCACGATGCCGAAGAACACCATGATCGTGCCGTGCATGGCACCGAGCATATTGTAGAGTTCACCATTGAGTGAGCCGTCCACATTGAGCCAGCGGCCAAACATTTCCTCAAACACCCAACTGATGCCAGGAATCGCACGAATCGCCTCCACGGCCGGAACTGGCACGCCGGGATAGGCGATGCTCCAGCGCATGAGCAGCATGAGGAAGAAGCCGAACAGCAGGAAAATCAGACCGCTGAGGCCATACTGGATGCCGATGATCTTGTGGTCGGTGGACCAGATGTATTTCCGCAAAAAACTCGGCTCGTGATGATCGTGCGCAGCGTCATGCGCGTGATCGTGATCGTGGGGGATGGCGGCGGCACTCATGGGAGGTTCAAAGTTTCAGGTTCAAAGTTGAAAAGCATTCCCGAAATCGAAGTCGAAATCGGCGGTGGCTTTGCCGTCACGCACGGTGACGGTCTTGGAGACGCTTTGTGAAAACTGCGGGTGCCAGGCTTCGACGACGTAATCGCCGTCAGCGAGAGCACGATTGATGACGAAACGGCCATCAGCGGCGGAAACGGCGGTGTGAATGCCTGCGTGGACAAACACCCAGGCGTTCATCCAGCGATGCACATCGCATTCGAGGCGGTAGATGCCGGCAACATTGAAGACCTTCGTGTTTTCATCGCCACGCGACGGCTGGCCGAGGTTGTCGATGTTCTCGCGTGTTTCACCTGCGTGCCGGGCGATGCGGATGTTGTGGAAGGTGAGGTCGCTGTTGTGAAAACGGACTTTCTGTCCGGGCTGGATCGCAATCGTGTGCGGCACAAACTCGCAGTTCGTTTGATCGATGAGCGGCGCCGTCGTTGGCAGGTTGCTGGCACGCTGGCTACCGCGCACGGTGATCACGGCATCGGCCAGAGCACCATCAGCGGCGACACGCCAGGTTGAATCAATGATGTCGCCATGCCCGGTGCAGAAGGGATTGCCACCGACATCGACGACCTTGCGCAGTTTGGCAGCGTCAGCGCCTTTGAGCGTCACTTTGCCGGTGATGCTGGGCGTTTCGGCGATTTGAACTGCCGGTGTGAGGACGACAGTCTCGGGAGCTTTGCCACAACTCACGTTCGCGATCAGCATGACGGCTCCGAAGGCAACCCAAGGTGCCTGGCGGGAGACGGTTTGCTTTACACGGATCATTGTGGGTTCAGAATTACTTGGCTGCGGGCGCTGCTGCGGCTGCCGCAGAGGCTCCAGGACCGGCGGGGATTTCACCGGGGACATTCTTTTCGGCGAAAGGCTCGAGTTCGGTGATGGTCCACTGTGAGGCACGCTTTTCTTCGTCGCGCACCTTTTGCACCATCTCTTTTGTGATCATGGTGGCTTCATTGCCCCAGGAATTACGCACAAAGGTCAGCACGTTCGCGAGATCCTGAGAAGACATCGTGCCACCGAAGGGCTGCATGCCGCCGGGGGTGTTGAAGCCCTGGCCGTTGACCGTCACCGGGCCGGTCAGACCGTGCTGCACGATGCGAATAAGGCGCTCGGTACCACCGAGAACATATTCAGACTTAACAAGAGGCGGAAACTGGCCCGGAAGACCGCCACCGTTGCCCTGATGACAGCCACCGCAGACGGCATAGCCGCTGGCACCTTTTTTCATCGCAAGTGCGAAAGGATCAAGCGCATCACCCGCACCACCACCACCTGGGCGTGGGTCGCCACCGCCACTGATGACGGCGAAGGGATTGCTGACATCGAAGCTCCAGCCGCCGGTCATCGGGCCAAGCTGGCCGCCGGCGATGATGGCAACGAACATGAGCAGAAACATCGCCCACAACGGCGCTGGCTGGCTTTCGGGAGCGAGATCGGCCTTCTCGCGCTTCACGGCGGAGTGGAGGCGATCAAGATCGGTGCTGTCGGGATGGGCGGAGGCGCTCATGGGCAATGCGGAGGGCTACTTTTTGGCAGGAGCAGCGGCGACGGCTGCTGACTGTCCGGGAATGGGATAATCCTTTTTCAGAGACTGGAGGTATTGAACAAGCTGCTTCGCTTCAAGCGTCGGGACGACTTCAAAACCAGCCGCGACGGCGAACTTCTTCGGCAGCTTCACGGCGTCAGTGGAAACCGGCCCCTGAATCTTCTGCACTCTGAACAGATGCGTGTAGGCTGGCATCGTGCTCCAGTCATGCACGGAACGCGGAGAATAAAGGTGCTGATAAAGCGCGGCTTCAGCCGGCGCACGCCAGCCGTAGTTGGCAAGGTCGGGACCGACACGCTGCACGCCGAGCAGGGCGTATTTTTCGCTGAGGTAGTCACGCAGCACGTTCGGACGCACGGGAGCCGTAGGGCGGCCTTCCTGATCTTGGCCCCAGCCTTTGTACCAGCCGTCGAGACCGAGCTGCTGCGGGCGAATCATCTGCGTGTGGCACTGATTGCAGCCTTCGCGGACGTAAACGAGTTTACCCTGATCGTTGACGGGTGCGGGAGGATAGATGCCCTCGACGCCGTCTTTGTCCTTGTCATAGGCGACAGGCGTGAGCTGCTGATACTGCATCGCCGGCAGGACGATGAGGCACAGCCAAGGCAGCCCGAAGGCGGCGGTGAGACCAAGAATGAAGGTGCGGAAGTTCGTCATGCGTGTGCTCCGTGGGGAAGGGCGGTTTCATCATGGTCGTGATGCAGCAGGGTAGGCGCCGAACTGCGGCGGCCAAGGCCAAGCACCATGAGCACGAGATGGATAAGGAACATGAGGTTCGAGAAGCTGATGAGCGCCCAGGCAACCGCACGCGAGACGACGTAGGCGCGGGAGTTGACGACGTGATTCATGAAGGTCTGGTCCCAGTGTTCAGGATCGTTCATGTCCGCGCCCTGCTGCCAGCCGGCGACGAGGCTCATGATGACGATGGTGCCGACACCATAGACGGAGAACCAGAAGTGGTTGCGAATCAGACGCACGCTGAGCCATTCACAGCCGGAGAGGCGCGGCACGATATAGTAGATGGCGCCGAACACGCACATGCTGAAGAAGCCGTACACGCTGACCATCTGGAACGCATACCAAGATTGCGTGAACTGGAGGCTGGCTCCGGTCCAGAACGCAGAGTTCAAGGCGAGAACCACACCCGAAACGGGATAGAACAGCGCACCGAAGAAGACGAAGCGCAGCGTGGGGCTAGTGGCGGCAGCGCTGTGCTTGCCGAGCGTGGTGAGGTGATGATTGAGGCCGACAAGGCCGACTGGGATGAGCAGCAGCACGCCGGTGGCAGCGCCAATGGAGGTCATCCAAGCGGGCAGCGGTCCGCCCATGTATTTCTGCATGCCGGTCCAGCCGCCAAGAATGGCGAGCGTCCAGAAACCAGCAGAAGCCAGCTGTGCGGAGGCGATTGGCTGGCCGGTGATCTTCGGAATGAAGTAATAGGCAGCGCCAACACCGACCGGAACGAAGAACAGCATGATCACACCGTGGATGTACCACGCATCAATGCCAGCACCGAGCGCACCGAGGCCTGGCAGGCAATGCAGCGCGACGTTGGCGGTGATGAAGATCCATGGGAACCAGAAACAGGCACCGAGAATGTACCAAGTGCTGACCATGAAGCCCTCGGGGCGGAAAGCGCGGCCAAACATGCGCACAATCGGCCACGCATAGCACAGGAAGCAGCCCAGCAGCACGGGCCAGACGAACTTGGGCATCTCCAGCCACTCGATGGAGGTGCTCTTGCCCATCACGATGGCGAGAATGCCAAAGGTAATGGTGATGTTCCAAAAGATCGCGGCAACAAGCAGCAGGCTCTTGCCAGACTTCAGTTCCTGGCCGGAACGACGTGCCATGATCCATAGCATGACGCCGAGAGCAGCCTGCACGCCCCAGCCATAGACGAGCGCGTTGATGTGCGCGGGCTGCAGGCGGCCATAGCTGATGTATTCGTAATTGCCGAGGAATTCGGGCTCCACCATCTTGATCGCGGAGAGAACGCCGAGGATCGTGGAGAGCATGAGCCAGAAGGCCCCGTTGGTGAACAAGAACAGCACGGGAACTTTCACCGACTTGTCGATCGCCGCGCGGCGAAGGTTGTCGGCCTGAAGGTCCGTGTCAGGAGTGGAAGGAGTGGTCTGCATGACTTACTTGGGCGGAGCGGGTGCGGCAGGGGCCGGTGCAGGTGCTGCGGGAGCAGCAGGGGCGGTGGAAGCGGGAGCGGCGGCGGCAGGCATCGCAGCGGCGGCCTGTTTGAGCTGTGTCGGTGAGCCAGGAACGACTTGCGTGCTGACAGCGGGCTGTTTGGCAGCAAGAGCGGTGAGTGACTTTTCAAACACGGCTTTCTTCTTGGCCGCGTCGCTGAAACCGATCTTCGCGAGGTTTTCAGTCTGCGCCTTGACGATTTCGGCGGTGTTGGCGGTGCGTTCATCTTCGCGTGGGTCAAAGCCCAGCTTCGAGGCGCTCATGGCCTGGATGAGAATGAACAGCACGGCGAAGCCAGCGAAGGCTCCGAGCACCCACAGAAAGGTGGCTCCGGCTTTGGGGGATGGATCAGACTGCGACATGGAAAAATCGGGGGATCAGTTGACGACGTTCACGGATTCGATGAGGCGCGGGTCACGCCATGGATACAGGCTGTATTTGGCAAGACCACGCAGGTAAAGGAAGCCCATCGTGCCGAACACGGCGCACAAGGCGGCGAGATCCTGCACCCAGGCGCCCGGAACCCACACACCAATGCCAAGCGAGGGACCACGCTCGGGGATGACGTTCCAGTAAATGTCCACGAGGTGCATGAAGATGATCCAGATACAACCGATGCTGATGACGACCGGGTTCTTTTTGCGCTGCTGGGAGAGCAGGAACAGGAAGGGAACAACGAAATGCCCGGCGACGAGGAAGATCGAGATCTCACGCCATGCTTCGGTGTTACGCGTGAGGTAGAAGCGGGTTTCTTCGGTGATGTTGGCGTACCAAATCAGGAAATACTGGCTGAAGGCGATGTAAGCCCAGAACACGGTGAAGGCGAACAGCAGCTTGCCCATGAGATGGTAGTGCTCGTCGGTGACCACCTTCTTCAAGTAGCCGAGGCTGCGCAGCCAGGTGACGACGAGAATCGAAAGCGCCATCGAAGCCCAGGCGCAGCCAGCGAAGATGTACACGCCCCACATCGTGGAAAACCAGTTGTAGTCGAGCGACATCAGCCAATCGACCGCAGCGAAAGTAACCGTCAGCGCATAGAACAGCAGCCAGCGGCAGGAAAACGCACGCGCGGAGATGGTGTGCTTGATGTCGCCATCCTGCTCCTGCTTGAGCGACTTGCCACGCAGCGTGCGGGCGATGTACCAGAGGATGAGGAAATAGAGCACGAAGCGCACCTGCCAGCTAAAGGGCGGATAGAAGTGATTGCTGATGTTCAGGTAACCAAACTTGCCCACGAGCACATGCAGATGCGGATTGGCCTCAGAAGCGTGATGCAACGCCTCTTTGACGGTGGTGTGGTCGTGATGAGCATGCTCAGCCGCAGTGCGGTGATGGCCCATCCACTCATAAAGCGGCTTTTGCACGGAAGGGCAGAGCAGCGGCGTGGCGAGAATGGCCAGCGCGAGAATCATGTTCGCCAGATTTTCCCAGATGCGTCGCACGGCGACGCCCCAGCTCGAATTGGACGCGCTGTGGAGCAAAATCCAGAAGCAGCCGCCCACCACGAAGGTGAAGGTGAAGAAGATCGCGAACAGCCAGGAGTAGGCGAAGGTGTCCGTGTTCTTGAAGAAGAAGAATGCGGAGGCGATGAGGCCCAGCAGGCCAAACAGGCCCAATGCGCCGATGAGCTTCGCGCCCTTGGCCGGCTCGAATTTTTCTCCGCCCTGGGGCAGATCGTTGAAGGTGACGTGGTGACTCATGCCTGTGTTCGCGTGATCGTGCCGTTACTGGAGGGTGGCGCCGGACTCTTTGGCGGCGAGTTGCAAGGAGCGGATGTAGGCCACGATGGCCCAGCGGTCGCGCAAGGTGATGTTGCCGCCGTAGCCGCCCATCAAACCTTTGCCGTTGGTGATGACATCAAAGATGGCACCATCTGCGCGGAACGCGGCGGCATTGGCAGGGTCGGTGTTGCCCGGCTGCTGAAAGTTAAAAGCGGTAAGGATGCCGTATTTGGAAGTGACACCCTTGCCGTTGCCGGAAGCTCCGTGGCAGATCGCGCAATGGATGCCGTAGCGCTGTTCACCGCGTTTGATGAAGAGGTCGTTGAAGACCGTCGCATCGCCGGTGATCTCGGTGGGCAGGCCGTCGCCGTAGAAATCGCCCATCTTGCCGGTGTCGTAGTAGCTGTTGCCGTTGGTGAAAGCCACGCGGGCAGGCTTGGCACCATCGGCAGCAGGCTTGGCGGGGATTTCAAAGCCCATCGGCACGGTGTTCTTGACGCGCAGTCGCGCACCGCGGCCGTCGGCGAAGAAATCGCTCGAAGCCTGGTATTTGATTTTCGCCTGCTGGTCCATGTCCGGCAGGATTTCGAGCGGCGGCAGCTCAGATTTGCTGCCACGGAAGCCGAACGCGCTCACAAGGATCGCGGCGACAAAGAGATAGCTGAGAAAGAAGTACTTCATGGTGCGTGAGGTAAGCGCGGCTTAGATTTCGTCCTCCACGAGTTCGATGTTCTTGCCACCGGCCTTTTCGAGCAGGGCCTTGGTGCCTTCCTGGGAGAATTTCGGGTCACGGGCTTCGATGCAGACGAAGAAGCCATCGTCGGAGAATTTGGCGAACTGCTTGGAAGTGAACAGCGGGTGGTTCCAGCGTGGCAGGCCGATCAGGGCGAGCAGACCAAACAGCGTGGTGAAGGCGCTGAACAGAATCGTCAACTCGAACATCACCGGGAAGAACGCAGGCAGTGTCCAGATGTCGGTAGGCTTGCCCTGCACGACGGTGGGATAGGTTTCGACGATCTTTTGCAGGAAGCCGAGGCCGATGTGGCTCCAGAAGTTCGTCTGTGTGATCGTTTGCAGCGTGAAAGCGATGGTGGTGCCGGTGATGCCGCCGCAGAACACGAGGATGGGCAGCTTCGAGCGCGAATTGCCCATGGCGGCATCCATGCCGTGAATCGCGAACGGGGAATGCACATCCCAGCGCTGATAACCAGCGTCGCGCACATGCTCAGCGGCATGGTACAGCTCCTTGACGCTGTCGAATTCAGCGAGGTATCCGTGTACTCGTTTGAGGGTGGTGCTCACGATGGTGAATTTGAAATTTGAAATTTGAGATTTGAAATCCGATCAGGCGGCGACGGGTTTGGGGACGTGACGGTCGGAGTAGTCCATGAGATCTTCCTCCTGGATGCCGGGCTCGGCGTGGTCGTCACGGTGCGGATTCGACTGCGGCAGGACGCCCTTCACTTCGCCGATGGCGATGACGGGCAGGAAGCGCAGAAACAGCAGGAACAGCATCATGAAGAAACCGAAGGTGCCAAGGAAGGTGTACTTATCGACCCAGGTGGCCTCATAGACGCGCCAGGAACCCGGCGTCATATGACGTTCCAGCGTGGTGGCGATGATGACGTAGCGCTCGAACCACATGCCGGCGTTGACACACATGCAGACGAACATCACGACCCACATGTTGTGACGGCACCAGCGGAACCAGAACAACTGCGGCGAGAAGACGTTGAAGCTGAACATGAAGTAATAGGCCCAGGTGGACGGACCGGTCAGGCCACGCAGCGTGAAAGCAGCGCCTTCATACGGATTGGCGCTGTAGTAGGCCATGAACAGCTCCATGCAGTAGGCGTAACCGACGATCGTGCCTGTAAGCAGGATGATCTTCGCCATGTTGTCGATATGCTTCGGCGTGATGAGATCGTCCAGACCGTAAATACGACGGCAGGGGATCATCAGCGTCAGCACCATCGCGAAACCACCGAAAATGGCACCGGCGACGAAGTAGGGCGGGAAGATCGTGGTGTGCCAGCCGGGAACGACGGAGGTGGCGAAGTCGAAGGACACGACGGAATGCACGGACAGCACCAGCGGTGTCGAGAGAGCGGCCAACAGCATGTAGGCGGTCTCGTAGTGGCTCCAATGGCGGTTACCACCGCGCCAGCCGAGGGCGAACAGGCCGTAGAGGAATTTTTTCAGGCCAGGACGGCAACGGTCACGCAGCGTGGCAAGGTCAGGCACGAGACCGAGGAACCAGAACACGAGCGAGACGGAGAAATACGTCGAAACGGCGAACACATCCCACAGCAGCGGCGATTTGAAGTTCTGCCAGATGGCGTTGGCGTTCGGGATCGGTGCAAGGAACCACACCATCCACACACGACCAACGTGGAAGGCCGGGAACAGGCCGGCGCACATCACTGCGAAGATCGTCATGGCCTCAGCGGCACGATTGACGGACGTACGCCACTTCTGACGCGTGAGGAACAAAATCGCGGAAATGAGCGTGCCGGCGTGACCGATACCGATCCAGAACACGAAATTGGTGATGTCCCAGGCCCAGGCGACCGGCTGTTTCTGACCCCAGACACCGACGCCGGTGGAAATAAGGTAGGCGAAGCAGAACACCATGAGGCCGGTCAGCAGCACCGACGGAATGAACAGCAGCCACCAGAGGGCGGGCTGTTTGTTTTCCACGACGCCGCAGATGCGGTTCGTGATCCACGAATAGGAACGGTTGTTCAGAACCAGCGGTTCGCGGTCCAGGATTCGCGGGGTGTTTGAGGCTGAGGCGTCCATGTGTCCGGTTTAGAATTGGTTGTTGCTCCAAACGGCGATGTTTTCCGCGCCGGGCATGTTCTTGTTCGGATTGCGCAGACGGGCGAGGTAGCTCGTGCGCGGGCGTGTGCCGATGTATTTGAGCAACTGGTAATCACGCGGCGATGCCTTCGATTTGACGACGGCGGAGTTTTTGTCGGCCAAGTCACCAAAGACGATGGCGTCGGCCGGGCAGGACTGCTGACAGGCGGTTTTGACCGTGTCGGTCGGCACGCGGAAGTTCTTCGAGTCGCGCTGCACCTGCTTCTGCAGGATTTTGGCGGATTCGATGCGCTGCACGCAATACGTACACTTCTCGATGACACCTCGCATACGGACGGTGACGTTCGGGTTGCGCTGGAGGCGGAGACTTTCGTCTTCCTTTTTCTCGCCGAGCGGACCAGCGTAAAGATTGCCGACCTTCATGCCGAGCACGGTGGTGTCGATCAGCGGATTGCGCTTGTTGTAGTCGAACCAGTTGAAGCGACGGGCGGTGTAAGGGCAGTTGTTGGCGCAGTAGCGCGTGCCGATGCAGCGATTGTAGGCCATCGCGTTGAGGCCGTCGTCGGTGTGGACGGTGGCGTTCACGGGGCAGACGGTTTCGCAGGGAGCGGATTCGCACTGTTGGCAGGCGAGCGGCTGATGCACCATTTCGGCGTTCTCAAGCTGCTCGGGCGTCGGATTATCGACGGCATACGTGCTTTCCTGGGCCACTTCGTTCTTGCCCCACTTCGGCACGGCGAAGTAGCGGTCCATGCGGATCCACTGCATCACGCGGCCTTTGCGGACCTGATCTTTGCCCACGACGGGAATGTTGTTCTCGCTCTGACAGGCGACGATGCAAGCCGTGCAACCGATGCACTTGCTGAGATCGATCGTCATGCCCCACTGGTGATGCTTCTCGTAGTCGAAACCGTCCGGATTCTCCTCGGAGCGCACCCCGACCTGGCCTTTGTAGAGGGAGATGTTTTCCGGGATGTGCCCGTCCATGCCGGTCTTCTGCGCGAAGGCCGTGTCCTTGTTGAAAGTGTCCAGCGTGCCTTCGCGATAGAGCGCACGGCCTTCCATTGTGTTCTGATCCTGCGTGAGGGCCAGTTCAGCAATGGTGGCGAGCACTTCGACCTTCGCACCGCTCAAGACGAACGTGCCGGGCTGCTTGCGCAACGCATAAGCATTCACACCGCGATCAGCGCCGACAACGCCGACGCCCTTCTGGCCGTAACCAAGAGGCAGCGTGATGGAATTGGAAACGTGGCCGGGAGCTTCGATGGCCGGGATGACAATCTCGGTGCCACCGACGGAAATTTTGATGTTCTGGCCTTCTTTGAGACCCAGACGACGGAACGTGACCGAACCGATCCATGCGGCATTGTCCCAAGTGAGCTTCGTCACTGGATCGGGCGCTTCTTGAAGCCACGCGTTGTTAATGTAGCGACCATCGAAGACGCTGGCGTCAGGCACGAGCACGACTTCGAGCGAATCATCCGTCGGCGCGGCTGCAGGCGTAGCCTTGGCGACGATTCCGGCCACAGCAGCGACATTCGGAGCCGCGCTGGCCTTGGCGTAGGCGGAACCTTTGAGGAAGCCGTCACGCAAAGTGAAGTTCCACTTCGCTTCGTCGAGACCACCGGCCACAGCGGCGAAGGTGTCGCGCACAGCGACGTAAGCGACATCTTCAGCAGGTGCGGCTGGAGCCGCAGCCTCGGCAGGACCCAGTTTTTTGCGGCCCAGCAGTGCGAGCAGGACTTCCGTGCGGCTGGCACTGTCATACAACGGCGCAATCATCGGCTGAACGATCGAATAGGTGCCGTCGGCAGCACGGGCATCGGCCCAGGCCTCCAGGTAGTGAGCGACCGGAATGTGCAGCGCCGCCTGACGAGCCGTGGCGTTCTTGAGCGCACCGACGTGAATGATGTTCACCTTCTTGACGAGTTCTACGAGTGCCGCAGCATCAGGCGCGTCATAAAACAAATCCGCCGTCGTCAACGAGACGAGCGTCTTGACCTGACCACCAGCAACAGCGGCTTGAAGCTCGGCAAAGCCGCCCATTTCAGGAGCAGGAGCTTCTTGCAGCAGTTCAATCGTCGAACCAAAGGCACCGAGGGCGTTGTTGATCGAGGCGACGAGCGCGTGGACTTCCGCACCGTAGCGGGAACCAGCGAGGACGAGAGATTTGCCCTTGTTGTCGATCAAATCGCGAACCGCCGGAGCGATCCACTCCTTGAGGCTGGCAGGCGCTGTGTCAGCGAGCGCTTTGGCGGAGGCATCTCCGAGTTCCGAAGCGATGAGAGCTGCTGCAACTGGGATCAGGCTGGCCGCGAGCGGCTTGCGATGATCCGCCATGCCGCCGGTGAGCGTGTAACGGTTTTCGAGCACATAGAGGCGGTTCATGTCCGCCGTCTTGGCTTCCTTGGCACGATGCTTGGTGAACGCGGAAATCGGTTCGCCCGAAACCGGATCGACACCGAGGAAATCGCAATCCAGTGAGAGAATGCGCATCGCGGAGCCGAGCTTCACGAAGGGCTTCACGCCAGCACCCAGAATTTCCTTGTTTGCCGCAGCCCGGCCTTCGCCGCCAACAGCTTCGTATTGGAACAGCTTCACCTGCGGGTAGGTGGCCTTCAGTTCGCCGAGGAGGCGGAGATACGTCGGGGAGGACGAGGCGCTAAGAACGACGCCAAGGCTGGCACCGGAGGTTTTTTTCGCCTCAGCAACTGCGGCGGCGATCAACTCGTTCGCCTTGGCCCAGCTGAGTTCTTTGCCAGCGCCGAGGGGCTGCTGCGAGCGCTCAGGATCATAAAGATCAAGAATGGACGCCTGTGCAAAGGCGTCGATACCGCCACCCAAGGGATGGAGCGGATTACCAGCGAGGTGAGTTGGACGGCCTTCGTGCGTGGTGACGACGAGCGGCGTGGCACCACCGCTGCGCGGCATCGTGGTGGCGTAGAGGAGCGCCTTGCCCGGCACCATCCACTCGACGTGCTGGGTGTAGGGCAGGATGTTGATGAGCGGACGGCGGCAGCTTGCCAGACCCATCATGCCCACGCTGGCGCCCATGATCTTCAAAAATTCACGGCGGCCATTCTCGCGCTCTTCTTCGTTCAGCGTGTCGCCAGCAGGGAACTCGCGACCCAGGTTCTTGAGAAAATCTTCACGACGATCCAACTCGGCGACACTGCGCCAGTAGCGCTTGGCGTTCTGCGGCTCCTCGGGATGCTTCCAAATCTGTTTCATGTGTCAGGAAAAATGGCGAGGGGTTTAGCGGTGGCAGGCGGTGCAGGATTCCGGCGGCTGAATCTGCCAGTGCTTTTTGAGCTGGGTGCCCACTTCTGCCTGGGTCACTTCCTTGCCGTAAGTTTTTTCAGCGAGCGTGAGAAGCTTTTCAAGGTCATCCGCTTTGCTGCCTTCGGCGATGGCGGCGGCGATTTCACCAGCTGGGATCTTCTTGTCGAGCAAACCCTTGTAGAACTCACCACGCTTCAGGTCGGAAGGCTTGAAGGCGAGTTTCGTGACGTAATCGAGCGGGCGGAGGTTTTTTTCAGGATTGCGGTGGCAGTCGAGACACCAGCCCATGGACTGCGGCTGATCGTGGCGGACGACTTCCATTTCATCAATGCGACCATGGCAGGCCACGCAGGAGATACCGCGGTTTAAGTGGGCGCTGTGATTGAAGTACACGTAGTCTGGGGCCTTGTGGACCTTTACCCATGGGATGGATTTGCCGGTTTCGTTGGCCTTGATGACCATCTCCAGCTTGGGAGAATTGCTACGGATGTTGCCTTTGCCTGGGCCGTGGCAGTTGAAGCAGGTCTGATTCGTTGGGACGTTCGAGTGACTGGAGACTTCGCCGAAGCTGTGGCAGTAACGGCAGTCGAGGCCGAGCTGACCGGCATGAATCTTGTGCGAAAACGGCACCGGCTGCGTCGGCTCGTAGCCTACGCGGGTGTATTTCGGAGTGAAGTAGTAGGCGATGCCGACACTCACGCCGAAGGCAATGAACACGACGGCAATGGCTACCTTGAGCGGCAGCCAGTTGCTCCAACGCGGAAAAAAGTTACCCATAGAAAATGTCGTCAGATGAGCTTGTGAAAAATTTCACAAGGAAGCCCAGAATAGGGAGATGGCAGCAAGTTTGCAACCGTCATCTTGATTTTTTTGAACTTTTGTATGCAAAGCTTGTGCTGTTGCGATGCCGTCGCAAAAAATCGCCTTTGCGTCCGGGTTTGCTGCCTCCTCTTTTCAGCCCCACTCGACCCAGAGCACCTTGTGCTCGAAATCCAGCGTCACACGGTAGTCCTCCAACAGATACGTGCCGAGGCGCGACGGCCCGGGCATCACATCCACCTCGGCAAACGGGTAGCGGGAGCCAAACAATCCCAGCGCCATGAACTCCAGCACGCGCACCCGTGCGTCCTTAGGCGACTGCGCCCCACCCACGCCAGTGATCAGGTAATTCCCGCCCACATACCAGCCGCCATTCTTGTAGCCGAGCACTTGGGCGACCTGTTGATCAAGCTGAACGCCGAAAACCGAACCCGAATCGACCACCGCTTCCCATGAAATCTTGCCATACTTCAGCAGCGTCGTCGGCACACCATGCACCATACTCAAGTTGGCCTTATGAATGTGTTTTCGGGTTTGCCCTGGGAAACTGCGGGTAAACCCGAACTCGACCTTCTCCTTGAGAAAATCGAGCGTCAGGTACTTGCAGTGATTCGCCGCCAGATGCACGCCGAGCACCGAAATGCCGAAGTTCTCCTTTAAGATTCCCGTTCCCGCCGTCGTGCGCTGCATGCGGATGATGCAGGGCAGGTTCTCCAGCCGCCAGGAGCCAATCTGCACCGTGGGAATCAACGCCGCCATGCCTGGCTCTTTCCCCAGCACCCCCGCCATGGTGGGGCGCACCTGCGGCACGGTTTTCATCCCAAACTCCACCGCCTGCTCCGCATCGAACACACTGAACGTCGCCCCGGTGTCGAGCATGAACTTCTTCGGCTTGTGCCCATTGAGGCCCACTTTGATGTACGGGATACCCCCTTCGTAATACATCGGTACTTTGAGGACGCCTTCCGGCGGCGGAATGCTGCGCGTGTTGACCTTCATGCCGCCTTTCACCAACTGCGTTTCGGACGGCTTGAGCGCCTGCAAGTGAAGCTGCTTTTGAATGTCCGCCGGAACTGCCTCATTGCGCACCACAAACGACTCCGAGCATCCCACCAGACCTGCCACCACCAAGGATAGCTGCGCCATGCGCGCAGCGAGATTCAGGAGTGGCCGGTTCATGTGCTGCAGCCATCCATCCTCACACCAATCCTGTCAACCGACGCAAATCGCTCACGAAAACCTTGTGCGCACCGCCGTACTGTCTGAGAATTCCCGCTTCACCGACCTGAATGACCGCCTATTTAATACGCCGCCTGCTGCTCATCCCGCCGACACTCGTCGGCATGACGCTGGTGGTGTTTTTCATCATCCGCTTCACGCCGGGCGGGCCGATGGAGCAGGCGCTGCTGGAGGCTCGCATGAAGAGCGATGGCCAGCGCAGTGGCAGCAGCCGTCAGCAGTCAAGCGGGCTGACTCCACAGCAGCTTTTGAAGCTCCAGGAGCAGTACGGCCACGATAAGCCCTATTTCATCGCCTACGCCTCATGGCTGGGTGCTTGGCCGAAGGACACGAATCGCTCCCGCTCTGACTTTGCCGAAGGAAAGACCGAAACCGAGGTCAAACTGCCCGGCACGGCGAATGTGGTGACGGTGAAACGCAACGCGAAGGATGAGGCCGAGATCGTGCCGCTCAAGGACGTGGACACCTCCGTCTGGCGGGCGCGCATCATCACACCGGAAAAACAGAAGCAGGAGTGGGAAACGGCGAATCCTGGCCAGAAGCTCGACAAACCGCAGCCGTATGTGGCGCTGATCTACCAGCCGAAGTTTGCGGGAGTGCTGCAAGGCAACCTGGGCGACTCCACACGCTACTCCGAGCCGGTTTGGACGATGATGAAGCGCCGTTTCCCGATCTCGCTGTTCTACGGCGTGATGTCGATCATCCTCACCTATATGGTGTGCGTGCCGTTGGGAGTGCTGAAGGCCATCAAGCATCGCACACCGGTCGATACGGCAACCTCGGTGCTCATTTTCTTCGGTTACGCGATTCCGGGCTTCGTGCTCGGCGTGTTCCTGATGGTGTTGTTTGCCGCGCGGTTGCGCTGGTTCCCGCTGGAGGGCTTTGTGAGCGCGGATTTCGCCGAACTCGGCTTCTTTGGCAAAATCTACGACCTGTTCCATCACGCCTTTCTGCCGCTGTGCTGCTACATGGTGGGCAGTTTCGCCGGATTGACGATGCTGGTGAAAAACAACCTGCTCGACCAGCTCGCCAGCGATTATGTGCGCACCGCTGTGGCGAAGGGCGTGGAGTTCAAAAAGGCCGTCATCGGCCATGCGCTGCGAAATTCCTTCATCCCCGCCGCCGCCACGATGGGCCAGGCGCTCACGGTGCTCGTGGCGGGCAGCTTCCTGATCGAGCGCATCTTCGACATCGACGGCTTTGGCCTCATGGGCTTCAACGCCTTGCTTGAGAAGGATTATCCCATCGTCATGGGCACCGTCACGGTCGGCGGGCTGCTGCTCATGCTCGGCAACGTGCTCTCCGACATGATCACCGCCCGGCTCGATCCAAGGATACGGTTTGAATAACATCACCCCTCATGCGAGCATTCACCATGACCACTCTCGATTTTCCTGACATTCTCAAACTCAACACGCCGCATGTGGAAGGACTGGCACGGGTGGCGGCCGAGTGCGGTGACGACGATTCAAGCCATGCCTTTGCCCGCCAAGTGCGCATGGTCGAGGGCGTCATCATGAACACCTGGAGCATCGCCGTCAGCCTCACCCGCCGGGCTGAGTCGATTGAGGAAGTCTGTGCCATTTGGGCCGGCCTAAGCGCGCTGTGTGACCAGGCACTGGCGGCCGTGCGCGCGCTCAAGGACCGCTTCCCGCACTGCGGCACCAGCGCGCTGTATGATCTGCTGCTGGACTACAAGCTGGCGGCGGACCAGCGCCACACCAACGCCACGGAAGAAGAGGAAGTATGCCGGACGATGCCAGCCCCGAAGGGATTGTTTCCCGCGATGAAATAGCCGCGCTGGTGCCGCTGTTCGATGCCGCAGAGTTTCCACTCGAGCCTGAGTCAGTGGAGGCCAGGGAGGCATTGTTAAGCTGGCGGGCAGCCACGGCGGCGCTGTATGAGCGTGTGCGACATCACCCAGACTTCCAATCCATCGACCAACGTCTCTTCACCATCCATCTGCGCCATCTCTGCCGCCAGATGCTCAAAAAACGCCACACCCAATCTTGAACCGCAAACTCTCCATCACTGCGATCATCCTCGGCGCTCTCGCGATCCTCGGCGAGATGTGCGGGCTGCTGATTCCGACGGTGTCGTGGTTCTTCACCAACGGACGCGTGTTTGGATGGACGAGTTCGGTGCTCTTGATCGCTGGCGGCGTGCTGGGGCTGCTGTTCCTGCCGCGTGAGATTCGCTGGACGCCGGTGACCTTGCAGCGCTTCCGCCGCTTCCGCAGCATCGGGCGCGGTTGGTGGTCGTTCCGCATCCTGCTGGCCCTGATCGCACTGGCGATGCTCGATCAAATCATCGTGGGCAAACGGGCGCTCATGGTGCGCTGTGATGGGAAGACGACTTTCCCGGCTTTCGTCACGAAGCGCTACCAGGCGCAGGAATTCGGCCTCCAAGGCGAGCAGGAGGTGAGCTACCGCGAGCTGAAGCAGCAATTGAGCAAGGAGCAGCGCGGTTTCGTGCTCATGCCGCTCGTGCCGTGGGATCCAGTGCTCGATTCGGACACGCTGCAATCCATCACGCTGGAGCAGCGCGACGGGAAATGGTTCAAACCCGGCGATGCGGAGCCGTATTCGGGCCGCGCACGCACCTCGTATGTGGACCTGCCAGCGCAGAAGCACACGGACACGCGTTTCCGCAAAGGCGTGCCGGATGGCGAGTCACAAGGCTACGCGAAAAACGGTGCGCTGGCTTTTTCGGCCTTCTACAAGGCGGGTGTGAAGGATCGCGAAAAATGGACCGGCGAGATGCCGCAGGCGGAGTTCGAGAAGGTGGCCGTCACGCCGTATGAGGTGACGATTTATCCGCCGATCCCGCCGCTGTGGAAGGCACGGCACTACCTGGGCACCGACAGCAAGGGCTGGGATGTGCTGGCGCAGATTTATGGCGGCTGGCAGGTCAATCTGAAGGCCATCGTGCTCTATTTGGCCTTCACCTACGGCGTCGGCATGATCATCGGCTCGCTCATGGGCTTCCTCGGTGGCGTGTTCGACATCACCTTTCAGCGCATCATCGAAATCATCGAGGAACTGCCCTTCCTCTACATCGTGATGATCGTGGTGAGCATCATCACCGTGGCGGAGATGAATCTCGTCATCCTGCTGGCCGTGATCTGCCTGTTCTCGTGGACGAGCCTCACCTACTCGCTGCGCGCGCTGGCCTACAAGGAGAAGGAGCGCGACTACATCTCCGCCGCCCGCCTGCAAGGCGCCAGCACTTGGCGCATCCTCACACGCTACCTGCTGCCGAACATGCTCGCCACTGTGGTCACGCAGGTGCCCTTCAGCGTCGCCGGCATCATTTCATCGCTCACCGCGCTGGCCTTCCTCGGCTTTGGCCTGCCGGAGACGTATCCGCAATGGGGCTGGCTGTTTGACGACGGCGTGAACCATCTCTCCGCGCTGTGGATCTCCACCTCGATGTTCGCCGCGATGGTTTTCATCCTCCTCCTCGTCACCTTCGTCGGCGAGGCGCTGCGGGAGGCCTTTGATCCGAAGAAGTTCACGACGTACCAATGAACCAGCATTAAACTGACGCCATGAACATCGTCATACCAGATCCCATTGCCGAGCAGGCCGGACTCGATGAGAAGTCAGCGCTCAAGGAACTCGCCCTAACCCTTTTTGCACAGGGAAGGCTGACTGCCGGGCAGGCCCGGCGCATGGCGGGTGTTCATTTTTTTGAGTTTGAGCAGTGGCGAACAGAGCGCGGACTGCCTCTGCGCGAGTTTACTGTGGAGGAATTGGAAAGTGATATCAAAACCCTCCGCTCTCTCGGCCTGCTGTGATTGTTATTTCTGACACATCCTGTCTTTGCTATCTGGCGCTGATCGGGCGTGAAGGACTGCTTCGTGAACTCTATCATGAGGTCGTTGTGCCTCCGGCCGTAGCAGCGGAGCTAGCGCAAGGCGCAGCCACTCTGCCCGCCATTCAGCGTTTGTTAGATGCCGCCTGGCTCACCGTGCGGACGCTCAATCACTCTGAGAGAGCCAAAGAGCTACTTGAGGAGGTGGACGCGGGCGAGGCGGAGGCCATCGCCCTCTACGAGGAACTCAAAGCGGATCTGCTCCTCGTCGATGAACTGGATGCCCGTGACTTGGCCGAGAAACTCGGCATCGCCCGCATTGGTCTGCTCGGCGTGTTGCTAAATGCCCGCAAGTCAGGTGTGCTGAAAGAGCCGCTTCGTCCGGTGTTTGAGTCTCTTCTCCAACATGGATTCCGAGCGAGCCGCAGCTTTATCGAACAGTTGTTAAAGGAGGCCGGTGAATGAAATATCGAGTTCATGGCGTCCTCCGGTGGTTCTCGATGTTACTCGTGACGGCATTGGGCGTAGCCGGTCTTTCCGCCGCCGATTTCCCGCCTTACGACGGCACCAAGGAGCGCGACGCATTTTGGAGCTTCTACAACAAGAAGGTGCTCGCCGGTTTGCAGAGCCAGGAGAAGGATCTCCCGGCTCAAATCGCCAAAGAAGCCGACGCGACCAAAAAAACCGAGCTGGAGGCTCAGCTCGCCATGGCGCGCGAGCGGCTGAAAAAGCCCGAGTACTTCACCTTTGCGAAGCCGGAGGACGTGCCAGCCGATTTGCAGTGGGAAGACGGCATGGACGAGCCGGAGATCGGCGATGCGAACGCGAAGAAGGGCGGCACGTTGCGCGATTACGTCCCATCCTTCCCGCCGACGCTGCGTGTGCTCGGTGAGAACAGCAACAGTTCCTTCCGCAGCTACCAATACGACGATGTCGAGATGTCGCTGATCAATCTGCACCCAGAAACAGGCCGCGTGATCCCATGCGTGGCCAAGCAGTGGGCCGTGGCACCGGACAACCGCACGGTTTACTTCCGCATCGACCCGGATGCCACCTTCTCCGACGGCACACCGGTCGAGGCGGATGATTTCTTCAACCACTTCTACATGCAGCTCAGCGAGTATCCGAAGAACCCCTTCGGCAACGAGTGGTACGGCTCCAACTACGCCAACATCACCCGCTACGACGCCCGCACGCTGTCCATCTCGCTCACAGAGCCGAAACCGCTCGCGCCTTATTTTGTGAGCGCCACACCGATGTCGCGGCACTTCTACCGCGAGTTCGGCCCGGACTTTGAGCAGCGCTATCAATGGCGCTGCCGTCCCAGTGCCGGGCCGTATGTGATTCACGAGGAAGACATCCAGTTTGGCCGCAGCGTCACGCTTTCCCGCGTGAAAAACTGGTGGGCACGCGACAAGAAATTCTACCAGCACCGCTTCAACGTGGATCGCATCGTGTATCGCGTGATCCGTCTCCAAGACAAGGTGCTGGAGCTGTTCCGGCAGGGTGAACTCGATGTGGAGCAGCTCATGATGGGCATCCCCGAATACTGGTATGAAAAGCTGGAGATCCCGGAGGTTCACAAGGGCTACATCCACAAAACCAAGTTCTACAACATCTGGCCCGGCTCCCACGCCGGCCTGTGGCTGAACTGCGCGGTGCCGCCGCTGAACAACAAAGATGTGCGCCTCGGCCTCAGCTACGCCACGAACTACCAAAAGGTCATCGACTTCGACCTGCGCGGCGATTTCCAGCGCCTGAACTCCTTCAGCGAAGGCTTCCCGCTCATCGGCGACCCGCCGCTGAAAGCACGGCCCTTCGATGTGCAACTCGCCCGCGAGCATTTCGCCAAAGCCGGCTACACCAAGCTCGGCAACGACGGCGTGCTGGTGAACGACAAGGGCCAGCGCCTCACCGTGACGATCCTGCATCGCAAGACGGAAATCGTGCAGAAGGTCATGCAGCGTCTCAAGGAAGAGGCGATCAAAGCCGGCCTCGAATACAAGCTCGAAGGCCTCGAAAGCACCTCCTACTTCCAAAAGGCCACGCAGAAGAAACATCAGGCCGCGTCCGTGGCCTTCAGCGTCACGCCGCCGATCCCGGACCACTACCAGGCCTGGCATTCCAAAGATGCCTTCATGGAAGATGGCAAGACGCCAAAGCCGAACACGAACAACCTCACCAGCTTCGCCGATCCGCGCATGGACAAATTCTGCGAGGACGAACGCCACGCGACGAGCATCGAAGCCATTCGCGTCGCCTCGTGGGGTGCGGATCAGATCATTCATGACGAAGCGGCCTGGATTCCCGGCTACGAGCAGAACTACTTCCGCGTGGCCTACTGGCGCTGGGTGAAGTGGCCGGAGAAGACCTTCAACGTGGCCGTGAGCGAGATGCCGATGTCGAATCACCTGCATTGGATCGACGAAGATGTGAAACGCGAAACCGAAGCTGCGATTCGCAGCGGCAAAACTTTCCCCGAGACCGACCAGGTCTTCGATCACAACCTCAAATCAGGAGGAACCAAGTGATGGCGACGCCTTTGCTCGAAGTTCGCAACCTGCGCGTCGGTTTCCAGACCGACAACGGCCTGCTCACCGCCGTGGACGACGTCGATTTCACGCTGGAGACCGGCCAGACGCTCGGTGTCGTCGGTGAAAGCGGCTGCGGCAAAAGCGTGACCGCGATGAGCCTCATGCGCCTGCTGCCGCAGCCCTCAGGACGCATCCTCGGCGGCGAAGTGCTGCTTGAGGGTCGCGATTTGACGAAACTGCCGATTGAAGACATGCGGAAGATTCGCGGCAACGACATCGCCATGATTTTCCAGGAGCCGATGACCGCGCTCAATCCCGTGCAACGTGTCGGCAAGCAAATCATCGAGGCGATCCAGCTTCACGAACCGATGTCTCCCGACAAAGCGCTCAAACGGGCCGTCGAACTCATGGAATGGGTCGGCATTCCCGCGCCCGATCAACGCGTGAACGAGTATCCGCATCAGCTCAGCGGCGGCATGCGCCAGCGCGTGATGATCGCCATGGCGCTGTCCTGCCATCCGAAAGTGCTCATCGCCGACGAACCGACCACCGCGCTCGATGTGACCGTGCAGGCGCAGATTCTCGACCTGCTGAAACGTCTCCAGCGCGAAACCGGCATGGCCGTCATTCTCATCACACACGACCTCGGCGTCATCGCCGAAGTGTGCGACGACGTGGCCGTCATGTACGCCGGCCGCATCGTCGAACGCGGCCCTGTGCATGAAATTTTTGCCAAACCGCTGCACCCTTACACCCAGGGCCTCATCCACTGCCTGCCGAAGCTCGATCACCCGCCGAAGACCGATCTCCCCGTCATCCCCGGCATGGTCCCCAGCCTCCGCGACATGCCCGCCGGCTGCCGCTTCGCCTCCCGCTGCCCGAACCAGCACAGCGCTGATGTTTTGACCCAACGCCAGCCTTGGAAGGAATGCGGCAGTGGTCACGGCGTCGAAGCCTGCGTGTGCTTTGCCGACACTCTTGCCAAACCAGCGGATACAAATACTCTTCACAAAACCACCAGCGCCGCCGATGAAACTGACCTCCAACGACTTGCTCAAGATTCGCTCCAAGCAGCCCATGCTTTCCTCCGCGCAAGTCCGGTCCCAGATGGACCGCCACAAGGCAGCGAGGCACGCCGCGCAGAACGCGAGCGGCAGCTCCGGATCCTCGCCGAGTATGCACGCGGGAAAGGCTGTTTAATCACCACGGCGAAGTTGGAGGCATTGGGCACGCCGCAGGACACAGGCTCCGAGCACACGGTTTATTATCACGAGCCAAGCTGGCGCGCCTGGAAAGTCACCCTACCCGGCAGATGTGGAAACACGTTTCCAGAAGGTCGGTTTGATGCCGCCCTGCCCTCGGAGTATCTGGAACGCTGGCAGAAATACAATGAAGTGCTCGGTGATCACGTTCGCTTCGAGGGGGTCATCGAAACGGCCGACGGCATCTCCGTCATCATATCCCAGCGCTGGATCGCTGGGGAACGACCAGAACGAGAAGCGATCCAGCGCCATATGGAGGCCCTGGGCTTTATGCGCACCGCAGGCCCGCACGACTTTTACCGTGCGGAGGACAACCTGGCCGTGCTGGACTGCCACGAGGACAATTTTGTTCTCACCGAGCCGGACATCGTCGTCCCCATCGACGTCCATGTGATGAGCGCCACAGCTGGTTTGAAACGAGCCTTGATGATTTGAAAGCACCATGAGCCTCCTCTCCGTCCAGAACCTCAAGATGCACTTCCCGGTGCGTGGCGGCGTGTTTTACACGACCAAGGCCACCTGCAAGGCGGTGGATGGCGTGAGCTTTGATTTGAAGCCGGGTGAAACGCTCGGCCTCGTCGGCGAAAGCGGTTGCGGCAAAAGCACGGTGGCCAAATCGGTCGTGCGATTGCTCAAACCGACCGGCGGCAGTGTAAACTTCAACGGTCATGACATCTCCACGCAGTCACAGAGCCAGTTGCGCACGCTCCGCCGTGAAATGCAGATGGTTTTCCAAGATCCCGCCGAGTCGCTGAATCCACGCCATACCATCGGACAGATTTTGGAGGAGCCATTCATCATCCAAAAGCTGGGCACGCGTGCCGAACGCGGCGAATGGGCCGCCGAACTGCTCAAACGCGTCGGCTTGCCGGTGGATGCGCTGCATCGCTACTCCTTCGAGTTCAGCGGCGGCCAGCGCCAGCGCATCGGCATCGCCCGGGCACTCGCCTTGAAGCCCAAACTCATCGTCTGCGACGAACCGGTGTCCGCACTCGACGTTTCCGTGCAGGCACAGGTCTTGAACCTCCTGCTGGAGCTGCAGCGTGACTTTGGCCTCGCCTACCTCTTCATCGCGCATGACCTCAGCGTCGTGCAGCACATGAGCGACCGCGTGGCGGTGATGTATCTCGGCAAAATCGTCGAACTTGCCCCTGCTGCGGAGCTGTATCGCCATCCGCGCCACGCCTACACCAAAGCGCTGCTCGATGCGATCCCCATCGCTGATCCCACGAAGCGCCGCGAGCGCCAGCTCCTGCGTGGCGATGTGCCCAGCCCGATCAATCCGCCCGCAGGCTGCGCCTTCGGCCACCGCATGAAGCATCCGAAGTGGCAGGACAGCGTCAGCATGGACCTCACGCTCAAAGAAGTCTCGCCGGGGCATTTCGTGCAGCCTTGTCCGTGCTGCACAGTGGCGTAGCTTCGATTGGCAATCGAAGCCGAACGTCCCTGAGATTCGATTCCCAATCGAATCTACTTCATCAATGAGCCGTCGCCTTCTCGGAGCCGAGACCGGTGTGGGCGCGGACTTTGAGTTCGGCGAACATGGCTTCGGCTTCGGGTTCGCGTTTCATCAAGGAACCGATGATGGCGGCGAGGAAGCCGAGGGGAATGCTCAAGATGCCGGGATTGGTGAGCGGGAAGATGGCGTTGGCCTGAATGAGGTGGCGCTTGGCGGCGACAATCTCAGGACCGTCGATGCCCATGATACTGGGGCTGAGGATGATCAGCACGATGCTGCTCACGAGGCCGACAGCGAGACCGAGCACGGCTCCGGTAGTGCTGAATTTCTTCCAGAAGATACTCAACACGATGACAGGCAGGTTCGCGCTCGCGGCGACGGCAAACGCGAGGCCGACGAGGAAGGCAACGTTGACGTTTTGCAGTTTGATCGCGAGGAAGATCGAGATGGCACCGACGACGAAGGCGGTGATGCGGGCGACGCGGACTTCCATGCCTGGGCGGTTCTCTTTCCCGTGATGGAGCACGTTGGAGTAGAAGTCGTGCGCGAAGGAGGCGCTGGCGCTGATGGTGAGGCCCGCAACGACGGCGAGAATGGTCGCAAAGGCCACGGCGCTGATGAAGGCGAAGAAAATCGGCCCGCCGAGGAATTCGGCGAGCTGCGGGGCGGCCATGTTGTCGGTGACGATGTTGTGCGGCTTCAAAATGGTCGCCGCGCCGAAGCCGAGGAAGGTGGTGAGGATGTAAAACGTGCCGATGATGACCATCGCCCACACGACAGACACACGCGCAGTCTTGGCGTCAGGCACGGTGTAAAAGCGCACGAGGATGTGCGGCAGTCCAGCGGTGCCAAAGACGAGTGCGAGGCCCAGCGAGATGAGATCGAGCGGTCCCCAGCCTTTGGTGACATCGGCGCCGAATTTCATGCCGGGTTCCAGGAAGTTCTTGGTCACTTCGACGCCGCTTTTGTCGGTGTAGGTGAGGTGGGCGATGGCATCGAAAAATTTGGTGAAGCTGTAGCCGAAGTGTTTCATCACCAGGATGCTCAGGAAAATCGTGCCGGTCATGAGCAGGATCGCTTTGATGATCTGCACCCACGTCGTCGCCAGCATGCCGCCGAAGACGACATAGACGACCATCAGCACGCCGACACCGATGATGGCCCACTCAGTGCTGATCCACGGCAGGTCTTTGAGCAGCAGCTTCACCAAAGTGCCCGCGCCGATCATCTGCGCGACCATGTAGAGGGTGGAAACGGTGATCGTGCTCAGCGAGGCCATCGCCCGCACCGGACGCGGCGTGAGGCGGTAGGCCAGCAGATCCGCCATGGTGTATTTGCCCGCGTTGCGCAGCGGCTCGGCGACGACGATGAGCACCGTCAGGTACGCGACGAGCCAGCCGACGGAGTACATGAACCCATCGTAACCAAAGAAGGCGATCATCCCCGAGATGCCGAGGAATGATGCGGCGCTCATGTAATCACCCGCCACGGCGAGTCCGTTCTGCCAGCCGGTGATGCTGCGGCCCGCAGCGAAGTAGGCGCTGGCTCCCGTGTTCTTTTTGGCGGCCCAAACAGTGATGCCGAGCGTCGCGACGACGAAGGCGAGAAACATCCATACTGCGATAGTCATAAGGGAAAGATAAAAGATGAAGGATTAAAGATGAAAGGACTACTGCTTGCGCTTGGCGTTGATGACCATCGTGGTCATGATGGCGTTGAGTTCGTTGGCTTCTTGAAACAAGGCTTCCAATTTGGCGGGCTTTAACAGTTTGTGATCGACGATGAGTTCCAGCCAGAGCGTGGTTTCTTCGAGTTCCTGGATCGCGCCCTCGACCTTGCTGATGAAATCCTTGGGCGACTTGGGCCTTTTGCCCTCGCGCGTCTGGGCGGCGACGGAAGTGGCTGATCGCAGAACTTGCGGTCCGAACACTTTCGTCAGGTCATTTTTTGGCAGCGCAAGGTACATATTGATGATCCGTGACGCAAAACGCTTGGTGCGATCAGGCAGGTCCGTCATGGTTTTATCTTTTAGATTTCATCCTTCATCTTTGATCACTTCTGCCGCCTCCCGGTCCCATTGAGCGGCCTTGCGGGTGTAGATGAAAGCCATGGCCCAGGCCATGAAGAATTGCGACAAAGCGAAGAGGTAGGCCCAGTTCAGCCTGCCGAGGACTTCCTTCTTCATCAGCTCCGGGAAATATCCCACCAGCACTGGCAGCGCGAAGTAATAGATCACGAAGAAGATCGTGGCGGTGATGATGAAACGCGACTTGCGCGCCAGCAGCGCACGGAATTCCGGCTTCGCCTCCAGTTGTGCCCAGTTCACAGGTGATTTTTCGCTCATAGTGGGCGCGAGGTTAGGAAGTCGGACATCAGAAGGCAAGAGGGGAAATGAATGTGGTGAAAATGCTTGGGCGCCGAAACGTAGGATGAGTGTGGCGACAGCCCGCTCGTCTCTTGGAGCGCCGCGCCCCCAAACAGCCGGGCGGGCTGTCGCCACACCCAGCCTCAGACATCCTGACTCCGGCCCCATCTTTGACCGCATTCTTATCTAACGATGGGAAAACCAATGATCCCTCTGCGACCGTCCATCCTCTGCGGTTAAAACCAGGTAACCGCAGAGGATGGACGGTCGCAGAGAAGAACTGGC